>JBQDKK010000006.1:0-200989 GCA_052094845.1 Leucobacter sp. | reverse complement strand
TCGCGGAGGCGCGCGCGAAGCACGGCCTCGACGTCTGGCTGCAGGTCGACGGCGGTATCACCGTCGACACGATCGGGGTTGCGGCGGAAGCCGGCGCAGACACTTTCGTCGCCGGCTCAGCGGTCTACGGGGGCGTTCCCGAGGAGCGGATCGCCGACCTCCGGGCCGCCGCAGCGCAGCACTCGCACTAGTCTGCCGCGCCGCCGACGTTCAGCAGGACGACGCCGATAATCGTGAGCACAACCCCGACGAGCTGCAGCGTCGTGAGCCGCTCGTGATACGCGACGATGCCAATACCGACGACAAGCACGGTTCCCGCCGCCGACCAGATCGCGTACGCCGTTCCGACGGGCATCGTCTGCAGCACGCGTGAGAGCAGATAGAACGAGAGCGCGTAGCCCCCGAGTACCGCGACTGTCGGCCAGAGCTTGGTGAAGCCCTCGGAGAGCTTCAGCATGGAGGTCGCGAAGACCTCGAGGGCGATGGCCGCTGCGAGAAGTGCCCAGTGCATGAGTGTCCTTGCGTATTGAAGTGTGGGCGTGGTGAAGTGTGGGCGAGCCACGGGCTGGGCGCAGTGCCCATCCCGTGGCTCACCACATTGGCTACGAGTCGAAGCCCATACCAACCGCGTCCATCGTACTGAGCCAGAGCCCGCGTTTGCCCTCGCGGCGATCGGACCGCGCCATTTCGGCGGTCGTGATCTTCACGCCGAGCGCCGCGATCGGCTCGGGCGGGAACGGGATGGGCTTCTTTTTCACGAGGTCGAGCTCAGTTCGCTCGGTCTTCAGCCCGTCGAGCAGGTCAAGCATGACGTTGGCGCCGAACCTCGTCGCGCCGACGCCGAGGCCGGTGAACCCCGTCGCCGAGACGACGCGATCCTGGTGCGCGCGCGTGAAGAATGAGAAAAAGCGGCTGCACGAGTCGATCGCGCCACCCCAGGCATGGCTGAAGCCGATGTCGCCGAGCACCGGGAAGGTCTCGTAGAAGTGCGCGACGAGCCTGCGGTAGGTCGGCTCGCTGTCGTAGTACTCGTCGTTCAGGCCCTTGCCGTAGTGGTAGAGCGCGTCGTAGCCGCCGAACAGGATCCGCTCAAGGCCGTCAGCCCCGCGCGTCTTCCGGATGTAGTGGAACCGGTTGTTCATGTCGGCGAGCCCCTGGTCGTTCGCCCAGCCAAGCGCGGCCGACTGCTCGGGCGTGAGCGGGTTGCTCATGAGCGCGAAGTCCCACACCGGAACGGTGAAGGGCCGCGCCCGCTTGAGGAGGTTCGGGAAGACGTTTGTCGCCAGCGCGACGCGCTGTGCGCGCACGGTGGCACCGCCGTCGGTCGTGAGCGTGACAGCGTCGGGCGTCGCGCTGATGCCGGTTGCCTGTGTGTGCTCGTAGATCTCGACGCCGAGTTCGAGGCAGACACGCCTGAGCTCCCATGCGAGCTTCGCGGGGTGCACGATGACATTCCCCTCTCGCTCCCAGAGCGCACCGTGGTAGACGGGGGAGTTCACTTCGGCCTTCACCGCGGTGCCGTCAAAGTAGATGGCGTCTGGGTTCTTGGCGGCGTCGGCCCTGAGGATCGCGTCCTGGTAGGGCTCGGACGCGACGCGGAGCACGCCCGCCTCGCTCCAGTCGCAGTCCATGCTGTAGCGGCGAACGGTGTCGCCGAACTCGCGAATGTTCTCGAGCCCCAGTTCGTGGAGCCTCGCGGTCTCTTTCGGGAGGTGGCGTTCGCCGTTGCTCGCACCGTGGGTGAGGCTCGCTTCGCAGAAGCCACCGTTGCGCCCCGACGCGGCCCACCCGATCCGCTGGCCCTCGAGCAGCACGACGCGTCGGCCCGGGTCGCGCTCCTTCGCGAGCAGAGCCGTCCACAGGCCGGAGTAGCCGCCGCCGACGACCGCGAGGTCAGTCTCGAGCTCGCCCTGCGCCTTCGGGAGGGCCGCGGGGCGGTCTGCGGTGTCAAGCCAGTAGGGTTCGCGCCGCGTGTTCGCAAGTGCTGCGTCGATGCGCTGCGCAGAGACTGCGGCCTCGGCGCGCTCGTAGGTGGTCATTCGTGTTCCTCTTCGGTTGGTCGGATCGGTTGGAGTGGTTCTCTCAAGACAACTCCGTCGTTATCGGGGCGCACTCGCGCATCGAATGGACAAGATGCATCGTGCCCCGATTTGCTGAAATAGTCAATTATGGCGCGCTGATTTGTTTATTGCGCAAGCAAAATTGGGGGTATCTTGCGGATTCGTGAAGCGTGCCCTAGGGTGGGGAGTGCAACATTGCAGTTACTGATACACGGAGGTATCGCTATGAGTTCCCTGCCAGTGCCGACTCGGACCCAGCTGTTCATCGCCGGTGAGTTCACCGACGGTGCATCGACCGAGCGCGCAGATATCCTCAGCCCATCCACGGGCGAGAAGATCGCGTCGATCCCAGTTCCGACGACCGCTGATCTCGACCTCGCCGTCGCGAAGGCGCACGAGGCGAAGACCGCGTGGCGCAAGCTCGGCGTGTTCGCGCGCGCAGAGATCTGCCACAAGGTCGGCACCGCGCTCGAGTCCCGCGTCGAGGAGCTTGCTCGCCTGCAGTCCCTCGAGCAGGGCAAGCCCTACGAGGAGTCGCTCGCCGACGTGAAGGAAGCAGCGCAGCTGTTCCACCTCCACGCAGAAGACGCGGTGCGCCTGTACGGCGAGACGCTGCCCTCGAACGACATCCAGAAGCGCCAGATCACTCAGCGCGCCCCGATCGGCGTGTTCGGCATCATCACGCCGTGGAACTTCCCGCTCCTCATGTTCGCAGAGTTCGTTGCCCCGGGCCTGGCAACCGGCAACGCGCACGTCGTGAAGCCGCCGACGAACACGCCGCTCACCGTGCTTGCTGCGATGGACGCGCTCGTCGAGGCGGGCGTGCCGAACGGTCTCGTGTCGGTACTCCCCGGCGAGGGCGAGTTTGGCGCTGCCCTCGTCTCGCACCCTGGCATCGACGCTGTCGGCTTCATCGGATCCTCCGCGACCGCGACGAAGATCCAGGCGACCGCGGGCCTCAAGCCGCTGCTCATCGAGGCGTCGGGCAACGGCCCGGTTGTCGTGCTCGCCGACGCGAACATCGAGCGCGCCGCGAAGGCCGCGGTTGACGGCGCCTTCTACTGCGCCGGCCAGGTGTGCTGCGCGACCGAGCGCGTGATCGTTCACAAGGACGTTCACGAGAAGTTCGTCGCGGCCGTGCTCGAGTACTCGAAGACTGTCGTGCTCGGCGACCCCTTCGACCCGAACACGAACCTCGGCCCGCTGAACAACGAGGGCGTCGCCGCGAAGATGGACCGTCATATGGAGGATGCGCGCGAGCGCGGCCTCGACATCCTCCTCGGCGGCGGCCGGCGTGAGGGCCAGCCGACCGACCTCTACTACGAGTTCACCGTCGTCAACAACGTCACGACCGACAGCCTGCTGTCGCGTGAGGAGTCGTTCGGGCCAGTCCTCCCGATCATCGTCGCGGAAGACGACGACGACGCGCTGCGCATCGCGAACGATGACCCGCTGGGTCTCCAGGGCGCCGTCTTCACCGAGAACCTCTCAAAGGCCTTCCGCTTCATGGAAGAGATGGAGGTCGGCCAGGTCGTCGTCAACGACTCGAACGGTTGGTGGGACGTCAACATGCCGTTCGGCGGCGCTGGTGGCAAGGGCACGGGTTGGGGTCGCATTGGCGGCATGTACACGCTTCACGACATGACCTACCTGCGCACCGGCGTGATCCACATCGGCGCGTAGCGCGCTAATTGCGGTAACGCACTCGCGTGATCGGCCACGGGGCGTGGTTCCCCGTGGCCGATCCTGTCCGTTGGTAGATTGTGACCAGCGTGACCCCTGAAGCTGTGAAGGAGCCCACATGAAAACCGACCTCGACGACATCGACCGGAGACTCATCGCGATTCTCCAGACCGATGGCCGCCGCTCCTTTAAGGAGATCTCAGAGGAGACAGGGATCCCGGCGTCGTCGGTGCGGTACCGGGTGCAGCGGCTCGAGGAATCAGGGACGCTGCAGATCGTCGGCGTCGCTGACCCGCTCAGGATCGGGTTCGACAGGCTCGCCCTCGTCGGGCTGAAATGCGAGATGGGCAAGGCCCGGCTCGTGTGTGAGGAGCTCTCGAAGCTGCCCGAGACGAGCTACGTTGTGCTCACGACCGGGCCGTTCGACGTGATGGTTGAGGTTGTATGCCGCGACGTCGCGCACTACACCGAGTTCCTGCACGATCGCCTGCCGAAGCAAGACGGGATCATTGGGGCCGAGACGTTCTTTGTGCTCGAGGCCTACAAGCTTGCCTACGGCTGGGGCGTCGGTGACGCGCCAGCAGACAGCTCGGGAGACACCGGCGACGAGCCGAACGGCGAGCCCGAAGGGGCCCCCGCAACATAGTTCTGCCGCTTCGAGCGGCGCAGTCGAAAGAGACACAACATGGCTAACACTGAGACCCCCGTGCGGCTGGCCGCCGGGGCCGTCATTGACACGCTCGCGCTTGAGCTGCCGCTTGAGCAGCTCCCCGCCGAAGAGATTCGCGCCGGTGCTCCGCGTGCCGGCTCGGCCGACATCGACGCCGGGCCCGGGCTCGAGCTCGGCGTCTGGGAAATGACGGCGGGCACCGCGGTCGATGTCGAAGCCGACGAGTGCTTCGTCGTGCTTCGCGGCAGCGCCACCGTGACCATCTTCTCGGAAAGCGACGAGCCCGACGAGGTACTCGAACTTCGGCCCGGATCGCTCGGGCGCCTGGCCGCTGGAATGCGA
Organism: Leucobacter sp.; assembly: GCA_052094845.1. Taxonomy (GTDB): domain Bacteria; phylum Actinomycetota; class Actinomycetes; order Actinomycetales; family Microbacteriaceae; genus Leucobacter. The sequence goes on along the minus strand of JBQDKK010000006.1, from coordinate 196,234 downwards.
ACCGAGTGGGTCATCCACGAGGATCTGCGCAAGGTGTACATCCTGCCGGTCGGTTAACCGACCGGCAGGATGAGCCCGCGGTTCGTGGCGCTCCTAGCGCCAGGACACCGACGGCGGGTCTTGGCCGAAGTCGACGGAGGGGGAACCGGGGTCTCCACCGAAGAGAACCTCTGCCTTGCCGCGCTGGCCGTCGAGCTCACCCTCGATCGTTGTGTCGACGGTGAGGTAGTCGTAGGTTGAGACGACTGCCGGCTTCTCGTAGTCGAGCACCGGTGTGAGCTCGTTGAGTAGCGCATCGCTCTCCGCGGTAAGCGACCGCTGCGCAGTCCCTTCCGTGGGAATGATTCCGTCTTGGAACTCGCTGAGGTCCATCCCGCAGGCCGTTTTGAGGCTGGTGTCGGCGATGCAAGCGTTGAGCGATTCACGGACGAGGTCTCTGAATGTCTGCTCGCCCTCGGGCCTGAGTTTCGGGGACATCGTGTAGAGCATCTCCGTGTCGTCCTCGGTGTAGAGCTTGACGAGCGTGCCCTCCGCCTCGGCGTTCTTGGCAGCCTTGTCGGACTTCGTGGTCTGCACTGACAGTGCCGCGGCAGTCGTCTCTGCGTCTGATTCGGGGGCTTCGGGGGTTTCGTCAGGCTCGTCCGAAGGATCGTTCACGTTGAGCTTGCTGGTGTCGAATGTGAAGTAGGGGTTCGCGAGCGTGAAGTCGTACGAGCCGGGGAATACCGGGTAAGACTCTGCTTCGAGTTCCACTCCGTTCACCTGGAACCCGAGCCCGTCGTAGCCGTAGGTGACCGATATGTGGTCGAGCCCATCTGAGATGTAAAGCGAGTCCTCAGATTATGAGTAGACATCGAAGGTGCGCTTGACAGTGTCTTCGCCGGCCTGAAACGACACCGAGACCGTGACGTCATACTCGCTTCGGTCAGACTCCGTCTCCGGAGAAACTGTGATGTCTGAGATCGGCGCGAGCTCGTTCGACCGCTTCAACACCTTGTCGGTGAGGAGCTTTCTGACCTGGCCGGATGCATCGACATGTTCGAGGGCCGCCTTGGCGTCACTTTCCGAGAGCGCCGTGAGGTACTCCTCGACAGCGGCGACGGCGCGAGTTTCGGGCGTTGACCGGGCACCAATTGAGGCCGCAATGCCGATGATGCTGCCGCCGATGAGCAATACGAAAGCGACGGCCCCCGAGATGATCCCGATCAGTGCTCCGCGCGAAAGCTTTCGGCGCGGGCCCTGTGGGTTTGGGCCCTGCGGCATGCCGGGCGCCGGGAACTAAGGCGCCGGTTGACCGTAAAACTCCTGGGGTGCCGCGCCCGGGGAAGTCGGAGCGTGTTCGACGGGGTCCGATCCGGCGGGACCTGATATTGGAGGCAGTGCCCCAGTCGGCTCGTCGGCTGTGGGCTGATGCGGGTCAGGGTTCGCGGGCGTTGCGGTCATGGCTCAGAAGCATACGTGCGAACAGTGCAGAATGTTCAGTCGGAGATATGGGGCGATCGTACACGCTCTGCGGGATGGCGCCGCATGAGGTGTGGCTGTTCCTAGCCTGACCAGGAATTTGATACTTAGCAATATGACGCTCTGTCGCCCTGCGCATTAATTCGAACAGACGTTTTGGTGTTCTGGTGGTTCGTATCGCGCTGACCTCTGCGCTCACCGTCTCCGCGAATTGTCACTCGCGCACGGTACGCTGCTGCGTGGGCCTTGGTGCGTATCCCGGCGGCCCTACAACATGTGAACACTGACGAAAGGACCAGCCGTGATTCTCGCGTTTTCTGTCGCGCCGAACGGGGGCGACTCGAACTCCGACGGGTCTGTCTCAGAAGCGGTCGCGCAGGCGGTGGCCGTTGTCCGCGACTCAGGGCTGCCGCACCGCACCAGCAGTATGTTCACTGAGATTGAGGGTGAATGGGACGAGGTGTTTGACGTCGTCAAGCGAGCGACCGAGGCTGTCATGCCCTTTGGCTCGCGCATCTCGCTGGTCATGAAGGCTGACATTCGTCCGGGGTTCACGGGTGAGCTCGACGGCAAGCTTGAGCGACTCGAACGCGCGATCGAGGGTGGCGCGCCTGATGCGAGGGCGCGCGGCCGGCACAGTTAGACCGCTCGCGAGTTCTTCCCTTCCCGGCTCCTACGGTCGAAGAGGCCTTGGCTTGCGAGCACGCCGAGGACGATGACGGCGCCGCCGATCGGTTCGTTCCAGTGAACTGACTCGCCGAGCACCAGTACTCCAAGAGTGACCCCTACCAGTGGCGTGAGATACGTCACAGTTGAAGCACGCGCCGCGCCCCACGCGCCAATGATTCCGGTGTACCAGATGTAGGCGACGCCGCTGCCGAGGACTCCTAGTGCGAGCATCGCAGCTACGACGCTCGGGGTGAGTTGCACCGGCTGCAAGGAGATGAACGGGGCCGCCACGAGCGCGATTACTGTGGCGGTGACAAGCTGCATTGCTGCCGCGGTGATGGCGTCAAGCCCGGTCTGTGACAAGAACTTTCGCATGTATAAGCCGCCGAAGCCATAGCAGAGTGTCGCGGCGAGGCAGGCCGTGAGGCCCGGCAGTGATACGCCGCCGCCATCGGCGATGAATCGCCACGGGCCGACGAGAATGGCTACGCCGACGATGCCGGTCACGAGCCCTGCCATTTGTCGCCGCGTCAACTGGTCGGCCGGGAAGAGTAGTGGCGTGAGCAGCAGTGTCATGATCGGGGTTGTTGCGTTGGCGATGCTAGCGACGGTGCTCGGTACAACTGTCTCTGCCCAGGCAAACAGTGTGAAGGGGATTGCGCACAGCGTCGCCCCGATGATGAACATGTGGGCCCACACTCGGCGATCCCGGGGCCAACGCCGCTTGGTGAGCCGCATGATGGTGACGAGCGTGAGCGCCCCAAGCGAGAGTCTGCCGAGCGCGACCTGGCCGGGGGAGAGGCCGACGAGCCCGAGCTTCATGAGTAGGAAGCTCGACCCCCAGACGAGGGCGAGCGCCGCGTAGGTGACGATCGTCGTGTGTTTATTGCTGGGCTGCGCCATGTGGGTTAGCTTAGAAATTCCCTAAACCATGAGGCAAATGTATCTTGCTCATGTCCACATGAGGAGACTTCATGAAGCTTACTGTCCAGCAGCTTCGCGCATTCGTAGCCGTTGTCGATGAGGGGTCGTTCACCCTCGCCGCGGGAGCGCTTGGAAACAGCCAGTCGGCGGTATCGCACGCGCTCTCGGCGCTCGAGCGTGAGCTGGGTGGGCCTGTCGTTGGGCGGGAAGCACCTCTTGCTCCAACGCCGTTGGGGCTTCGGGTGCTTCCGCACGCGCGAACTGCCGTCGCGGCCATCGATGCGGCGGAGGTAGCTGCCCGGGGCGATCGGGCTCTCGCGGGGACCATTCGCCTCGGTGCCGTTCCGACGGTGTGCCAGGGGCTCCTGCCGCAGCTGCTTGATGCCTGGCGCGGCGCGCTTCCAGACGTTCGCGTCGAGGTCTTGGAGGGAGACGACGACGAGATGCCGGTGTGGCTCGAGAACGGGTTTGTCGATGCGGCCGTGCTCGTGGACCCTGAGCGGGCGCCTGCGCGGTCGAAGCTCGTTGCGATCGATGAGTTCGCGGCGGTCGTGCGAAGCGATCACCCGCTCGCGGGGCTCTCTGAGATTCCGCTGGAGGAGCTTGGGGAAGACGGTGTGATCGTCACGACAGGCGGTTGCGAGGCGTATGTGCGCGAGATGCACGAGGCCGTCGGGTTGGACTTTGCCGCCAGGCACAGGGTCCGCGAAATGAGCACCATGTTTGCGATGGTTGAGCGGGGCTTCGGGGTGTCGCTGGTGCCGACCCTCGGCCGCGGCCTGGTCCCGCAGGGGGTGGTGATGGTGCCAATCGCCGAACGGCGTGCTCGCCGGCTCATGTTGGCAGTGCCCGAGCAACGGGAGCCCCACCCGATCGCGGTAGCACTCGTGGAGACCGCACCCGCACACCGCTGAGCCCGTCTGCCAGGCTCGACCGCTCCGGCGTGCAGTAGACCTGCAATCGGCACACGGTCTACCGAGCCCCCGGCGTGTCGGGCATATGTAGTGCAGATCGCAGACGTACGGACTGGCGCGGCGCGGCGAGGCGCCGGGCGCCCCGTGGCGCAGCCAGCCCGCCAGCCCTGATAGGGTTAACGAGTGAAAACCTTCGACACGCTCTTCGCCGAGCTCGCCGAGAAGGCCGCATCGCGGCCCGAAGGCAGCGACACTGTCGCCCGGCTGGATGCTGGCGTGCATTCGATCGGCAAGAAGATCGTCGAAGAGGCGGCAGAGGTGTGGATGGCGGCCGAGTACGAGTCGCAAGAAGCCTGTGCCGAGGAGATCAGCCAGCTGCTTTACCACCTTCAGGTGCTCATGCTCGCAAAGGGCATGACCCTCGAAGATGTGTACACGCATCTGTAGCGTCGACGCTCGGCTTGAGCCATGCGTTGGCGCGTTTCGCTGACCTTTAAAACTCACTCGGCCGAAACACACTCGTGCGCCGGCCACGATGGAAGGAAATTCCACATGCTGCGCATCGCAGTTCCGAACAAGGGCTCGCTGTCAGAGATCGCCGCAGAGATGCTCGCTGAGGCGGGCTACTCGGGCCGCAAGGACTCTCGCAAGCTCGTTCACGCCGACCCGAAGAACGACGTCGAATTCTTCTACCTCCGGCCGCGCGACATCGCCACGTACGTGGGGTCGGGCGCGCTCGACGTTGGCATCACCGGCCGCGACCTGCTGCTCGACTCGGGGTCGGAGGCTCACGAGATCGCCGAGCTCGATTTCGCAGACTCCACGTTCCGGTTCGCCTCGCCGGCAGAGGGCGACATCAAGGAGCTCACTGACCTCCACGGCAAGCGGGTCGCCACGAGCTACCCGCTGCTCGTCGACACCTTCCTGCGCAAGCACGGTGTTGAGTCGACGCTCGTGAAGCTTGACGGCGCCGTCGAATCGGCAGTGCAGCTGGGCGTTGCCGACGCCGTCGCCGACGTCGTCTCGACCGGCGCCACCCTTCGCGCGGCTGGCCTCGAGATCTTCGGCCCCGTCATCCTCGATTCGACCGCCGTGCTCATTGGCGGCCCGAGCCAGCACCCGGGCATGGAGCGCCTCATGCGCCGCCTGCGCGGCGTGCTCGTCGCCCGCAAGTTCGTCATCATGGACTACGACCTTCCGGTCGCGCACCTCGACGATGCGATCGCCGTGGCTGGCGGCATTGAGTCGCCGACGGTGTCGCCCCTGCGTGATGAGGAGTGGGTCGCGGTGCGAGTCATGGTCCCGTCAGACGACGCGAACACGATCATGGACAGGCTCTATGACCTTGGCGCCCGGGCCATCCTCGTGACCGCGATCCACGCAGCACGCCTGTAGGAAAGGGGAGCGCACATGTCTGTTGCTGTACGCGTGATTCCCTGCCTCGACGTCGCCGGTGGGCGCGTCGTGAAGGGCGTGAATTTTCTGAATCTCCAGGATGCGGGCGACCCCGTTGAGCTTGCCGCGAAGTACGCGGAACAGGGCGCTGACGAGCTCACCTTCCTCGACGTGACCGCGACCGTTGACGGCCGCGCGACAACCTACGATGTGGTGCGCCGCACTGCCGAGCAGGTCTTCATTCCGCTGACCGTCGGAGGCGGCGTGCGCGAGGTCGATGACGTCGCGCGCCTGCTCGAAGTCGGCGCCGACAAGGTTGGCATCAACTCGGGCGCGATCGCACGCCCCGCCGTGATCGGCGAGATCGCCGATCGCTTCGGCGCACAGGTGCTCGTACTGTCGCTCGATGTGCGACGCAGCGAACGGACTCCGAGCGGCTTCGTTGTCACGACCCACGGCGGCAAGCGCGAGACCGACCTTGACGCGCTTGAGTGGTGCGCCGAGGCCGTCGAGCGTGGCGCTGGCGAGCTGCTCGTGAATTCGATGGACGCCGATGGTACCCAGGACGGCTTTGACCTCGAGCTCGTGCGTCGCGTTCGCGAGCTCGCCAACGTTCCGGTGATCGCGTCGGGCGGGGCTGGAGAGCTCGACCATTTCGCGCCCGCCGTCGACGCCGGGGCGGACGCCGTGCTTGCCGCGTCAGTGTTCCACTACGGCAAGTTCACGATTGGTGACGTGAAGGGCGCGCTCGCTGAGGCGGGCCATACCGTGCGCCTTTCGCCGACAGGCGGCGCCGCATGAGCGCATACGCACACGACGGGAATCGCGTGGAAGACGCAGAGGGAACGCAGGCGGTGGAGGCCGCGATCACCGAGCTGAAGTTCGGCGCGAACGACCTCATGCCCGCTATGGTGCAGGACGATGAGTCGGGCGACGTGCTCATGCTCGCCTGGATGGACGCGGAGGCCGTCCGCCGCACGCTCACCACAGGCCGGGTCACCTACTGGTCGCGCTCGCGCGGCGAGTACTGGCGCAAGGGTGACACGTCGGGCCACAGGCAGTACGTACGGTCGGTCGCAGCTGATTGCGACGGCGATACGCTGCTTGTGCGCGTCGTGCAGATCGGCGCGGCCTGCCACACGGGCACCCGCACGTGCTTCGACGGCCGCGAACTACCCGCCGTCGTCGGCGCCCCAGAGATAAGCTGAGTTCGTGAGCAACACCACCACCCGCGAGGAGTTCGGGGTCGAACTATCCGCGCACGCCGTCATTCCCGTCCGCCGCGAGATCTTCGCTGACGCTGACACCCCAGTGAGCATCTACCGGAAGGTCGCCGGGTCTCGCGTCGGCACCTTCCTGCTCGAATCGGCTGAGCAGGGCGGTGTATGGACGCGCTTCAGCTTCGTTGGCGCGGGCAGCTTCGGCGTGCTCGGTGAGCGCGACGGCCTCGCGCAGTGGACGCCGAGCGCCCACGGCCTCGGTGGGAGCGCGGGTTCTCTCGATGAGGATCGCCTGCTGCCGGGCGGCGTGACGCACCTGCAGCCGGTTGAGGCCCTGCGCGCAGTCTACGAGCGGTGGAAGGCGCCGCAGGTGCCCGGCCTGCCGCCACTTGCGAGCGGCTTCGTCGGCTACCTCGGCTGGGAGACCGTGCGCCAGTTCGAGCGCCTCGATTCGCCGCCGCCCGTGCCGAGCGGCCTGCCAACGCAGGGGCTGAGCTTCGTCTCCGAACTCGTAGTCATTGACCACCGCGAGGGTTCGGTGATCCTCATCGCGAACGTGCTGAACGACGCCGCGCTCGCGACCAGCGGGGGCGAGGGCGCCGACGCGCAGTGGGCCGATGCTCAGCGCCGCCTCGACGCGCTTGAGGCCGCGCTCGCCGCGCCAGAGCCGTCGCCGCTCGGCGTGCTCGATCGCGCCGCGCTCCCTGACCCGAAGCGGCTCACCACGACGCCCGAGTACATGGCGACGGTCGACGCCGCGAAGCGGTACATCGTCGACGGCGACATCTTCCAGGTCGTACCGTCTCAGCGGTTTGACCAGGAGTGCACCGCCGACCCGCTCGACGTGTACCGGGTGCTTCGGCACTTGAACCCGAGCCCGTTCCTGTACCTCGTGCAGCTTGAGGACAACGAGGGCGTGCCGTTCTCGGTGGTCGGCTCGAGCCCCGAGGCGCTCGTGACGGTGCAGGAGCACGGCCACGTGATGACTCACCCGATCGCAGGGTCGCGCCCCCGGGGCGAGACCGTTGAACAGGATAAGCAGTACGCGAAAGATCTCCTTGCCGACGAGAAAGAGCGGGCAGAGCACCTCATGCTCGTCGACCTCGCGCGCAACGACCTCGCCCGCGTGTGCGAGCCCGGCAGCGTCGAGGTGACCGAGTTCATGCGCATCGAGCGCTTCAGTCACATCATGCACATCGTCTCTTCCGTCGAGGGCCAGGTTCGGCCCGACCAAAACCCGGTTGACGTGTTCCGCGCGACGTTCCCTGCGGGCACGTTGAGTGGTGCCCCGAAGCCGCGCGCCCTCGAGATCATCGACGAGCTTGAGCCCGTGCAGCGCGGTGTCTACGGCGGCGTCGTCGGCTACTTCGGGCTCGGTGGCGCGGCTGATCTCGCGATCGCAATCCGCACCGCGACGATTCGCGACGGCATCGCGATGGTGCAGGCCGGCGCTGGCGTGGTCGCCGACTCGGTCCCTGAGACCGAGGACGCCGAGTGCCAGAGCAAAGCCGCGGCGCCCCTCCGGGCGATCGCGATTGCAAACTCCCTGACGAGAACGGATGCTCATGCCTGAGACGAAGCGCGGCACACTCACGAGCAAGGGCGCTCTGATCGGCGCCATCGTGCTGGCAGGCGGAGCGGCGCTCCTCGCCTCCGTGCAGGTGTGGCTGGCAGTCGCGCTCCTTCCCGGCGTTGCAACAGTCGAAGAGCTGCAGGTCACCGGGCAGCAGATGAGCCCAGCGCTCACGCTGATCGCGCTCGCCGCGCTGGCCGCAGCCCTCGTGCTCACGCTCGCCGGCCGCGGCTTCCGCCGGGTCATCGCCGTGCTCATCGTCGGGCTCGGCGCAGGTCTTGCGTACGCTGGCTTCCGCGCCATCTCCGCGCCCCTCGACGGGGCGAGCGGCCAGCTCGAGTCGGTCAGCGGCATCTCGGGGGAGGCGCAGGGGGGCCTCGTCAGTTCGCTCGACCTCTCCGCGTGGCCAGCGGTCACCGTCGCGGTCGGCGTGATCCTTGCGGTTGCGGGCGTGCTCGTGCTCGTGTTCGGGTCGCGCTGGAAGCAGGGCGGGCGGAAGTACGAGTCGAGCGGCGAGGCGAAGCGCGCCCGCGCGGCAGGAACGGCTACGGGGGACAGGATCTCGGACTGGGAGGCCCTCTCCGACGGCGAGGACCCCACGGACGACGAGTTCGACGATGACGTCGACGGAGCCGCCCCGCGGCAGTGACACGCGTGCGCCACGCGCGCCGCATTCGCTGAAAGCTGGGAGTTCCCGGTAAGATTGAGAAGTCCGAATGTGCACACCTGCCAGAGGAGATACATGAGTAACCAGCACGGAGACCCCGGTCACGGCGATTCGCCCGCGGCATGGACGGCAGTGGTGGTGATGCTCCTTGGCATTGCTGCTGGAACCGTCTTCTTCTTCCTGCAGATGCCGACCCTCGTATGGGTATGCGTCGGCGTCGTCGCCCTTGGCCTGATCCTTGGGTTCATCCTCGCGAAGGCTGGCTACGGCGTGAACGGCCCCCGCTACACCCCGAAGTCACACGACTAACGGTGCTTGAGCAGCTCCTTCAGGGATCGCTCGAGGACGCGAAGTCCCGTCGGCAGATTCGGCCCTACCAGGCCGTTGAAGCCGAGGCGCTCGCGCGCCCGGCAGCCCTCGACGCGCTCGCGCACCTCGCCCCGGCAGACCACATTCGGGTCATAGCCGAGGTGAAGCGCGCGAGCCCGTCGCGCGGGGACCTCGCCGAGATCGCTGAGCCGCACGCGCTCGCCAGCCAGTATGAGGCCGGCGGCGCGAGCGTTGTCAGCGTGCTGACTGAGGAGCGCAGGTTCAAAGGGTCGCTCGACGACCTCGAGGCTGTTCGCAAAGCAGTGAGTATCCCCGTGCTCCGTAAGGAGTTCATCGGGGAGGAGTACCAGATTCTTGAGGCCCGCGCCGCAGGCGCCGACCTCGTGCTGCTCATCGTGGCGGCCCTGCCGCAAGACACGCTTGAGCGGCTTTACGCGTTTACCCTCGAGCTTGGCATGACCCCGCTCGTTGAGGCGCACTCGGCCGACGAGGTCGCGCGCTCCGTTGACCTCGGCTCGCAGCTTATTGGCGTGAACGCGCGCGATCTATCGACGTTTGAACTCGACCGCGACCTGTTTGGTCGCGTTGCCGACCAGATTCCGGCCGGCGTGATTCGCGTCGCTGAGTCCGCAGTGCTCGGCGTCGACGACGTCGTGCGTTACCGGGAGGCCGGCGCAGACGCGATCCTCGTTGGTGAGGCGCTCGTGAAGAGCGACCCGATTGCGACGCTCGCCTCGTTCTTGAGCGTGTAACGAAACACCGGGCGCTCACCGTGGCGCCTCTCGTCCCATTTTCGAAAGGCGACAATGTCAGACCAGACCTCAGTGACGAGTCTCAGGGATCAGCAGGGGCCGTTCTTCGGCGCCTTCGGAGGCCGGTTCATGCCGGAGTCGCTGATCGCCGCGATCGACGAGCTCTCTGACGCGTACGCCGAGGCGAAGGCCGACCCCGCGTTCCAAGCCGAGCTGCTCGACCTGCTGCGCGACTACGCCGGAAGGCCGTCGCCGATCACCGAGGTACCGAGGTTCGCCGAGCACGCGGGTGGAGCGCGCATCTTCCTGAAGCGCGAGGATCTCAACCACACGGGCTCGCACAAGATCAACAACGTGCTCGGCCAGGCCCTCCTCACGAAGCGCCTCGGCAAGACGCGTGTCATCGCCGAGACCGGCGCCGGCCAGCACGGCGTCGCGACCGCGACCGCTGCTGCGCTCCTCGGGCTCGAGTGCGTCGTCTACATGGGCGAGGTCGACACGAAGCGCCAGGCCCTGAACGTCGCGCGCATGCGGCTGCTCGGCGCCGAAGTCGTGCCGGTCACGACCGGCTCCCGGACGCTGAAGGACGCGATCAACGAGGCATACCGCGACTGGGTCGCCACCGTCGAGCGCACCAACTACATCTTCGGCACCGCCGCGGGGCCACACCCGTTCCCGGCCATGGTGCGCGACTTCCAGAAGGTCATCTCCGAGGAGGCGCGCGCTCAGCTCCTTGAGAAGTACGGCAGCCTCCCCGACGCGGTCATCGCGTGCGTGGGCGGCGGCTCGAACGCCATCGGCATGTTTGATGCCTTCCTCGACGACGAGGGCGTCGCGCTCTACGGTGTCGAGGCGGCGGGTGACGGCGTCGACACCGAGCGCCACGCGGCCTCAATCGAGCGCGGCCGCCCCGGTGTGCTGCACGGCGCGCGGACCTATGTGCTGCAAGACGAGGACGGGCAGACGATCGAGTCGCACTCGATCTCCGCGGGCCTCGACTACCCGGGCGTTGGCCCCGAGCACTCCTGGCTCGCAGACATCGGGCGAGCGACCTACATCCCCGCGACCGATGACGAGGCGATGCAGGCTCTCCGGCTGCTCAGCCAGACCGAGGGCATCATCCCCGCGATCGAGTCGGCTCACGCCCTCGCAGGTGCGATCCGCATCGGCAAGGAACTCGGCCCTGACGCGACGATCGCGGTGAGCCTGTCTGGCCGCGGCGACAAAGACATGGCGACTGCCGGCCGGTACTTCGGGCTGTTCGACGGTACCGAACTTGATGCTGCCGAGGAGGCCGCCGAATGAGCACGTCACGCGTCGAGGCCGCGATCCTCACCGCCAAGCGCGAGCGCAAGGGCGCCCTCATCGGCTACCTACCCGTCGCGTTCCCCGACCTCGACACGAGTGTTGACGCCGCGATCGCGATGGCCCGCTCTGGCGCCGACGTCATCGAGTTTGGCGTGCCCTACTCTGACCCGGTGATGGATGGCCTCGTCATCCAAGAGGCGACGCAGACCGCGCTCAAGGCCGGCTTCAAGCTCTCACAGCTCTTCGAAGCGATCGGCCGCGTCACCGCGGAGGTCGACGCGCCCGTGCTCGTGATGACCTACTGGAACCCGGTGGTGCAGTACGGTGTCGAGCGGTTCGCCAAGGATCTCAAGGCAGCCGGCGGCGCGGGCCTCATCACGCCCGACATCACACCCGACGCGGCGGCCGAGTGGATCGAGGTGAGCGAGCGCGTCGGTCTCGACCGCGTGTTCCTCGCCGCGCCAACCTCGACTGATGAGCGCCTGCGAATGATCTCGGAGCAGAGCACCGGTTTCGTCTACACCGTGTCCACGATGGGAATCACGGGGGAGCGCTCGGAGCTCGACGCCGCCGCCCGGGTGCTCACCGGTCGGCTGCGGGAAGCTGGCGACAAGCTTGCCTGCGTCGGAATCGGAATTTCGAACGCGGAGCAGGTCGCCTCGACGCTCGAGTACGCTGACGGCGCGATCGTCGGAACGGTCTTCGTTCGCGCGCTGCGTGACGGCGGAGTCGACGGGCTCGCGGCGGTGGTTCGCGAGATCGCCCAGGGCACCACCAGCTAGGATTGATCTCGGTGCCGGGGGAGACCGCGGCTAGAGACAAGATTTCAGTGGCGCACACGCCGGGCTTTCGGGCCCAGGTGCTCGCAGCCGCTCGTGTTAGATTCGCCCGCGAAAGAGGAGCCAATGATTCTCCCGCTCAGTATCCCGAGCCCCAGCTTCCAGTTCTTTCAGATCGGACCGCTGACGATCCACCTGTACGCGCTGTGGATCATCCTCGGGATCGTCCTCGCTGCGATCTGGACCGGGCGTAGGCTCACCGCCCGCGGTGCCGAGCGTGGGGTCGTGCTCGACTTCACCGTTTGGTCGGTGCTCATGGGCATCATCGGGGCTCGGCTCTACCACGTCGTCACCCACTGGGGTTTCTACTTCCAGGAGGGGCGCCAGTGGTGGAACCCGTTCGAGCGTGACGCGATCTGGAACATCTGGGACGGTGGCATCGCCATCTTCGGTGCGCTGCTCGGCGGCGCGATCGGCGTGCTCATCGCCTCGCGCCTTACCGGCGTGCGGTTCCTCTCGTTCGCTGACGCGCTCGTGCCTGGCCTGCTGCTTGCGCAGGCGTTCGGCCGCCTCGGCAACTACTTCAACCACGAGCTCTTCGGTGGCCCCACAACGGCGCCGTGGGGGCTCGAGATCGATTCCTCGAACCCGGCATTCCCGATCGGACTGCCCGAGGGGACTCTGTTCCACCCGACGTTCCTCTACGAGATCCTCTGGAACCTCGTCGGGATCGTCCTGCTGCTCGCGATCGAGCGCAAGACCCGCCTCCGCTGGGGCAAGTTCTTCGCGCTGTACCTCATTTGGTACGGGATCGGCCGAGCGATCATCGAGTCGATGCGCGTCGATCCGAGCCTGCTCTTCCTCGGCCTGCGCACCAACGTGCTCGCCGCCCTGCTCGCCATCGTGCTCGGCGTCATCATCTACCTCGTGCAACGCCGCAGGCACGTTGGCATCGAGACCAGCGTCTACCTGCCCGGCCGGTCGAACCCGGCCGATTCGATCCTCAGGGACACTGCGGATCCCGAAGAATTTCACCACGTGATCACCCGCGCCAGCGCGGAATAAAGGAGAAGCCATGCGTCACGCCAAGATCGTCGCGACTTGGGGCCCCGCAGTATCGAGTTACGACCACACCCTGGAGCTCATCAGCGCAGGCGTGAACGTCGCACGACTGAACATGTCGCACGGCACCTACAACGTCCACGAGGGCATCTACCGCAACATTCGGCGCGCCGAGATTGAGGTGAAGCGCCCCATCGCGGTGCTCGCCGACCTGCAGGGGCCGAAGATTCGCCTCGCAACCTTCGCCGACGGGCCGCACGACCTCGAGGTTGGCGACGAGTTCGCGATCACGACGCGCGAGGTACCCGGTGATCGCACGATCTGTGGCACGACCCACAAGGGTCTGCCCGGCGACGTCAGCGTCGGCGACCCGTTGCTCGTCGACGACGGCAAGGTGGCGCTGCGCGCGACCCGGGTGACAGAGGACACCGTGTACACGGTCGTCGAGGTTCCCGGCCGAGTGTCGAACAACAAGGGCATCAACCTGCCCGGCGTCGCGGTCAACGTGCCCGCCCTGTCGGATAAGGATGAGGAAGACCTCCGCTGGGCGCTGAAGCTCGGTGTCGACTACATCGCGCTCTCGTTCGTGCGCGACGCCGCTGACATCGTGCGCGTCCACGAGATCATGGACGAAGAGGGCATCCGCCTCCCCGTGATTGCGAAGATCGAGAAGCCGCAGGCTGTCGAGAACCTCGAAGAGATCGTCGACGCGTTCGACGGCATCATGGTCGCCCGTGGCGACCTTGGCGTCGAGATGCCGCTCGAGCGGGTGCCGCTCGTGCAGGCCGAGGCAATAGCCATCGCCCGCCGCAACGCAAAGCCCGTCATTGTGGCCACGCAGGTGCTCGAGTCGATGATCGAGAACCCGCGCCCGACCCGCGCTGAGGCTTCCGACTGTGCGAACGCAGTGCTCGACGGCGCAGACGCGGTCATGCTCTCGGGCGAGACCAGCGTTGGCGCCTACCCCGTTGAGGCGGTCCAGACGATGGCCCGCATCATCGAGGCGACGGAGGACCACGCGCTTGATCGCATCGAGCCACTGAAGGTCGCGCCGCGCAGCCAGGGCGGCGTGCTTACCCGCGCAGCGGCCGAGGTCGCCGAGTTCATCGGCGCCCGCTACATCTGCGTCTTCACCGAGTCGGGCGACACCGTTCGCCGGATGTCGCGCCTGCGCACCCCGATCCCGATCATCGGCTTTACGCCCTCGGTCGCGACCCGCCGTCGCATGGAGCTCACCTGGGGCGCGCGCTCGATCGAGATGCCGCGCGTTGGCAGCACCGACGAGATGTTTGCCCAGGTCGACGCCACGCTCGAACCGCGTGACAACATTGAGCTCGGCGAGCGCGTCATCATCGTCGCCGGTTCCCCTCCCGGGGTCGTTGGCACGACGAACACGCTCCGCATCCACCGGGTGGGGGAGATGAGCGGCAACCTCGACGCCGCAGGCCCGCGCAAGCACACGCTCGCGGAGGCGTAACGAACATGGGGTTCCAGTGCAGTAAGCTGGAATCTCTTGCCGGATTGGTGGAATGGTAGACACGGCGCACTCAAAATGCGCTGCCGAGAGGCGTGCGGGTTCGAGTCCCGCATCCGGTACAAACCGTTGCTCGTGCGAGTGACACCCCCGAGGCCCGCGACACGCGGGCCTCATCTGTTCCGAAGCTGTGCATTCGGCGCGATTTGTTCACCGTTTTCTCCCACGCGCAGAAATCTCGGAGTTATCTAAACGGGATAACGTAAGCTGGACGTGTGAATGACCAGAGTGTTGCACCGACCGCGCCCCGGCGCGTAGTCGTAGCAGAAGACGAATCCCTCATCCGCCTCGACATCGTCGAGACGCTGCGCGACAACGGATTCGACGTTGTCGGTGAGGCAGGCGACGGCGAGACCGCCGTTGCGCTCGTGAAGGAGCTCCGCCCCGACCTCGTCGTGATGGACGTGAAGATGCCGAAGCTTGATGGCATCTCGGCCGCCGAGCAGATCAACGAGGAGCACATCGCTCCCGTCGTACTGCTTACCGCGTTCAGCCAGCGCGAGCTCGTCGAGCGCGCGACCGAGGCCGGCGCGCTCGCGTACGTCGTGAAGCCGTTCACCCCCGCCGACCTCATCCCCGCGATCGAGATCGCGCTCTCGCGCTTCCAGCAGATCGTCGCCCTCGAGAGCGAGGTCGCTGACCTCGCTGAGCGCTTCGAGACGCGTAAGCTCGTCGACCGCGCGAAGGGCATTCTCAACGACAAGATGGGCCTTTCGGAGCCCGAGGCGTTCCGCTGGATCCAGAAGGCGTCGATGGACCGCCGTCTGACGATGCAGGACGTCGCGAAGACGATCATCGACCAGCTCGGGCCGAAGAAGGACTAGCTTCCGCGCCGCGCCCGATCGGCGCGGCAACGAAAAAGACCCCGCCATGAGCGGGGTCTTTTTCGTTGCGGGTGAAGCTATGCCCGCCCGCATATCTATTCCGACGGGATCGTCTTGTAGAAGTTCGTGATCCTGAGCGTCGAGCAGCGACGCCCATTGTCGTCGGTGCAAACGATCTCGTGGACGGTCATGGATCGGCCGGCGTGAATCGGGGTGCAGACCGCCGTGATCGTGCCCTCGGAGGCGGATCCCGTGTGCGTTGCATTGATATCGACGCCGACTGGGAGCTTGCCCTCTGGCGCGAGGAAACCAGCGTGCATGGAGCCGAGCGTCTCGCCGAGCACGGCGTATGCCCCGCCGTTCACGAGCCCGTACGGCTGCGTGTTGCCCTCGACAGGCATCGTCGCGACTGCCCGCTCGCGCGTGAACTCGGTGAGGGCGATGCCCATGCGAAGCGCGAGCGCCCCGAGGCCCCGTGCGTTGATTGCGTCAAGATCTGCTTCGCCCGTTGCCGGGTTGACTCCGAAGCGGTTCAGCGCCGCTGCTTCCTGCTCTGGCATTGCCACTCTTTCAATGTCGGTTCAGCCTTGTAGGCTGGGTACGTGTCGAATAACACTCAGCAGCCTACCCTCATGGTCATCGATGGTCACTCCCTCGCTTTCCGTGCCTTTTACGCGCTTCCCGTCGATAGTTTCCAGACGCAGACGGGCCAGCACACGAACGCGATCCACGGGTTTATCTCGATGTTGATCAACCTGCTCGCGAACGAGAACCCAGACTCGCTCGCGATCGCGTTCGACATCTCGCGCCACTCGTTCCGCACGGAGGAGTACCCGGAGTACAAGGGCACGCGCGGCGAGACGCCGGTCGAGTTCAAGGGCCAGATTCCGCTCCTGCAGGAGGCCCTGCACGCGATGGGCATCCGCACCATCGAGAAGGAGGGGTACGAGGCCGACGACATCCTCGCGACGCTGTCGCTTGAGGGCGCGAACGCCGGGTACCGAGTACTCGTGGTGAGCGGTGACCGCGACACCATCCAGCTCGTCGACGACAATGTGACGCTGCTCTACCCGTCGAAGCAGGGCGTGAGCGAGCTCACCCGCTACGACGCCGACAAGGTGATGGAGCGCTACGGTGTGCGCCCCGAGCAGTACCCCGAGATCGCCGCCCTCGTCGGCGAGACAAGCGACAATCTTCCCGGCGTGCCGCGTGTCGGTGAGAAGACGGCCGTGAAGTGGATCAATCAGTTCGGCTCGCTCGAGGAGATTATCCGTAGGCAAGACGAGATCGGTGGCAAGGTCGGCGAGAGCCTGCGCGAGAACGCGCACTTGGCCGAGCGAAACCGTCGTCTGAACCGCCTCGTGCGCGACGTTGAGCTTGACGTGACGCTCGACGACCTCAAGCGCGGCGAAGTCGACATGGAGGCCGTGCAGCAGAAGTTCGCTGAGCTCGAGTTCCGCACCCTCCTGCAGCGCGTCGCGAAGCTCGCCGGGGCAGAGGTGCCGACCGGCTCGGGCAAGCCCGCGGCGATCGGAGCGACCCTTCCCGAGGCGCGACTGCTCATCGACGAAGAGCTCGGCGACTGGCTCTCGAAGGCGACGGCGCCCGCCGTCTATCTGTCAGAGACCGCTGGTGGCATCGACGTGGGGCTTGCCACGCCCGAGTCGACCGTGAAGCTCGTGTGGCAGCCTGGCGGCCGCGACTACGCACAGTTTGAGGAGTGGCTCGCTTCCCCCGCACCCAAGGTGTTCTTCGACGCGAAGCAGCAGCTTCGCGTGGCCGCCGCGGCAGGCGTCACCGTCGACGGGATCGCAGGCGACGCACTGCTCGCCGCCTGGGTGCTGCGCCCGATCGCGCCGGAGAAGACGATCGCCGAGGCCGTGTTCCGCTACCTTGGCGAGGAGGTTCCGGTCGGAGACCCGAACCAGCTCGTTCCCGAGGAGGGGAGCGTTGCGACGCCCGAGCAGCTCGCCTGGTACATCGTGCGCGTGCACGCGGCGATCGTTGGGCGCTTCGAGGGTCGCACCGCCGAGGTCTACGAAGACATCGAACTCCCGCTGCTTCCCGTGCTCGCGCAGCTTGAGGCACGCGGCGTCGCGATCGACCTGCCGCTGCTCGAAGCGCACCACGCCGAGCTCACGGAGCGCGTCGGCGCGCTTGAGCAGCGCGCATTCGACTCAATCGGGCACGAAGTGAACCTGTCGTCGCCGAAGCAGCTTCAGCAGGTGCTCTTCGAAGAGCTCGACATGCCGAAGACCCGGAAGACGAAGAGCGGGTACACGACGGATGCCGCAGCGCTCGCGGACCTCCAGCAGAAGCACCCCCACCCGTTCCTCGATTCGCTGCTTGCGCACCGTGACGCGAACAAGCTGCGCCAGATCGTCGAGACGCTCATCAAGGCTGTCGGCGCTGACGACCAGCGCATTCACACGACGCTCGTGCAGGTCGGCGCGAGCACGGGGCGCCTCGCCTCGACCGACCCGAACCTGCAGAACATCCCGGTGCGCTCAGAGGAGGGCCGACGGATCCGCGAGGGCTTCATTCACGCGCCCGAGTACGCGACGCTGCTCACGGCCGACTACTCGCAGATCGAGATGCGCATCATGGCGCACCTCTCGGGCGACGAGGGGCTTATCGAAGCGTTCAACGCGGGGGAAGACCTCCACAGGTTCGTCGGCTCGCGTATCTTCGGCGTCGCGCCGGCTGAGGTGACCAACGAGATGCGCTCGAAGGTGAAGGCGATGTCGTATGGGCTCGCGTACGGGCTCTCTGCGTTCGGGCTGTCGAAGCAGCTCACTATCTCGGCGGGGGAGGCGAAGCAGCTCATGGAGGACTACTTTGAACGCTTCGGCGGCGTTCGCGACTACCTGCGCTCGGTTGTTGAGCAGGCGAAGCGCGACACCTACACCGAGACGATCTTCGGGCGCCGGCGTCCGTTCCCTGACCTCGCCAGCCCCAACCGGATCCTGCGCGAGAACGCCGAGCGCGCCGCGCTCAACGCCCCGATTCAGGGCTCAGCCGCCGACATCATCAAGATCGCGATGATCAGGGTCGAGCAGCACATGCGCGAGGCCGGTCTGAAGTCGCGGATGCTCCTGCAGATCCATGACGAACTGATGTTTGAGGTCGCCGAGGGTGAGCAAGAGCAGCTGCAGGAGATCGTGCACGCCGACATGTCGGGGGCTGCCCAGCTGCTCGTGCCGCTCGAGGTGCAGTTCGGGCACGGCCCGAACTGGAACGCGGCGGCACACTAGCGCTCGCCCGGCATCGCCTGTTACTCCGGCTCGCTCGCAGGCGACGCGCCGTGGCGCGCTACTTGCCGAGCGTGTCGCGAGCGCGTTAGACTGAACTGTCACATTTGTGGCGACTAAACCATGTCCACGTGTGGGGCGTCTCGCGGGGCCGAAGCAATTCAGCTCCGGCCACTTTGGCACGCACCCACCTGAATATCCTGTCCATTCTGGAGACCAATTACATGACGAACGCAACGACCACGAGCAAGCAGGTCGCAGTTAACGACATCGGCTCAGCCGAAGACTTCCTTGCAGCGGTCGAACTGACCATTAAGTCCTTCAACGACGGGGACCTCATTGAGGGCACCGTTGTGAAGATTGACCGCGACGAGGTTCTCCTCGACGTCGGGTTCAAGACCGAGGGTGTCATCCCCTCGCGCGAGCTGTCCATCAAGCACGACGTCAACCCCGATGAGGTTGTCAAGGTCGGCGATTCCGTTGAGGCACTCGTGCTCCAGAAGGAGGACAAGGAAGGTCGCCTGATCCTGTCCAAGAAGCGCGCTCAGTACGAGCGTGCTTGGGGCGACGTGGAGAAGGTCAAGGAGACCGAGGGTGTCGTCACCGGCACCGTCATCGAGGTTGTCAAGGGCGGCCTCATCGTTGACATCGGGCTCCGCGGCTTCCTCCCCGCATCGCTCATCGAGCTCCGCCGCGTGCGCGACCTCACCCCGTACCTCGGCCAGGAGATCGAGGCGAAGATCCTCGAGCTTGACAAGAACCGCAACAACGTTGTGCTTTCGCGTCGCGCGCTCCTCGAAGAGACCCAGTCCGCTACCCGCTCCTCGTTCCTCGCCGACCTCAAGCCCGGCCAGGTTCGCAAGGGTGTCATCTCCTCGATCGTCAACTTCGGTGCGTTCGTTGACCTCGGTGGCGTCGACGGCCTCGTGCACGTCTCGGAGCTCTCGTGGAAGCACATCGAGCACGCTTCGGACGTCGTCGAGGTTGGACAGGAAGTCACCGTCGAGGTGCTCTCGGTCGAGCTCGATCGCGAGCGCGTCTCGCTGTCGCTGAAGGCTACGCAGGAAGATCCGTGGCAGGTGTTCGCACGCACCCACGCAATCGGCCAGATTGCTCCGGGTGCTGTCACCAAGCTCGTTCCGTTCGGCGCGTTCGTTCGCGTTGCAGACGGCATCGAGGGCCTCGTGCACATCTCCGAGCTCTCGGGTCAGCACGTTGAGCTTGCTGAGCAGGTCGTTTCGGCCGGCCAGGAAGTCTTCGTCAAGATCATCGACATCGATCTCGAGCGTCGCCGCATCTCGCTCAGCCTCAAGCAGGCGAACGAGGGCCTCGACCCTGAGGGCACAGAGTTCGATCCGGCTCTGTACGGTATGACCACCGAGTACGACGAGAACGGCGAGTACAAGTACCCCGAGGGCTTCGATCCTGAGACTCAGGAGTGGAAGGAAGGCTTCGAGAGCCAGCGCGAGAAGTGGGAGCAGGAGTACGCTGCTGCTCAGGAGCGTTGGGAAGCACACAAGAAGCAGGTCGCCGCTATGCTCGCAGAGCAGGCAGCTGCCCCCGCGCTTGACGTGCCTTCGTCCTCGAACTTCTCGAGCGACTCGGCTTCGACCGGCGCACTCGCTGACGATGAGGCACTCGCTGCCCTCAAGGCTCAGCTCGAGGGCAACTAAGCCCTAGCTAGCGCTCGCTAGCTGCCAGTCAAAGGCCCGGCCCCGCACTCGCGGTGGCCGGGCTTTTGCGTTGCGGCGGCCCCGCCGACACCCCAAATAATCCATTGGCCCTGTAACTTCGGCTGAAAATGGGGGTGACCAGATTATTTGGGGGAGTATGGAGCCGGGGCCGCGAGAACGGAGCCGGGGCCGCGAGAACTGCGCCCGATCAGGCCGCGTTCGCCGGTAGCGTCGGCGAGAACTGGGCCGGATCAGGCGGCGTTCGCCGGCCGATCCGGCCGATCCGGCCGTGCCGAACGCGCACGCCGCGCCCGCAACCGTCGAAGTCCGCGCACGCCGAGCAGCACGATCCCGATGATGAGCGCCAGCGCGAGCAGGGGGAGGAGCACCGCGAGCACCGTCACGACTGCGGCCGCAACATCCTCAACGGTGGAGAGCACCGATGCCCCGGCGCCCGCCGAGACAAGATTCACGAGGGGGCGCGCTACGAGCTTCAGTATGTGGGGCACGAGCGCGATGCACACACCAATCACGAACGGCCAGAACTGCGCCGAGTTCACGAAGGCCTCGGGGTCGGTGACGGCAACGGTGGAGCTCGCCGAGCCCGCGGTGAACACGAGCCCACCAGACGCCGGTCGCACGACCGTTTGAAGGATGTCGTTTGCGGTGTCGAGCGCGGGCACCTTGTCGACGACGGCTTCGATCACGAACAGCAGGCCAAGCACGCCGAGCGCCCACTCGTTCTCGAGCCACGCCCAGCCAGAGGGCAGAGTCATGAGGTCGGTGAAGCGAGACAGCAGCCCGAGCCCCAGCAGCGGAATGTAGGCGTTCAGCCCCGCAGCCGATGCGAGTGACAGCCCGGTGATTGCTTCGATCATGAGTCCTCCTGCCCATAGCCTACGGTCACGCTAGTGTTGCCGTATGCAACTTATTGCGCTCACCGGCGGTATCGCATCAGGCAAGAGCACCGTCGGTCGACGGCTCGAGGAGCTCGGGGCGGTGCGGATCGATGCCGATCAGCTCGCGCGCGACGCCGTCGCAGCCGGGTCGCCGGGCCTGTCTCAGGTTGTGTCGCGGTTTGGCGTCGAGCTGCTCGGCGCAGACGGGGAGTTGGATCGCGCCGCGCTCGGCGAGCGCGTGTTTCGGGATCCCGAGGAGCTCGCCGCACTCAACGCCATCGTGCACCCGGAGGTGCGCAGGCTCGCCGCTGAGCGCATCGCTGACGCTGAGCTGGCCGATCCCGGCGCGATCGTCGTGTACGAGATCCCGTTGTTTGTTGAGAGCGGTGCGGCCTCCGCCGAGGGGGGCTTCGCGTGGGATTGGGTGCTCGTTGCGGAGGCCCCGGCTGACACACGTATCGCGCGGATGATCGAGCTTCGCGGGATGGAGGAGGGCGACGCGCGGCGCCGGATCGCGAACCAGGCGTCAGACGCCGAGCGCAGGGCCGTCGCGGACGTCGTGATCGACACGTCTGGCACAGAGCCCGACACTCTTGCGCAGGTCGACGCTTTCTGGCGACGGATCGGCGGGCGCCCCGCCCCGTGAGTGCTACCGGCTGAACTCGGCGAACCAGTTGAGCTGGAACTGCGCGACAGCGGCGATCACCAGGTACGAGATAAGCACGAGCACCCACGCCCACGAGTTGACGGCTGCGAATGCCTTCCTCAAGCCGGGGGATGCGTTGTAGTATCCGTTCGCCTCGGGGCGGAACGCGGTGAAGAAGAACAGCGGCAGCGTTACGCTCCAGACGACCATGCACCACGGGCAGAGTGTGCCGAGGTTGAAGACGCTCTGGTAGAAGAGCCAGAAGACGAAGACGGCGCCGAGCGCGAGGCCGGCGCGGTAGAGCCACCAAAACCAGCCCGCGAACTTCGCGCCAGCGAGCATCGCCACGCCAACTGCGATCGGTGCCACGAACGCCATCAGGCCGAGGATGGTGTTACTGAAGCCGAAGATCGAGCCCTGCCACGAGTCCATGTTCGGGCCGCAGGTCACGAGCACCGAGAGTTCGCAGTTAGGAACGTAGTCCTCGATCTGCAACGTCTTGATGTACTCGGTCGCGAGCTCCCACGAGGCAAACAGCCCGATAGCTCCGAGGATGATGGTGACAATTGCGAAGCCGCGGTTCTTCGTGGCCTGTACTTCGATAGCACTCATGTGTTGATAGTAACCCTCATTTGCTGTGACAACGCGCCGCACGCACTGATCCTGCAATGTTCAGGATCCCCGTGACATAATGGTTACCGTTGGATAACGCCATGACGGCCTACTCCACGTACAGTCTTTGATCGCCTCAGGGCGGTCGCCGGCACGAGCCGAACGCTCACGGCAAGTGAGTGAACACACGTATTTGCGGTGATTCACCGCAGTCAATATTGGTTTCCGCGAAGTTCCACGGTCGCGGTTGAAGGAGCACACCAGCAATGGTGAATACACAAGAGAACAATGAGGGCGCGGGCGGCACTGAGCTGGATCCGACGCTCCCCGTGACGAACGATGCCGTCGATGCGGTTGACACGGATGCGGTTCCCGCGGTTAACACAGATGCGGTTCCCGCAGCTGACACGGATGCGGTTCCCGCAGCTGACACCGACACCGCAGGGGTCGTAGACACGGCCGCAGAAGAAGCGCCAGCGAGCGAAGAAGCGCCAGCGAGCGAAGACACGCCGGCCGAGCCAGCTGAGAAGCCCCTCGCCGACGGCCTTCCCCTTGTGCTGCCGCTCGCTGACATGACGCCCGAGGAGCGATTCCGCGCAACGACGCGCCTCATCTTCCTCGCGCCCGATGTGCCCCCGGTGCAGCCGATGCCGCGCCGCAACGAACTGCGCAAGCTCGACGACATCCTCGACTCGCGCTTCCCGGGAAGCGAGCCTCGCGAGCGCACTCAGCGCGACCGCGGCGATCGCGACCGCAACGATCGCGATCGCGGCGACCGTGATGGTGACCGTGGCGATCGCGACGGCGACCGCGGTGGGCGCGAGTCGACGAGCGCGCGAGGCAGCCGCCGCCGTCAGGGTGGGCAGGATCACGAGGAGGACGAGGCTCGCCGCCCACAGCGGCAGGCACCCGTCATCACCGAGCCCCAGAAGCTTCGCGGCTCGACGCGGCTCGAGGCGAAGAAGCAGCGCCGCCGGGACGGCCGCGACGCGGGCCGTAAGCGCATGGTCATCACGGAGTCCGAATTCCTGGCACGCCGTGAGTCGGTCGACCGCGAGATGATCGTTCGTACGACGGCCGATCGGATCCAGATCGGCGTGCTCGAGGACAAGGTGCTCGTCGAGCACTACGTGGCGCGCTCGAGCGAGTCCTCGCTCATCGGCAATGTCTACCTTGGCCGGGTGCAGAACGTGCTCCCGAGCATGGAGGCGGCGTTCGTTGACATCGGGCGCGGGCGCAACGCCGTGCTCTACTCGGGCGAGGTGGACTGGTCAGAGTTCGAGGGTGGGAACACCGCTCGCAAGATTGAGAACGCGCTCAAGCCGGGCGACCAGGTTCTCGTCCAGGTGACGAAGGATCCCGTTGGGCACAAGGGCGCGCGCCTCACGAGCCAGATCTCGCTCCCCGGCCGCTTCCTCGTCTACGTGCCGGGCGGCGCGATGAACGGCATCTCGCGCAAGCTTCCCGACACCGAACGCGCGCGGCTCAAGAAGATCCTCAAGGAGGTGCTGCCGAGCGGCGCAGGCGTCATCGTGCGCACCGCGGCGGAGGGCGCGACCGAAGATCAGCTCACGCACGACGTGCAGCGCCTCACGCGCCAGTGGGAGTCGATCCAGGCGCGCGTCAAGAAGGGTGGCGGGCCAGCGATGCTGCACTCCGAGCCCGACATGCTCATCAAGATTGTGCGTGACGTCTTCAACGAAGACTTCCTCCGCATGCGGATTGAGGGCGCTGAGACCCACGAGGTTATCGAGAACTACCTCTCCGCCGTCGCCCCCGACCTCATGCAGCGCGTCGAGCGCTATGAGGGGGAGCGCGACATCTTTGACGAGTTCCGCGTCACCGAGCAGATCGCGAAGGCACTTGACCGCAAGGTCTGGCTGCCGTCGGGCGGTTCGCTCGTGATCGACCGCACCGAGGCGATGACGGTTGTCGACGTGAACACCGGCAAGTTCGTGGGCGCCGGCGGCAACCTCGAGGAGACCGTCACCAAGAACAACCTCGAGTCAGCCGAAGAGATCGTGCGCCAGCTGCGGCTGCGCGACATCGGCGGCATCATCGTGATCGACTTCATCGACATGGTGCTCGAGTCGAACCGCGACCTCGTGCTCCGCAGGCTCATCGAGTGCCTGGGGCGCGACCGCACAAAGCACCAGGTCGCCGAGGTGACCTCGCTTGGGCTCGTGCAGATGACCCGCAAGAAGCTTGGCCTCGGCCTGCTCGAGTCGTTTAGCGAGCCGTGCGAGGTGTGCGCCGGTCGCGGCGTGATCGTGCAACACGAGCCGGTGCACCGCCACCGCAGCGAGTCGAACGGCCGCCAGAAGCGTGGCGGCGGTAACTCGGGCGGTAACAACGGCGGAGGGAACCACAACGGTGGTGGCCAGAACGGTAGTGGCCAGAAGAGTCAGGCCGAGCCCAAGGCCCAGACGCACGCGATCAGCGATGGTGCGAAGAACATGCTCGCGCAGGTCGCAGCCTCCACAATTCCGGCGGCGAAGCAGTCGGAGGAGGCAGGCTCGGTCGCCGAGGCTCCCGTAACGGGCATCGTAGGTAAGGCTCAGGCGCAGGCCCCGGCCGCCGCGCTCGAGAGCGTGCTCGACGCGCTCCCCGACGCGCCGCCCGCTGGCGCCTCGAAGTCGCGGAATCGGCGAGTGAGCTCGCGTGCGGGTGCGCCCGCAAGCGCCCCGAAGGCGGCGCACAAGACGTCCCAGCGCTCCGGCGCTGAGGAGACCGCGGCATCGGCAGGGGCGGCGGCGTTTGCCGCCGAGCTTGCTGAGGCCGCGGGCAAGGGAGAGGCGAGCCGTGAAAACGGCGCGTCTGCTGAGGTGCCCGCTGTCGCCGACAGCGGCGCCACGAAGCGGGGAGCACGCACGCGTTCGTCGCGCGCCCAGTCAGTGGCGGGCTCCAAGCCCGCGTCAGAGGCCGCTTCGGCCGGGGGCTCCGCCCTCGATCCTGAGCGGATGCTGCTCGACGCGCTCGACGCCAGGACCGGCGGTCGTGGCGGGGCGCAGACTGACACGCCGACCCTTATTTGACCGGACGCGATAATTCGCGTTATTATTGACCGTTGTGCGTACTCGCTTTTGAGGCGAGAAGTGCACGTATGACTTCGATCGTGACGGGTTCGCGATTCGACACGATTAAGACGATCCTCGAGAGATGGGTGACCAAGTGGTTTACGCAGTAGTGCGCACAAGCGGACGACAGGAGAAGGTCGAGGTTGGCTCGATCATCACTGTAAACCGTGTATCGGGAGACGCTAAGGGCAACATTGAGCTCCCGGCTGTTCTCCTCGTTGACGGCGACAAGGTGACGAGCGACGCTTCGGCTCTCGCAAAGGTGAAGGTTACGGCCGAGGTCCTTGACGACCTTCGTGGGCCGAAGATCGTCATCCAGCGTTACAAGAACAAGACCGGTTACAAGAGCCGCCAGGGGCACCGTCAGGATCTGACGCGCCTCAAGGTCACCGGCATCAAGTAACACTTTTAGACTCTAAGGAGACAGACCAATGGCATCCAAGAAGGGCGTCGGCTCCAGCAAGAACGGCCGCGACTCGAACGCACAGCGCCTCGGCGTGAAGCGCTTCGGTGGGCAGCAGGTGAACGCCGGCGAGATCATCGTGCGTCAGCGCGGAACCCACTTCCACCCCGGCGTCAACGTTGGCCGTGGCGGAGACGACACGCTGTTCGCTCTCGCAGCGGGCGCAGTTGAGTTCGGTGCGAAGGGTGGCCGCAAGG
This sequence comes from Leucobacter sp., assembly GCA_052094845.1. Taxonomy (GTDB): domain Bacteria; phylum Actinomycetota; class Actinomycetes; order Actinomycetales; family Microbacteriaceae; genus Leucobacter. The sequence continues at coordinate 170,004 of JBQDKK010000006.1, read as the reverse complement.
TCGTCAACATCGTCGCCGCTGCGTAAGTAGTTCGGTATCGACAAAGGCGAGCTTCGGCTCGCCTTTTGTCGTATCTGGCCGGATGGTGCGTGCCCGTAGGGCTCGCACACGACGTAATCCGGTGTCGCTTTGGCGCGTGCGTCAGGCAAAATGTAGTTACTCGATCGCGTCTTCGGGTCGGAAGGGGAATCTCTCATGGTGACGTTCGTGGATCAGGTCCAACTGCACCTGCAGGCGGGTCGAGGCGGAAACGGCTGTGTCTCTGTTCGGCGCGAGAAGTTTAAGCCGCTGGCCGGGCCAGACGGCGGCGCGGGCGGCAACGGTGGCACGATCGTGCTGCTCGCAGACCCGCAGGTGACAACGCTGCTCGAGTACCACCGCAGGCCGCACCGCTCTGCTGAGAACGGCGCCTACGGTGCGGGCGACTACCGCGCGGGCGCTCACGGGGCTGAGCTCGTGCTCTCCGTTCCCGTCGGAACCGTGGTGAAGGACACCGATGGCGAGGTGCTCGCAGACCTCACCGAGGCCGGCACCCGCTTCGTCGTCGCTGAGGGCGGCCTCGGCGGTCTCGGCAACCACGCGCTCGCCAGCCAGAAGCGCAAGGCCCCTGGCTTCGCGCTGCTCGGCACCGAGGGCTGGGCGGGCGACGTCACGCTCGAACTCAAGACGATCGCTGACGTTGCGCTCGTTGGTCTCCCGTCGGCCGGGAAGTCGAGCCTCATCGCTGCGATGAGCGCCGCCAGGCCCAAGATCGCTGATTACCCGTTCACGACGCTGCACCCGAACCTCGGTGTGGTCGAGGCTGGCTCGACCCGCTTCACCGTCGCCGACGTGCCGGGGCTCATCGAGGGTGCGAGCGAGGGCAAGGGCCTTGGCCTTGACTTCCTGCGCCACGTCGAGCGCTGCAGCGCGCTGCTCCACGTGCTTGACTGCGCGACGCTCGAGCCCGGGCGCGACCCGCTCTCCGACCTTGAGATCATCAAGAAGGAGCTCGCGGCCTACGAGGTTCCTGAGGGGCAGATTCCGCTACTCGACCGCCCGCAGCTCGTCGCGCTGAACAAGATCGACGTGCCCGAGGCGCGCGAGCTCGCGGAGTTCGTGCGGCCCGACCTCGAAGCGATGGGATACCGCGTCTTCGAGATCTCGACGGCGTCGCGTGAGGGCCTCCGTGAGCTCGGTTTCGCGCTCGCCGAGGTCGTTGAGGACGCCCGTGCGAAGGAGCAGGCAGAGAGCGAGCGCCTCGAGCGCATCGTGCTGACGCCGAAGGCGGTGGATCGCCAGGCCGGCTTCCGTGTCGTCACCGAGGGCGGTACGTACGGCACGCTCTTCCGCGTGCTCGGCCAGAAGCCCGAGCGCTGGGTGCAGCAGACCGACTTCCAGAACGACGAAGCTGTCGGTTACCTCGCTGACAGGCTGCAGAAGCTCGGTATCGAGGACGCGCTCGTGAAGGCGGGCGCAGTCGCAGGCTCGACCGTCGTGATCGGCCCAGGCCAGGGCGTCGTCTTCGACTGGGAGCCGTCGCTCACGAGCGCCGCTGAGGTGCAGGTTGGTGTCCGCGGCAGCGACGACAGGCTTGACGGGGTCCAGCGCCGCACCAACAAGGAGCGCCGTTCCGACTACCACGACCTCATGGACGCGAAGGCCGCCGCCCGTGAGCAGCTCGAGGAGGAGCGTCGCTCAGGCATGTGGGAGTCCACCGAGTGAGCGAGGCGGGAACGCGCGGGCAGACCCTGCTCGCGGCTCGGCGCGTCGTCGTCAAGGTCGGATCCTCGTCTGTCTCCGGCGACAACGCCGGCCAGATCCCCGTCCTCGTTGACTCGCTTGCGCGCCTTCGCGCCGCCGGCGCCGAGGTGATCCTCGTCTCCAGCGGCGCGATCGCGACCGGCGTGCCGTTCTTGAACATCGACGCGCGGCCCGACGACCTCGCCACCCAGCAGGCCGCGGCCGCGGTGGGCCAGAACATTCTCGTGAACCGCTACCAGCGGGCGCTGAGCAGCCACGACCTCGTCGCGGGGCAGGTGCTCCTCACCGCGCACGACATGGAGAACCCGACCCACCGCGGCAACGCGCGTCGCGCTCTCGAGCGGCTGCTCGCCCTCGGCACCGTGCCGATCATCAATGAGAACGATACGGTCGCCACCCACGAGATCCGGTTCGGTGATAACGACCGGCTCGCCGCCCTCGTAGCGCGCCTCATCGAGGCCGACCAGCTCGTGCTGCTCTCCGACATCGACGCCCTCTACACCGCGCCGCCCGAGGTCGTCGGCGCGGAGCGGATCGCGAACGTCCCGTATGGCGACCCGCTCGACGGGGTTCGCATTGGCGAGAGCCAGTCGGGCTGGGGCACCGGGGGAGCGGCCACCAAGGTTCAGGCGGCCCGGCTCGCGGCTGACGCGGGCACGACCGTGCTGCTCACCGAGGCGCGGCTGCTCGCGGCAGTGCTCGACGGCGCTGATCACGGGACACTCTTCGGCGCCGCTGCGCGCTAGCCTGCGCGGGCTAGAATGGCGTCATGTCTAGCAATGATGCCTTCGTTGATCTCCTGACCCGCGCGAAGCAGGCTTCGCGCAAGCTCGCGACCGCCACGACCGCGACGAAGAACGCCGCGCTCGAGGACATGGCGCGCGCGCTCGAGGGCGCGATCCCGGAGATCATTGCGGCAAATGAGCTCGACCTCGCCCGCGGTGTCGAGAACAACATCGGCGAAGGGTTGCTCGACAGGCTGAAGCTTGACGAAGAGCGCATCCTCGGGCTGGCGGCCGCCGTTCGCGAGATCATCGCGCTCCCAGACCCTGTCGGCCAGATTGTACGGGGCAGCACGCTGCCCAACGGGATCACGATCGCCCAGACGAGGGTGCCCTTCGGCGTGGTGGGCGCGATTTACGAGGCCCGGCCGAACGTGACCGTCGACATTGCGGCGCTCGCGCTGAAGAGCGGCAACGGCGCGGTGCTCCGGGGCGGCTCTGCAGCGGAAGACTCGAACCGGGTGCTCGTGCGGCTCATTCAGGAGTCGGTCAGGCGGAGCGGCATCGACGGCAACGCCTTTCAGACGATTGACCCGTTCGGGCGTGAGGGTGCGGGGCGCCTCATGCGGGCCCGCGGTTACGTTGACGTGCTCATTCCCCGCGGCAGCGCGGGCCTCATCTCGACGGTCGTGAACGAGTCAACGGTTCCTGTGATTGAAACCGGCGCCGGTATCGTGCACGTCTACGTCGACGCCTCGGCCGACTTTGACATGGCGCACTCGATCGTCGTGAACGCGAAGACCCACAGGCCGAGCGTCTGCAACTCTGCCGAGACGCTGCTCGTGCACGCAGACCAGGCTGGGGAGATGCTTCCGAGCATTGTCGCGGCGCTCGAGCAGCGCGGTGTCGTACTGTATGGCGACGAGCGGGCCCGGGCGGCGGGCGTACGCGAGGCGGCGACCGACGAAACCTGGGCGACCGAGCACCTTGACCTTGCGATGGGGGTGCGTGTCGTGGATTCGCTCGACGAAGCGATCGCCCACATCGACACCTACTCAACGAAGCACACCGAGTCGATTGTGACGAGTGATTTCGCGAACGCCGAGCGGTTCCTCGCAGAGGTCGATTCCGCCGTGGTGATGGTGAACTCTTCGACCAGGTTCACTGATGGCGGCGAGTTCGGGTTCGGCGCCGAAGTGGGCATTTCCACCCAGAAGATGCACGCGCGCGGCCCGATGGGGCTCGCTGAACTCACGAGCACGAAGTGGCTTGTGCGTGGCACTGGGCAGATTCGCTAGCCAAACCCTGTAGGCTTGTAGTAAGTATTTCTGCCATAGGAAAGGTCAGGGCTCTTCATGTCATTTGCAGCCACGATTGCAGCAGCCGAGGGCGCAAGCCACGTCGTTACCGAGCTTCCGATGCCTGCTCCCGTGTATGGCGTTATCGTCTTCTCGCTGTTCGTTGTTTCGGCGCTTGTGGTGTTCTCGTTCCGTGACGTCGCAAACCGTCACTCCGAGAAGGCCGCCGCCTACGCCCGCGAACACGGTGAGGCGCAGCAGCACTAATCGTGGCTAGTCGGCGACGTGTGGGGGTGATGGGCGGCACCTTCGACCCAATACACCATGGCCACCTCGTCGCCGCTAGCGAGGTAGCGAAGAGCTTTGACCTCGACGAGGTCGTGTTCGTGCCGACGGGGCAGCCCTGGCAGAAGAGCAATGTCTCTGAGAGCGAGCACCGATACCTGATGACCGTCATCGCGACGGCATCAAACCCGCAGTTCACCGTGAGTCGTGTCGATGTCGACCGCGATGGCCCGACCTACACGGTGGACACGCTGCGGGACTTGAAGCGGCTCATGCCCGACGCAGAGCTGTTCTTCATCTCTGGGGCGGACGCGGTGCAGCAAATCGTGAGCTGGAAAGACGTTGAGCAGCTGTGGGAGCTCGCTCACTTCATCGCCGTTTCACGGCCCGGCCATGAGCTGTCACTGTCGGGGCTTTCGCACGACAACGTCAGCATGCTAGAAATTCCGGCGCTGTCTATTTCCTCTACAGACTGTAGGGAACGGGTATCGAGAGGTTACCCTGTGTGGTACCTAGTACCTGATGGGGTAGTGCAGTACATCGCCAAGCACGGCTTGTATTCCGAGGAAGCGACTAATAGATGAGTGAGCAAGAGCAAGAACGGCCCTTGACGCGGCGCGAGATGCGCCTGCGCGAGCAGGCCGAACGCGAGGGCGTCGATTCGATCGAGGACATTGTCGCGAGCGAAGAGGCCGCGGCAGCCGAGGAGGCAGTCGTCGCGGAGCCAAGCGCAGTCGATCTCGGAAGCATCGAGATTGATCCGCTCAACCCAGACGGCACGCCCCGTACCCGGCGCGAGATGCGCGAACTGCGCGAGGCGGCGGCGGCAGAGCTGCTCGCCGCGCAGGGGGACGATGGGCACGCGGATGAGGATCCTGTCGAGGAGTCCGCAGGCGAAGCCGTTGAGGCAGAGGCCGCTAATGCAGAGGCCGCTAATGCAGACGCCGTAGAGACAGATGCCGCAGAGGCGCTGCTCACCCCCGACGATTCCTACGGTGCGCCGACCGAAGCACTGAGCCTTGAGGATCTGCCGCAGGCCGGTGTATCCGAAGCTGCTGAGGCTGAGGTTGAGCCTGAGCTCGACGCGCCGACGGAAGCATTTACGCTCGAGGAGATGCTCGACGCTGCGGAGCCCACATCGCCAACCGGAGACGCTGAGGCCGTCGCGAACCTGTTCGCGACCGAGCCCAACGCGGTCATTGACATTGAGGCTGAGGCTGGGGTCGTCGAGGCTGTAGAGACCGACGAAGAACCCGCCGTTGAAATCGTTGAAGAGATCGATGTCGAGCTCGTCGCCGAAGACCTTGAAGCTAGCGCCGTAGAGGCTGAGACTGAAGTCGAGGTCGTCGAGGTCGTCGAGGTCGTCGAGGTCGTCGAGGTCGTTGACGATGCCAATGCTGATGGTGCGGTTGAGGGCGCCGAGGCTGACGAAGACGATGACGCTGATCGCGACACCGGTACCGACACCGCCGGCTACTCGTTCCCCGACATCCAGCCACCCGAAGAGTGGCGCTCGGTGTTCGATGATCCCTCGCGCGCGGCGAATATCTCCGCGCCGGGCGATTCGGGCGACTTTGACGACCTCATCTCCCGCGCGGTAGCGCAGGAGGGGAGCACCGGCGGTACCGGCGCCTCCGCGCTGATCCTGCCCTCGCACCCTGGCGACACCGGTGGCCTGACCGGCCCGCTGGGCGCGACCGGTGAGCTTTTTGTCACTGGGTCGATCGAGCTCCCGAAGTCGATGGGGGAGACCGGCGGGCACTCGGGTATTCACGACTCGATTGACTTCGACCCGTTCCTTTCGGGGGAAGCTCCCGAGTCGATCGCGTCGCCGACCGAGTCCGGGCCAATGCCCGTTTCCGCGCTGAGCGCCGTCAGCGCGCGTCGCCGGCCAGAGGTGCCCGTTGTCGCGGAACCGACGAAGGATCGCAGTAAGATGCCGCTGATCCTCGCTCTTTCGGGTGGCGGCCTCATCGTCGTCGTCATTGGCGTCGTGGTGTTTGCCGCGACGCAGGGATTCTTTAACTAATACCTTGAGAGGTACACACGTGGCAGAAGCACGAGACTTGCTGGCCGACTTGCAGATCGCTGTGCGCGCTGCCGATAGCAAGGGGGCAATCGCTCCTGTCGCGCTGAGCGTTGGCGAGCACTTCGGTTACGCGGATGCGTTCCTCATCGTGACCGGCAGCGTCGAGCGGAACGTGCAGGCGATTTCGGACGAGGTCGAGCGCGAAATGAACGAGGCCGGCGTTCGCACGATCAGGCGCGAGGGCCGCGAGGGTGGCCGCTGGGTACTCCTCGACTTCGGTGACATCATGGTGCACGTCTTCCACCAGGAAGAGCGCGACTTCTACCAGCTCGAACGGCTGTGGCACGACTCTCCCGTCATCGACACTGCGTCGATGATCGAGGTTGCCGCCCAGTAATTCGTGCCGGCTCCGGGCGCGTCGATTTGCTTCGCGTGATCCGGGCTGGTGTAGAATAGAAGAGTTGTCGGGCGAGCATTCGCCCGACTTCCATGAGGGTCTGTGGCGCAGTTGGTAGCGCACCTGCATGGCATGCAGGGGGTCAGGGGTTCGAATCCCCTCAGATCCACCACCGTGCTCTTACACGAACTTATGACATGTGAAAAGAGCACTTCGTCGAGAAATTCAAGCGAAAACCCGTCCGATTGGGCGGGTTTTTTATTTGCGCTGCGCCTGGGCGCCTGATCATCCCGACGAGGACCTGCGACCCCGTGCATGCCAGTGATGTTGTTTTTATCAGCTAGTTTTACTTCCGTGATGAGGGTGCTGATCGTGCCGTTGCCCAGGAAGGCGAAGGCTTCGGTGTATTCCGGCTCAAACGTGTACTCACCTTCGTGTTCATCCCAGATCACTTTGATGCGCTCGAAGATGAGCTGGTTGAAGAGCCTCCGGATGCGATCGGGAGCTTGATGGTAGGTATCGGCAATGTTCTCACAAAGATCCAGCGCCATGGTGATGAGTTCATCAGTCCCGGTGACTGAGGCGATGTGTGTATCGAGTTTGCGGGTAATGCCGAAGAGGTCGGCATCGAGGCGTTTCTGCTCGGTACTGAGCACGTCGATGCTGATGGCGTCGTTGTAGTGCGCCTCGAGGAGCTTTTGCTGCTTGCGTTCAATCTGTTGCTTATTGTCCTGTAGGAGCTGGCGTTCGTCATCTTCAGCTCGGTTGAGATGCAACATGGCTGACTTGAGGAGAATTTCCAGGTTTTGACGAAGCTCGCTACCGATTGAGATTCGCTTATATATGTCGGCGATGCCCTTCTCGACAGCGTGGATACGAATCGAGCGGAGATTACATTCGGTGCGTTTGGAATGCCTGCCGGTGCAGCTGTAGTAGTCATACAGCTCCCCGTTCCCTCCGGAACGGTTGAGCTGCACCATCAGGCGAGAACCGCAGTTACCGCAGAAGACGGTTGATTTCAGGTAGTGATCATGTTTATGTGACCGTTCGCCGGTGAGCTTCGATTGCAGGATGGAGCGCACCTTTTGGAAGGTGTCCTTGCTGATGAGCGGTTCATGTGCGCCGGGGTACTCGACGTCTTTGAAGGTGACGACACCGGTATAGAACGGGTTGGTGAGCAGGCTATGGACTTGACGTACTTTGATGGGACGCTCGGCCATTTTTGGTGTTGGCACAGTGGTGAGGCCACGCCGGACCAACTCCTCGGTGATAGTGACTAGCGTCCAGTCGCCTTCGGCGTACGTATCGAAGGCCCACTTGACGAGGGGTGCGCGCTGCTCATCGACTTTGACGGTGCGCACCTCTTGCCCATTCTGCATCTCGCGGATGTTGAGGTAGCCGATGGGTGCGCGGCTGACCATGCCACCGTTGCGGACTTTCTCGTTCATGCCCTTGAGGACTTCGTTGGCGAGGTTGCGTGAGTAGAACTCGGCGATGCTCGACATGATGCCCTGGAGGAGCATGCCGCCAGGAGTCTGGTCAATATTCTCGCTGGTGGAGACGAGGCGAATGTTTAACTCTTGAAACCGTTGGGAGAGGGCGACCTCGTCGGCACGGTTGCGGGCGAGGCGGTCGAGTTTATGGACGATGATGAAGTCGATGTTCTCGGCTTCCTCTTCCAGATAGCGGAGCATGGCTTGGAGGGCGGGCCTATTCGTGGAAGTACCAGATACGCCCCGCTCTACAAATTCCTTGGCCACCATTGCGCCCATTGAGGTTGCTTTTTTCTTGTTGGCATCGCGTTGAGCTGGGATCGAGAAGCCTTCTTCGCGGCCTCCTCGCTCGGCCTGCTCCCGGGTGGAAACTCGAACATAGGAGACGGCCCGTTTGGGGGTTAGTGAGTCCGAGAGCATTGATATTGGGTCGGGTGCAACAGGCGGGGTCGCTGCTGGGCCTGGGGTGTAGGTAGACATACTCATGTCTCCATTAACGCTTCTTTGCGTAGAAGAGTCCAGTGCCTTCTCTGGCGGAATCATGCGGTTTTCCACAGTCAGGGAATCATCCTCGGGTGCGTCACTATTTGAAGAAGACATGAACTTTTCCTCCCAGATCGAGCAGCTCGTAATCTTCCTGCAACCGGGCAAGCAGCAGCGGATAATTCCAGTTCAAAACACCCTCTGGTATTCCACCGTTGGCGATGAGCGATTCGTAGTCTGCCTGCCAGCCAAGGCCACTCAAGAAGCTATCTATGAACGTTTTGCGGTCAGGGTAGCTTGCCCAGTACAGGTTGATGAACTCGTTCTCCACCTCATCGATCGGGGTATCTTCCCTGATGTGTGTCAGGTAGGCCCGGAACGCATCACCGTGAGCTTCGGCGAGTAACTCCAGTGTGTGCTGCTCCTGCGGGGTCTCGGCCTCTGGTGCGCCGTGGCGGGGAGCTTCCTGTGATGAACCTGCTGGCCCGTATTCGGTTGGGTGGTTATTTTTGGAAGACATATACTTGGCCTCCTTTCTCAATGAGCGCGAATGACTCGTCGAGTTCTTCGCGAAGGGCCTCATAGTCGGGAGTCAGGTAGTCAAAGAAGAGATGCCGTTCGGAAGCGAAGTCGGCTACCTCCTCTTCTCGGTCAGTGAGGAGGCACAATTCCGAGATGGCGTCTTCGAGGTTCCGCCAGGTGCCGATATAGCAGTTGTGGAAGTCCTCCATGATGTCGCCGCTCAGAGCGTTGACGCTGGGGACAGAAAGGAAAGCTTGGAGGCCAACGTCTTCTGCGAGGCGAAGCTCCGACAGAGTCTCCACTAGCTCAGGGATGACATCATTGCCGTAGCTGGCAGGCACGTGCACCGTAGTAGTGAGCCCGTCGACCGTGATCTCGGTAGGAACGTGCAGACGAGACAGCTTCCTTGGGTACGAGGCGGATCTCCTGCTCGTAGTGGCATCGGGGAAGGTTTGGTAGATCAGGTAGGTGCCGAAGTGATCCACTAGTTGCGCCGCCCAAGCCGGTGCTGCCGGGTCTTGGAAAATCGTCAGGTACTCATCGCGGAGGTGCGCATACTCGCCTTCGTGAGTCATGGCGTAGTGCGCGAGCGCGCTTTCGGAGCCGAGGCTTCGACCGAGCACGTGGGCAATGTGATCAGCGGTCTCTTGGTTGACGCCGGTGTGGTGTTCGTCGGCGTAGGCGATGCCACTGGTGATCAGGTCGGCGTGGTAACTGAGGGCGACTTCGAGTCTGCGCCAGTCCGGCACCTCTCGCACGGGTGCCGGGCGGGACTGCTGTTCAGCGGTGATTGCTGGGGGTGCGTGTTCACAGTTCTTCATGGTGGTTCCTCCTTTCAAGGTGAGGGTGGTGGTGTGTGAGTTGGGCGTCGGTTTAGTCGCCACTGGTAATGAGCGATTCAGGCCGGTCAGCGTTGAGCGCTGCTCGAAAAAAGAAGCTGTCGTGAGTATCAAAGGCGAGCACACGTTCGTTGGCGGCAAACATGACGCTTGGGTGCGTTTCATGCCAGAAGTTCAGTAAGTCGCTCAGCGCCGGGCGTGACTCGGCTTCTATTGGTCCGCAGTCATCGATGAACTCGGCAATGATGAGTGTCTCGGCGGCGCGGGCTAAGCCGCTGATGATTCGGCGCTGTTCTTCAAGGTCCGGGTACGGATCCTCGTACTCTTCAGCGCTCTGGTCTACTTCTTCGGCTCGGAGATAGGCGACGCCGAAGCGGCAGGTGTCGCGTTCGTGATGCGCCTCATAAATGGGTTCGTAGTTGAGATATTCGGTCATGGTGGTTCCTCCTTTCATGTGAGGGTGGTGGTTACATTCCCGCTTCCTCTGTCGGTGAGCTTCCTGTGCGTGGCGAATAGACAACATACGGTGAAGTGGGGTGCGGAGCGAGCCGTGCCGTGTGACCTGGCTCGCTCCGCGGTGGTGTTAGGACTCGAGTGCTGCCCTGAGGGGTGCGAGGTCGAAGACTATGCAGCCGTCAAAGGTTTGGATGAAGGCGTAGCCTTCGTCGAGTACTTCCCGAAGCGCCGGGTCATCCCAGTGGAGAATGCCATCGACTTCGAGGTCGTCGTACAGGGCACGAAGCGCTCCTTCCCAGCCCATCAGCTCCAGGAGCTGCTCGGTAGCTTCTTTCCGGCTCTGTCCCTTGACGCAGCTCGACTCGGTGAATGTGCTGTGCAGTATCTCCGGGGCGAGCCTGCGTACTTCGGGTATGAGTAGGAAAGCCGCAAAGGCAGTTCCGTGGGCTTCGCAGCCAGTAGTGAGTACTTGTTGCCGCGACGGATTCCCGGCGAGTGCTGCGATCGCAGCCACTGCAGTTGCAGTTGCTTCGGCGGTTCGTTGTCGTTCGACGTTTACTTGATAATCCATGATGTTCCTCCTTTCGAGGTGATGAATTGTTGCTCCGGGACTCCCTGCCTTTTGAAGAAGACGTGGAGAACACCGGCTTGGAGGTCTTTTGGGTCAGGCAGCTTGCGATGGTCCGTCGCGAACGAGTAGATGCAATTCGGCGAGTGTGATGACGGTGAATAGGTCACGCGGCAGTCCCGGCTCACTGATGATTGCTTTGACCAGTTGCTGTTTGCGGGCTTCGCGCGGGACGAGCCAGACCACGGCTGGGTAGACGCCGTACTCTCGTTGTTCCAGGCCGCTGCGTTGGTAGCGCAGGTAGTGCCAGCACTTCGTGATCACGCGGGCAGGGTTCTCAGTGTCACGGTCCACTTCGATGAAGTAACGGTCAACATAATCGTCACTCGTTATCGTCGCTGCGAGGTCCGGTTTCAAGGTCGTGGTGACTCCGGAGCTACTCGGGTAGCGTCGCCAACAGTTCGGCTCTACTTGCACGTCAAGTTCACGCTGGAACCGTCGGGAGGCCTCATGGAGCACAACCCTGGTCTCGGTGACGGCGAGATGGTGGTGCAAGAACGTCGTCGTATGGTGGTGCGGCCTCACCCGTTTGGTACTTCCGTTTATGTGGCGCATCCCTTTGGTGGAGAGAGTCCAGATCGAGACTTGGGATCCGCCTTGCCACCCGCCAACACGGCGCTCGAGTCGCACGAGAAAGTTCCGTCGATGGAGTTCGCGCAGGTGCCTGCTCGTTTGCCGAATAGCCGACCGACGGTTGCCGTACAGGTGCATGGTGAGTCTGGTGAGTTGGTGGCTCGTTACGAACCGGTGCTCGTGAAGCGTCTGCAGTAAGAACGAGTGGATTGGTTGCATATCGGAGGTCATCGGGTCCCTCCTGCGGCTTCGGCGACGGCATCTCTATCTGCGATAGAAGTCACCGCCACTTTCTGAGGTACTTCGGCCACGCTCCGGGGCACGCCGCACGGTGAAACTCGAGCGGAATGTCTACCGGAACGTCTAGGGGTCGGGAAGAGAGTCATCGCTTCACCCTCCCGACCGGCGCGCTCATGTCATCCGCCTCAACATCAGGCTCCGAGATGTCGGGGTAGATGAGCTGCACCAGGTCACGTTCGGTCTGTTCAGCCGGGACGCCATAGCGTTCCTGCGAGGCGGCGTAGGCTTCGACCGAGTGCTGCTGAGCCAGCGTTGGCGGGTAGGTGCGAATGCTCATCCAGCCGGTACTCTCGCTGTCCTGCATGAGGTTGGCGTAGGCGTGATACTTCGGCAGCAACATCAGGTCTTGCTGCTCGAGCCCCGGCATGAGTTTCGCGGTCGCTGACGCGTCAATGCCATTCATGCCGAAATACATTTTGTTTCTCGTATTTGCTTCCATCGCCTGCACCATCGCCGGAGACAGCTGTGACCGGTACTGGTGCGCGAGCACAAACCCAGCCCCCAGTGACCTGGCCTGCGCGAGCGCGTCAGCAAGATCGCCTCCAGGGAGACCTGCGATGAAGTCGTGCACCTCATCGATGTAAATGCCGACCATGTGGCGGCGTGCCTTGGGGAGCGCTTGCCGGGCGAGCAGCCGAGACCAAAGCTGCCCAAGCAGCAGTGTGCCGAGGAGCTTCGCGGCGTCGCTTCCGAGGAGGCCGCTGTTGAGGTTCACAATGACGATGCGTTGCTTGGTAAACAGGTCGCCGATATCAAACCGTGGCGTGGCCTGCCCGAGCACAGCCCGGAGGCCTGGACGCAGAATGAGCTGCCTCACTTTATTGAGGACTGGCGCGATCTCAACGGCTTGCGCATCCGGTTTCTTGGCATCGTATTGCCGCCAGAACGCGTCGGTACCCAGCGGATCTTTCTGGTCTTTGAGGAGCTTCTTGCGGAATGCCGGGTTCGTGAGGAGGGGGTGGAGCCAGAGCAGGTTTGCCCCGTCCAGCCGTGCCAGGGTGAGGAACGCTGCCGAGAGTACGTCGGCGGTGCGGATACCCCAGTTCTCCTTGAACAGGGACTCGAAGGTTGCCAGCAGCGTGTCCGCGGTCACTGCCGGGTCACGTTCACCTGCGTCGAGTGGATTGAAGCCGATCGGGCTGCTGCTCGTCGGGTCAATCACGACGACGTCTTTCTGACGCGTGCCCGGGATGCGGGCGAGGACGTCGGTCGCAAGATCACCCTTGGGGTCAATCAGCAACACGCCTCGGCCCGCTTTCATGTCGGCCTCGATGAGGCTGAGCATGACGGTCGACTTCCCGCTGCCGGTTGGCCCCATGAGGTGGGTGTGGAAAGCGGCGTCGGCGATGGGGATCGACACCGGGTCGTTGCGTCCAGGAGCGGTCAACTCTCCGACCACCCGTTCGCTCTGGAGTAGTTCACCCTTCGGGGTGAGGAGTCTCGGATGGATGCTGCCGAACATCGGCAGAGGTGGTTCACCGATTGGCCAGCCCGTCAGCGCCGCCGTCTCGCTGACGCGGAGATGGAGCGGCCACCGCCAGGGCAGCTGGGGTTCTAAGAGCCGGGTGGGGTGTTCATTTTCCAGGCCGAGTTTGCTGGTGGCGGTCTCCAACCCTCGGAGCACCCCGCCAATACTGGTGATGAGCTGCCGGAGCCTGCCGGGAAGGCTGCCGGTTGCCCCGATCCGTGCCGTGAGTGAGAAGCCGTGCTCTTCACCAGCACGGCTGGATGCTGGGCGGGATGAGCGTGATGTTGACGGTGACTTTAAGAGCACTTCAAACCAGCCGGGTGCTTCGACTCGTTGCCAATTCCCCGGGGCGATGCGGTGACCGAGCAGCAGCTGGATGATGACGCGTTCCTCGCCGCTGAGGCCGGTCAGGGTTCCATACAGGCCACGAATCACGGCGGATATCTTCTCAGGCGATGTCGTGAGAGCACGTCCGGTTTGGTGCAGCCGGGCCGCGACTTCTGGTGCTGGCCGCTTCCACCGGGGCTTCACGATCCGTACCGAGAGCAGCGCATGCAATGCGTCCTTGAGCGCGTCAACGCGGTGCGACTCAACCCCAATCAACCAGCGCAAATGCTTTTCATCGGCGTGGAGTTCGATACCGATAACCCCCAGCTCTCGAGCGGTGGCCAGGCGCTCGAGAACAGTGGTGGCCTGGACAGACGTCAAAGTAGTTGAGAAGAAGAGTTCGCGCCATTCAAGAGCAACTCCCCGCCTGGGGGAAATCCGTGGTGTCAGTTGACGTTTACTCATGGTGCCCACCTCCATCGCCTGATTCCTGCCTCTTCTTATGGACTACCGGCTCGGTTTCGTCAAGATGCATTGCAAGCAGCAACAGAATGCGAGCGAACTCTTGCTCATCGAATACCTCTTTCCAGACCGGGACGATCCGGTGCCCACCGTCTTTGCGGGTGTAGGCCCGTTTCGCGCGCCGGTTCATGATCGGCTCCGTACGGTCATTATTCGTCCCAGCGTTTCTTGCGAAGATACATCCAACGCAACACGGCGACCGTGGCGGCCCCGAGCGCGAGAAGCGCGAGGAGCCACCAGATCTGCTTCGCTAATTCGACCGCGAGAATGAGTAGGATCACGCCGAAGAATAGTGACATAGCTAGGCTCAGAAAGCTCGCCCCAAAGGGCCTCTTCTTTCCATCGTCGGACATGCTTCACTCCCTTCATTACTTCGTCTCCAAGGAATTAGTATCGACAGGATCTACGGGATCGCCGGGGACGGGGTAACCCCATTTCTTGAGCGAGATCAGAGACGGCTCAGACGCATCAATCTCGTTGCCCCAGATATCCCAGTCACCTCGAGTTGGAGCCGGACGGCGAGCGAACAGCTCCAGGTACGGGCCACCTCCGACGACCCGCTCCACCATCGAATGGATTTCCTCTGGCTTATGCGAATGCTGCTGGAGGGCATGAAAACCCCAGTTCGGTTGCGACCGGAACGCAAACTTCGTGCCCTTACCGCGCACCCCGAGAAGTAGCAGTTCACCGGCGTTTCGGAACGTATTCCCGAGGGTGAAGCGGGGCTTGGCCCAGAAGTAGTAATTGGTGTATCGAAATCCCCAACGAGTGAGCACCTGAATACCAAGCGGCAATGTGGCGGCGGTCACCCAGAGGAAGCAGAAACTGTTCTCGGCAGCGATCTCCTGGACTGCGTCACCCATACCGAGGATACGATCGTCGGTCATGAGGTCGTAATGCTCAGCCGCCCCGAGTTTGCCCTTCTGGTGCAGGCTCCAGGGCGGGTCGGCGAGGATCGCCAGGTACGTGCCGGGCTTCGGCGTGTGGTCGGCGTTGAGGCGGGTATCTCGGGCGGTTTCATTCGTGGCTTCAGGCATGGTGGTGGCTCCTTTGTTGGTCGTTAGCGGTGGTGGTAGTTGGGTGCGGCCAGAAATGTTGGGTTCGGCTGCGGTGGCCTTATTGAGCACTACAAGGCAACATTTGTGAAGAGTCGGCAAGCGCTCTTGCTCCCGCGATTGGACACACAAATAACAGGGGTCAGACGAAAAAACGGTGCATCGTGAGCTGATGTAGTGCTATTTACAACAGGGTTCTCAAAAACAGAGCTGGTCAGCCATTAACAGGTGGGCCGGTGCCGAAGCGAGGGCCGGTCGCGCCAGGCCTAGATACGGTCAACGAATGCGCCAGCGCGGCTGCGAGCATGCCGGGTGGGTCTGTCGATGACACTCGAGTAATGAGCACGTTAGGCAGCGCTTGGAGCGGCTCCGGAGGGGCCGAATTCATGACGATGGCATGCACGATCCCGGGGAATGTCGCGATCTCTTCATACGGCTGACGCGGGTTAAGGTCGAAGAGTTCAAAGTCGGAGAAGATTACTGCGACCCGGTCAGTGTCGGGGTATTTCTCTGCGAGGCGGTTCATCGCCATCATCGAAGGAGTGAGCGCACTCGACCCGGTGATACCCCGTGGTGGCTGAACTGCGTCGAGGAGTGCGACCCTGCCCTTCCTGGTATGGAGCGACTGTAGGTCAGACGGTTTAATGTTGGGGTGGTCGAATCGGAATATTGCGAGCTGCTGACTACCGGTGTGAGAAGCGTCTGCAAGCCACGTGATGGCCCGCCTCGCTTCCTCGTAGCGCATCCCGATCGGGTCGTTACTCGATGACAGTGATCCT
Organism: Leucobacter sp.; assembly: GCA_052094845.1. GTDB lineage: Bacteria > Actinomycetota > Actinomycetes > Actinomycetales > Microbacteriaceae > Leucobacter. The sequence continues at coordinate 154,085 of JBQDKK010000006.1, read as the reverse complement.
GAATCGTCAAAGCAGAGCAGCACCAGACTCGGGGTTGTAGGGTCTGTGCCTGGATTCCCTAGATGTACCTGGCGATCAGGGAGCGACGGCGGAGCCATGGCGCTTGGGTAGAGCGCAGTCGGAAGAAATGACATGGTTACTTACTTCCTTTCCGGACTGTTCGCCCGATTGAGTCATCGGTGCGGGGGCCGTGACCGGCATGGGACGGGTTGTTGCGCAGGATGCGCCACTTGAGTGCCTGCATCTGTTCTGCTGCAGCCCTGCCCCGGGAAGTGACCTCGGATTCCACGCTTGTGGCTTCCTCACCGCCCTCTGCCCACTGCTGCCACGTACGGTTCCCGGCAAGCTCCAAGTGCTGTTTCTGCTGCGTGACGTAGTCGCCCCTGTAGAGGTCAATCAGGTCGGCAACTTCGTCGGCACCCGCAAAGGACACCAGGAACGATCCGCCCGCGACAGCGAACGCGATACCCGCGAAGATGAGACCCACGAGAGGGTCATCGACCGCCGCTCGGAGTGCCCCGATCCCGACGCTCACCATAAGGGCGGTGAATACTGACACCAGCAGTACCCGTTTGATGAGCTGACTCTTGCTAGGAGCGGGGCGAAAAAGGTGGGCGAACGGGATCTCATCGGGAGTGAGTTCTTCGAGGGGCCGCTCGCGAAGGCTGCGCCGGTGCATATCGGAGATTTCCGTTCCAATGAGCCCGGCAACAACGGTGGCGGTGGCAGCACTAGCTGCGAGCGTCAGGGCGATATACACCAGTTCACCGAGCCAGATCGCTGCGGTCGCGAACCCGGCCAGGTCTCCGATAAACAAAGCGGCCTTCGCCATTTGATACCAAACCTTTGTTCCCGCAGCACGCCGCCGAAATGGTGCCAGGACGCGTTGTGCGAGTTGGAATTGGTCACTTGATTGGTCGAGAAGCTCTCGGCTTCGGACCACCGCATGCTCTGCTTCTCCTGCAACAAGCTGGAGGCCTGCATGCTGCACCTTTGACGGGCGTGCCTCGTGTGCTGTCGCGGCTGACCAGAGCGCCTCCTGCTCACGGGTGAGCTGCTCATACTCGTCCTCTACCCAGAGGTGAGAGACCTCTTTGGGACGAGACAGCACGCTCACCGCATCTACGACGGGAAGTGTGATGCGTTCAGCTGTGGCAGCAATATCGCCTGCGATCTGCAACGGGTCAATTGATGGCCGAATGGATCCGGCGTGTGGGGGAGCGATACTCATTGTGCTCACCCCTGCCAATGGGTAGCGACGGTGCACGAGGCGGCCTGCGTACGCTCGCAGACCCGCTTCCAGAAGGCGGCGACCTGCTCGATCACCGATGATGGCACCGGGGTTGTCGTGCGACCGATACCACTGAACGTCAGATCGACACCAGAAAGATCAGGCACACTCACCTGCTCCGCCAACGCCGTCGCCCCCTCGATGCTGCCTGCCGTCGTCGGATCAATACCGACATTGGTGAACCCATCAGTAAGAACGAACACCTCGTGCGCGGCATCTGGCTGCTGGGCTTGAGCCTCCTCCACGAGCCGGAGCAACCCCATCACGTCAGTCGCGGATGCAGGAGTATTTGCGGCAGCTTCGTCGAGCTTGTCCCGAACCTCCGCAGCAGCGTCGGAAGCGAGTTTCTGCTGCTTACGCCGCAGCGCATTCTCTGTTGGAGCATCCACCTGGAACGACTGCTGTAGGAGCGAGACGGTTTGGCCGGAAGACTCCCCGAATGTTGACACTGCCATCGTGCCGGAGCAGGAGGCGGTGCGGGCCGCAATACGCGAGATCGCATCTTCGTAGTCCTGTTTGAGCTGATCACTGAAGCTGGATCCGGTGATGTCAAGAAAGACCGTGCTCACGAGTGGAGTAGCTGGGCACTGTGCGGTGACCGCTGAATGAGTAGCTGTGCTGCAGCCGGTGATCGTCAATAGGGCAAGTGAAAGACCGACTATCGCGGTAGTCGGTTGAGCCTGATGAAGGAGTTTCACGGTGAGATCCTTACGTTGAAGAAGTAGCTGCGGTACTGCAGTGATTCTGAGCGTAAGAAACGAAGCAATCGGAGGGAGAAAGTTGGAAAATAGTTGGAATGATGTAGGCCGGAGACCACGCCCCATCCGGTCTGCGCTACGGTGAATTTATGGGTGCCAAGCCGCTTGAAATTGATGATCTACTCGCAGATCTTGAGCTGCTCAGAAAGAATGCTGGCTTCGTGCAGCGCCGTATCGCCAATGCTCCGCTCGTTCGTGAACTCTTATCCGGGCAAGGAGCCGATAGCTTTGAACGGCTCAAAAGCCGCTTCACCTCGGCAGTTCATAGCCTCGATGAAAGCGAAGCCGATCTTCTTCTCGACGTGTACGGGTTAAGTGAACGCACATCCGGAATGACCAGTCTCCTGAAACGACGTCAAGTACACGGCGCGCACATTGGTCGAGGAGTTGAGACTGTCGCGAATCGGGAAGGACCAGCCCTCGCTCACCTGGCAGATCGGCTACTGCGGGGTAACTATGCCCAGTCGCCGCTCACGATTGATGTGCCGGAAATGCATGACGGCATCATCTACGACACCGTCAGCTACGCCATGTTGGTCCGTGACCGGAAATGGGTGTCGACGCAGGAGTACTACAGCTTCACCGCCGAGTTTGACGTCATGGACTTTGTAACCATTTCACGGTCGTTTGCAGCCACGCTGACACCGCACCCCAAAATGCAGTTCCGAGTCAACACGCGAGAAACCAGCCGCGGGTTTAACGACCACTTCTGGTCACGCAATGAAGCGATGACAGAAGACGCTCCAATGTATCGAGGGGGGCGCTACGCCCTCCGTTTCCTGTTGGAGCCTCCGGCAGATGATGCTGGGAAGAATTTGTTGCAGCTGACCCGGGCGTTGCATGCCCGGGCGTTGTTGGCTTCTTTCAAGGTGCGCTTCGAGGGAGAGCTACCGGCGCGGCTCTGGAAGGTTGATCGAGTGTCATTCTTTGACAACCCCGGACGTCCGCACGAGGGCAACCTGCTGGAGCTTGATGAGGCCGGTGAGATTACTTTCCGCTTGAGAGACTTTCACTCCGGACTATTTGCGGGAGTGGCGTGGGAATGGGGATAAACAATATGTCCAAGGCCTAAATGACCCGAATACTGATCGGTCCGGCTCTTGATATACCCTGAAGATCAATTATCTAGGCAGGATCGAAACATCCGCCGGAGCACCCCAGCCGACGCGGTGGGTGCGGTCGAGGTCACCCCCCCCTTTACGCTCACCTTGCGCCAGGGGGGATACCACACATTAATCCCCCCCGAGGTCTCACCCTCCAGGGCTCAACCCCACCGGAGATTAATTTAAGAGGCAGCGAACCCCGATACCGTAGCGGCGAGCGTCGATGTCATCGCCCGGGCGGACGTCGCTCGGACCGAAGCTCGCGCTGAAGGCGCTGTCTGAGCCACCTGGGCGGGCTGAAGCCGACCACAGGAGACCCGCACCACCCTGACCGTCGAAGCCGGCATCCCAGACACCTGAAAACAACCCTTTCAGTGGCCCGGTCGGTTGCCAGTTCTGGTAGTAGCCCGAACCAGTAGCAGTACTTGGTGCGGCGGCACTTGGGTTGTTCATTTTGGCGTTGAGCCAGGCGAATTCGCCAGTAGATCCGCCTGTTGGTAGTCGCCAATTTGCAGGGCAAATGGAGTACGGGGCATTGCCGGTGGTAAGCGTCGTTCGTGTTTCTCCGGCTGTTGCCGCTGAGAAGTTGTAGAAATAGCCGTAGTTGGTGGTGCCTGAACCTGTGTCACCAGGGATGGAACCGTAGGCGCGGGGAAGATCGTACTCCGTCGCTCCACTAGTTGTGAGCTGTGGCAGCGTGAAATTACTCGCCACATTGCTATCAGCCGGAGTTAGCGTCGTTGTACTGGTGGTGCTGCCGAGCTTGAGGTTATTTAGCATCCAACAGTTACCGTCAGCTAGTTTGGCAACCTCGTAGGTGCGAGTGGTGCCGCCGCGGGAGTCGGTTAGGCTGACGACAGCACTAGTGTTGCTGCCCGTGAAAGTAGCCAGAGCAGAACAATGCGAGCCTGTAAATGTTTGCATGGTGGTAGCAACCGGAGCAGCGCAGTCGCCTTCTTCTAGGCTGCCGCTTTCTTTGATTCGGAAGCTCTTGCCGTTAGCGGAACCGGTGACACAGAAAGAGTTGCCGCCGCCGCTGTATTGAACAGAGTTGGGGGTATCCGCTGGCGCAGAAGATGGGTAGCTACCGGTTTCCACCTGAATTAGACCAACCTTCTTGGCAGTGGTAGATAGGTCTGATTTTAGAACAGCTTCTTTGGCTTGCCCGGTTATGCCGTTGTAGGCCACGATAGTAATGGCGGCGAGAACGGCGATGACCACAACCACGATGAGGAGTTCGACGATGGTGAAGCCACGTTGTTTTCTACCCTGAGCTAGTCGTGCTTGAGGTGCTTGCTGCATGCATTGATGATCCTGCTTATGTATATTCTGGCGTTTACTATGCGGGATGAATGAGTCTAAGTCAAGGTGAGTGAGCGTCAGGTGCAGGACTGAAATCTCTGCTCGCTCTTATCAAAAAGGCCTGATCGTGTCATAATAAGCGGCAATGTGTGGCCTCTGGTGGAACTGAAGCGGTTTCACGTCGCATAGCCCTCTGTATTCGTGTTTCGGTGGGCCGACGGTATCAATGTCGGTGCTCACCGATACGGTGGAGGCATTGGCAGTTAAGAGTTAATAGTGCAATGCTGCACGGGAGAAAGTTGATGACACACGGCGTGAAAGAAAACCAGCGAGCAGAACTGCATAAAACAATCTGGCAGGTCGCAAACGATCTGCGCGGGTCAGTAGATGGCTGGGACTTCAAGTCGTACGTGCTGGGCATGCTGTTCTACCGGTTCATTTCTGAAAACCTTACGAGCTACATCAACAAGGGCGAGCGCGAAGCAGGTACTCCTGACTTCGACTTCGCTCACCTCTCTAACGAAGACGCCGAGTTCGCGCGTGAAGAAATCGTCAACGAGAAGGGCTTCTTCATACTCCCTTCTGAACTGTTCGCGAACGTGCGCAAGCACGCAGCGAAGAACGAGAACCTCAACGAAACCCTTGAGGGAGTTTTCCGTGACATTGAGGGTTCGGCAGTCGGTACCGACAGTGAAGATGATCTCAAAGGCCTCTTTGACGACCTGAACGTCAACAGCTCGAAGCTCGGCAACAGCGTCGCGAAACGTAACGAGAAGCTAGTCAAGCTCCTTGACGCGATCGGCAGCCTCCCGCTTGGTGGTGAGTTCGCCGACAACTCGATCGATCTGTTCGGTGATGCCTACGAGTACCTGATGCAGATGTACGCGTCGAGTGCGGGCAAATCTGGTGGCGAGTACTACACCCCACAAGAAGTATCGGAACTGCTTGCCTACATCACGACCCGTGGAAAGAAACGTGTCAATAAGGTCTACGACCCCGCAGCAGGCTCCGGTTCCCTGCTCCTGAAATTTGCCAAGGTTCTTGGCAAGGAGAACGTGGGCGGCTTCTATGGCCAAGAGATTAACCTCACGACCTACAACCTGGCTCGTATCAACATGTTTTTGCACGATGTGAACTACGAGAAGTTCGATATCGCGCTTGGTGACACTCTGCTCGAGCCTGCGCACTGGGATAACGAACCATTTGAAGCGATCGTCTCAAACCCTCCCTACTCGATTAAGTGGGATGGTGACGCGAATCCGCTCCTGATCAATGACCCGCGGTTCGCTCCCGCAGGAGTCCTTGCTCCGAAGTCAAAGGCTGACCTGGCGTTCACGATGCACATGCTGCACTGGCTCGCGACCGACGGAACTGCTGCGATTGTCGAGTTCCCGGGCGTGCTCTACCGTGGCGGTGCAGAACAAAAGATTCGTAAGTACCTGATCGACAATAATTATGTCGAGGCCGTGATCCAGTTGCCGCCGGATCTATTCTTTGGCACCACGATCGGCACCTGCATTATCGTGCTGAAGAAGTCGAAGAAGACAAACGACGTGATTTTCGTGGATGCCTCGAAAGAATTCGTGCGCAGCGGCAACAAGAACAAGCTCTCTCCCGACAACCTGCAAAACATCCTTGACGCACTCGATGACCGCGAGAACGACGTTCACTTCGCCACTGTCGTGGAGAACAGCGCAATCGGTGAGAACGACTACAACATCGCCGTCTCGTCATATGTTGAAGCGGAGGATACTCGTGAGGTCGTCGACATCTCTGAGCTGAACGTACGCATTGAGCAGATCGTTGTTCGACAGACGGAGCTGCGAACTTCGATTGACGCGATCGTGGCTGATCTGGAGGGGACGGCATGAGCCGGTTTAACGAACTGCTAGGTAAGTATTGTCCGGACGGAGTCGAATTTCGAGATCTTGGTGATGTTATCCGGCTGAACTTCGGTAGTCGTATAACCAAAATGAAAAACATCGGAACACAATATCCAGTCTACGGCGGGGGTGGAGAGAGCTTCCGCACCGATGCATTCAATCGCGAGGATGAGTTCGTTATTTCTCGCTTCGCGATGTCAGCGAACTGTGTTCGAAGGGTCGAAGGCAAATTCTGGATGCTGGACTCGGGGTTCACCTTCGACACATTAAGTCCTGATGTAAGGAAGGACTATGTTGCGTATTGGCTACTCAATAACCAACAGAAAATCTATGCATGCTCAAGCCAGGGCGCGCAAAAGAACCTAAAGACTACTGAATTCAAGAAATTTCGAATCCCTGCTCCACCTCTCGAAGTGCAGCGTGAACTCGTCAGGATTCTTGATGAGTTCAGTAAGCTGGAAGCGGAGCTGGAAGCGGAGCTGGAAGCGGAGCTGGAAGCTCGCAAACAGCAATATGAGCACTATCGGCGGGAAGTACTTGCCTTCTCTCAAGACGCCTCTTGGGTGCAACTCAGTGATGTCGTGGAATATACCAACGGCAAAGCTCACGAGAAGCTTGCTGACCCAGAGGGTGACGTTGCTATGGTTACCGCCAGATTCATCTCGCGCAACGGTGAGGCAAACCGTTTCCTAAAACTAGAAGATGTACTCACACCTGCATCGGTAGGCGACGTTGCTATGGTCCTTAGTGACCTTCCGAATGGTCGTGCACTTGCTCGAACTTTCTACGTTGACGAAGATGATAAATACGCCATCAACCAGCGAGTCGCTCGGCTCCGCGTGAAGGACAAGAGTCTCACCGATCCGAGATTCGTTCATTACTTCCTTGATCGGAACACTGGACTGCTGCGTTATGACAACGGATTTGATCAAACCCACCTGAGCAAATCTCAGGTGACCAGCCTGCCCTTTCCAGTGCTCTCACTGTCTGAACAGAAACGCATTGTCGGCATCCTCGATAAGTTCGATACTCTCGTGAATGACCTCAGTATTGGCCTCCCGGCAGAGCTTGCCGCTCGTCGTCAGCAGTACGAGCACTACCGAGACCAGCTCCTCACCTTCAAAGAACTGGAGGTTGCGTCGTGAGCCAGCAGCGCCAAAACTATGATTTGATCGCGTTTGGTGGCGAGCAGACCGTCGTCGTCGAGTACGAGCCTGACACTCGGGCGCAGACGAGTCACCAGTCTGAGTCGCAGCTCGAGATGGACTTCATTCGACAGCTCGAGTCGCAGGCATACGAGTACGTCACGATCACGCGCGAGGAAGACCTCGTCGCGAACCTTCGCATCCAGCTCGAAGCTCTCAATAAGTACAAGTTCTCAGATGAAGAGTGGCAGCGCTTCTACACTGACCGTATCGCCAGCACCGGTGACGGAATCGTCGAAAAGACTGTGCGGGTTCAAGAAGACCACGTGCAGCTCCTCACCCGTGATGATGGTTCAACCAAGAACATTACGCTGCTTGATAAGCAGCATATTCATAACAACCGTCTCCAGGTGATCAATCAGTATGCGGTTGATCGCGGTGAGGGTGGTGCGTCGTTTTCGAACAGGTATGACGTGACTGTTTTGGTGAATGGGTTGCCGATGGTGCATGTGGAGTTGAAGCGGCGTGGTGTGCCAATTCGTGAAGCGTTCAACCAGATCGACCGCTACCAGCGCGACAGCTTCTGGGCAGGCTCTGGCCTCTTCGAGTACGTGCAACTCTTCGTAATCAGCAATGGCACGCAGACGAAGTATTACTCCAACACCACTCGTCGACAGCACATTGCTGATCAGAACGGTTCTCGGCGTACGAAGAAGACGTCGAACAGTTTTGAGTTCACGTCGTGGTGGTCTGATGCTCAGAACACTCCGATTCTTGACTTGACGGCGTTCGCGAAGACGTTCTTCGCGAAGCACAGCCTGCTCAATGTGCTGACCCGGTATTGCGTGCTCACGAGCGACCGGCTGCTGCTTGTTATGCGGCCTTATCAAATTGTGGCGGCTGAGAAGATCTTGCAGAAGATCGATATCTCTACCAACTACAAGACTCTCGGTACTCGGGATGCGGGTGGCTATGTCTGGCACACTACCGGCTCAGGCAAGACGCTCACGAGCTTCAAGGCAGCCCAGTTGGCGTCACGGCTTGAGAGTGTCGACAAGGTGCTCTTCGTGGTCGATCGTAAGGATCTCGACTATCAGACGATGAAAGAGTATGACCGGTTCGAGAAGGGCTCGGCGAACTCGAACACGTCAACGGCGGTGTTGAAGCGGCAGCTTGAAGATCCGTCGAAGAAGATCATCATCACGACGATCCAGAAACTCTCAACCTTCATCTCCGGTAACAAGGGCCACGAAGTCTATTCCGGCCATGTCGTGCTGATTTTTGATGAGTGTCATCGTTCTCAGTTTGGTGACATGCATACTGCGATTACGAAGGCGTTTAAGCGGTTCAACCTGTTTGGGTTCACGGGCACTCCGATCTTTGCCGAGAACTCCAGTAGTGCGGGTAACCCTCAGCTGCGAACGACTGAGCAAGCGTTTGGTGACAAGCTCCACACCTACACGATCGTGGATGCGATCACCGACAAGAACGTGTTGCCGTTTCGTATTGACTACGTCAACACCATCCAAGTCGGTCATGTTGGAGACAAACAGGTCTCGTCAATCGATACGGAAAACGCGCTGCTCTCTCCGGCACGCGTGTCGCGGATAACTCGCTACATTCTTGATCACTTCGATCAGAAGACGAAGCGGTCTGAGGGGTATGCGCTGGGTGAGCGGCGGGTGCGGGGCTTCAACTCGATCTTCGCGACCGCATCAATCACGGCGGCACGGACCTATTACCAAGAGTTCAAGAACCAGCAAGAAGCCTTGCTGCCCGATCAGCAGCTCAAGGTCGCTACGATCTTCTCGTATGCAGCAAACCCCGACAGTGAAGACGGGCTGCTCGACGAAGAAGGTTTCGAGACGGATGCCCTCTCGGGTGATGCACGCAGCTTCCTCGAGACTGCGATCAGTGACTACAACCGCATGTTCAGCACGAGCTTTGATACCAGTTCGGATAGCTTCCAGAACTATTACAAGGATCTGTCGCAGAAGCTCAAGACTCGTGAGATTGACCTTGTCATCGTGGTCAACATGTTCCTTACCGGTTTTGACGCCACTACGCTGAACACGCTGTGGGTGGATAAGAACCTGCGCTCCCACGGCCTCATTCAGGCGTACTCGCGTACGAACCGGATCTTGAACTCCGTGAAAACCTACGGCAACATCGTCAACTTCCGTGACCTCGAAGAGGCCACCAACGATGCGATCGCGCTCTTCGGCAACAAGGATGCTGCCGGAATCGTGCTGCTCAAGCCCTACCGCGAGTATTACGACGACTACGCCGAGAAGGTCACGACGCTGCTGCAGCAGTATCGACCGGGCGAGCTGATCGTAGGCGAAGAAAGCCAGGCCGCGTTCGTGAAGCTGTACGGCGAGATTCTGAAGCTGCGCAACATTCTCACTTCGTTCGATGATTTTGCTGACGACGAGATCCTCTCGGCCCGGGACATGCAAGATTTCCAGTCGACCTATCTTGATGTCTGGAACGAGCGAAAGCGTCAGACCGGGGCCGAAAAAGAAAGTATCGTCGAGAACCTCGAGTTCGAGATCGAACTAATCAAGCAGGTCGAGATCAACGTCGACTACATTCTGCTGCTCGTGCAGAAGTACCGTGAAGAACGTGGCGATGGCGACGACAAGGAGCTTCGTGCTGGTATCTCGCGTGCGATCGACTCGAGCCCATCGCTGCGTAACAAGAAGGACCTGATTGAGAACTTTGTTGACTCGCTCTCGGTCAAGGGTGAAGTTGAGCAGGAATGGCGTGAGTACGTCGCAGCGCAGCAGGAGAGGGAGCTCGGCGAGATCATTTCGACTGAGAACCTCAAGCCTGAGGAAACTGCGAAGTTCGTGAAAGCGGCGTTCCGCGACGGTGCACTCCGAACCACTGGTACTGCGATCACGAAGGTACTTCCGCCGGTTTCACGCTTTTCAAAAGATAAGAATCACAGTGCGAAGAAGCAGCGCGTGATTCAGCGACTTGGTGAATTCTTTGAGCGATTCTTTGGGCTGGGATCGGGCGAGAGTAACTCATGAGACGCACCGGCATGAGCTCAACGGCTACTACTTACTGCAATTATTTGGCCATAGAAATGAAAATGAGGTGGGGCCGCCGACTTGGCATGACTACGGTTCCCCGAGGTGAAGTATGCGCTTAGAAAAGATCACGATCCGAAACTTCCGTTCCTGTAAGGAGACAGAGTTATCTCTTGCAAAGGGATTGACTGTTCTCGTCGGGGAGAACGCATCAGGCAAGAGCGCGGTTATTGATGCCCTGCGACTCACTACCATTTCTTCTAGGCAAGAACGGTCCCTCTCGTTTTCCCCAGAAATGGATCGAACATTTAATGCGTCAGACCTGGAAAAGACGACAATCAAGCTGCGCTTCAGCGAATTGACTGGTGGGCAGAAGGCCGCCTTCCTTACGCAGATGGTCGATGCTGACGAGGCACTTACGTACACGCACGAGTTTGATGCGACCGAAGCCCTTCCGTATTGGAAACGCAGCAATTACACCGTAGGCGAAGCGAAGCTGGAAGATGCTGAGCCTGCATCGCGTAACCGAATCTCGCATGTGTACCTTCCTCCGCTCCGGGATGCGGTGCGTGAGATCGATGGAGGCGGTGGAGAGCGGGTCGCCGAAGTGCTCAAGATATTGATCGGTGAAGATAAAGAGAAGCGCAATCGCTTTCTTGACGAATCAAACAACTTACTCGAAAAGGTAGCTCAGCTCGAGCTGCCCCAAGAGGCGAAATCAGCAATTGAAGATCATCTTCATGAGATCACGCCGCCGTCGCGAGGTCATGAGCTTCAACTTGGCGGTAGACGGCATGAGCTCAGGAAGCTTGCGTCAGTCCTTCGACTTCGCATGCAAGAGGCAGGGATCAAACCTGTTGAGATGGGTTCGGCAGGTCTTGGATATGCCAATCTCGTTTACGTTGCGACCATCATCGTGCAGCTCATGAATGCGAAAGATTACGACCTAACCCTCCTCCTGGTTGAGGAGCCAGAAGCGCATTTGCACCCTCAACTCCAATCGGTGCTGTTGAGTTATCTCGATGAGCAGGTCAAGAAGAGCAACAAGGGGATCAAGGCAGACTCGCTCGCACCGGCAGGTCAAGTCCAGGTGATTGTGACGACTCATTCCCCACAGCTCGTAAGCTCGGTGTCGGTGAAAAACGTTGCTGTGATCGCACGTGATTCCGACGTACTGGTAGAGGGCGAAGAGGCGACCTGGTCGACGAAGGCAACAGCACTTCAAGACCTGGACTTAAAAGAACCTGACCTCCGGAAGCTTGATCGATATCTCAGCGCGACACGGTCAGCCCTGCTCTTTGCGCGCCAAATTGTTTTGGTAGAAGGTATTGCCGAAAGTATTCTCTTGCCCGTGCTTGCGCTCCAAAAACTGGAGCGATCGTGGCAGGGATATGAAGATGCTGAGACGCGAATTGCTGAGGGTCAGCGTCACCTGGCAGCGACAACATATGTCGCTATTGACGGTGTTGATTTCCTCCCGTACCTAACGGTCCTCCTCGGAGGGGGAAGTCGACGCGTAGATTCCATCGTTGTGATCACTGATGGCGACCCCACAAAGAATGGCACGATGCAGGGCGAAGCACGAAAGCTCAGTCTTGAACGAGAGTTCCAGGAGCATGTCAAGGCAGGACGACTTTCCGTTCATCGAGGTGAAACGACCCTCGAAGCAGACCTGTTTGGTGCAACTGGTAACGAAGCCCTACTCGAGGCCGCATACCTCGAGCTTCACCCAAGGTCCAAGAAGAAATGGGACGACTTTATTGCAGCGTTGACGGCGGATCCAACTGAACGGGCTCGTGAATTCGCGAAGGCAATCCGCAAGGATAAGGGCGGGATAGATATTGGCAAGGGTGACTTTGCGCAGCTGCTTGCGGAGGCGACGGTCCTGCCAGGTGGTAAGCAGATCGCGCTGCCAAACTACCTTGATTCTGCCGTTCAGCAGATTCTGCGAGGGTTCTTACCTGTGCCTGAAACTGAACAGCAAAAGGCTGCGTCGGAGGAACCCGTTGAGTTCTGACGCGCTGGATGACGCGCAGCTTTCTGCATTAAAAGCGAGCGTGCAACTGATTGAGGCTGGGCCCGGTGCCGGAAAAACGCGAACGATTGTCGAGCGCATGAAGCGTCACGCGAACGACATGCGTAAGGGTGTAGCACTCATCTCTTTTACAAACACAGCTGCCGATGAGGCAAAGCGACGGTGCGCGCCTGCGCAGCTAGCCTCGCCTAACTATGTCGGAACTGTCGATTCGTTCCTGCATAGGTTTATTGTGACGCCGGAAGTTTCACTGAAGAATAGTGCAGCGCCCAAATATGTGACGAGCTGGAATGACCTGCCAGAATCCGCAATCATGACTCGATTGAACGGTGTCTCGGGTGGATCGGGATTCCGATTGGGTTCTTTTAGAACATTCCTCGATGGAAGAATCGATATTGGCAGTTCGCCATCTCGAGAGGACAGCCAGTATCTTGCCGCCTGCGTGAAAGCTGGGCGACGTGATGAACTTGTTGCACTTGGTCAAAAACGAGTTGAAGGCTACCTGAAGAGCGGCACCTTCGATAGTGACGGGGCAAGGCTAAGAGCGCTGGAGATCTTATCGAACAGCAACAGCGTCGTCGCAAAGCGGCTAGCCTCCCGCTTCGATGAAATTATTATTGATGAGTTTCAAGATTGTTCGGACGTCGAAGTAGCGATCGTTGAAAGGCTCAAATATCTCGGTATCAATGTTGTTGTTGTTGCCGATCCAGACCAGGCAATTTACGAGTTCAGAGACGCTTTTCCAGATTCGTACCGTGAGTACCGGGATAGTCTCGACGATGACGCAGTAGTCCTGCTCGAGAAAAACTATCGATCGTCACCTGCAATTTGCGAGCTGGTCGCGATGCTGCGCTCAGTAGGTACTGGAGACGTCGTTTCAAACCGGCCTGAAATCCAACACAAAGTGGTCGTCCTCGCGGGCAGCCCGGTGTTTCAACGTGCTCAGTTTGCAGACCGGCTTACTGCTTGTGAGATTCCGGTGGAAGATGCAATCGTTCTTGCGCATGAAAAGAAGCAGGCTAGCACTATTGCGGGGCGCACTATTGAAAACCCTGCGTTTTCAAAGAGCTCCCATAAGACATTTGGGCTTCTTGGAAGTGTGATTGCGATAAGGGACGCGGAAGGCCCATTGCTTCGTAAAGCCGCTATTGATCGTGCTCAGAGGATTATCTTGGGCTTGTTCAGATGGAACTATGGAGAGAACGGACTCGCGCCCGTTGCTCAACTTGAGTTGCTAGAAGTCACGCGCGGTCATATTGCAAGCAGCCTCTTGGGCATCCTGGCTGATAGTGAGCATTGGATTGAAGTGACTGATGCTACGGCCAGTATTCGAAGCCAAGTTAAAGCACACTTCGGTGCACTACCCCGCGAACTTTCAAAGCCAAGCACTGCGCTCAGAGCACTGGACGGAGACCATTGGAAAGTGTGGGCTGAATCCCAAGAAGGCGATTCTCGCGGTGATTCAAGCTATTCCTGTTCGCATATTCATGCAGTGAAAGGCAATGAATATAGGGCGGTTCTCTTATCCATCAAAAAACAGCGAGGGAAGGATTACTTTTGGGATATTGTCCGCAGTGGCAAGACTGATGAATCTCTTCGAGTGCTGTACGTTGGTGCAAGTCGAGCTGCTGAACTACTTGTTCTCGGCTGCTCCGCAAAGGAAGTTTCAAAACTGACAGAGCTACTTAAAAGCGAAGGGATTGAGTATGACTTGCTAAAAGAAGGCAAAGCATCTACTTAGCGCCCTGCGCTACGCAGGGGTCGTGTACTGTATTTATCTCAACTGCAGGTGCTGTTGAGTCACCTAGGAGCTGACTCGTGTCACAGGCGCGTCACCTACCTTGCTATGCAAGTGCACACAACGTCGCACAACACAGATTACTGGCCGCTATTGAACTAGTGACTTCATCCCGCTCATGCTTCATAGTAAGCGGCCTGCCTGTTTGGTGGCGGGAGCTCTGCAGCCAGAGGCTTCCTCGGTAGCAGAAATAGCAGTTAGTGTTTCGTTAGAATACTCAAAGTTGATATCAAGTCGTGAAATCAGAACACGCTTGTTGATGATTCGCGACCGTAGCACCCGATTCTCCTGGACCACAGCTTTCTCTGGATAGTCAACGAATCGATCTCCACTGATCACGTAGGCAGTCCGGTTCTCGGCAGCGTCCAGAATTGTCTCGTCCGCCCCGGCAGGATCGTCGACCATGTGTACGGCCACACCTGGCATCTTGGCGCGGAGGGCTTCTTCGCTAGGAAGTCCAAGCTTCTTTAAGATTGACGCGTCGAAGACGACCGTGAGACTGAGGTCCTGTGGAAGTTTCTCGCAGAGTTCCCGCACTGCGAACAAGCCGATTAGTCTGTCACCTTCGTAGCAGAGATTGCTACCGTCGATAACCAGTGATTGAACGTCCTGGCTTTCACGCTCGATGAGTTCCTCGACGCGACGCCGGAGTTTCTCCTCGTCGCGCCTCATAGCGACGATCCTCTGCGTTGCACGTTCGGCGACCCTCCGAGGCGTGCCGTCATCGAATTCACGTTGAGATCTATCGTGGATGAGCTTTCGCTCATAGCCGTTTGCGGCTCGGCTTAGATCTCTGTCCATGCGCTCGGCCTTGGCAACCTCGTCCTCCAGATCTCGAATCTCGTGCTCTACGCTATGCAGCTTCTTAAGTGGAATACCTATCAGCTGGAGTCTCGCGGCCTCCTGAGCCTTGACGGATGAGATTTCTTCTGTGGTGGATCTGATTTCAGCCTTGAGCTCAGAAATCTCCGCTTCTGCAGCGGCTATATCGAACGAGGCATGTTGTTGGAGGGATTCATTCGTCGTCGCGATGCTCTCCCGAGCACGATCTAGCTCGGCGTTGTACGTGTCTTTCTGAGTCTTGAGGCTCTTGAATTGTGCCAGTTGGCGCTTTAGGTGATGTTTTGCTTCAGTACGTTCGGTCGCGAAAAGCCACTGCGTCGGGTTCCAGCCAAGCTTTGAAGCATTCTCCAGTTCGGTTACCTGCTTCCGAATAGCTTGCATCCTGGCGTCAGCATCTTCAGCCTGGGTTGCATAGCTCTCTTCGATAGCGGACACTTCTGTTAGTCGTTGTGCTGCGGCAGCGGCGTCGAATGATCGATGCCAGGCGAGCTGTTCATCATGTGTGGCAACAGTTGCCTCGAGCGCGGCGAAGTGGGTCTCTAGTTCTCGTGCCTGAGAGGTGTACGGGTTGTAGTACATAAGGTGCTCCGTTCGTAGGGCGAGACTAGACAAGGGTTCGTGCTCTGGAGTCGGTGTGCTTCAAGATAGCGGCCGATGCCGCAGCGAACTCTTGCAGCTGCTCGCCCTCGGTTGTCATGAACTGAGCTGTGTCGATGCCATCGATTGCTGCTTCGCACGCTGCGATCTCGACGAACTCGTTGTAGCGACGTTTCTGATCATCGGGAAGTGAGTCCCATGATCTTGGTAGGTCACCCACCTCCTCTGCCCACCGTTTGAACGAATGTGCGGCGTGAGTCCCGATGTAGTCGAGAGTTCCTGTAGCTTTGGGGAGCTGCGCGACTAGAAGATCAAATCCGGGTTTCATCTGTTGAAGCTTCGCTTCCGCTGCGTCGAGCTGGGTGCTCTGCTTTGCCTCTTCTGATTTGTTTCGGCGGTGCACTAGGTAAGCGCCTGCTGCGATACCGCCGAGGACGATCGGAAGAGCGACGAGCGCAGTTAATACTGTTGTTCCGGCAGCCATCCCGCCACCTCCTGAAGCCAAAGTGCCGCCTCCAACGACGGCGAGGGTGGCGTTGGAACGAGCGACACCCGCCAGGCTTGAGATGGGCACCCCAGTTGATGCTCTGCCGAGAAGCTCCACGCTTGTGTATGTTGCGTATGCGGCAGCTGCTCCGGAGGCTGCACCTGCCGCGACTCCGCCAAGCCCTGCTGATATTACCTTTACGATCTCAACGGAGCGAGAAGCCACCTCGACAACAGCTCCGCTTGTGTAGCCATCGTTGCCAGCCAACCGAGTGAGTTCTTGCTCAGCGGGGATTGGGGGAGCCGCTACCCCTTGAATTCCTCCTGCCCATTCCACGAATGGCAGGAAGAACTCATCCCTGGCAAGGCGATGGGCTGAATGGTATGCCGAGGTTAGTTCGTCAATTTTCTCGATACGCGCCCTTGTGTGAGCGTCGACTGTAAGTGCTCGCTCCTTCGTGGTTCTGGCTTTAGGGGTGGGAGTTGCAGGTAGTTCCAACTCCGCTGCAAGCTTGTCTGTACGTTGCGTAGCGAGTTCTTCGAGACGCTCAACAGTGACACCTAACCCTCCTGCAATGCCTGCGAGTTTTGCTCTCGTAGGAAGAGTCTGTCCCGACTCAATGCGAGAGATTGAGACACCCGCGCCCTTGCCATAGTCGGCCTTTAGCCCAAGACCCTCTTGAGACATCTTGGTCGGCATTTGCTCACGTAGCCCCCTGACGACTTGGCCAAGAGCTTCAGCGCTGTAGTTCATGCGCAAAGACTATCACTATTAGTGACACTATAGAAGACTAAATTCCGTCTCTAGTTTCTACAGTGTGATTGGAGCGCTTTCGAGTCGACAAGCTGACTCGTGGGAGAATCAAGACGTGTCCGAAACATGTAGCCAGGCAGAGCTATCGAGGGATCGTCGTTACCGGTACCGCCTTTCTCGGTTTTGGGCAGACGGGCCGCGAGCGACGTTCGTGATGCTGAACCCGTCGACAGCGGACGAGAATTCGGACGATCCGACGCTGAGAAGGTGCCTGGGGTTCGCAAAGGCCTGGGGCTACAGCGGAGTGGATGTCGTGAATCTCTACGCGCTGAGAGCAACTGACCCGATGGAGCTATGGAAAGCCCCGGATCCTGTTGGGCTGGAGAATGACAGCTACCTCAGGGAGGCTGGGGCGAACGGTGCGCCGCTAATTGCCGCTTGGGGCGCTCATGCAAAGAGTGCACGCGTGCGGGAAGTGCTCGCAATCCCCGGCTTTGATCAGCTCATGTGCCTGCGGACTACGAAGAAGGGGTATCCGGCTCACCCGCTCTATTTGCCGAAGGATCTTAAGCCGAAGCCCTGGTCAGCCTCGCCCATGTGAATCACGCATCTTGACCCCCACCTTGAGAATGTTTGCCCTGACGGTGGTGGCGTCGTAGCCGACTCGTTTCCCTACCTTCTTGAGCGAGAGGCCTGACTTGTAGAGCTGAGCCATTCGGGCGACATCCGAAGCGGAGGGGCTAGCAAGTGTTCTTACTTTGACGTTATTTCGTTTAAGGATGTTACTGATCGTCGTTCGTGAGCGACTATATTCAACTGCCAAGTCTTTCGTGGATTTTCCGTCGCTATACCCCTGCAGTATCGCGGCAGCCTCGCCTCCAGGCACAGGGGCCTTTGCTCTGGCCTGGACCTTGATTTCAGGAGCGGGGGCTGTCTGGGGCTGGGGTGTACCCCTGAGGGAGTCTTTCAAAAGCCTCAATTTTTCGGTGTTGCAGGAGAAGAGTCCCACGTACTGAAGCCTCCTACTCGATGAGTTGGAGGCTTTTGACGTTTTTAGAGCTGAGCTCAGCCTGGTTGTGCCGTGCTGGGCTGTGCGGGCCTGGCTGGAGTTGCTGGTATCACTGCGGTGACCTGTAACCTCTCCGCGGCCCCGCTGCGGCTGCCGTAGATGCAGTGCCGGGAATGGGGTCTCCGTAGGCTGGTGGTATGCATGGGCGGGAAGATCAGCGAGTATCGTCAACATCTGAGCAGGCTCATTCAGACTTGGGGCGGCCGTGGCTGGCCGCGTACGCCGACGGGGTGCGCTCTGATATCGACCCGGTCACCCAGACACTTCCGGAGGCGTTGAAGGCGAGCGCAAAGCGGTTTTCAAAACATGTTGCGCTGGAGTTCTTTGGGCGGACCACAAACTATCGAGACCTGCATGAGCAGGTCGAGCGTGCCGCTGGAGGGTTGCGCAAGCTTGGGGTGCGAGCGGGAGACAGGGTCGCGCTTGTGCTTCCCAGCTGCCCGCAGCATGTTGTAGCGTTCTACGCGGTGCTGCGCTTGGGAGCCGTCGTCGTTGAGCACAACCCGTTGTACACGGAGCGCGAGCTTCGCCATCAATTCGAGGATCACGAAGCCAAAGTAGCCATCGTGTGGGACGTTGTCAGCGGAAAAGTCGATCAGCTTCCAGTGGATGTGCGGCCAGAGCGCATCGTCACTGTGAACATGACCAAAGCGATGCCGACCGCGCAGCAAATTGCGCTTCGCCTCCCGATTCCGGCAGCTCGAGCCGCGCGTAAGAAGCTCACGGTGCGCCCCGCCGCCAAAGGAACTCACTCGTGGGAGT
Source organism: Leucobacter sp. (assembly GCA_052094845.1). Taxonomy (GTDB): domain Bacteria; phylum Actinomycetota; class Actinomycetes; order Actinomycetales; family Microbacteriaceae; genus Leucobacter. The sequence goes on along the minus strand of JBQDKK010000006.1, from coordinate 135,221 downwards.
CGCTTTTGGGGAAGCGGCTCTCGTCGCGCGTAGCTGGGCCACAGCTCGACGACGTTGCTGTGTTGCAGTACACGAGCGGCACGACTGGCAGACCGAAAGGCGCGATTCTCACGCACGCCAATCTCCGTGCGAACGCGATGCAGGGTCGCGAGTGGTTGCCCGGATTGCGCGAGGGCAATGAGGTGTTCTACGGCGTGCTCCCACTGTTCCATGCGTACGGACTGACGCTGTGTCTGACGTTTGCAATGAGCATCGGCGCCCGACTGGTTCTATTTCCCACCTTTGACGTCGATCTCGTCAAGAAGGCAACGAAGCACTCCCCGCCAACGTTCTTGCCCGGCGTGCCTCCCATGTATGATCGTCTCGCTCGTGCGGCGCTTCACGGCGAGCTTGACCTCTCGACGGTGCGGTTCGCGATTTCCGGAGCGATGCCGCTGCCCGTGTCGACGGTGCAGCGGTGGGAGGAGATTACCGGGGGATTGCTTGTGGAGGGTTACGGCATGACGGAGGCGTCTCCGGTTGCGCTCGGTAACCCTGCTGGGCCCTCTCGCCGCCCTGGTTCCGTGGGGGTGCCGTTCCCGAGCACCGATATTCGAGTGGTCGAGCCAGATGACCCGTCGACCGAGGTGGAGACCGGCCAGCCGGGAGAGCTCCTAATCCGCGGACCGCAGGTCTTTAATGGGTATTGGAAACGCCCGGAGGAAACCGCGGAGACGCTGCTGGATGGCGGGTGGCTCCGTACCGGAGACATCGTCACTGTCTCAACGGATGGTTTCGTGACTGTCGTCGACCGCCGCAAGGAGTTGATCATCACCGGCGGTTTCAACGTGTCGCCTTCTGAGGTTGAAGAGGTGCTGCTGTCGCACCCAGATATCGAGGATGCGGCAGTCGTGTCGCTGCCACGAGGTGATGGGGCTGAGATGGTTGCGGCCGCGATCGTTACCCGGAATGGTGCTGACGTCAATCCCGCGGGTGTGCGCGACTTCTGCCGGACCAGGCTCGCAGCGTACAAAGTTCCGAAGCGGGTAGATGTCGTCGACGAGTTGCCGAGGTCGCTGATTGGGAAAGTGCTCCGACGCGAGGTCCGAGAAATGCTTCTCGCCGGGTCCTGACACTGGGCGGAGAGGTGCGGCGTGGTGGTTCCCCGCGGCGGCCACTCTGGTGCGCAGTTTGGAGTTGGTCGAGAGCGTTTGCCGCACCGACCCTGGCCTCAGTGATGCTGGCCTCACCGACGGGCGCCTACGTTGGGCGACGGCCCTGGATTGGGTGGGCGCCCGCGCTGCGGAATGCTTGATCGGCGAGCGCGGCGCGCAACCCGGGCCAACTGATGCCGGCGGGTGCCCGCCCGCCGAGGGCGCGGTGCAAAGCAGGTAGCGTCTCGGTGAGTACGCGCACCGCGACGCCTTCCTCGATACTCGGGGCGGCGAAGAACGAGAGCGTGGTCGTTGTGGCGTGCGAGGCGAGCACGAAGGCGTAGCTGTCATCTGCTTCGGGGAGCCTGCGTTTCACCTCGGCGATCTGCGTGTCGAACACTGAGAGGCTGTCCTGCGTGTAGGGGCCGTGCAGATAGTAATCGGCAAGCCCGGGGAGGTTGGATGCTGCCTTTCGGAGTCCGAGATTGACTGAGATGAGGTAGTCGACCCACGACGGGACCTCATCGAACCGGAGCGGCACACGCGCCAGCGCGCGAGCGCAGGCATCGGCCCGCAACTGTTCGCGGCTGGCAATGTAGTTGTAGACCGTGCTGTCGCGAACTTCGAGGTGCTCTGCGACGCCTTTCACGGTGAAACGGTCAATACCGATGGCCTCAACGGCGTCGAGGATCTGAGGCACGGTCAATCGTGCCGGTCGCCCGATCGGCCTCATGTACGGGCCTCCTGGTGAGTCATAACTCTCAGCATATCTTGCAGTTTACGAGACGGGCTCGTAAACAGGTTAGGCTTACCTAACGAAGTGATCCGCGGTGGGTTGCGAGAGGAGAACACAGATGGCGCAGAGTGACGTTCGGAAGCGTGCATATGGAGTGGCGATGATGGTTGCCGCGGCCCTTGTTATGACGGGTTGTTCGGCCGGGGGAGACACGGCGAACGTGGCACCGGCTTCCGCGGACACCGGATTCCCGGTGACTGTGACCCACGGCATGGGCACCGTGACGATCGAGGCGAAGCCGGAGCGGGTCGTGGTGTTGGGGTCTGCTGATGCTCAAATCGCATCAGCGCTCGAGCTTCCGATTGTCGGCGCGGTCAGCAACCCCTCCAGTGCTGACGGGAACTGGCCAGGCATTGCCACGCCCCTCCCAAAGAACGTCACCGTGCTTGACTCGGTAGAGCCAAACCTGGAGCAGATCGCGCAGATGGACCCGGACCTCATCCTGGCTACGACCTCACAACCTTCCTACATCGAGGCCTACGAGCAGCTCTCCAAGATTGCTCCGGTGATCTTCTACAAGACGACACCGCTCCAAGACTCAGGGGAGGAGTTGGTGACGCTGATTGGCGAGGCCTCGGGGAAGTCCAAAGCTGCCACGGCGCTCATCGCGGCTTCAGACTCAGAGATCAGCGAATTCGCGGCTGAGTTCCCGCAGCTTGAGGGTGCCGGGTACGTGTTCGGCCAGTACGCCGGGGGCGTCACCTATCTCATCGTCAGCCCGGATGCGCTTTCGGTGCAGTTCATGAGCAGGCTCGGCTTCACCGTACCTGAACAGGTGAGTGCGCCCTGGGACAGCAGCGACACCTCCTACGCTGCATCGCTTGGCATGATCACCCCGAGCAATGAACAGCTCGATCTGTTGGACTCTGCCGACATCGCGTTCATCAGCGCGTTCGGTGATGGCGCAGCCGAAGAATTCACGAGCATACCGCTGGTGAGCTCCCTTGAACTACTCGGCGCCCACCGGCTACACCTCATCGGCCAGGACCTCGCGGCGCCGCTGCTGCAGCCCAACCCCTCGACGACTACCTATGTGCTCGACAAGCTGCGCCCATATGTTGAGTCGTTCGTGCAGGGCTCACGCGTACAGAGCTCAACCGACTAGGCGGACTGCGTGGGAGCGTCCCCGAGCGGGGCGCTCCTCTCCCGCACCAGAGGAAAGGACAGAGAGAGATGGAACACATGAGCGTTCCGGCGCGACAAGCCCTACGCGAAGTCATGGTCGATCGGGGCTCGCGGGTCGTGAGTTGCCTGGTTACCTACCGGGGCGCTACCGCAGTGAACCGCAATTACGCCCGGGTCACCGTCCAGGGGGAGGGGCTCACAGCCTATACGGATCCCCGTCCGGGCGATGCGTTCAAGCTGCATCTCCCTGCGTGCCCCGGTGACGCGGTTCCGGTGCCTGGATATACCGAACGTGGGCGTCTCGTGTGGCCCGATCACTTGAAGGCCCGACCTTCGGCCCGCTGCTTCACGGTGCAAAGCTTTGACGCAGAGCGGTGTGAGCTGTCGTTCGACGCGCTACTGCATTCGGGAGGAGCCACCAGCCAGTGGCTGCGGACCGCGTCGGTGGGTGACTCTCTATCGCTGACGGGAATGCGGGTTGAGTTTGTCGATGTAGAAACTGCGACAGCTCACTTGTTGATCGGTGACGACAGCTCCTTCCCGGCAATCGCCTCGATCATCGCCACGCTCCCGAGTCACGCGGCAGTCACTGTGCTCCTGCTCTCATCGTTTGCGGAAAGCGATTTTCCCGCACACGCGGGGCTCACTGTAAGGCGCTTTGGCAACGTCTCCCAGCTCCTCGAAAGCCTCCGGGCGCTTGGGCCGCTGGCTGCTGGCACGCAGGTGTGGGTGGGGGCGGAAGCCGAGGTTGTGCGGGAAGTGAGGCGCTTCTTGCTCGGCGCCGGGGGAATTGAACGTGACGCACTGCACGCAAGCGCCTACTGGAAACAAGGTCTCGATTGGGAACAGGGCTTTGACGAGTCCCTTGACAGGTACCTCGCGGGTGTGGCCGCGGGGCTTGACGTGGGCGACCCAGGTGTTCTCCAAAGCCTCGCGTTTGACTGAGACGGACGCTGCGGGCGCACGGGGCGTAGCGAGTCTGACAATCCAACGGCCTGCCATCGCGCGCCGACGGTTCTGGTTCGTCCCGGCGAGCCTGTTGCTGCTGGCGGTGGCTCTCGCTCTCAGCTTGACTGTCGGAGCTCGTGCGATCCCAGCCGACAGATTCACGGAGCTGCTGCTACACCCCGACGGGTCCGCTGATTCGGTGGTGATCTGGTTCGAGCGGGTGCCGCGAACTATCGCCGCAACCGTTGTTGGCATCGGTGTTGGTGTCGCTGGGGCGCTCATGCAGGCGCTGACCCGCAACCCGCTCGCCGACCCTGGAATCCTCGGCGTCAACGCCGGGGCCGCCCTCTTCGTTGGGCTTGGTGTCGCGGTCTTCGGGATTTCGTCGGCGACCGGCTACGTGTGGCTCGCACTCGCCGGCGCACTCGGGGTCACCCTCGCTGTATACGCTATTGGGTCGATCGGCCCTGGGGGAGTCGACCCGAGCCGGCTCACACTTGCTGGCGTCGCACTCGGCGCGGTGCTTGCGGGGATCGTCACCGCCTTGACCCTGCTTGACCCGCAGGCTTTCGAACGCATGCGCCACTGGAGCGCGGGTAGCTTGGTGAGCCGGGGGCTCGATATCACCCTGCCCGTCTTGCCTTTCATCATGGGAGGCCTGTTGCTCGCCGGCTGTTCTGCACGGCCGCTCAACGCTATGGCGGTGGGCGATGACCTTGCGAAGGGACTGGGCGTGAGTGTGACTCGGACGCGAGCGGTGGTCATCGTCGCGGTGACCTTGCTCGCGGGGGGCGCAACCGCCATCGCCGGCCCTGTTGCGTTTGTGGGACTGATGGTCCCGCATGTCGCGCGCTGGGCCGCAGGCCCCGACCATCGTTGGGTCATCGGCGGAACCCTGCTCCTTGCCCCGACCCTCATGCTCACAGCCGATGTGCTCGGACGGGTGGTGCTCGCGATTGGTGAGGTTCCCGTTGGCATCGTCACCGCATTCGTCGGTGCGCCGATCCTGATTGTGCTGGTGCGCCGCAGGCGAATGAGTGAGCTGTGACGGTATCTGGCCGGCGCCGCGCAGCGCGCAAGCGCAAGCACGGCGCTAGAGCGAAGGTACCGGGTGCTGGTCGCTGTTCGGGAGGCGGCAGGTGGCGTCGCCCGGCTGCGCGTCGGCGAACTCCTCGACGCTCTCCGGTATTCCGTTTGCAACGGTGTATGTCTCGACCCGTGTGGCGCACGCGTCCGGGCTTGCGGCGAGGTAGAACGTCGCCGTCTCCTCGCCATAGCCTGGGTAGCCGTGCTCTTTGCCCCATACTTCGGTCGCGCGCACAGCGTCGACTCCGACGAGGCGGCTGTCGTGCGGCACGTTCGTGTTCAGCGCGCCTGTGAGAAGCACGGCGACAACTCCGAGGTCGGACCTGCCTGCAATCGTGGCCGTGTGCTCGCCAGCACGCAGGATCCTTGTCCGCGAGATCTCACGAGGCTCATCTTCCGCGCTGATGCCGAGAACAAAGGTGACGAATTCGTCCTCGGTGTAGCCACGGAAGTGCATCGTGTGGGTCGCCTGGACCACACCGACGAGCACGGGGCGCTGACCGTCGAGGGTGTACGTGTACTGCTCGTTCGTGACTCGGTAGTTGTCGAGATCGGGGAGCGGCGGCAGCTCTGCGCCGGTGCCGAGGAGCGCGGCGGCGTCGAGCTGAGCGGTCGAACCATCAGGGAGCAGGATCGCGGTGGGCCCGTCGACCCTGCCCTCTGAGACGCTCCCAGACTCCGCCTCGAACGGGCCGAATTTCGCGGTTTCGTGCGATGGCTTGCCGCCCGGCGTCGAAGGGGCGCAAGCGGAGAGGGACAGTGCCACCGCTGCGGCTGCCACGGCGACTCGGGCGAGGCGGGCGCGGGCTGGGGTCAGATGCATAGCTTGGGCCCAAGGTCTTCCGTCTTACCGTCGACGGTTATCGTCGCCTGGCCGCAAATGCGAGCCGCCGTGTCGGGCTCGATGATCATCGGGGTGTAGAGCGACTGCAAGCCGATATCAGTGCGCGACTGCGCGCGATCGCTATCGGGGTCGTCGAGCGGCCACACCCGCATCGTCATCGTGTTGCCCTCGGTCTTGTTGTCGTAGCGGGTCACCCTGCCCCATACCGCCATGCAGTTGTTCGAGTACATGAGCTGTACGTGCACCTCGTTGTCGAGGCGAGCTTCAGACGCGGCGATCACCGCGTCGTCGCGGCAACTCGTGAGCATTGGGTCGATCCCATCGGCCGCGGGGCTGAGGTGACGGCTCGCCGCGTCTGCGCTCGACGACGGCACGGCGAGTGCGCCAACTGTGAGGCCGGTGATGAGCGCGGCAGCCACTGCCGCACCGCCTGCGATCGCGACGGTCTGTCCGAGCGAGAACCTTTTGCTCGGTGTACCGGTCTCTCCCTGTGGCTCGGCGGTCGCGCCGCCCGGTGCGAGCGCGGCGCGGCGCGCGCGCCACTCCTTCGGGTTCCCGCTGAACAGCGTGACAAGCTTGAGGACAGTGTTTTCAGTGGGAAGGATCTTCCCGGCGAGCGCAACCGAGATTACACTCTTCGAGATCCCGGTCTGGTCGCTGATGGCGGCCAGGGTCGGGTTTCCCGAGGCAATTTTCAGGTCGCGTAGCGCTTCGGCGAAGGCCTCGACCGAGTCGCCCGGGGCGGCAGACTCGGGCGACCCCGGCGCCCTGTCGCGCGTCGCACTGGCTTCTGATGGCGCAGCGTTCAACATGTACTCCTCCAGAGTGGCGTTCGAGAGTTCGAACGCTTTCGTCCGGTGATCCGGAAATCGTGAATAGCGTCTTCAGCTCAAGGATAGGCGGCACTGAGGTAACTCTCAGGCTTGGGGTACCTCGGTCGAGGGTGAACAGCCTGAGATCCGCATGATTCCGCGGGTTTCGATATTTCGTTCGAGTGCCGAACGCCCGCGAAAGGCCCAGTTCTTCGCCCAGTTCGTGGTTGAGCGCGAGCCGGTACTGGCCACGGCCTGCCGAATCGCCCTGCCGAATCGGGCTGCCGCCCGCTGTTGCCAATTGCGGGACTTTCACTAGCGGGCCGCCGGCTCGTACCGATACAGTGCCGAACGTGAATAGCATGGACGGCCTACAGACTAACTCGCTTCCGGACGGGATCGCAGATTTTCGAGACGGCGAGGAGTTTGCGGATCCCTGGGTAGGCGGCGAGCCCGGGCCCGAGACGCTGAGTATCGTGTCGCCCAACGCGGAGTGGCCTGAGCGAGCCCGGGTGCTTATCGCGGCGATCAGGGCGGCCCTTGGGGATATCGCCGGCTCGCTCGAGCACGTTGGGTCAACCGCCGTGCCTGGGCTCCCCGCGAAAGACGTCATCGACCTCGACCTCGTCGTCATGGATCCCGGAGCCGAGCACACCTATGTGCCGGCGCTCACGGCGCTCGGATACCGACACACGGTGCGGGAGCCCGAACTCGACGGCCACCGCATGCTCAGGCTCGAAGACCCGCGCGTGAACCTGCACGTGTTCGCCCGGGGCTCCGCCGAGCCGGCCCGCCACCTGCTCTTTCGCGACTGGCTGCGGGCACACCCCGACGACGCGAAGATGTACGCGGAAGCGAAGGCCGCAGCCGCTGAGGGCGTGCCGCAGACTGCGATGGCCTACAACCTGCGTAAACACGCAGCGGTGCGTGAGATCTATGCGCGGGCATTCGCGGCGGCAGGCGTACCGCTCGCCGAGCGGGTGTTTGCGCCGGTCACCCTTCCGGAGCTCCCGCAGCCCACACAGCTCCCACGGCCCGCACAGGTAGGCACCCCCAAAGACCTGCTCACCTGGCGGCCCGCTACCGCTAACGACGCGGAGGTCATTCACGAGTTGTATAGCGCAGCTGGCGCGGTTGACCACCCCCGGGAAGTCGTCGCCCTTGACAGCGTGAAGCTCTGGCTGAAGGGGGAGCGGTTCACGCTCGAGACCGACACGGTACTTGCCTTCGCCGCCGACGGCACGCTCGTCGCGCACGGAGAAGCAAAGCTCGACGACAATTGGCGTGACCAGGTCGACGCGTTCGTCGACGGGGTAGTCCACCCGGAATGGCGCGGGCGCGGGATTGGCACAGGGATGCTCGCCTGGCAGGAAACGCGCGCACGACAGCTTCTCGCGAGCGTCGACGCCAAGCTTCCCGGCATGCTGAGCCTCGGGGCGCGTGCGGATAACACTTGTGTGCGCGACCTCGCCGCCGCCGCGGGCTACCAGCCGGTTCGCTGGTGGATGGAACTCGGTCGGCCTCTCGCTGACGAGATCCCTGTGCGCGAGCTGCCCGCGGGCGTTCAATCCCGTGTCTTCACCAGTGAGCTCTCCGAGGCGACGCGCGTTGCGGTAAACGATGCGTTCCGCGACCACTGGGGGTCGCGCCCGATGACGGAACAGGAGTGGGCAGACGACCTCGGCCTCGACGAGTTCGCGCCCGAGCTTTCGCGAGTGCTCACGACGGGGTCAGGAGAGGCCAACGACCCCGTGCGCGTTGTCGCGGTCGTGCTCACCGAGGTGAACGAGGAGGAGTGGGAGCTGAACGGCGGCCCCTTCGGCTACATGTCCACGATCGGCGTTGTACGTGATTGGCGCGGCAAGGGGCTTTCGACGGCCGTCATCGCCGCCGCGCTCAGCGCGTATCGCGAGGCCGGCTTCGCGAATGCACTCCTTGACGTCGACTCGGCGAACCCGAGTGGCGCACTCGGGCTCTACGAGCGTCTGGGGTTCACGGAGCGCGATCGCTCCGTGACGCTCGCGAAGTGGGTTTGAGCGCGGTCACCGCGTCCGCCCGTGCCAATGCGGCAAGGATTCTCGCGCAGGCGCGTCCCCTCCCGTCATCCTTGGATCTCAGCAACCAAAGGCTTGCTACCAAGAGGTGAGCAACCCAAAGGTGAGCAACCAACAAGGAAAGCGGGATAGCAATGGCAACCCTCGACGCAACCACGGCCACTCTTGATACGGCGCTCGCCGGCGACCGGCCCGTCGTGATCCAGTTCTGGGCAGAGTGGTGCGCGCCGTGCCGCGCGATGATTCCGATCGTTGACCAGTTCGCTGAGGCGAACGAAGCATCGGTCGCCGTCGCGCGGGTCGATATCGACGCCAACCCGGAGCTCTCGATTAAGTACCGGGTGACCGCGGTTCCAACGTTTGTGATCGCCCGCGGCGACCAGGTGCTTGAATCGTTCTCGGGGGCGATGCCGCTGCAACCCTTTACACAGCGGGTCGCAGCGGCGATCGCGAGCTAGACACCCGGGCGCGAAACACCCGGGCGCGAAACACCCGCGAGCTAAACACCCGCGAGCTAGACACCCGCGAGTTACGCCTCCGGCATCTCAGTGCCGTACCAGCTCGCGGCCTCACCGTTGAGGGACCTGCCAAGGTCAAGACCCAGCAGGTACCCCGACATGTCGATGGCCGCCGCCGACCCCTCGCCGGCGGCCGTAATGACCTGTGCGCGTGGATTCGAGATGTTGCCGGCCGCCCACACTCCGCCGAGTGAGGTGCGGCCGGTCGCATCGACCGTGATCCACCCGCCCTGCGGCGCCCGCGCGAGCCCAAGGCCAGATAGCGCCTCGTCGCGCGGCACCATGTGCGGCGCAATGAAGACGGCGTCGTGTGTGGTTGTCGCGCCGCACGCGAGGGAAAGCTCGACGCCGCCGGCCGACCGCTCGAGCCTCGAGACGCTCCCGTCGTCGACGGTCACGACACCGATGCTGTCGAGTTCCCTGCGCTGGTGGGCGGGCACCGCGATCCCATTCGGATAGAACGTGACCCTGTCGCTGTAGCGGCGCATGAGCGCCGCTTGATGCAGCGACATCGCGCCCCCGGCGGCATCGCTCCCGATCACCGCAATGTTGTGCCCGGCGACCTCGCGACCGTGGCAGTGTGGGCAGTGGTGCACGCTCGTGCCCCAGAGGTCAGCGGCGCCGGGCAGATCTGGCAGCACGTCGCGCAGCCCCGTCGCGATGAGGATCGCGGGCGCCACGAGCTTGCTCCCGTCGTCCAACGCAACCGAGACTCCACCGGCGTCCTCCGCAGCGCTCGACACCGCGGTCGACACCGCGGTCGACACCGCGCGAGCCGCGAGGATACGACCGCCGAAGCCCACGACTTCCTCCCGCGCCGTCTGCAGGAGCGCGGCGGGGCTCATGCCCTGGCGGGAGATGAATCCCTGCATGTGGGCGGCGGGGCGGTTGCGCGGCGTGCGATCCTCCACGACAACCGTGCGCACCCCGGTCCGCGCGAGCACGAGCGCGGCGCTCAGCCCCGCGGCCCCTCCGCCAAGTACGATTGCATCCCAGTTCTGCATGATGACTCCTTCCGGTTCCGCAGCGCGAGTTTCGCAGCCGTCGGTTCCTAAGCATCGTGAACCGCGGCGCAGGGGGAGGGGAAATACCCTTGCCGAATCGGCACGCAGGTTTGCCCGTGCCGCCCGTGCGCCCGGAGGATGGCCACATGGCAATCGAACACGTCGTGAGTGCAGCGCTCGAACAGCTCCCCGCGCGACTTCGAAAGGCACGCGAGAAGCGCAGCCTCACACTGAGTGAGCTGGCCGGGCGAACGGGTGTTTCGACGAGTACGCTCTCGCGGCTTGAGTCGGGGCAGCGCCGCGCCACGATGGAACTGGTGCTGCTCATCGCACTTGCGCTCGAGGTGCCGCTCGTGGAACTCGTGGCCGCGCCGAACCTCTCGGATCCGCGCGTGGAACTCCCGCACTCGCGGTCAGGCGGCCGCACGGTTGTGCCGCTCACGCGCCAGCGCACGGAGCCGCGCGCGTTCAAGCTCGTGATTCCAGCTACCGAGGTGACCCCCGCGCTGCGCACACACACCGGCTACGAGTGGCTATACGTGCTCTCCGGGACGATGCGGCTCCGCCTCGGCGAGCACGATCTCGAGCTCGGGCCGGGGGAGGTCGCCGAGTTTCCGACAGAGCAGCCACACTGGTTCGGCTCGACTGGCCGCGGCCAGGTCGAGGTGCTGAGCCTGTTTGGAACGCAGGGCGAGATGATGCACGTGCGGGCGCACACCCGCTCTCGGCCTGGCGTGGGTTAGGGCAGCAGCGCGCCGATCGAGATCATCAGGCTGTACGCCATGATGATGATGAGCGAGAAGCGGAACATGCGGCGAGCCCAGGCATTGTCGTCCTTTGCGCTGAACCCCTGGATGCCGATGACGATCCACCAGACGCCGAGGACGCCCATGACCGCCGCGTACACCCAACCGGTGTAGCCGAGGGGAGTGAGCGCCACCGACGCGATCACGTACGCGATCGTGTAAAGCAGGATTTGGATCTTCGCCGCAGGCACCCCGTGCACGACAGTGATGACGGGCACCCCGGCGCGCGCGTACTCGTCACGCCGGTACACGGCGATCGAATAGAACTCCGGCATCTGCCAGAAGAAGATCGCGAGGAACACGAGGATCGCGGCCGCGTCTACCGCGCCGGTCACCGCGACGTAGCCCGCGAAGATCGGGGCTGCGCCCGAAATGCTGCCGACGAGGGTACCGTGCACGCTCATTCGCTTCGAGAGCATGCCGTACAGCACGACGTAGGTGAAGAACCCGGCGAGGCCTGTGGCGACGACGAGCCAGTTCGTCCGTGCCACCAGGATCGCGTTGCCGAGCACGAAGAGCACCACCGTGAAGATGACGGCGTTACGCACGCCGATGCTGCCCGACACCGTCGCGCGCTTCTTCGTCCGCTCCATGCGGTCGTCGATGTCGCGGTCGAGCACGTTGTTCAGCACGCAGGCCGCCGCGATGACAAACGTCGTACCGACGATGGTTGCGAGGAAGAGCAGGCCGTCAAACGCGCCGGCGACGCCAGCGGCGAGAAGGAAACCAGCGGCAGCCGTGAGCACGTTGCCGTAGAGCACCCCGGGCTTCGTCAGCGAGTAGTAGCGGGCGATTGTGGCCCGCACAGTATCCCCATCGGCGCGCGATGCGATCTTCGCGTCGGTGCCGCGGCTGCGCTCGGAGAAGACTGCGGCGTCGGCGAGCTCCGAGAACTCGGGAGCGATCTCGCTCTCGCGCGCTGCGGTCTCGCGATGACCCCGAGGCGGTTCGGGGGTGTTCGGGACCTGCTGGTCGTCCTCAGGGATCCCACTTGCGGGCATACGAATCTGGCCTTTCTCAAGCCCGTGCACCATTTGGCTCCGGCTTGCCGCCTGCTGTGCGGCGTGTCTGCAGCGCTGGCGGTGCCAGGCGCCGTAGCCGATAGGCCGCAGACTTCTTCCATCAAATATACCGGGTCTCTGCGCCTCGCGAGGCCAGCGGACGCGCAGGTTCGCGTGTGCACGATGCGCCGAGCTGGTGTCTGCAGTACGGCATAGCATTGATGGAGGTATGAACGATCCCGACGCAGACTCGAAACGGGTGCCGACTCGGCGCCCGTCCGCTGGCTGGCGCGCCCAACTCAGTGACTTGCTGTCGGCCCCCGCCGGCGTCCCCGCCGCTGTCCCCACCGCCGCCCCCGCGGCTGGTGACGCGGGCCCCTTCGCGCAGCTTGGCCTGCAGTTTGAGGTGCGGGAGATGATTCCGCGGTCGGCCGATAACTGGAACGGCCCGCTCTCACGCTTGGTGAAACCGGGCCAGGATGCTGGCAGCGGGATCTTCCAACTGGGGGCGCGGCCCGCCACCCGCACCGAGCGCGGGTGGGCGCGCGGCACGCTCACCTGGGCGAACATCGGCCACCATGGGAGTCGGCTGAGTCTCGACCCCGCGCAGCAGCGCTGGTTTCGCCAACTGCACGCGCTCCACCGGGCGGCGGAAACCGTGGCGATCGGCAAGGACCCGGACTGGGTCTTCCTCGATGAGTTCGCGAGCCCCGCGCTGTGGACTTTGCTCGGGCAAGCCGATCGTCTGGGTATCGCGTTCGTCGTCGCAGGTCGAGACGCAGCAGTGCGCCTCCATGAGCAGGCGGAACTCTGGCTCGACACCCTCGCGACGCCGGAGGGGGCCGTGACGCTCGCACCGCGGCTCGAGCTCGACGGTGCGGAGGTGCCGCTCGTTGGCGCGGGCGCGATCGGCACCCACGGTATTTACATTGCCGGGCGTGGCCGTGACCGGTCGGTGCACCTCGCGCCGACACCTATGGAGCTCTCTCCGGCCGAGGTCGCCCTGCTCTCCGGGAGCCTGGAACCCGGGAGCTTGGTCGTCGCCGCGGAGGAGCGCGCCCAGTTCATTGCCGAGGGCGTCCCAGAACTGCAATCGGAGTTCACCGTCGCAAGCAGTGACGGGTCTGTTCGGCTGCCCGACCCTGACCGGGTGCGGCTCACACTGTTGGCAGCCTGGCGCGAGGGGCACCGGCTGCTTCTCACCTGGAGCGAGGATCGTTCGTCACGCAGCCGTGGCGCGGAGCTCGCCGTCTCACTCGAACGGGTACTCCCGGAGGCGATCCTGAGCGACGAGCTGTTCCCCGCCGCGTGGCGGGGAGACCGGCCTGATGGCCCGGGCGCTGGAGATCTTGACGGAGCGGGTGCGGGGGCGGGCGCAGGGGTGCAGTTGCAGGCATCGGCGCACTTTCAGGCATCGGCGCAGTTGCAGGTGCAGTTGCCTGGCCCACTGGAGCTGCGCGGGGTTGCCGCCGCGGAGTTTCTCACCAAACTTGTGCCGCAGCTTGAGGCGGTGCCCGGGGTTACTGTGCGCACGACCGGCGCCGTGCCCGAGTACCGCGAACTCACCGGTGTCCCGCACCTGAAGGTGACCGCTATCCCGAGTGAGCGTGAGGATTGGTTCGATCTCGGAGTGCTCGTCACGATCGAGGGCCGAACTGTTCCGTTCGGGCCGCTGTTTCGCGCACTCGCGCAGGGGCGAACGAAGCTGAAACTCGTCGACGACACCTATCTTCAGCTCAACCACCCGGCGTTTGCGGCGCTCGCGGAGCTCATCGCGGAGGGGCAGGATCTCGACGAATGGGAGACCGGTCCGCGCATCCCGAAACACCAGGCCCCTAGGTGGGCCGATTTTGAGGATCTCGCCGACGAGTCAGAGACCGCTGTCGAGTGGCGGGCGCTCGTCCGGGAGGTCGGCGCGGAGCGCCCAACTCCGGTACCCGACCCGGTCGGGATCGACGCTGAGCTGCGAACCTACCAGCGGGAGGGGTTCCACTGGCTGGCGTTCCTCTGGCGGAATCGGCTCGGCGGGATCCTCGCCGATGATATGGGCCTCGGAAAGACACTGCAGTGCCTCGCGCTCGTCGCGCACGCGAGGGAAGGGGAGGTTGGTGGCGGTGGGGTCGGGGATGGCGGCGGCGAGCGCCGACCTTTCCTCGTCGTGGCGCCTACCTCGGTGATGAGTAACTGGGCGGCAGAGGCTGCGCGTTTCGCGCCCGGGTTGCGCGTGAAGGTGCGCGCTGCAACTGAGGCGGCGAGCGGTTCGACCGTGCGGGCTGACGCCGCGGAGGCTGACATCATCGTGACGAGTTACGCGCTCTTCCGCCTCGATTTCGAGCGCTATCGTTTGGTCGCGGAGGATCCGGAGCAAGGGATCGCAGGCCTCATTCTCGATGAAGCTCAGTTCGTGAAGAACTCGGCCGGGCAGGGGAACGAGCTTGCGGAGGCCCTCCCGGTGCGCTGGAAGCTTGCCGTGACCGGCACACCGATTGAGAACTCACTGCGCGAGTTGCACGCGCTCACGAAGATCGTTGCGCCTGGCCTCTTCCCGTCGGCACGACGGTTCGAGGAAGAGTACGTTCGGGCGATCGAACAACAGGCGCCAGGGAATTCCGTGGGCAAGGGAGCGGGGAGCGGCCCAGCGATGCAACGGGGGCTGCGACAGCGCCGGACGAAGGAGCTGCGGAGGCGAATCCGTCCCTTCATCCTTCGGCGGACCAAGGCGAGTGTCGCGGCCGAGCTTCCGACGAAGCAGGAGCAGATTCTTGAGATTGAGCTCGACCCACGGCACCGGGAGCTGTACGACGCGTTTCTGCAGCGAGAACGGCAGAAGCTCTTCGGGCTGATGGAGGATCTTGATCGCAGTCGCTTCACGTTCTTCCGGTCCCTAACGTTGCTTCGGATGCTCGCGCTCGACGCGACGCTCATCGATGAGCAGTACTCGGAGATACCTTCGGCGAAGCTCGAAGCCCTGGGCGAGCATGTGAGCGCCCTCGCCGCGGAGGGGCGCAAGGCGCTTGTGTTTAGCCAGTTCACGTCGTTTCTCGGGAAGGCGGCATCGCACCTGGAAGCCCGGGGCATCCGTACCGTGACACTTGACGGCACGACGCGCAACCGTGACGCCGTGATCGAGCGTTTCCGGGCGGCCGAGGTCGATGTCTTTCTAATCAGCCTCAAGGCCGGTGGGGTCGGATTGAACCTAACGGAGGCGGACACGGTCTTCCTGCTCGACCCGTGGTGGAACCCCGCGAGCGAGGCCCAAGCGATCGATAGAACGCACCGGATAGGTCAGGACAAACCCGTGAACGTGGTGCGCATGATCGCGCTCGGCACCATCGAAGAGAAAGTGCTCGAGCTGCAACGGCGCAAGCGGGCGCTGTTCGACGCCGTGATCGACGACGAGGCACTGTTCTCGAAGGCATTCACTGCCGAGGACATGCAGAGCTTGCTGGGTTGAGCTTGCTGGGTTGAGTCTGCTGGGTTGAGCTTGCTGGGTTTGGGCTGCGGCTACTATCGCGCCCGGAACCTCACGCGGCTCGGCGGTTGCGACGGGTGTCGTCTACCGGTGGGGCTCGTCCACACGAGAACTCCGCCATCGCGCTGTTCCAGTGACCACTGGGTGTGGTGCTTCACAATGTGGTGTCCTCGACACAGCATGGCGAGGTTTTCGGTGCTGGTGCTGCCGCCGTCTTCGGCTGCAATGGTGTGGTCGATATCGCAGCGGGCCGCTTGCCTTCGGCAGCCCGGGGCCCTGCAGTGGAGATCGCGAGCAGCAATGAATCGACGCATCTCCGCTGATGGGCGGTAACGATCCACGCTGAGTACGGTGCCGCCGAGGTCGACTTTCACGACGTCCCATGAACCACCCTCGGAGGTCGCGAGGTTAGTTGCGCTCCGTGCGACACCTGCGCTTACGGGACCATAACCGACAAGCTCGGGGACGCCTCCGACCGGAGCGCTCCCGACCGGAGCGCTCCCGGTCGAAGCGCTCCCGACGGATGCGTCGCCAGCCATCACCTTGCCCGCCTGGTCGTGGCCTGCGAGAGTGCCGCCCGCACGAGAACTCACCCGTGTGATGGTGATGCCTCGTGGGCGGATTGCGCCCTCGGCGAGCTGGTGCTCCGGAACAATGACCTGGACATGCGCAGCTATGCCGCGGCCGAGCGGTGTGGAACCGTCTCCGCTGACCGGTACTTCGCCGGTGAGGAGGAGATCGGTGAACAGGTCGGCTTCGATCTGGGACTGCGTCCGGTTTGCCTGGTGTTCAGTCTGGTGCTCAGTTTGGCTCTCGGTCCGGCGTTCAGTCTGGTTCTCGGTCTGGTTCGCGCCTCGTTCTGAGCGGTCTTCAGCGGGTTCACTCGCAAGCTGGCGAGCGATCTGAGCGATCCTGTCCCGAATTCCGTATGCCGCCATCGCCGGAAGATAGGCCGAGAGTTCTGCCATACCGTCAGGGAGCTCCCGAACTTGGACGCAGCGTCGCCGTGCTGCCTCTTGGTGCTGCTCTTCAACGGGCAAATCCGCGAGGTTGAGCGCTATGCGGTGGGCGATGGGGCGCAGCCGGTTCGGCGTCTCTGTCCGTGCGTGTGGGAGGATCTCGGCTTCGAAGCGGGCTCGACGACTCGTCGCTTCATGCTCTGGCAGTGAGTGGAACACCAGCCCCTCGTCAACCACGACGTGCACGCTCTGCATCGGGATCTCGCCTGCGGCGAGCGCGCCCAGCGTTGCGACGTAGATGTCGTGGGCTTGATGTGCGGCAAGCATGAGCTTCTCCGCGGCGTGCTCGCTGACCTGGAGCCGAGCGGACACCTCCAGCCGCAAGGAGCGGTGCTCTAGCTCGGGGCTGCGGCGGTGAGCGGCCGGACGTGCCGTTGTAGCGGCCGTGCCGCGATCAGCGATTGGAGTTCGCGAGCCGCCTGCCGCGTGACCAAAGGCGCGGTGCATGACGCGCCCGAGCATGGTGAGCTGTGCGGCCTCGGCGACTCGAATGGCGGTCGCCGCATCTTCCATCTGTGCGAGGTTATCGGCGTCGCTGGGGTCTTCCGTGCTGGTGTCTTCCGGGCTGAGGTCTTCCGTGCTGAGGGGGAGACCGAGCGCATCGGGTTCGGTCCCGGGCGCAGCATGATGCGCAGCGCCGCGTTGTGCAGCGCCGTGTTGTACAGCGCCGTGCTTAGGGTCGGGTTCTTCTGGGGGAGGGTCTACCTCGGGTGCATTCAACATGTGGCGAGTCAAACATGCACGACGGCGGTGCCCGGTCTTATCCCCAACGCGGAGACGGAACCGCATGATGCGGCCCAAAACACCACGCTGTGGACGACGATCACACCAGGAACGGGGCCGACTACTTGTCAGTTGTTGTGCAGTGCGCATACGCTGAAGGAACCAGTCGCAGCGCGGTCGCCGTCGGTGGGCGGTCCGCGCAGGCAGCGTCGTCGACGTTCAACAGAAGGGCATCCTCATGACACAGGTCCCACATGAACAACAGCCCGCACCCTACGGGCCGGGAGCGCCACCAGCGCCACCAGCGCCCTCAGCGCCACCCGCGCCAGCTGCACCCCCTGCGCCGCGCCAATCTAAGGTCGGTGCGATTGTCGCAGTGGTGCTCGGCGCGATCCTGCTACTTTGTGGGCTACCGTTTGGAGTCGCGATTGGCGGGATCGCAACGGTTCCGCAAGCGCTCGGGATGATTGAGGGAATCACGGAGGTCGCACCCTCGGGTTCCGTCACAGCGAAGGCCGAAGGCGACAAGTTCTACCTGCTCGGGCCTGCGCACGCGGTGGGAGCTGTCGCCCCAGAGCTCTGTACTGCGACGGGAGCGTCGGGCGAGTCCATTCGGATCGATCCGGTCAGTGCGTCCGCATACAGTTCCGACTTCGGAGGCAGCGACTTCTCGGCCTTCGCCGCACTCCGCGCACCGAGCGGCGGGGACATTGTGATCCAGTGTGAGACGGAAGGCGTTGCAGTTCTCGCCGCGCCGGCCTTCAACCTCACCAGCTTCTTCTCGCCGCTCTTTTGGTGGTCGGTCGGTGGGGCCGTGGCGACCCTCGTAGGGATCGTGTTCCTGATTGTCGGGATAGTGCTGCTTGCCCGCGGCCCACGAACAAGCGGAACCCCAAGCGCGCGTGCCGACTAGCCAGCGCCGACATTGGGCGTCACTCAGCAGGCTCGTGGCCCGGGTTCGGCTGAGCATAGGGGGTGATTCGACGGTTGCCCCGCCGCCGCCCACGCCAGACCCCAGCCACCGCGAGCGGATTGCGGTGGCCGCGAAGGCGAGCACAGAGCGGCTCGGACTGCAGCCGACCCAGCAACAGCTCGCGGCTGCGGCGGCGCTCGCGGCCGGGTACGCGGTTGAGATGGACACGGGTGAAGGGAAGACCCTCGTGGGTGCGCTCGCCGCAGCGAGCCTCGCCTTGGGTGGGCGGCATGTGCACGTGCTCACCGTGAACGACTACCTCGCGCGCCGGGACGCGGCATGGATGGAGCCGCTCTACCGCGACCTGGGGCTCTCCGTCGCGGCGGTTGGCAGCGACTCTGGCCCGAGCGCCCGCGCCCAGGCCTACCGCGCTGACGTGGTGTACGCGGCCGTTACCGAGATCGGCTACGACGTACTCCGAGACGGGGTCGCCAGAGATGAACGGGAGCGGGTACGCCCGACCCTCGACGCGGCAATCGTCGACGAGGCTGACGCCGTCATGATCGACGAGGCCGTCTCCCCACTCGTGCTCGCGGGCGCAGGGGAGAGTGAACGCGCGGGCGAGCCACAGGACTTCACGCGGGAGGTCGCTGCCGTTCGGCGCCTCACGGAGGGCGCACACTTCGAACTCGACCAAGAACGGTCGACCGCGTTCCTGACCGACGCTGGCGCCACGGAGGTCGAGCGCGACCTGGGGGCGGAACTCTACGCCGAGGGGAGTGGCGACCAACTCTCCCGGGTCAACGTCGCCCTGATGGCGGTTGCAGTCGCCCGACGCGACGTCGACTATGTCGTGCGCGACGGGGCAGTGCGGCTTGTCAACGAAGGCCGGGGGAGGATAGCCAACCTCCAGCGCTGGCCAGACGGTCTGCACGCCGCAGTCGAGGCCGCCGAGGGAATCGCGGCGACTCAGCCGGGAACGATGCTCGACACGCTCACCATCCAGGATCTCCTCGCGCGCTACAACTCGCTCGCGGGGATGAGCGGGACCCTGGTCGCGGTGGCGAATGAGCTCGAGGAGTTCTACGGGCTCAGGGTTTGCAGGGTCGACCGCACAGCCCCGAACGCGAGAATCGACGAGCCGCTCGAGGCGTACCTGACGCGCGCCGAGAAGGTAGACGCGATGACACGCGACGTTGCTGCGTGTGTTGCGACACAGCGCCCCGTACTCGTCGGCACGCAGTCGGTGAGCGATTCAGAGGCGCTCGCCGCAGAGTTCGCCGGTCGAGGGATCTTGGCTCGCGTGCTCAACGCTCGCAATGACGAGGCAGAGGCCTCGCTGGTCGCCGAAGCGGGTGCGCCAGGCGCCGTCACAATCTCGACGCAGATGTCTGGGCGCGGCACAGACATCAGGCTCGGAGGTGCCGCTGGCTCGCATCGCGATCGAGTGGTCGCCGCGGGCGGGCTCCGCGTCCTCGCTGACGGCATCTACCCGACGAAGCGCCTCGACGCCCAACTCCGTGGCCGGGCCGGGCGCCAACGTGACCCAGGGTCAGCCGTTGCCTACGTCTCGCTCGACGACGATCTGCTCGTTGAACACGCGCCCGAGTCGTTCCGGCGCCGCGCGGCTGCCAGGCAAGGCGCCGCGGTGAAGCGCGCAGTTGCCGAGGCCGCGCTCGCAGCGCAGCGGATCGCCACCGCCCAACGGCTCGACCGGCACCGCAGCGCCTGGGAGTACTCGCGGGCGATCTCGAAACAGCGACGCGCGGTGCTCGCGACGCGCGAGCTGTGGCTCTCGGACGGAGGAGCGGCGGCGGACGCGGTCCGCCAGCGCGCACCCGAGTTGGTCGCTCGGCTGGAGGCGCGCGCGGGCCGACCAGCGGTGGTGAGCGCTTGCCGAGACATCGCGTTGTGTCAGCTCGACGAGCGATGGAGTGAGCACCTCGAACTTCTCGATGAGTTGCGCGACGGGATCCACCTGCGTGCGCTCGCCGATGAAGCCCCAACCGCGGCTTTCCACATCCAGGCGCTGCGCGAGTTCGAGGGCTTCTTCGACGCGACCCTCGACCGCGCTGTTGAGGCGCTCGCGGGGCTCGACCCCGACTCGCTCCTCGCGGGCGTCGCAACCGCGGTGCGTCGCCCGTCTGCGACGTGGACGTACATGCTCGTCGACAACCCACTCGGCACAAGGGCTGACCGCGCGATAGGTGGGCTCCAGCGGCTGATGCGCCGCTAGGGGCTGGGTTGCCGCCAACGAGAGCTGTGCCGCTAGCGCGAGTTTGACAGGCCGGAGAATCGGCGTATGCTCACTTATAGTCATAGTGACTTTAAGTCGAGAGTGGGTTAAGCGAGGATGCAGTACCAGCGCGCGAGCGTCGCCGAGCGGCGCTACCTGCCGCCCGCGGTTGCGGTCTCTGTCGTTGCGTTCGCGCTCCGCCCTCCGGTCGAGGCCGAACGCGGTAGTTTCGCCCAGCCCGGTAGCAGCGCCGAACATGGCAGTGGCGCGTCGCCCACCATCTGGCTTCCCCTCGTCCGGAGGACTCGCGCACCCTTCCTTGGTGACTGGGCCCTCCCCGGCGGCCCAACCGAGTGGGATGAGACCCTCGCCGACACCGCGCTGCGAACGCTGCGGGCCGCTGCAAGGCGGGATCCGCGTCACCTCGAGCAGCTCTACTCCTTCGGCGGCGTCGAACGCTCGGCCGAGGCCCAGCGCCTCGTCACGATCGCGTACTGGGCGCAGTACGGCGAGGGCGAGCTCGACGCGGAGCCCGTAGCGGGCAGCGCCGGTGGAAACAGCGCGCGGGGCGCCGATTTGAACCGGGATCCGGATCCGGATCCTGCCGAGTCGCTTGCTCCGGCGCGCCGGCCCCGGCGCTGGGACGACCCGCTTCCGCCGCTCTCGTCGCGCGAAGGCGGCGACGCGGGCGCCGCGGAGACCGCGGAGGCGCTCGAGCAGCCCGCGGGGGAGAACGTTGCCTGGTTCTCGATCGACGCGCTCCCGCAGCTCGCCTTTGATCACGCCGAGATCATTGCTCACGCCGTCGACAGGCTTCGCGCGAAGACCGAGTACGCGGCCGTCGCCCACAGGTTTCTCGACGAGGCGTTCACGCTCGGGCAGCTGCGTGCCGTCACCGAAGCGGTGCTCGGCCAGACAGTCGACCCGGCGAACTTCAGGCGTCAGGCGCTCGCCCGAGGCGGGCTCATCGACACGGGGGAGCTTGACTCGGGCGGGGCGCACCGGCCAGCGCGGCTCTATCGCTTCAGCGAACCCGACCCGGGCGCGGGCGTACCGGCCCCTAGACCTCAGACCACCGAACGAAACGCGAGGACCATCTCATGAGCAGCGTGCACGAACTCATCCGCGGCGCGGTAGCCCGCGAGGCGGAGATTGCCGAGCGATCCGGCCGGCCCACGTCCGCTCCGCACCGGAAGCCGATTGCGCTTCGCGCGACCGGGAAGGTGTCATCGTGCGGCACCGAGCTCGCGGATGACCCGTGGGCGATCGATACGAAGCCCGGGTACGGGCCCGGCGCATCCGTCGAGGACGTGATTCCGGGAACCGCGCCGCGCCAGGGGCCACTGCCCGAGCGCTACACGAGCGCAAGCGACGAGCAGCTTGACGAGTGGATCACCGCGGCCAAGGCCGAACTCGGCGACCGCGTGCGTATTCTCGGGCACTTCTACCAACGCGACGAGATCGTGAAATACGCCGACTTCGTGGGCGACTCGTTCATGCTCGCTCAGGCCGCGAAGCGGCACCCGGAGGCCGAGTCGTTCGTCTTCTGCGGCGTGCACTTCATGGCCGAAACTGCAGACATCCTCTCAGAGCCGGAACAGTCGGTGATTCTGCCGAACCTCGCCGCGGGCTGCTCGATGGCCGACATGGCGACAATCGAGCAGGTCGAAGCGTGCTGGAGCGAACTGACCGCTGCGCTCGGCCCAGCGTCCGAGGGGGATCTGCAGCCGGTCATCCCGGTCACCTACATGAACTCTTCGGCGGCGATCAAAGCGTTCTGTGGGCGCAACGGCGGCATCGTGTGCACCTCCTCGAACGCACGCACCGTGCTTGAGTGGGCGTTCGAGCGGGGTCAGCGCGTCGTGTTCTTCCCCGACCAGCATCTTGGCCGCAACACCGCGAAGGCGATGGGCATCTCTGAGGAGCTGATGCCGCTCTGGCGCCCCCACCTTGCCCTCGGCGGGAACACCCCAGAGCAGCTCAGGGACTCGAAGGTGATTCTGTGGAACGGCTTCTGCTCGGTCCACAAGCGCTTCACCGTCGCGCAGATTGAGCAGGCGCGCGCCGAGCACCCCGGCGTGCGGGTCATCGTGCACCCTGAGTGCCCGGCTCCCGTAGTCGAGGCAGCCGATGGTGCGGGCTCGACCGAATATATTCGCAAGGAGGTCGAGGCGGCCGCGCCGGGTTCGGTGCTCGCGATTGGTACGGAGATCAACCTCGTGAACCGGCTGCAGCAGCAGCGCCCAGACCTCACGATCTTCTGTCTCGACCCCGTCGTCTGCCCGTGTTCGACGATGTACCGGATCCACCCCGCCTACCTCGCGTGGACGCTCGAGTCGCTGCTCGCCGGCCAGGTGCCGAACCAGATCAGCGTCTCTGAGGGCGTCGCGGGTGACTCGCGGATCGCGCTTGAGCGGATGCTCGCGGCCAAGCCATGATCCTTGTCGTCGGCGCGGGCGTCGCCGGGCTGTCGTGCGCTCTGGCCGCGGTGGCCCGCGGTGCCGATGTGGTGCTCGCGACGCCCGGCCGCTTGCGCGACGGCGGCAATACCGCCCTCGCGCAGGGCGGCATTGCTGCGGCAGTCGGGCCCGGCGACAGCGCGGGCGCGCACCTTGCCGACACGCTTACGGCGGGCGCGGGCCTCGTGGATCCCGCGGCCGCGCGCGTGCTCACTGTAGAAGGGGCACGCATCGTGCGCGAGCTGCTCGCCGCCGGGCTGCCTTTCGACCGGGCCGTTGACGGGTCCGTGCTGCTCGGGCTCGAGGGCGCTCACGGCGTGCCCCGCATCATCCACTCCGGGGGAGACCGCACCGGGGCAGCCCTGCACGCGTTCCTTGCGGACCGCGCGCTCGCCGAGGTCGCCGCTGGGAGGCTTCAGCTTCGCGAGGAGGTCGCGGTCTCGTCGCTCATCGTCGAGGCGGGCCAGGTCGTCGGGGCGCGCCTGCGCGGCGTGGCAGGCCCGGTCGAGCAACGCGCTGGTGCTGTCGAGCAACGCGCTGATGCTGTCGTGCTCGCGACTGGCGGGTACGCCGCGATGTTCCCCCGCACGACGAACCACGCGGGGGCGCGGGGCGAAGGGATCCTGATCGCAGCCCGCGCGGGCGCGCTCGTCGCGGACCTCGAGTTTGTGCAGTTTCACCCGACCGCGCTCGAAACCGGAGAGCTCGTCTCTGAGGCGGTTCGCGGGGCCGGCGCAGTGCTGCGCGACGCCACCGGGCGGCGCTTCATGGAGGGCCGCCACCCGCTCGCAGAGCTCGCGCCGCGTGATGTTGTCTCGCGGGAAATTCACCGTGTGCTCCGCGCGGGCGCTGGCGGCGGGGCGGGCGCTGGCGGCGGGGTGGGCGGCACCGTGTTTCTCGATGCGACCCCCATCGAGCGCGAGCGCGGGGCAGGGGCCCTCTCCCGGATGTTCCCGGGTATTTCGGCCGCTGTCGAAGCTCACGGGTACGACTGGACGCGTGACCCCATCCCGGTGACGCCCGCCGCCCACTACACCATGGGAGGCGTCGCCAGCGATACTCGCGGTCGCAGCACGTTGCCAGGCCTGTTCGTCGCGGGCGAGGCCGCATCAACGGGCGTGCACGGTGCGAACAGGCTCGCCTCGAACTCGCTGCTCGAAGGGCTAGTATTCGGCGAGCGATCGGGAGTGGCGGCCGCCGCCTACGCGGCATCGAGCCGACACGACTGGCGCGTCACCGAAACTGAGCTCGGGCTGCGGTGGGGCGCCGTGCCCGGGAGTCGAGCGCTCGCTGATGCGCCGGCCGTGGTCGGCGGTGCAGGGTCAGACGCCGCACCTGCTGATGCTGCGGTGTCAGCGGCAATCGCCGCCCACCTCGGCATCGAACGCGACGCCACAGGGCTGCGCACCGCCGCCGACGTCTTTGCGCGGGAGGCCGCGCGCGGATCCGACCTCGCGGAGTTCGCCGGTCTCGTGTGCGATGCCGCGCTCGCGCGCACAGAGTCCCGCGGCGCACACCAGCGCGCTGACTACCCGGAAACGGACCCCGCCTGGGCCGAGCGGCGCGCGCTCGCGTTGGGTTCAGTGAGAGGATCAGCGCGAGAGCCAGCGCGAAAACCAGCGCAAGAGCCAGCGCGAGAGCCAGCCAGCGCCGGGTAACGCCCAGTCCAAGTCGCAACACCGCCACGCCAACACCGCCACGCATACGCCGCCACGCAACACCGCCCCCGCCAAGCCACAACACCGCCCCAGGAGCCGCCAAGTGCTTACCCCGCAGATCATCACAGACGTCGTTCAGCGCGCGCTCGCGGAGGATGCCCCGTGGGGTGACCTCACCGTGGCGCTCGCGATCCCCGAAACCGCGACCCTCGCCACGCGGGTCGTCGCGCGCGAGCCGGGGGTGTTCGCGGGCGGGCCGCTCATCGCCGAGACGTTTAAACAGGTCGACGACCGGGTCACGATTGCCGATCTCGCGCCCGAGGGCACCGCGTTCGTGGCCGGTGACGTGCTCGCGCGTATCACCGGGCCCGCCCGCGGGGTGCTTACGGGCGAGCGCGTCGCCCTGAACTTCAGTCAGCGCATGAGCGGCATCGCGACGCTCACGTCGACCTTCGTCGCCCTCGTCGCGCACACCGGCGCGCGAATCGCGGACACGCGGAAGACGACCCCGGGCCTCCGCGCGCTCGAGAAGCACGCTGTTGCGGTGGGCGGGGGATCGAACCACCGTTTCGGGCTCTCCGACGCGATCATGGTGAAAGACAACCACCTTGCGGCGCTCGGAGCGGTCGACGCGGCAACGACGACGGCGGCGCTCGCGACCCTCCGGGCGAAGGCCGGGCACACGACCTCGATCATCGTCGAGGTGGATCGGCTCGACCAAATCGAGGCCGTCCTCGCCGGGAACCCGACCGGGGTGTTGCTCGACAACTTCTCGCTCGCAGATTTGCGTGCCGGCGTCGAGCTCATTGGTGACCGCGCGATCGCGGAGGCAAGCGGCGGCGTGAACCTCGACACGGTCGCCGGTATCGCCGAGACTGGCGTCGACGTGATCTCTGTCGGGCTGCTCACGCACGGAGCCCGGGCGCTCGACCTCGGGCTCGACGCGGAATGACCGAGGTCACGGGCGGCACCGGAGCTGCCACCTACCTCGATGCCGCCGCCACGGCCCCGCTGCGCCCCGAGGCGCTCGACGCGATGCTGCGGGTCTTCACGGGAGGCCAGGCGAACGCGTCGAGTGTGCACTCGCCAGGGTTCCGCGCGCGCGAGGAAGTCGAGGCGGCGCGAGCGCGGGTTGCGGCGGCGCTCGGTGCCTGGCCCGGCGACGTGATCTTCACTTCTGGCGGCACCGAGGCAAACTCGCTCGCGATTGTCGGGCTCGCCCTCGCTGACCCTCGCGGGCGGCACCTCGTCACGACGGCGATCGAGCACTCCTCGGTGCTCGAATCGTGCCGGTACCTTGAGCGGGTGTTCGGCTTCGAACTCACCGTGCTGCCCGTTGACGGTGACGGCCGCGTCACGCCCGCGGAGCTCCGTGCTGCGCTTCGACCCGACACGACGCTCGTCTCGGTCGGGCTCGCGAACGGCGAGGTTGGCACGGTGCAGGACGTGCCTGCTCTCGCCG
Source organism: Leucobacter sp. (assembly GCA_052094845.1). Lineage (GTDB taxonomy): Bacteria > Actinomycetota > Actinomycetes > Actinomycetales > Microbacteriaceae > Leucobacter. The sequence goes on along the minus strand of JBQDKK010000006.1, from coordinate 109,152 downwards.
CCCTCGCGCGTGAGGCAGGCGCTGTCGTGCACACTGACGCCGTCCAGGCGGCGGCCTCGCTGCCGGTTTCGGTCGCGGCCGCTGACGCTTGGCCGGGGAACGCCGTCGACGCCATGTCGATCGCCTCCCACAAGTTCGGCGGCCCCCAGGGCGTCGGGGCGCTCATTGTGCGAAGTGGGCTGAGGATCGAGCCCATCATTCACGGCGGCGGGCAGGAGCGCGGCGCGCGCTCTGGTACCGAGAACGTCGCCGGGATCGCGGGGTTCGCCGCAGCCGTCGGCGCGGCGACTGCGCAGATCGGATCGTCCGCGCTCGCGCTCATGGAGAGCAGAGACACGCTCATCGGCAGGATCCTCGCCGAGCTGCCAGGCGCACAGCTGACCGGGCACCCGACGGAGCGGCTACCCGGCCACGCGTCGTTCACCGTGCGCGGGGTGAGTGGGGAGTCGATGCTCGTCGCGCTCGACGCCGCCGGGCTCGCCGTGTCGTCGGGGTCGGCGTGTGCGGCAGGCAAGTCCGAGCCCTCGCCAGTGCTGCTGGCGCTGGGGGTCTCGGAAGAGCTCGCGCAGACCGCCGTGCGGTTTAGCCTTGCTGGCCCGCTCCCGGGCGAGACGCTCGAGCGGATCGTTCGCGTGTTGCGGGCCGAGGTGCTGCGGGGCGTCGCGGGCTGAGCGTTGGCGGCGCAAGCTGCCCCGCGAGCATCGCCGCGAGCGCAACGCCGAAGCCGAGGACCTGCACGGGGGCGAGCGCTTCGCCGGCAACGAGCACGCCCAGCGCGGCGGCGACGAGGGGTGAGAGCAACCCGAGCAGGGCGGTCGACGTGACGGGTAGCTGCCTGATGCCTGAGAACCAGATCGTGTAGCTCGCGAGCGCCCCAAACAGGGCGAGCCACGCGTACCCCCACACCGCTCCCGGTTCAATCACGGGCGGCACACCGTCGATGAGGAGGGCGGGCCCGACGAGCACGAGGCCGGCCGCGGTGAGCTGCCACCCTGCGAGCGCCATCGCCGAGACGCCCTCAGGCCTGCCCCAGCGCTTCGTGAGCACGACGCCCACGCCCATCGACATGGTTCCGGCGAGCCCGGCGAGGATGCCGACGGGGGAGAACCCAGCGCCGGGGCCGAGCACGACGAGGCCGACGCCGATCACGCCGACCACGCCCCACCCGAGCCGCCAGCCAGAGAGCCGCTCGCCGAGGAGCAGAACCGCGAGGAACGCGACGATGATCGGCTGGCCCGCGCCGAGCGTCGCCGCGACACCGCCTGGGAGGTGCTGCGCCGAAACGAAGAGCAGTGGGAAGAAGGCTGCCATGTTCAGTGTGCCGAGCACGAGGCTTTTCCACCACCACGAGCCGCGCGGGAGGGTGCGGGTGATGAGGAGCGCGATCAGGCCGGCGGGGAGCGACCGCATGAGTGCCGCAAAGAGCGGGTGGCCACCGGGGAGCAGGTGGGTTGTGACGAGGTAGGTCGTGCCCCAGATCGCCGGGGCGAGTGCGGTGAGCGCGACAAGAGAAGCGCGGGAGCGGGGTGCGCGGGCGGCGATCGAGGCTGCTGGTGCTGGTGCTGGTGCTGAGGGGATATTCACGGTTCCATCGTCCTCGCGCCTAAACAATCAGTCCAACGCATAATTGCGATGGTATTCATGAAGTGAAATCATTGATCGTATGGAACTGCAGCAGATGCGATACGTCGTGGCGGTCGCCGAGGAGCGGAACTTCACCCGCGCGGCGGAACGGTGTCGCGTCGTCCAATCGGCGCTCAGTCACCAGGTGAAGGCGCTCGAGCGCGAGCTCGGAGTGCGACTGTTCGCACGCACCAGCCGTCGCGTGGACCTGACTGCGGCAGGTGAGGCCTTCCTGCCCCACGCCCGCGCGAGCCTCGAGTCGGCCGAGCGGGCCGAGGCAGACGCAGCGTCGGCGGCGGGTGAGGTGCGAGGGACGCTGACGGTTGGGCTGATCCCGACCGTGACGGCCGTCGACGCGCCCGCGGCGCTTGCCACGTTCCACCGCGCGCACCCTGCCGTGCAGATCGCGCTACGCGGCGGCGGGAGCAACGAGTTCGTCGCGGCGATCACCGCGGGGCGGATGGACGTGGCCGTGCTCGGGCTCCCCGAGGGAGAACCCCCGCGCGGCGTTGCCCACCGCGAGCTCGTCCGCGAGCGGTTCGTCGCGGTCGTGGGGGAGCAGCATCCCCTCGCGAAGAGGGGGAGCGTGAGCCTCGCTGAGATCGCCGACGAGGCGTTCGTTGACTTCCCAGTGAGCACCCCGGGGCGCGCGCAGTCAGATCTCGCGTTCGCGGCGGCTGGCGTGCACCGGGAGGTCGCGTTCGAGGTGATGGATATGGGGATCATCGTAGAGCTCGTGCGGCACGGGCTTGTCGTCGCGCTGCTCTCGCCTGCCCTCGTCTCGGGCGTGCGGGGGCTCGCGACCGTCGAACTCGTTGACGGGCCGGGTAGGGTCGAATATCTCGCGTGGAGCGAGTTCAACCCGTCACCCGCCGCCCTCGCGTTCCTGCGAACGGTCGAGGGCAGCGGGCTCGCGCGCGGCTAGACCGGGTTACTCCGGCAGCTCGGGGAGCTGCGTCATGCGCCCCGCCTCGTCGAGCGTGAGCACCGTGTCGATGCCGATGCGCTTCAAGAACCCGAAGTCGTGGCTCACGACGAGAAGCGCGCCCTTGTACGCGTCGAGCGCCTCGGCGAGCTGCTGGACGCTCGCGATGTCGAGGTTGTTCGTCGGCTCATCGAGCACGAGCAACTGCGCCGGCGGGTCAGCGAGCAGCAGGGTCGCAAGCGAGACGCGGAACCGCTCGCCGCCTGACAGGGTGCGCACCGGCCGGTCGACGGCATCGCCGCGCAGTAACAGCCGAGCGAGCTGGTTGCGGATCGTGCCCTGCTCGGTGCCCGGGGCGACGCGCTGCACGTTCTGGATCGCGCTCTCGTCGTCCACGAGGCCGTCGAGCCGCTGCGGGAGGTAGCCGACCGTGTCGGTGACGAGCCGCGCCACCGGGCGGTTCGGGTTACCCTCGCGCTGCCCGAGCAACTGCGCGATGAGCGTAGACTTGCCGCTGCCGTTCGCGCCGACGAGCGCGACTCGCTCGGGGCCCTGAACGACGACCGTGCGGCCGCCGTCCTCGAACTCGGCGATGCGTCTGCCGCGCGGCACCCCGGGGTCCGGGAGCGTGAGGTGAATGTGTTCGTCATCCCTGACCCGCGCGTCTGCCGCGTCAAGCGCCGACTGGGCTGCGCGCACCTTGTCGTCGAGCGTGTTCCGTAGCGACCCGGCCGCCTCCTGCGCGCTGCTCGCGCGCCTGCCCTGGATGATCTTCGGAATGCCGCCGTCTTTCTGCGTCTTCTTCGCGGTGCGCTCGCGCCGGGCGAGCTTCGTCTCGGCCTCGACACGCTGGCGTTTCTCCGCTCGGAGAGTCTGCTGCGCGGACTTCGCCGCCTGCTGCGCGGCGGCCTGCTCTTGCTCGAGGTGCGCCTGCCACTCGCTGTACGGGCCGCCGAAGGTTGTGAGGGTCCCGGCGTGGAGCTCGGTCGTGTGGTCCATTCGCTCGAGGAGCTCGAGGTCATGGCTCACGACGACGATGGTGCCGGGCCACTCGTCTATGAGCTCCGCGAGCCGGGCTCGCGTCGGTCGGTCGAGGTTGTTCGTCGGTTCGTCGAGCAGCGTGATGGCGGTGCGCCGGATCCGGAGCCCAGTGATCGCGATGAGCATCGCCTCGCCGCCCGAGACCTCGGAGACCCGGCGATCCAGGTCGCTCGCGGCGAAACCGATGCGGCCGAGCGCCTCGTCGGCGCGGGACTCGATATCCCAGTCGTCGCCGATCGTGTCGAAGTGCTCCTCCGCGACGTCGCCAGACTCAACGGCGCGGATCGCGGCGAGGACACCGCTGATGCCCAAGAGATCCGCGATCGTTGCGTCGCCCGCGAGCGTGAGCGTTTGCGCGAGGTAGCCGACGCTGCCCGCGGCGTCGATGCGGCCCGCCGTTGGGGCGAGTTCGCCCGCGATGAGCCGGAGCAGCGTTGATTTGCCGGAGCCGTTCCTTCCGACGAGCCCGGTACGCCCCGGCAAGAATGAGCCGCTCACGCGGTCGAGCGCGACCGAGCCGTCGGGCCACTCGAGCGTGACGTCGCGGAGCGTGATGGCTGACTTCTGGGCCTGCGTGTGGGGTGCTGAATGCAACATGGTGAGGGGTGCCCTCTTTCCTCGGCGGACCGCGCGGGGTCGCCGGAATCGTGTTCGAACTGCGTGCCCGTGACGGGCGGGCGAACCGAGTATCCTGGCGCGCAAGAGAGACCCCGATCAGGGGTGCTGCGCGGGGCAGGAGGGGAGGTTCGCAGCGAATCGCTACGGGGCGGTCAACGCACGCGGGCTCTGCCCTACTGTGCTGACGGCGGCGGTAGCGCGGAGGCTAGATGCCATCCACCTCAATCATCTCCATGCGGGCAAGAATAGCACGCCGGGCGTGGCGCTACTCGGAAAAATCTTGCGAGAGTCCTCGGGAGAGGCGCGCGAAGACCTGCTGCGCGATAGCGGCGGGGACCCCATCCGAGCCGTCGGGGTCGGTCTCGCCGGCGGCCCAGTGCTCAAGCCCGAGCCTGATCGCGTCAGACGCGATGGTCGCGAGGATTCTGACGTCGAGCGGGTCGGCGTCGGGGCCGCACAGCTCGCTCAGGATCGGGCGCAGCCGCGCCTCGGAATCGGCGTTCACGCGGTGCCACGCGGCGCTCAGGAGTGGTGTCTCGGTGATGCCGCGGAGCACCCCGCGGGTCACGCGGAGCTCTTCGCGAGCCGCCGCGGTCTGGGGCAGGAGCACCTCGTCGATGAGGCGCGGAAAGAGCGCGAGCGGGTCGCGCTCGGGGGCGTCGCTGAGGAGACCCACCCAGTTATCGGCGCCAGAGGTGAGGAGCGGGGTGATGGCATCCTCTTTCGCCGCGAAATAGCGGTAGAAGGTTCGCAGGGAGATGCCGGCGGCCTCTGAGATTGCCTCCGCCGTCACGCGCTGGGGGCCGTGCTTGGCGAAGAGGCCCGCGGCAGCGCGCGCGATCTCGAGTCTCGTCGCCTCCCGGCGGCGCTCGGCGAGGGTGCTCGCGGGGGGTGCGCCCGTGACGTTAGCGGGGGAGTCTGAGTGCTGCATGGTTTCAGTCTATGGCACGATATGACATAGTGGCATGACGTGCCATGTGTCATTCGACCGTGGCTGAGGGAAAGGATGACCCATGGAACGCTATGAGGATCGCCGCGCGCTTGTCACCGGCGGCGGATCTGGCATTGGCCAGGCAACTGTGCTGCGCATGCTGTCGGAGGGCGGCCGCGTTGTTGCAGCCGACATGAGCGAGGCGGGTCTCGCCGACACTGTCTCGAAGGCCGCTGTGAACGCTGACAGGCTCTCCACTGTCGTCGTGAACGTCGCCGAGGAGGAGTCGGTGCGCGCGGGTGTGGCGGAGGCTGTTGGCTGGTTGGGCGGGCTCGACGTGCTCGTGAACGCCGCGGGCACTCTCCGCTCATCACACACGCACGAGACGAGCGTCGCGGAGTTCGAACAGGTGCTGCGAGTGAACCTCGTTGGCGCGTTCACCGTGATTCGCGAATCAATTCCCGCGCTCAAGGAGGGAACCGACGCCGCGGTCGTGAACTTTAGCTCAACGTCTGCGGACTTTGCCCACCCGTACATGGCGGCATACGCGGCGTCGAAGGGTGGCGTGCAGTCGATGACTCACGCGCTCGCGTCGGAGTATTCGAAGGACGGCATTAGGTTTACCTCGGTGCAGCCCGGCTCGATTTCGTCTGGCATGACCGATGGCTCGGGCGCGAGTGGCCAGAACCGCGGGCCGGGGCTGCCCGAGGACGCAGACATGTCGCTCTTCATGAAGATGAGCCCGGTGCTCGGCAGCGGCTACGCGGGGCCAGAGTCCGTGGCGAGCGTCGTCGCGATGCTCGCGAGCGCCGACGGGAAGTTCATCACTGGAACCGAGGTGCGGATCGACGGCGGCACCCACTTCTAGGTGCCGCCGCCGGGGGTCACTCCGCGAGTTTGCCGGCCGGGGAGTCGTCGATACCCTGTTCGGCGAGTTCGCGGAACGAGTCGGGCGCTTCGGCTGCGGGCTCGAACGTGACACCCGTATCAGGGGCCCACACCATGTTGCCGCGAAGCGCGGCGCTCTGCTCGGGGAAGTCTGAGCGGTTGTGGGCCCCGCGGGTCTCGCGACGCTCGCGCGCGCTCTCAAGCGTCGCGCGGGCGGCGAGCATCGAGCCGTACAGGTCGAATGCGTGCGCGAGGTCATCGAAGCCCGCGATGTCGGGGTGCGCGGTGAGGTTCGCGACCCGCTCACCGAGCGCGTCGAGCTTCTCGAGGCCTGCAGTGAGGCCCTCCTCGCTGCGTACGACACCGGCGTGCTCTGTCATGAGGTTGCGCAGTTGCCGCTGCAGCAGGCGTGGGCTCTCTTCGCCGGATCCGGTGAGGAGCTGCTGCATCTCCTGGCGCGCCTCGGCGACCGCACTCGGGTCGCGGGTGATGTTCGTGAGGCCCGAGATGTAGCTCGCCGCGTCGCCGCCGGTGAGCCGGCCGTAGACGAGCAACTCGATGAGCGAGTTGCCGCCGAGGCGGTTCGCCCCGTGAAGCCCGCTCGCCGCTTCGCCGATCGCGTAGAGGCCGTCGACTCCCGTCGCGTGTTCCTCCGCGCTCACCCAAACCCCGCCCATCGAGTAGTGAGCTGTCGGGGCGATCTCGATGGGGCTCTGCGTGATGTCGAGCATCTGCAGGTCGATGAGGTTGCGGTAAACGCGGGGGAGTTTCTCGAGGATCTGTTCGCGCGGCAGGTGCGAGACGTCGAGGAAAACGCCGCCGTTTGCCGTGCCGCGGCCCTCGGTGATCTCGGTGTAGCTCGCGAGCGCGACGCGGTCTCGGGTTGAGAGCTCCATCCGCTCCGGATCGTACTTCTCCATGAACCGCTCGCCGAGCGCATTGCGCAGGATCCCGCCCTCGCCGCGGGCGGCTTCGGAGACGAGCAGGCCGGCGGCGTCCGCGGGCTCGAGGATGCCCGAGGGGTGGAACTGCACGAGCTCGGCGTCGCGAATCTTCGCGCCAGCGAGGGCCGCGAGCCTAAACGAGTCGCCCGTGTTCTCGTCGCGGCGCGACGACGTGTTGCGCCAGATGCGCGTGTGGCCGCCAGCTGCGAGGATGACGGCGTCAGCGTGAATCACGACTGGGGTGCCGTCGACAATGTCAAAGCCGTAGGCGCCGAACACTCGGCCGTCGCCGACGAGCAAGCGGGTGATGTAGATCGAGTCGATGATCGGCACCTGGAGCTCCTGGGCACGGCGGAGGAGTGTGCGCTGGATCTCGAGCCCGGTGTAGTCGCCGGCGTAGCAGGTGCGCCGGTAGAGGTGCGCCCCGAAGAAGCGCTGGCTGATCCGGCCGTCGGCCTCACGCGCGAACGGCATGCCCCAGCGCTCGAGGTCTTCGATGCCCTGCGCGGCGTTCTTCGCGACGATCTCAACGATGTGAGGGTCAGCGAGGAAGTACGACTCGCGCAGCGTGTCGGCGGCGTGCTGCTGCCAGCTGTCTTCGGGGTCCATCGTGCCGAGCGCGGCATTGATGCCGCCAGCGGCGAGCGTGGTGTGCGCATCGTGCTTGCGGCGCTTGCCGACCGCGAGCACCTGGACCCCGCGCTCCGCGAGTTCGATGGACGCGCGGAGGCCCGCGCCGCCCGTGCCGATGACGAGCGCTGAGGTTGAGATGAGCCGTTCGTGTGTGCCTGGTGAAGTCATGAGAGCAACGTTAGGGATTGCGCTTCGATACATCCAATGAATAGTTATCATCGTGACGATGCGCGTAGGCTATGGTCATGAATCTAGAGCAGCTGCGTGGTTTTGTGGAAATCGCCCGAACGAGCCACTTCACTCGCGCGGCCGAGGGCTTGCACGTGACCCAGCCCTCGCTGTCGCGACAGATCGCCACGCTCGAGGCCGAGCTCGGCGTTGAGCTGTTTCACCGGGCGCGCGGCAACGTCTCACTCACCGCGGCCGGTGAGCGGTTGCTCCCCATTGCGAAGCGTATGCTCGCGGACGCGGAGGCCGCGGCCGCGGAGATGGCCGAGCTCGCGGGGCTCAAGGGTGGCAGGATCAGGTTGGGGGCGACGCCGACGCTCTGCACGAGCCTCGTCGTCGAGGTTGTCGCCCAGTACAGCGCCCGCTACCCGGGCGTCGACATCGAGATTCTCGAACGTGGTTCCAGGAGCCTCATCGCCGCTCTTGTCGAGGGCCAGCTCGACCTCGCGCTCATCGTCACGAGCGTGTCATCCGAATCAGGCCGCGCGGTGCTCGAACGCGAGCCGATCCTGTCAGAACAGCTCGTCGTCGCGACGGGGGCGGACGCGCCCTGGCCCGCCACGCTCGCGACGCCTGTTGACCTCGCGGCCCTCGCCGCGGTCCCCCAGATCATGTTTCCAGAGAACTACGACCTGCGCGCCGCCCTTGACGCCGAGTTTCGCGCGCGGGGTCTCACGCCCACCGTCGCCGTCGAAGGCGTCGAGATGGATGCCGCCCTGCGGTTCGCGGAACGCGGCCTCGGCGTCGTGGTAGTGCCCGCGATGGTCGCCGTCGAGCGGCCGACGCTGCGGGTCGCTCCGCTCGCCGCGCCGGGCATCTCGCGAACGGTGAGCATTGCTCGCAGAGCGGACATGACGCCCACCCACGCGGGGGCGGCGATGCACGCGCTCATCCGCGAGACCGCGGACCGCTTCGCGAGCGACGACGCTCGGCTCACGACGCTCGTGCGGCGCGTTGGCCCTGCACAGGGAGAGCCTCTGCCCAGCCAGGAGTAGCATTGCCGCATGTGCGCCGGATACGGGCTTGAGCTTCGCGGACCGACCTCCAACGCGGGGGAGCGTGTCGGCGTGCTCGCCTTCGTGCCCGGGCGTGACGACGACCAGCTCGAACTCGTGCGACGGTGGCTCGACGAGCAGCACGGCGAGGCGCGCATTACGGGGCGCAACGCCCGCAACCTGAACCCGCTTATCCGGCGCCGGGAGGCCGCCCCCGAGGTCACGCTCGCGTGGTGGTGGCTGCACGTGGGCGGCCAGCCCGCGAAGTTCACGGCGTTTAACTCTCGCTCCGACCGGCTGCTGCAGAGTTGGCGCGAGCCGTTCCAGCATCGGGCGCTCGCGCCCGCGAGCTGGTACGTCGAGAAGGGCGTGCGGTTCGAGCTGCCCGGCGGTGAGTCGTTCGGTATCGCGGCGATCACGGCACCGACCGCCGACGAATCGCTCACGAGCTACTCGATCGTCACGCGCGAGGCCGTGTCGCACGCCGCCCGGGTGCACAACCGGATGCCGCTCGTGCTCCCAGAGGCGCTGCACGAGGAGTGGCTCGACCCGGCGAGGCGGGGCGACGCGTCGCTCGTGGAGCGCGCGATCCGGGCTTCAGGGGAGGTGTCGGGCGCGCTCGTGGCGGCGGGGCCGCCAGGCGCGCAGCCGACGCTGTTCTAGTCAGGTTCGCCCCGCCGCGGTAGGGTAGCCCGCATGGGTACATTGATTCGTGCGTGCGCAGTGGCGTACGCACGTAGCACGCGGCGGCGCCGCGCCTAACGGCGCGCCGCAGCTTCGCTCCGCGCGTCGTCCTCCGAGAGCCCTAAGCGCCTCGGGGTCGAATTCGCGTACCAACCGCACCCGCCCCGGTGGCGCTCCACGACGTTTCTTCTGGAGTGCACCTATGCCTCGTTCACAACACGGCGGCCGACACGAGCTCGGCCAAAACTTTCTCACCCACCGCCCGACAATCGACCGCATTGCCGGGCTCACGGCCTCCACACGGGGTCCGATACTCGAGCTGGGTGCCGGCGATGGTGCCCTCACCGTGCCGCTCGCGCGGCTCCGCCGGCCGCTCACCGCCATTGACATCGACGAACACCGCGTCGCGCGACTTGCGCGCGCCGTGCCTGGGGCTCGGGTGAGCGTCGGCGACGCACTCAGCGTGCCGTTCGCGGCGCCCGTCATTGTCGGAAACCTGCCGTTTCACCTTACGACGCCGATCCTGCGTCGTCTGCTCGCCGAGCCCGGCTGGCTCGATGCGATCCTCCTCGTGCAGTGGGAGGTCGCGCGCAAGCGCGCGGGCGTTGGCGGTGGCACGATGATGACCGCGCAGGCCGCGCCCTGGTTCGAATTCGAGCTGCACGGCCGAGTGCCAGCGCGCGCGTTCTCACCGATGCCCAGCATCGACGGCGGGGTACTGGCCGTCCGGCGGCGTGCCAGTCCGCGGGTGCGCGAGTCCGAGCGCCGCGCATACGACGCGTTCGTGCGGCGCGCCTTCACCGCACGGGGTGGCTCGATCGGTGCCGCCGTGCGTGCGGCATGTGGGGGAGACCAGGGTGCGGCCACCCGGGCGCTGCAGGAAGCCGGGGTCGCGTCACGCGCGCTGCCGCGCAGCGTTGGCGCTGAGCAGTGGCCAATTCTCTGGCGCGGGGTCAGCCCACGTCGACGGCGCGAATAGGGCGGAGCGCTGCGAGACGTTCGATCGCTGTCGCAAGGGTCGCGTCGTCCTTCACGAAAGTGAAGCGCACCCAGTTGCGCAGGCGGTCTGCGGTCTCGGAACCTCCGCGGCAAAACGCGGCGAGCGGTACGCAGGCGACCCCGACTTCGGTGGGGAGCCACCGGGCGAACGCCGCGCCATCGGGCACATCCTCGGTGAGGAACGGGGTGGCGTCGGCGCACACGAAGTACGTGCCCTGCGGCCGGACTGTGCGAAACCCGACCTTGGTGAGGCTGTCGAGCAAGAGCTCGCGGCGGCCGTCGAGGGTGCCTCTGAGGGCGGCGATATCGCCGTCGCCCTCGGTGAGCGCCCGGGCGATCGCGGACTGGAAGGGCGCACCGCCCGAGTACGTCAGAAACTGCTTGATCGCGGTGATCGCCTCGATGAGATGGGTCGGCCCCGACGCCCAACCGATCTTCCATCCGGTCAGCGAGAACGTCTTGCCCGACGACGAGACCGTGATCGTGCGGTCGCGCATGCCGGGCAGCGTAGCGAACGGGACATGCTCGGCGCCGTCAAACGTGAGGTGCTCGTAGACCTCGTCGGTGACGACGACGGCGTCAGCGCGAGCCGCAGCGGCAGCGATCGCGGCGAGTTCGTCGCGCGCGAGCACCGCGCCCGTCGGGTTGTGCGGTGTGTTCACGAGGATCAGCCGGGTCGCTGGGCCCACCGCCTCATCGAGCGCCGCGCGGTCGAGCGCGAAACCACCGTCAGCGGGCACAAGTGGCACGGTCACGTGCGTCGCGCCCGCCATCGCGATCGCCGCGGCATGCGAGTCGTAGAACGGCTCGAGCGTGACGACCTCATCGCCCGGGCCCGTGAGTGCAAGGATCGCTGCAGCCAGGGCTTCGGTCGCGCCCACTGTGACGAGTACCTCGGCTTCTGGGTCGAGCGAGATGCCGTAGTGGCGCAGCTGGTGGCCTGCGATCGCTTCGCGCAGGGCCGCGGAACCGCGGCCTGGCGGGTACTGGTTCTCGCCAGAGCGGAGGGCCTCGACAGCGGCCTCCCTGATCCACTCCGGCCCGTCCTCGTCAGGGAACCCCTGGCCGAGGTTTGCGGCGCCCGTTGCCGCAGCAAGCGCGCTCATCTCGGCGAAGATCGTTGGCTTCGTCGATCCATCCTCGCCCGCGAGCCCCGCCGCTGCCGCCACTCTTCTCCACCGTGAGTCCATACCCACCAGAATAGGAGGTGACGCACGAAGACAGGGCGAATGTGACATGAGGCGGGAAACAAGATGATCGAGATTGAGCGACGGAATCCGACGGCGGAGCTGCGGGCGGACCCGAGCCCACTTGGAGAGCTGTGGCTCGCGCTGTTTGACCACCACGTCTCGACGGGTGCTGCCGGAATGCCGACGCGGCCTCGGGCGGGCAGCTGGCCGCAGCGTCGCGACCACTACCTCGACACTGTGGCTGGCTCGCCTCATGCCTCGCTGTGGGTGGTACTCGAGCATCGCGACCCGGTGGGCTACGCCCTGAGCTTCGAAGACACCCTGGATGGCGAGCGGGTGGAAGTTCTGGAGACGCTCTCGCTGCTTCCAGGGACGCGCGGGATGGGGTTTGGCGCTGAGCTTCTCAGGCTTGTCGAGGAAGACGCTCGAACTCGCGGGGTCGCGCGGGTTGCCATCGACGTCATGGGCGGCAACCACAGTGCGATGCGCTTCTACGAGCGAGCAGAGTACCGACCATACTCGGTCACATGGATGAGGTCCCTTCCGCCCGTCGCAGTGGATGTGGGGGCGCTGGTACAGCCGGTACAGCCTACAGCGGTGCAGCCCGCACCCGTCGTCGAGCCCCTGGACATTGCGGCTCCGGCGGCCGCCGCGGCCCGGGCCGCGTTTGCCGAGCTCGATCTTGCGGTGACTGCAACAGGCAGGAGCGACGACACGTGGGCGACCGCCAGAAGCGTTGCGACTGTCGCGGTGTCCGATCTCACGACCGCACGCGAGGCTTCTTCCGGGGTGTGGGTGAACGGGCTCGTGCGGGGTGCAGACCTGCTCGCCGACGCAGGCTTCTGGACAGTGTGGTGTGAGATGCCGACGTCTCCGCTCACAGTGCCCGAGGGGCCGATTGGTGCCGGCCTGGCTGAGCGCGGGTTTCACCACGGCATGTCGCGCGTGCTGAAAACGCTATGAGTAGCGTGCCCACGCTTCGCGACGTGCTGCTTGTTGGGTGCGGCGGGGCCACAGGCTCTTTAGCCCGGTACCTCGCGGGGCTCGCGCTGCCGTGGGAGGCGAACACCGCGACCTTCGCGATCAACGTCGCGGGCTCGCTCGTGCTCGGGCTGATCGTTGCGGGCTTCGCGGGCCGCTGGCCCCGACTGCAGCTCACGCTCGGCACAGGGTTCTGCGGCGGCTTCACCACCTACAGCGCGCTCGCGGCCGGTGTCGCCGAACTCACCCGGTCGGGTGGCGTCGCGGCTGCGCTGCTGCTCGCGCTCGGAACGGTGGTCTGTGCTGGGCTAGCTTCGCTCGTCGGGGTGTGGATCGGGCGGCGGCTTTCTGCCGGGGGTGCCCAGTGATTGCCGCGCTGCTGGTGGCCGCGGGCGGAGGGTGCGGCGCGATCCTGCGCTACCTGCTCGATAGCTGGGTGACCCGCGTCGCGGCCCGTCGCGCCTCGCGGAGCGCGGGGCAGCCGGCTCCGGGAACGCGGTTTCCGTGGGGGATCACCGTCGTGAACCTCGTGGGCGCTCTCGCGCTCGGGCTGCTCGTTGGCTGGCTCGGCGGCAGCACCGAGGGTTGGGCTACTGGCGGAGTCGCGGCCGAGGCGACGGCAGAGAGCGTGGCCTGGCTCACCGTCGGAGTCGGGCTGCTTGGCGGCTTTACGACGATGAGTACCGCGAGCCTCGACACGGTGCGCCTCGCGCAGTCCGGCCGAATCGCCGCGGCCGCGGGCAACGCGCTCGGCACGCTGGGTGCCGCTGCGCTGCTCGCGGCCGCGGGGATCCTGATCGGGCAGGCGATGAGCTAGCGGCCGCTTGGCTCGCTATCGCTTAGCTCGCCGGCGCTTAGCTCGCCGTCACTGCTTTCGCCCACGTGGCGAGCGGCATCGGTGACACACCGACGAGCGCCGCTGCGCCGACGGCCGCGTCAAACGTAAACGAGGGCTCTGTCTGCAGCGCGGTATAGAACCCGACGACGCCCGCAGCGGGACCCTCGCCAAGGATCGGTGCGGCCTGCGCCCCGAACTCGGCGGGCGTAATGGATTCGAACGCGACCTTCGTGCCGCGCGCCTCGGAGAACGCGCTGGCGAGGTCTGCGCCCTTCACGGGAGGCAGGTGCCCGACGCCAACGACGCCGGTGACCGCGGGGTTGCGCAACAGCCCGACGATCGCCTCTGCGACGTCGAGGTGTGACGCCCAAGACACCGCGAAGTCTTCGCGAATCGGGTACCGGAGTACGCCCTCCTCACGAATGCCGGCCTGGATGTGGGGGAGCAGGAGGTTCTCAAGAAACAGCCGCGGTTCGATCACCGCCGTCGGAATGCCGGTCGCAGTAACGCCCTCGACGAGCACTGCGAGCGGCGAGTCGGCAGGCGCCTGCAATGTGGTGCCCGGCGCGCCAAGAATCGCACCGCTCGTGGAGATGACGACGCGGCTCGGGCGGGCGGCCTTGAGGGCTGCCGTTGTTGCGGCCGCGATCTTCAGTAGCTCATCTTGCGGCGCCATCGGGAGATGGATGAAGACCGCGTCAGCGCCAGTGTAAGCCTCAGTGAGGGCGCTCTCTGACGTTGCATCGACTGCGAGCGAGCGAGCGCCGGGAACCGGCTTGCCGGAGCGGCTGAGCGCGATGGGCTCTTCGCCGAGGGCGACGAGAGCGGCTACGACGGGTGACCCTTGGGCGCCTGTTGCGCCATGAATTACTGTTGTCATACTTCAATAGTGCAGTAGGAGCATCAGTTACATCAACTGCACTGTTGGGATATGCTTCAACGCATGACCGATGAACTTCCCGAGTGCGGGGTTGCCCGCTTCCTTGTGCTGCTCGAGGGGCCGTGGGCGACGCTCATCGTTCGCGAGTTGCTGCGCGGCCCGCTCCGGTTTGGTGAGCTTCGCGACTCCCTCCCTGGCATCAGTCCCCACACGCTGACGAGCCGGCTGCGGCAGTTCGAGGCCCACGGGCTGGTGACCCGCACCGTGTACGCGGAAGTTCCGCCGCGCGTCGAATACGAGCTCACGCCGCTCGGGCGCGAGCTACGCACGGTGCTCGACGCGATGGCGGAGTGGGCGCTGACGGTGCCGGCCGCGAGCGCGTAGCGAGGGCCGGAACTTAGCGGTAGAAGCCCTCGCGCAGGTTGATGCCGTGCTCGACCCAAGCTTTGAGGGCAGCGAGCATGCCCGTCCATCCTTCGCAGTTGCCGAACGCGGCCCGGGTGCCGGCCTCGGTTGCCTGCCACGAGCGCTCCGTGATCTTGACGAGGGTGCGTGTGTCGTCGTCGACCGGCTCGAACTCAAAGACGACCGTGGTGTCGCCCGCTCCGTCCGCTCGGTCCGCTCCGTCCGCTCCGTCCGCGGTGGCCTCGCCCGCCCACCTGATCTCGATCCGGCTGGGGGCCTCCGCGGCTACCACGGTGACCGGGAACGCGCCGGGGAAATCAGCGAAGTCCCACTGCACGCTGCGCCCGGCCTCGAGGCGGCCGACGGCTCCGCCAGTCGTGAAGTACTTCGAGAGCGTCGCGGGGTCGGCGACCGCCTCGTAAACCTCGGCGCGCGGTCGGGCAACCCTGCCCGAGACGGTGAAGTTGAGCTCGGTGAGAGTGGTCGGGGTGCTGTCTGTATCGCTCATGGGGTAAATCTAGCCCCGGTCGCCGAGGACGGGGCGCCCAGTTTTAGGCGCGCCGCGGCGGGTGGACGGGGTGCGGTGCCGGCGGGTTGTGGACTTCAGCACGAGTTCCCTGCAGAAATGTGTATACAAAAATGTGACAACAGGCCTGGTTTTTGTATACATTGTTGATCAGTCTCGTCCGCCAACGACGGCGGGCCAGAAGTCAGGAGAACCATGCAGGATCACGGAACGCGTGTGCGTGCGTCCCGGAAGTGGGCGAGTGTGGCCGCATTGGCCGCGCTCGCGATGACCGTCACTGGGTGCGTGCCGCTGCAGTACCCGGAGGCGCGCGGCCCACAGACCGACGTCACCGAGGCCCCGTCAACGGGCAAGAGAATGCAGAGCGGGGGTGACCTCGTCATGGCACTGTCCTCGGAACCCGACAAACTTGACCCGACGACCTCGACGTCGCTCTACACACGCTTCGTCATGAACGCGATGTGCGAGAAGCTCTACGACATCGACGCCGACGGCCAAATCGTCCCGCAGCTCGCGACCGAGCTGCCCGAGGTGAGCGCTGACGGCCTTCGTGTGACGATCCCCGTTCGTACGGGCGCACAGTTCTCCGACGGCACCCCATTCAACGCCGACGCCGTGCGCCGCACGCTTGAGCGCAACCTCACGCTCGAGGGCTCAACCCGAAAGGCCGAACTCGGCCCGATCGAACGGGTGAGCGCCCCCGATGCCGAGACCGTCGTCGTCGAGTACGCGACACCGTTCGCGCCACTCACCGCTGCCCTCGCCGACCGCGCCGGCATGATCCTGTCCCCGAAGGCGATCGCCGACGGCACCACGGCATTCGCCGATAGCCCCAGCTGCGTAGGCGCATTCAAGTTCGTCGACCGTATCCCGCAGACATCGATCAAGCTTGAGCGTGACCCCGGGTACTACGCCGCCGACGAGGTTCACCTCGACACGATCACCTTCCGCATCATGTCTGACGCGAACATTCGCGCCGCAAACCTGCGCTCGGGCGACGTACACGTTGCTGACGCAATCTCGCCGCAGGATGCCGACGCGCTCATGCTCGAACGCGACATCGAAGTGCTGCAGTCGGGGTCGCTCGGCTACCAAGGTCTCACCGTCAACATCGGGAACACCGACGGCACCGGGCAGCCCGTCGAACAGCGGGAGGGGCCGCTCGCGTCTGACCCGCGCGTGCGCCAGGCGCTCTCGATGTCGATTGACCGCCCTGCGCTTGTGAACTCGGTCTTCAACAACTGGTACGACCCCGCCTGCAGCGCGATCTCGCCGAACAGCCCCTTCGCGACACCGGCGTCGAGCAACTGCCCCGAGTTCGACCCCGAGGGTGCGAAGGCGCTGCTCAAGGAAGCCGGAGTAAACATTCCGCTTTCCGTCACGTTGAACGTCGCGAACTCGCCAGACGCGCTGCGCTACTCGCAGGCCCTGCAAGCGAGCGTGCGTGAGGGCGGCTTCAACCTGCGCATCGAGCCTGTCGAATACTCGACCCTCCTCGACATGCAGAAGGGCGGCAAGTTCGACCTCATGCAGATCGGCTGGTCGGGTCGCATCGACCCGCACGGCAACATGGCCACCTTCCTCACAACGGGAGCCGGCAACAACGACGGCGGGTACAACAGCGAGGAGATGGATGACCTGCTCGCGCGCGCCGCGCAGCTCAGCGACATCGATGAGCGCGCCGAGCTCTACGGCGAGGCCGTCGAGCTCGCGCAGCGCGACAACCCGCTTATCTACACCTACCGGCAGCGCAACATCACCGCTCACGCATCCGACGTCGCCGGTGTCAGCACCTACACCGACGGGGTCGTGCGGCTGAGCCGCGCCGGTTTCGTCGCCGAGGAGGACTAGACCGCATGCCACGCTACATTCTGAACCGGCTCTGGCAGTCCGCGCTCACGCTGCTCCTCGCCTCGATCGTCGTCTTCATCGGCGTTCGCGCAATCCCGGGTGACCCGGCCCTCGCGATGGCGGGGGAGGAAGCCGACCCGGAGACCGTCGCCGCCACAAGAGAGCGCCTTGGCCTCGACAAGTCGATCTTCGTGCAGTACCTCTCCTTCATCGGCAACCTGTTCCGAGGCGACTTCGGCAACTCGCTGCGCACCGGCGCACCCGTGACCGACCTCATTGGGGCGACGCTTCCCGTCACGCTCTGGCTTGCCACCTATGCGATCGTCATCGCCGTCATCGTCGGTGTGCTTGCTGGGGTCATCGCGGAGCGCTTCCGCGGCCGCTGGCCCGAGTGGCTCGCGAACATCTTCGCGATCGTCGGGCTGTCAGTGCCGAACTTCTGGCTCGGCATTCTCGCCATCATGTACCTCTCCGTAATCCTGGGCTGGTTCCCCGCCTCCGGTTACGTCCCGGTGCTGGATAACCCGATCACGGGTCTCTACTACCTCACGCTACCCGCGATTATTCTCGGGATCAGTCTCGCCGCGGTCATCATGCGCCAGACGCGCGCCTCGATGATCGAGTCGATGGGATCTGACTACGTGCGCACGGCGCGCGCGAAGGGTCTTGGGCGCTTCCGGATCCTGTTCCGCTATGGCCTGCGCAACTCGCTCATCGTCGTCATGACGATCGTGGGTCTCCAGCTCGGCGGCCTGATCTCGGGCGCCGTCGTGACCGAGCGCATCTTCGGCCTGCCCGGGTTCGGCAAGCTCACGCTCGACGCCGTCTTTACCCGCGATTACCCGGTCATCCAGGCCGTGGTGCTCGTCGTAACGCTCGCCTACATTCTGATCAACCTTGCCGTGGACGTGCTCTACTCGGTGATCAACCCCCGCATTCGCGTGGGAGGGAGAAAATAGTGTCTTCGAATTCCCCAACAACGCGCGCTGCGCAGGCAGTGCCACCGTCGACCGCCTCGATTGCGGTCGGCTCCGATCTCGGCTCGGACCGCGGTCGCCTCTGGCGTTCGCTCCGCCGCAACCCGCTCGGCCTCGCCGGTGGAGTGCTGCTCATCATTGTGCTGTTTGTTGCGCTCTTCGCCCCGTTCCTCGCGCCCTATGATCCGGCCGAGGTGCACTTCGAAACCCCGTTCCAGGTTCCCGGCACCGTTGGTTTCGCGCTCGGCACGGATGACCTCGGTCGCGACATCCTCTCGCGGATCCTGTATGGCACGCAGGCGTCCGTCCAGGTCGGGCTGCTCTCGGTCGCGCTCGCGATTGTCATCGGCGCACCGCTCGGACTGCTCGCAGGGTACTGGCGCTGGCTCGACGGCATCGTGTCGCGCCTCACCGACGTGATGCTCGCCTTCCCGTTCCTCATCATTGCGGTGGGCCTCGCGGCAATCAACGGGGCGAGCCTCGGCAACGCAGCCGTCGCCCTCGGTATCGCCCAGATCCCGACGATGATCCGCGTCGTGCGCGCGGAAACCTTTCGGGTGAAGGAGCTCGACTACGTGCTCAGCGCGCAGGCCATGAGCGCCGGGCCGACCCGTATCCTCGGCGGGCACATCCTGCCGAACATCGTCTCCGCGATCATCGTGCAGGCGACCGTGATCATCCCTGTCGCCGTGATCGGCGAGGCGATCCTCTCCTTCCTCGGCCTGGGCATTCAGCCGCCCGGCTCGAGCCTCGGCATCATGCTCTCCGACGCGCAGCAGTACATCTTCCGCGCGCCGAGCGCGGCCGTGTTCCCGGGCCTTGCGATCATGGTGATCTGCCTGGCCTTCAACCTCTTTGGAGACGCTCTCCGTGACGCGCTCGACCCGTCGAGCGCGAGAAAGTGAACCCCATGCCTTTCACACCACCACCAGCATTTACGACGCGCCCGACGCTCGAGGGCACCTTCGGCATGAGCGCGTCGACTCACTGGCTCGCGACGGCGAGTGCCCAAGCCGTGCTTGAGCGCGGCGGCAATGCCTTCGACGCGGCCGTCGCGGGGGCCTTTGTGCTCCACGTCGTCGAGCCCCACCTCAATGGGCCCGGCGGCGACATGACCGGGGTCTTCCACGTCGCGGGTTCGAACGATGGGCCGCGCGTGCTCATGGGCCAGGGGCACGCGCCTGCGGGCGCGACCCGCGAGCACTACCTCGGTGAGGGGCTCGAACTCGTGCCCGGGTCGGGTGCGCTTGCCGCGGCCGTTCCTGCCGCGGTAGACGCGTGGCTGCTGCTGCTTGCTGAGCAGGGCACCTGGGAGCTCGCCGACGTGCTCGAGTTTGCGATCGGTTACGCCCGGGAAGGGCACGCCGCGCTCGCACGGGTTTGCGCCACGATTGAGAGCGTCCGCGAGCTGTTCCTTGAGCACTGGCCGACGTCGGCTGAGCTCTGGCTCACCGAGGGAGAGGCTCCGAAGCCCGGGCAGGTCATCAGAAACGAGGCCTACGCGCGCACCCTCGACAGGCTGATTGCGGCTGGGGCCGCTCTCGGCGAGGGCGGCGAGGGCGCCGCGGCTGCCGACCGCGTCGCACGCATCGAGGCTGCGCGCGACGCGTGGTCAGACGGGTTCGTGGCCGAGGCCGCGGCCGACTTCGTGCGCACCCCGCACCGGCACTCTTCGGGTACCGACCACGCCGGCGTCATCACGAAGGCCGACTTCGCCGGCTTCCGAGCGAGCACCGAAGACGCAGTCTCGATCGAGTTCCGCGGTGTCACCATCGCGAAGACCGGAGCCTGGGGGCAGGGCCCCGCCCTGCTGCAGACGCTGCAGATCCTTGCCGGATTCGCGGACGACGAGATTGACCCGTCGACGGCCGACGGCGCCCACCGCATCATTGAGGCTCAGAAGCTCGCCTACGCCGACCGCGAGGCGTACTACGGGGACCATGAGGTGCCCCTCGAGGTGCTGCTGTCGGAGGAGTACGCGGCTGAGCGGCGCTCGCTTATCGGCGAGACCGCCTCGACCGAGTTCAGGCCCGGGAGTGTGCCCGGGTACGCACCGTTCCAGCCGCCCCTGCGCACCGAGTACCGGCCGCCCGCCCTCGCCGAGGGCGAAGCGATCGCCGGCGTTGGTGAGCCCACGGTGTCAAAGGCGGGCGTCACCAAGGGCGACACGTGCCACATCGACGTCGTTGACCGCTGGGGCAACATGGTGTCGGCAACTCCCTCCGGCGGGTGGCTGCAATCTTCACCGGTCATCCCCGAGCTCGGCTTCTGCCTCGGTTCGCGGCTGCAGATGACCTGGCTCGAGGAGGGCGCTGCGTCCACGCTCACCCCTGGGAAGCGGCCACGCACGACGCTGACCCCGACGCTCGTGCTCAGGGACGGCGAGCCCGTGCTCGCGCTCGGCTCGCCCGGTGGCGACCAGCAAGATCAGTGGCAGCTGCTGTTTCTGCTGCGCGTGCTCGTCGGCGGCTACACCCAGCAAGAGGCCATCGATGCGCCCGCGCTGCACACGACGTCGGTGCCGGAGTCATTCTGGCCGCGCACGTGGACGCCGGCTGGCGTCGTGGTGGAGGATCGCCTCGGCGACGATGTCATCGAGGCGCTCGAGGCTCGCGGCCACAAGATTACCCGCGCGGGAGACTGGGCGCTGGGCCGCCTCTCCAGCGTCGGACGGAACCCACAGACCGGCGCGCTTTCGGCCGCCGCCAACCCGCGAGGAGCGCAGGGCTATGCAGCAGGACGCTAACTTCATGCCTGGCGGCGCAGCGGCCGCCACGCCGCCGACGCAAACGGAGCCTCTCGTTCAGGTCTCCGGCCTGACCGTTGGGTTCGCAACTGACCAGGGCGAGACACAGGTGCTCCACGGGGTCGACCTCGACATCAAGCCCGGTGAGCGCGTCGCGATCGTCGGTGAGTCGGGCTCGGGGAAGTCGACGGTCGCGGCAGCGATCATGGGCTTGCTCGCGGCGAACGGTCGAGTCACCGGCGGGTCGATCAAGCTCCGTGGCCGCGAGCTCACCGGGGCGACCGAACGCGAACTGCGATCGATCCGCGGCGAGCAGATTGGCCTCGTGCCGCAGGACCCGATGTCGAACCTCAACCCCACGATGAAGGTCGGGGCGCAGATCGCCGACACGATCCGGGCGCACCCCACGAGCCACGGCGACCTGTCGCGCTCCGGTTTGCGCGCCAGGGTTGCCGAGCTCATGTCGCTCGCGGGCATCCCCGACGCCGAGCGGCGCGCGAAGCAGTACCCGCACGAGTTCTCGGGCGGCATGCGCCAGCGCGTGCTCATCGCGATTGGGCTCGCCTGCAACCCCGACTTGCTCATCGCCGACGAGCCGACGTCTGCTCTCGACGTAACCGTGCAGCGCCAGATCCTCGACCACCTGCAGACCCTCATCGACGCCGAGGGCATCGCGCTGCTCTTCATCACACACGACCTTGGTCTCGCAGCAGACCGCGCAGACCGCGTCGTGGTGATGAAGCAGGGGCAGCTCGTTGAGCAGGGCACGCCCGCCGAGATCTTGAAGTCGCCGCGCGAGGAATACACTCGCCGGCTCGTTGCGGCGGCCCCCTCGCTCGTTGCTGTGCGCGATAGCGACGCGGCGAAGGTGCAGGGGGAGGAAGCGGCTCAGGCCGAGGCGCGCGCGCACCTGCATCTCGATACGGCGGCCGTGAGTACGCCGCTGCTACGGGTGAGCGGCCTCACCAAAGAGTTCAAGATCCGTGGCGGCGGAGGGATCCTGCGCGCGGTCGACAACATCTCATTCGACGTCGCGGCGGGAACGACGACCGCGATCGTCGGAGAGTCGGGGTCGGGAAAGACGACGCTCTCGCGGATGGTGCTCGGGCTCGAGGCGCCGACGTCGGGGACCGTGCTGCTCGGGGACGAGGACATCGCGGCCTCGCGTGGAGCGCGGCTGCGCGCGGCGCGCCGGCGGATGCAGCCGGTGTTTCAGGATCCGTTTGGGTCGCTCGACCCGAGCTACTCGATCGAGCGGCTGATCGACGAGCCGCTGCGCATCTTCGGCGTCGGCGATCGAGCCTCACGCCGGGCCCGCGTCGCTGAGCTTCTTGACCAGGTGTCACTGCCGCGCGCGGTCGCTCAGCGCCGGCCGGGCCAGCTCTCGGGCGGCCAGCGCCAGCGCGTCGCGATTGCCCGCGCGCTCGCGATCAACCCCCAGCTCGTCGTGTGCGACGAGGCCGTCTCGGCGCTCGACGTGCTCGTGCAAGACCAGATTCTCGCGTTGCTCGCGGAGCTGCAGTCGGAGCTCGGGCTTACATACCTGTTCATCACCCACGACCTTGCCGTGGTGAGGCAGATCGCGCACCAGGTGCTGGTTATGAAACAGGGTGCGGTCGTCGAGTCAGGCTCCGTTGATACTATTTTCGAAACGCCGGCGACCGACTACACCGCGCAGCTCCTCGAATCCATTCCGGGGGCGGCGTTCTTCGCCTAAGCAGCAGTACATGCGGTGTGCCGGGTCGCGACCCGTGAACCGGCACACCGTAGACAATGAGGAGTGCACGTGGTTGTGAGCAACGTTGAACGGATTCGCAGCGTGCTCCGTGAACGAATCGTCATGGGGGACCTCACCGCTGGAACCCACCTCAACGAGATCGCCCTGAGCCGCGAGTTCGGCGTGAGCCGAGTACCCGTGCGGGAGGCGATTCGGGCGCTCGAGTCCGAGGGGCTCGTCGACTCGAAGCTCTACTTCGGCTCGCGGGTGACTGAGTTACCCGCCGAAGACGCGTCCGACCTGTTCGACATTCGCGAGGAGATCGAGCGGGCGACAGCCCGTAAGGCGGCGCGGCGCGCGCCAGCCCTGCGGGACGCAGCCGACGAAGACTGGGCAGCGACTCGCGCGGAGATCACCGAGATCCTCGCGGAGGGCGACGCTGCGCTCGCAGAGAAGCGCCTTGACCTGCTCGTCGGGCTAAACATGCGCTTCCACCAGGCCGTCGCTGCGCTCGCCGGGAGCAGCGTGCTCTCGGCACTGCTCGTCACCATCGCGGGCTCGATTGAGCGGCTCTACAAGGCAGACGCCCCTCAACGTTCGAAGACCTCGTGGCCCGAACACCACGCCATCATCGACGCGATCGACGCGGGCGACGTCGATGCCGCAGGCAACGCCATGGCGGGCCACGTGCGTCGCTCCAAGCGGAGCTACTTCCGTGGCCTCCCGAAGGCGGCTGTCGCCCCCTCCGAGGCATAGCGCTGCAGGGGACACGGCTGCCGGAGATATCGCCGCCGGAAACAGCGCTCCCGAGGTGAGTGTCGGCGGTCGCGCCTAGCCTGTCCGCATCAGCGGAGCCCCGCTGTCAGGGTTGACAACACGGGAGAGTGAGCGATGGACGAGACCAGAAGTACTGATGGTCGCGGTGTGAGCGCCGATTCGACGGGAGAAGTGATTCTCTACCGCGCGGCCGATGGCGCACCCGCCATCGAAGTGCGGCTTGAGCATGACTCGGTGTGGCTGAGCCAGCAGCAGATTGCTGACTTGTTTGGCACGACCCGTGAGAACATCACCATGCACCTTCGTGGGGTATATCGCGAGGGTGAACTGGCCGAGTCGGCAACCTGTAAGGAATCCTTACAGGTTCGAATAGAGGGCAACCGCCAGGTTCGACGCAAGACCCTGACCTACAACCTCGACGCAATCATCTCCGTGGGCTACCGGGTCAAGAGCAAGGTTGCAACGCAGTTCAGAATCTGGGCGACCGCCCGGCTCCGTGACTATCTCGTGCGCGGGTATGCCCTCAACGAGCAACGGCTCGAGCAGCTTGGCGCCGTGGTCAAGGTGCTGAGCCGGTCTGATGACGAACTTGTCGCAGGGGTCGCCGACCTGTTGGCTGAGTATCTCCCGGGGCTGACACTGCTTCGTGACTACGATGAGGGCGCAGTCGAGACCCAGCCCAAGGCCGTTCCGGGGTGGACCCTCACGCCTGACGAGGCCCGTGCCGTTATCCGGCAGGTGGCCGCAGAGTTTCCGGCAGACACCCTACTGGGCCGGGAACGCGGTGACGCGCTTGAAGCGACAGTCGCAACGATCTACCAGGGATTCGCCGGGCACGAGCTGTACCCAACAGTCGAAGAGAAAGCGGCGAACCTGCTCTATCTGGTCGTGAAGGACCACCCGCTCGCCGACGGCAACAACGCGCTTGCTGCCGCGACCCTGATGATCGCGATGAGTGACCCAGGAGAGAAAGACCTCATGATTGCGCTGCTCGTGCGAATGCTGGCCGATTGATCAGGGGAGCGCATGCGCCACCCGCGACAGGTAACTTGGAGACGGTGGCCTGAGCACCCGTAACCCAACGAGAGCTTCCCTGGAGGAGGGCGAGAATGGCGTTTGACACGAAAGTGGTCGTCGCGGCGGCCGCGGCGCAACTGGTCGAAGCGGTGCGATCCGTCCACGAGCAGCACCCGACCGAGGCAATCTACGGAGCCATGTTTCACGAGTTCTACGGGGATGGTACGGTGATCTACTGGCCAATGGTCACCGTCGGCACCGAGGAAACACTCGCCGCGGTCGTCGCCGACTACACCGCGCAGTCGGGCGCTGAAGAGGGGCTCTCCGAGTCGCTCCGTTGGTCGGGGCCCGACCTCACGTACGGGTTTGACCCGAACCCAGAGCTGCAGGCCCTTGCTGATGGGGTGCAGGGGTCGGCGGGTGCCGGGAGTGCCCAGTGGGAGAACCAGTACGATCGCTGGCTGCGCTGCTTCCCCAAGGCCGCGAAGCAGGCCATGAAGCAGCTTGTCGCAGAGGGAACCATGTCGAAATCGTTCGTGGCGGTTGCCGCAGACGAGGCGGGCGAGCTCATCCCGCTGAGCCTCACGAAGTCACAGCTCGTCGCTCACTTCCCCGAGTACGACGACGCCGAGCGTGAGCGCCGCCGCCTCGCAGCCCTCCCCGTCGAGGAGCGCGTCGCCGAACTCCTCACCGAGGCGGTTGCGCCCCGGTACCAGGGGCCACTGATCGGAGAGCACGAGGGCATGCTCGTCGGCTGCGGCGCAGCGGCGATCCCCGCGCTCGCGAGTGTCGTGCGACACGAGACGCTCGCCCGTGGTGATGTCGTCGCCGCGCGGCTCCTCGCGGAGATCAACGTTGATACGCCCGAGGTGATCGAGGCGCTTGACGGGCTCATGCGTTCGAGAAAGGCGCAACAGAACTCCCGCGCCTGGGCGGCGAGCGCCCTCGCGCGGCTCGGCCGATCAGACCTGATCCTCACCCACGTCTCCGAGCTGCCCGTCGACGTCGCCGTGCGCGGCCTCGCCGACCCGCTGAGCTCGTTTCGCGACCGCGGCGCTCATCGCCCGCTCGATTACGCACCGATTGAGCGTGCGCTCGAACGCCACCCCGACCTGGAGGCGGCGTTCGGCGAGGAGCTGCGCCCGGGTAGGGGCTACTGCGCGCTCGCGCCCGACGAAATTCCGACCGCGCGCGCCGCGCTCGTATCCCGGTGGGAGATTGTGCGCACACACGCCCGAGCCGTGCTCGAGGACGCCGGCGTCTCGGCGTGACACCGCCGCGCTGCTGCTCGTGTCAGTGGCGCCTCGCTCACGGCGGTATCCTTGGTAAGTGACAAGCTCTCGTTCAGAAACCGCCTACCAGCGTGCGCTGGCAGCGTTCAAGAACCCGACGCTCGACCTGCTGCACGGCCGCTACGCTCCCTTCGTCGTCTCCGTGCTCTCAGGGATGTTTACCGCCGAACGCCACTCCGTGCCGATTTCCGACGCCCACATCGAGGTCGGCAACTTCATCGACGAGCTTCGCGCGGCAGGGTACGACCGTGACGAGCGGCGGCTGCCGAGCGGTTCGGGCCGCGACATTTGCCGGTACTGGGCCCGGGTCGGGTGGCTCGTGCCGCAGATCCAGGATGGCGTCGAGCTGTACCGACTCTCTGCGCAGGCCGTCGGTGCGCTCGAGATCGCTGGCCGCGCTGGCGGCGGGCGGGCAAAGGTGTCGCGCTCGCGCGTGCGAACGCTGCTCGAATCCGTCGAGCAGCTGACGCTGAGCGCGGAGACGGATCCGGCGAAGCGCATCGAACGGCTGCTCGCCGAACGCGCCGAGATCGACGCCGAGCTCGCTCGCCTCAACAGCGACGACGACTTTGACCCCATCGACGACGAGCAGTTACTCGAAGACACCGAGAACGTGCTGCACCTCTCACGCGAGCTCCCGGCCGACTTCGTGCGGGTCGCGGAGTCGATCAACGCGATGCAGCGCGACGTCATCGCCGAGCTGCGCCGCGACGAGCGCCCGACAGGCGACGTGCTGCGGGAGTACCTGCGGCGGGGAGAGCATGTGATGGACGCGACCCCAGAGGGCCGCGCCTTCGCCGGCGCGCTCAAGCTCATCGGCGATCCTGAACATATCGACCAGCTCACTGAGCAGCTCCAGTCGATCCTTGGTCGACCGTTCGCCCGGCTGATGACCGCCGAGCAGAGGGGCGACCTCCGCGCGATAGCGAAGCGGGTCGAACAGGGTGTCGAAGAGGTACTGACTGCCCAGCGGCGGGCCTCGCACATCATTACGACCCAGGTACGCACCCACGACCCCATCCGCGACCGCGAGGTCGATGGGCTCTTGCGTAGCGTCATGGCCGGCCTGCAAGCCTGGGTGCCCGAGTCGAACGCGCGCGACCGCGTCGAGCCGCTGCGTGCGCTGCCGACGGCAGGGATCCACCACCTCCGCCAAACCGTGAGTGACCCGCGGCCCCCGAATCTGCCCGCTCCGCTGCGCGACGTGGAGGAGGCCGCGAGCGCGGCGGAGTTCGTCGACGCCGACACGCGGGCGTGGGGCGGCCCGAGGTACGTTGAGCTGGAGGCCTACGTCGCAGGCATCGAGGGCGAGGCCTTTGACCTCGCCGAGGCGTTCGAAGGCATTGACGACGTCGAGACCCGCAGGCCGGCTGACCTGCTCGGCCTGCTCGAGCTCGCGCACCGGCGCGGTATGAGCGAGGGCGACGGCGTGTCGGTTGTCGAAGCGACCCGGCCCGATGGCACGACCCGACGGTTCGCGTTCGGCGCCGTGACAGTAGCAATGGATTCATCGGCCGCGCAATCGGCGGCCACAGCGGCCACAGTTGGAGCACATGCAAGTGAGTGAGATGGCAGAGACCGAGCAGGCAGAAGCGCCTGAGGCCGAGACGCAAGAGGCCGGCGGCGCCTTCGTTGGCTCCGCGCCGATGGAGCGCGACCCCGAGGAGTTCTTCGTCGGAGACCGGGGCGTGCTTGACCCCGCCGTGCGCCGCGTGCTCGTGCGCATTCTGCAGCGTCGCGTTGTTTTTGCGGATCGGCACAAGGACGACTGGGCGGTGCTGCTCGAAAACCAGCAGGTCATCGAGTCGCGGCTGCATGACCTGTTCATCAGGCTCATCGTCGACCCCGATCGCGGAGTTGCCTACAAGCAGCAGGTTCGCTCAGAAGAGCTCGAGGTTCCCGTGCTGCTGCGTGACGAGGCGTACAACCGCGCCGAGACGCTCGTGCTCGTCTACCTGCGCACGGTGTACCAGCGTGAGTCAACGGCGGGCGAGCCCTCCGTGCGCATCGACGTCGAAGAGATCGAGCAGACCGTGCTCAGCTACTTCGCCGACAGCGACGGCAACACGGCCTCCCGTCAGAAGACGATCGAGAAGGCACTTAACCGTCTGCGCAACGAGGGCATCATCGACGAAGAGTCTGAGGGCAGGTATCTCGTGACCCCGCTGGTCGAGGTCGTGCTCAGCGCAGACCGGCTTGGCGAGCTGCAGCGGTGGCTGAAGGAGCAGGTGGCTGACGCCGCGATGAAGAACGAGGATCCCGCATCATGACCATGCTCGACACACTCTTTGGGCTGATTCCCGCTGCCTCCCGCGGCCAGCAATGGGTCGCAGACGAGCTGCAGCTCGTGAACTGGGGCGGCTACGACGGGGCGCACCGGGTGAAGTTCTCGCCTCACGCGACGCTGCTCTGCGGCGGCTCGGGCTCAGGCAAGTCGACGCTCATGGACGCCTACATTGCGCTCATGATGCCGCACACGACGCCGTTCAACGGCGCTTCGAATGGGGGAGTGGCTGGCCGCTCGCGCGGTGAAGAGCAGCGCAACATCCTCTCCTACGGTCGCGGCAAGCTCGACGAGTCTCGCACCGACGAGGGTACCCGCGTGCGGGTACTGCGCGGTGACGGCGAGGATACGTGGACGGCGATCGCCGCGACCTGGGAAGACCACGACGGCTCAAAGTTCACCGCCCTGCGCGCCTGGTACATCCCTGCCTCGGCCCGCATCATTGAAGACACGGTGCGTGTGCGCGCAACGATCGACGGCCCGTTCGAGCTCGGCGACCTTGAAGCGGCGGCGATTCAGCGCCTGAGCGACGCCGCGGTGCGTACCGCGGGGCTCGAAACTTACTCGACCGACAGGGAGTTCTCGGCGAAGATTCACTCGGTGCTTGGCATCGGGGCGTCTGGGGCCGGCGCGAAGGCGATGAGCCTGCTCGCCCGCATCCAGGCCGGCCAGCAGATCACGACGGTCGACGAGTTGTACAAGCGCATGGTGCTCGAAGAGCCGGAGACGCTCGCGACGGCAGACGCCGTCGTCGAGCACTTCGACGAGCTTGAGGGTACTCGCATGCGGATGGTCACCGCACAGCGCCAGGTGCGCGCCCTGCGGCCGATCCGTGACATGCGGGGTCGCATTGTTGCGGCGGCAGACCAGCTTCGCCTCATCGATGACATCGGGCGCTTTGACGACCCCGACTCGCTGTCGGCACTGTGGCGCACGGGTCGCCGCCTCGAACTGCTGCGCGCCGTCGAGGCTGAGCTGCAGCAGGATAAGGCTGCGGCTGACACCGAGGTGCGCACACAGCAGGCATTGGCGTCTGCCGCGGAGGCAGAGCGCGAAGGCCTCGTCGAGGTGCTGCGCAACTCGGGTGGCGACCAGATCGAGCGTGCCGAGCGCGACCTCTCGATCGTCGAGAAGCAGCTTGAGACCGTCACGGCGACGCGTCGCCGTTTCGACGAGGCCATTTCGCCCATCGGGGAGGAAGCGGCGACCGAGAAGCAGTTCCGCCAGCTCATCGCCCGCGCCCAGGCGGCGCTCGCCGACCCGCAGGCGAAGGCCGGTGTTCGTGACGCCTACGCCGATGCCAGGGGTAAGACGAACGCGCTGCGCGAGCAGGTCTCCGACCTCGCGAAGGAGAGCGGCCGCGCCGAGGGGCTCAGGGGAAACATCCCCGGCCACCTCCATGAGGCGCGGGAGCTCCTTGCAAGCGCTGCCGGGATCCCGGTCGATGAGCTGCCATTCGTCGGCGAGCTCATCGAGGTGCGCACGGAGTTCGAGCCCTGGCGGCAGGCATTCAACCTCGCACTTGGCGGCTTCGCGACGACGCTGCTCATCGACACGGCGAATCTCGGCAAGTTTCGGCAGGCGATCAACGAGGTGCGCCTGCCCATGCGGCTGCGCTACGAGGGCGCGCACACCGACCGCGGGTGGCACGCGCGGCTCGACCCCGCGCTGCTACCCGGCAGGCTCGAATTCCGTGACACCTCGTTCACAGGATGGTTGATGGACAGGCTCGAGGAGCAGTTCGGATTCGTCTGCGTGGACACGGCGGCCGGCCTCTCGGAGCATCGCATGGCGCTGAGCATCAGCGGCCAGATGTCGCAGGGCACGCGGGGCGCGCACGGCGGGCACGGGCGGGCCAACGTGCTCGGGTTCTCGAACCAGCGCCGCCTCGACGAACTCGCGGGCCAGGCCGGCGACCTGTCGGCGCGGCTGACCGCCGCAACGAAGGCGGAGAAGGAAGCAGCAGCGGCGCTCGACGCGCTCGATGCGCGCTATGCCGCGTACGCAAAGATCAGCGACCTCACCTGGGATCAGGTCGACGTGGCGACGCTCGACGAGCAGCGCGAGAAGTGGACGGCGCTCGTCGCCGAGCTCGTGTCGGGCAACCCGAAACTTGAGCCGCTCAAAGCGCAGATCGGCCAGCTCAAGCAGAAGCTTGCGGAGCTGCAGAAGGCGCTCGGCCGAGCCGAGGCGCGCCAGGAGAAGGTTGCCGCAGACTGGGCGCACATCACCGACGAGGTCGACGAGGCGCAGCGCGCCGTTGACGACGCAGAGGACGCGGAGCGCGCGCTCGACCCGCAACAGCTTGCCTACCTCGACGAGCGCTTCGACAACCCGGCAGGCGCCCCAGCCCGAAGCAAGCTTGAGGCCCTCGCGCGGTTCGATGCCGCGCTCGATACGGCCTCGAAGCTGCTGCGGGAGGATCAGGCCGCCGCGCAGCTCACACTCGAGGAACAGCGGCTGCACCTGAAGCGCGCGCTCGAGTCGTTCCTCGAGAGCTGGCCCAACCCGAACCTCCGCGCCGACCCCGACTCGTCGCTGAAGGACTTCGAGCGCATCCTTGCTGAGCTCGAGACGAGCGGCCTGCACGAGCTCGAGACCGAGTGGAAGCACAGCCTGCTGAAGCTCTCGGGCAACGACCTCACCAACCTCGACTCGATGCTCAGCCGCGCGCTGCGCGAGATCAAGGAGCGGATCGAGCCGATCAACCGCATCATGCAGGACCTGCCGTTCTACGATGACGACCACCGGCTGCAGATCACGCCGCGCGAGAACCAGTCTGAGGCGCGCCGCCGCTTCCGGGCAGAGCTGCGCGAGGTGCGCTCGCTCATCGGCGAGGCGAAGACGGATGAGGATCGCGAGCAGGCGTACGAGCGGATGAAGAAGTTCATCGGGCGCATCAGGCGTACCGCGCCCGACTTCGCCGAGCTCGTCGACGTGCGCAACCACGTGCGCGTGAGCGCTGAGAAGGTCGATGCTGTCACGAAGGAACATGCGGCACTCTACGACCACATCGGCGAGAAGTCGGGTGGTGAGTCGCAGGAGCTGATCGCGTTCATCGTGGGTGCCGCGCTCCGCTACCAGCTTGGCGACGCAGACGCTGAGCGACCCCGCTACGCCCCGGTGTTCCTCGACGAGGCGCTCATCAAGGCCGACGCGCACTTCACGAAGCGCGCGATCGGCGCCTGGCGTGGGCTCGGGTTCCAGCTCGTCATTGGCGCGCCGAACGATAAGTACAGCGCGATTGAGCCCCACGTCGATGTCGAATACGACATCCTGAAAGACACGACCGGGAGGTCGTGGGCGAAGCCGAAGGTGGGGCTGCCGGAGGCCCGGTAGCCCCGGGGTCGGTAGCCCCAGGGCCGGTAGCCCCTGAGTGAAGCGGGGCCGCTACCGGACGCGCTTCGCCTCGAACTGCATGCTCGGGTGGGCGTAGGCCGCCTGCGACTCGACGAGCTGCAGCTCGCGCTGACCCGAGGCGAGCGTGTTCTCGAGCAGGGTGAAAACGCTCGACGCGGTGCGGGCGAGCGCGTCGCCCGCGTCACCCGAGGCCGTGAGGTGCGCGGTGAACAGCGCGGCGGTGACGTCGCCCGAACCGTTCGCCTTGAGCGGCAGCCGCGGCGTTTCGATGAGCCACGCCTCATCGCCGTGGACGGCGAGCATCTCGATGACGCCGTCTGACGCGCGCTCGGGCCGCTCAACACTTGTAACGAGCACGGTCTTCGGGCCGATCTCGCGAGCGCGGTCGACCGACTCAAGCGTGGACTCAAGCGTCGTCGGCGTCGTGCCGGTGATGAACCCGAGCTCGAACTGGTTCGGCGTGATGAGGTCTGCGCGCGGCACGACGCGGTCGCGAATGAGGTTCTGCACCTCGGGGGCGACGTGGCAGCCGGAGACGGCGTTGCCGAGCACCGGGTCGCACGCGTAGATCGCGTTCGGGCTGTGCTGCTTCACGCGGGCGACCGCGTCGAGAATCGCGTCGCCGATGTCGTCGCCACCCTGGTAGCCGGAGAGCACCGCGTCGACGCCCTCAAGGCCACCGCGCTCCTCGATCCCGGTGACGATCTCGCGGACGTTGTTGCCAGAGAACATTGGGCCGCGCCAGGCGCCGTACCCCGTGTGGTTGGAGAACGCGACCGTGTAGACGGGCATCACCTCGACGCCGATCCGCTGCAGCGGGAACACCGCGGCCGAGTTGCCGACGTGACCGTAAGAGACAGATGACTGGATCGACAGAATGCGCATTGTCCGATCCTTTCACTGGACCATCGAGTGATCCACTTCGCTTCGCTCCGGCTGGACCAATTACCCGGGATTGTCCCGTCAGATCGCGCGTCCGGGAGAGAGGATCCCGCGCGGGTCCAAGGCCCGCTTGATTTCGCGCTGCACGTCGAGAGCGACGGCGTCGAGCTGCCAGGGGAGCTCGTGCTGCTTCACCGACCCGATCCCGTGCTCGCCGGTGATGGTGCCATGGAGCGTGAGCGCGAGGCGCGTGATGTCGTCGATGAGCGCGTCGGCCGCGGCGATTCCGGTCGCAGTGTCGGGCGCTGCGACCTTGCAATGCAGGTTGCCGTCGCCCGCGTGGGCGACGCTCGCGACCTCGATCCCGTGCTGCCGCGAGATCGCGGCGACGCCCGTGAACATTTCCGCGAGGCGCGAGACGGGCACGCCGACGTCGCACGCGATTTTCAGGCCGCGCGCGCTGAGCGCCGGGTTCGACTTCCGGCGAGCCTCGACGAGGTCATCGTTCGCGGCGATGGCGGCGTCCGATGCCCCGTGGGCACGGCAGATGGCGAGGATCGCGTCGGCGTTCGCGGCGGCATCGGGCCCGACAGTCTGGCCGACGAGCAGTGCGCCGCGCGGGATCCGCATCCCCGACGGGAACACGTCTTCGATCGTCTGAACTGTGAGCGCGTCCATGAGCTCGAGCACCTCCGGCCTGGACGGCGAGCCGACGATGTCGGTCACCGCGCCGCCCGCCTCGGCGAGCCCATCGAACTCGGCCCAGAACGTCACCGGCGCGCCGGGAGGGAGCGACTCGAGCCGCACGGTGGCCTCGACGATGACGCCGAGCGTGCCTTCCGAGCCGACGAATAGCCGGGTGAGGTCGTATCCGACGACGTTCTTACGCGTCCGCGCTCCGGTGCGCATAACCCGACCGTCGGCGAGCACGACGGTGAGTGCAGCGATCCAATCGGAGGTGACGCCGTGCGCCACGCACCGCAGGCCACCCGCGTTCGTTGCGATGTTGCCGCCCACGGTGCAGGTGCGCACGCTCGCCGGGTCGGGCGGGAAGAAGAGGCCGTGCGCGTGCGCCGCTTCGTCGAGGTCGGCTGTGACAACCCCCGGCTGCACCGTGGCGAGCCGATCCCGCGGTGAGATCTCGAGGATGGCATTCATGCGCTCGAGCGAGACGATCAGCCCCCGGTCGTACGCCGTCGCGCCGCCGACGAGCCCGGTGCCGGCGCCCCTGACGCTCACGGGGATGCCTCGGGTGTTCGCCCAGGCGAGGGCATTCGACACGTCTTCGGCTGACTCGGCGAGGACGAGGGCGAGCGCCTCCCCGGCAAAGACGGCGCGTGACGAGTCGCGTTCAAACGGTGCCACCGCGGCCCGCTCGGTGATGAGGCGGTCGCCCAGCTTGTCTCGCAACTCTGCGAGGTCGCCTGCAAGATCCACGTCGCTGTTCTCCACCCGGGCCTCCTCGTCGCTCTTCCTTCCAGCGTAGCGCGCGGCCGGGGGACGTGGCGGGCGGGCCTTCGCGGGCGTGAGAACATGAGACAGTGAACTCGCATCTGAGCCTCGGCGCCGGCCGGTACGCCCCCAGCCCTTCGGGGGAGCTGCACCTCGGAAACCTGCGCACCGCGCTTCTTGCGTGGTTATTCGCGCGGGGGAGCGGGCGGCGTTTTCTGCTGCGAGTCGAAGACCTCGATCGGGCCCGCGACGCAGGAACGGCCGACGTGCAGCTCGCCGACCTCAGGGCGCTCGGCATTGACTGGGACGGTGAGGTGGTGCTGCAGACGACCCGGGCGGCCGCCCACGAGGCCGCGATCGCTCAGCTGTCGAGCGCCGGGCTCGTCTACGAGTGCACCTGCACCCGCAAAGATATCCTCGCCGCGCCAACGGCCCCGCACGCGCCTCCCGGCGCCTACCCCGGTACCTGCAGAGACCTTACCGAGCCCGAGCGGGCGGCGGCCCGACAACGAATCGCCCCGCGCCTTCCCGCCCTTCGCCTCCGGGCGCCCGCGGGAGAGACGGGCCTCGGTTTTGACGACCTCGTGCTCGGACACGTCGTCGGCGACATCGACGACCTTGTGCTCAGGCGCGGCGACGGCACCGTCGCCTATAACCTCGCCGTTGTGGTCGACGACGCGGCGATGGGAGTCGACCAGATCGTGCGCGGCAACGACCTCGCATCGTCGACGCCACGCCAGATCCTGCTCCAGGGGCTGCTCGGGCTCCCCACGCCACCCGAGGTCAGCTACGCACACGTGCCGCTCGTACTCGGGCCCACTGGCGCGCGCCTCGCGAAGCGCGACGGCGCGGTCACACTCCGCGACCTGGCGGCTGCGGGCACGACCGCAGGCGAGGTGCGAGCGATGCTCGCGAGCTCGCTCGGGCTCGCGGCTCCTGGGGAACCGGTCACACCAGAGCAACTCGTCGAGCGGTTCGACCCCGCGGCGCTGCCGCGCGAGCCGTGGGTGTGGGACCCTGCTAGCGCTTGAGCGCGCGGATTACGCGAGCGAGCGCGCGTCCCGCGACCCACACGAACGGCACGCCGACGGTGAGCAGCGCGATGATGTTCGGCTCAAACCGGGTGTGGCCATCGCGGGCCACGTACGCGCCGATCGGAATGGAGACGCCGCCCCCGCCGCCGCCCGAGCCCTCGCCCGAGACGGTGCCGTCGGCGCCGCCACCGCCCTCGCCTGCGCCAAACCCGTAAGCGCCGACGGCGACGGGCATGACCGTCGTGCCGTCGAGGTCGACTGGGTCGCCGTAGGCCGTGTGCACGCCGGTTTGAGTAACGGTGTCCGCGATTTGCTTCGTAATGTTGGGCATGCTCCCACCCTACTTCGAGCGCCTGGGCGTGCGAAGCGAAATCTTCGTTCGGTGCGCGCTACATTGAGTTCTCATGACCGAGCCGTCAACACACAGACATGGTGAGCCCGTCGCGATCCGCTCAGCGTGCCATGCCCGACGACGGGCTACCCCATGCAGCGGTACGTGCTCAGCCTCGCCTAGGCCCCGCCGCCGAGGCTCCCGCGGTGAAGCCTTCCCGAGGTTAGCGCCCCAGTGGGCTACTCGCCAACACCGTGACGCGGGCGCAGAGCCTGCGGCTCTGGGCGCTTGGGCTCGATGTCGTCGCCGGAGGACACGTGCTTGATGCGCCGCACCACCCACGGCACGAGGTGCTCCCGCGCCCAGACCACGTCCTCCTTGCGGGCCTGCCGCCAGGTGCGCTCGGGCAGCGGCGGCGGATCGAGCGGGCCCAGATCGTGCGGCACGTTCAGCGCATCGAGCGCAGCGCGCGCGATGGTGTGGTGCCCAAGCGCGTTCATGTGCAGCCTGTCACCCGCCCAGTAGCGGCTGTCCTGCAGCTCATCGATGGCCCACTGGTCAACGACGTAGCAATCGCGCCGCTGCGCCACCTTGCGAACGTTCTCGTTGAAGATCGCAACCTTCCCGCGAATCGAGCGGAAGACCGGTTGGAATGCGACGTCAACGCCGGTGAAAATCAGGATCGTCGCGCCCGTCTCGCTCAATCTCGAGACGATGTGGTCGAGTTTTGCAGCGACTTCGTCAGGGTCGGTTCCGGGGCGGATGACGTCGTTTCCGCCCGCGCACACGCTCACGAGGTCTGGCCGCAGCTCCATCGCGGTGTCGAGCTGTTCGTCGATGATCTGTTGGATGAGTTTGCCGCGCACTGCGAGGTTCGCGTAGGCAAACTCGTCGTTCTTGTCTGCGAGCACATCGGCGAAGCGATCGGCCCAGCCGCGCAGCCCCCCGGGGCTCTCGGGGTCAGGGTCGCCGAGTCCTTCGGTGAAGGAATCGCCGATCGCGACAAACCGCGACCACGGCAGTTCCGCGTTGTCGCCAGCCGCAGCGTTCGGCCCACCAGTTTGGTGTGAATCTTGAACCACGGTCCGCGCTCCTTCTTCGTTTCTGGGTCTTATTCCCGCCGTCGTATGCGGCGTACGCTACCTTGCTAGTGCGCAGCGCCCTAGCTTTCCCGGCCCACTTCTGGGCGGTCGTCACGGCGACGCGCACGGGCTGCCGCGCGCCAAGGCACGACTAAGCGTTCATGGGTAGTCTAGGACGTTGTGATTGAATCGGCAGAAGACGGGGCTCTCCTCCCGGGTACGTTTGCCGCCGAGCATCTTCCGCCCGCCTACCCAGAGCGGGCAGCACGCGGCACCGCAGGGAACCTCCGAGCCTGGCAGCAGGAGGCCATTAACCTCTACCTTGAGCGCAACCCCAAAGACTTCCTCGCCTCGGCAACGCCCGGCGCTGGCAAGACGACGTTCGCGCTGCGCCTGGCCGCGACCCTCCGTGGCAACCAGACGGTGTCCCAGATCATCGTTGTTGCGCCGACCGAGCACCTGAAGGTGCAGTGGGCTGACGCAGCCGCGCGCGCGGGCATCCGGTTGAACCCGCGCTACTCAAACAGCGACGGCCTCGGTTACGGCCGGCACTACGACGGCGTCGTCGTGACCTATGCCCAGGTGGCGATGAAGCCCGTGCAGCACAGGCTGCTCACCGAGTTCACCGACACGCTCGTCATCATGGACGAGGTGCATCACGGCGGTGACGCGCTGAGTTGGGGCGACGCGATTCGCGAAGCCTACGGCACCGCAAAGCGCCGCCTGTCGCTCACGGGAACGCCGTTCCGCTCTGACGAAGCGCCGATCCCGTTCGTGCAGTACGCGCCCCAGGGTGACGGCTCACGCATCTCCCTCACCGATTACGACTACGGCTACGGCCGAGCGCTCGCTGACGGCATCGTTCGCCCCGTGATCTTCATGGTCTACGCAGGCAAGATGCGCTGGCAAACCTCCGCCGGAGAAGAGATGGAGGCCCGGCTCGGCGAGGGCAATACGAAGGATGTCACGAGTCAGGCGTGGCGCACCGCGCTCGACCCGGCGGGTGACTGGATGGGCAAAGTGCTCCGCGCGGCCGACCGCCGCCTCACTGAGGTGCGCGGCCACATCCCAGATGCGGGCGGCCTCGTCATCGCCACCGATCACGCCTCAGCCAAGGCTTACGCGCAGATGCTGCAGGAGATCTCGGGTGAAGAGGTCGCGCTGATCCTGTCCGACGACGCAGGTGCCTCGGAACGCATCGACAGCTACTCGGCGGGAACCTCCCGGTGGATGGTCGCGGTGCGCATGGTGTCTGAGGGCGTCGACGTTCCGCGTCTCGCCGTCGGCGTGTACGCGACGAGCTCGTCAACGCCGCTGTTCTTCGCCCAGGCAATTGGCCGCTTCGTGCGTTCCCGCCGCCGTGGCGAGGTCGCGTCGGTCTTCATTCCGAACGTGCCGCCGCTGATGCTGCTCGCGGCGCAGCTGGAGAAAGAGCGCAACCACGTGCTCGAGGGGCCCAAGTCGGCCGAGGAGATGTGGGACGCCGAGGCGGCGCTCATGGCGGAGGCCGAGCGCGAGGATAAAGCATCGTCCGAGCTCATCGAGGACGAGTTCAAGTACCAGGCGCTCGAGTCAGACGCCCACTTCGACCGCGCGGTCTTCGACGGCGCAGAATTCGGTGGCTACGCCGAGGTCGAGACTGAGGAAGAACTCGACTTCCTCGGGTTCCCCGGCATCCTCGAGCCCCAGGAAGTTCGCGCGTTACTGCAGCAGAGGCAGTCGAAGCAGGCACGGCGGAGCGCCCAGAACCAGGGCATCCTCGAGCACGCCCCCGAAAAAGCCGAGGCCCCTGGCGCCTTGCATCGGACGCTGCAGGAGCAGCGCAAACTGCTCTCGAGCCTCGTCGGCATGTATTCCCGGGTGAGCGGCGAGCCGCACAAAGACATTCACAATGAGTTGCGGCGCTCTTGCGGCGGGCCTGCGGTCGCGCAGGCCTCGGTCACTCAGCTGCAGAAGCGCATCGACCTGCTGAGGCGGCGGCTGCGCCCATAGGGTGGAGCACATGGCAAAGAAAGCGGCAGGTGCGACGCCTGCGATGGTGGCGCTCACAAAGCTCGGCATCGACTTCGCTGTGCGCAGTTACACCCATGACCCCGGTGAGACCGACTACGGGGGAGAGGCGGCGCGCGAGCTTGGTGTCGATGCGCGGCAGGTCTTCAAAACCCTGCTCGCCGACGTCGACGGAGCCCTCGTTGTTGCGGTCGTGCCCGTTTCAGGCAAGCTCGACCTGAAGGCTCTGGCGACCGCCGCCCGCGGGAAGCGCGCGCAGATGGCTGACCCGGCGATCGCCGAGCGCAAGACCGGCTACGTCGTCGGCGGCATCAGCCCGCTCGGCCAGAAAACACGTTTGGCTACAGTCATAGACATATCCGCGCCCGGGTTTCCGAGGATTCTGGTCTCCGGAGGGCGCCGCGGGCTCGATATCGAGCTTTCGGCGGACGATCTTGCCCGCGCGACCGGCGGAAGCTTCGCGCCGATCGCAAAAGCCTGAATCTGGTCAAGATCGTTGCTGGCATTGGGATCCGGGGGTGCTTCTCCGCGAATACTAGGCCGCGCCGCGCCCGGCTTCACTGGGTGATTCGCAATGCGCCAACATTCCATGCTAAATTATTCCCTGTTCGGCCGGTGAGAAACCAGCTAAACAGATTCGCGCGGATGGCGGAATTGGTAGACGCGCTAGCTTGAGGTGCTAGTGCCCGTATTAGGGCGTGGGGGTTCAAGTCCCCCTTCGCGCACGTGAATCGAGTAAGGCCCCTGCTTCGGCAGGGGCCTTCTTGCATTGTGCGGCGTCGTGCCTGCCGGTCCGGCCCGGCCGTGCCCCAGCCCGTACTCGGCCGTGCCCGGTAGCCGATTCACCCGGTTGGCACCGATGCACCCACCTTTTACGGGTATTTCCTGGGTGCAACGGTGCGAAGTGGGTACATCGGGTCGGGCATACTTGACGCATGACGGAGCCCACGGCCACAGCCAGCCCAGACGGTAGCCCAGACGGCAGCCCAGGGGAGCGACGGTCCTCAAGCACGTCCCGCACTGTGGCGCTCTATCTCGTCGGGGGCGCTCTGCTTGCCGGGGTGACGCTGTGGCTGGGCGGGTGGCTGTTCCCGACCCCGGAGGCACGCTGGCTGATCGCCCCCGCGACGGTACTCGCGCTCCTGGCTGTCACCTTCGGCACGCGCCGTAGTCCAGAGCGGCTCCGCGCCATCATGCTGTCGGCCCTCGCCGGGGCGCTGCTCTACCTCTTCAGCCTCTCCGCCGGAGTGGTGCTTGCGGCACAGTCGCACGAGGCGACCGCCGCTCAGCTGCTCGCGGGGTCGATCTGGGTCCCGTTCGCGATGCTGCTGATGACCGGCCTCCCGCTCGTCGCGTTCGTCGTCTGCGCCGTCATAGGGGCGCTCCAACGCCTGGTGAGGCGCCCATCGACCGCCGGCGTGCGGTACCCCTAGCAGGCAAGCCAGCGCCAGGTGCTGGCTGAACTGGCGGCCTTTGCCGTCTGGGCAATTTCAAGGGTGGCGGGTGGCCGCTGCGTGCTACGTTCGTTCAATGGCTCATCTTGATATCGCGGCGGTGAGCTATACGCTCTCAGACGGCCGACCGCTCCTCTCTGAGGTCTCGTTCTCGGTCGGCGAGGGGGAGCGCGTCGCGCTCATCGGAGCGAACGGTGCGGGCAAGAGCACGCTGCTCAAGATTGTGATGGGCGAACTGAAGGCTGAATCTGGTGCGGT
This sequence comes from Leucobacter sp., assembly GCA_052094845.1. Lineage (GTDB taxonomy): Bacteria > Actinomycetota > Actinomycetes > Actinomycetales > Microbacteriaceae > Leucobacter. Next base: position 69,299 of record JBQDKK010000006.1, on the reverse strand, counting down.
CGCTCGCACGGGGTCCGTTGGAGTCATGCGCCAGTTCATCGTCGGTGGAACCGTCCACGAGCTGCTGCTCTCAGTGTCTCCGCCCGCGCTCAGGGAGGTCGCCGAGCGCCTCATCGCCGCTGAGGCCCGCATGACGGAGACGGGGTCGACGAAGTCGCAGATGGCGTTCGCCAACGCGGTGACGGCCTGGGGCGACGCGGGCGGGTACGACGCCGAAGTTCTCTGGGACACGTGCACGGTCGCGGCCCTTGGTATGCCGTACGACGACTGCCGGGACCGGCCGCTCGCGACGCTTTCCGGCGGTGAGCAAAAGCGGCTCGCGCTTGAGGCGCTGCTGCGTGGGCCAGACGAGATTCTTATCCTTGACGAGCCCGATAACTCGCTCGACGTGCCGGGGAAGCGGTGGCTCGAAGACCAGCTTCGGGCGACCGAGAAGGGCATCCTCTTTGTAAGCCACGACCGCGAGCTCCTCGCGCGGACGGCGACCACCATCGTGACGTTGGAGCTCGGGGCCGCTGGGAGCACCGCTTGGGGCCACCCCGGGAGCTTTGGAAGCTACCATGAGGCTCGCGAGCGCAGGTTTGCGAGGCTTGAGGAGCAGCGGAAGCGCTGGGACGAAGAGCACGCGAAGCTGCGCGAGCTCATGCTCATGTACAAGCAGAAGTCGGCTTACAACTCAGATATGGCTTCGCGGTACCGCGCCGCACAGACCAGGCTCGCTCGGTTCGAGGAAGCAGGCCCGCCCGAAGAGCAACCCCACGATCAACACCTCGAGATGCGACTGCGGGGCGGGCGCACGGGCAAGCGCGTGCTCATGTGCGAGCAACTGGAGCTCGTCGGGCTCATGTTCCCGTTCGACTTCGAGGCCTGGTACGGCGACCGCATCGCTGTGCTCGGCTCGAACGGCTCAGGGAAGTCGCACTTCCTGCGCCTGCTCGCGGCGGGCGGTACCGATCCCTCCCCCGAGCACGCGCCCGTCACGGAGGCCGAGATCGCCCCCGTCGAGCACGAAGGCCTGGCTCGGCTCGGTGCGCGTGTGCGGCCCGGCTGGTTCGCACAAAACCAGGGGCGCCCCGACCTGCACGGCCGCACGCTGCTTGAGATCCTGCACCGCGGGGACGAGCACCGGGCGGGCATGCCGCGCGAGGAAGCCGCTCGCGCGCTTGCCCGGTACGAGCTTGCGCGGGCGGCTGAGCAGCTGTTTGAGTCGCTCTCGGGCGGCCAACAGGCTCGCTTCCAGATCCTGCTGCTTGAGCTCGGCGGCGCGACCCTGCTGCTCCTCGACGAACCCACCGACAACCTCGATTTGGTGTCGGCCGAGGCGCTCCAGCACGCGCTCAGTCTGTTCGACGGCACCGTAATCGTCGTCACTCACGACCGCTGGTTTGCGCGTGACTTCGAGCGCTTCCTCGTCTTCGGGAGTGATGGCGATATTCGAGAGTCGGCCACGCCTGTCTGGACAGAGACACGGGTCGAGCGCGATCGAGGGGCGCGATAGTGGGTGTGTCGAGCCTGCTTGGCGCGCTATACCGTGCTCGCAGCGTGGTGCTGGTGGTCTCGGCGCTCGGCCTCACCGGCGGGGTACTCCTCCGGCTCGCGCTGCCCGCGGGTGTTGCCGCCGACGTCGCGGGCGTCATTGCCCTAGTCTCGGCTATCGGTTACGCTGCCGCCATCGCGCTCGCGTGGTTCGGCGGCCGGCGCGTCGCGGCGGGCGAGCGCGCGGAAGAGCCCATCTGGGTCGCCACGCCCGTACGCGGCCGATGGCTCGCTCTCAATAGCCCCGCGACGCAGGTGCCGAGCCACGGTGTCCGCGGCTACGGGCAGTCGCACGCCGTTGACCTCGTATACGCGCCGCACGGGGCGGTTCGGCCCGAGTACAGCTCTGGCCCCGCAATGCGCCCCGCGAGCGATTTCCCGGCCCTTGGGGAGCCCGTGCACGCGATGATTGACGGGGTCGTGGAGCGGGCGAGCGGCTGGCGGCGCGACCACCGCTCTCGGTCGTCGGCGGCCGCCATGGTCTATCTCGTGATTGAGGGTATGGCGAGGGAGCTCGGAGGCCCTGGCTTCGTCGTTGGAAACCACGTCGTCATTCGTGGCGAGGGCGAGCTGGAAGGGGTGTACGCAGCGGTCGCGCACCTGCGCCGCGGCTCGCTCCGTGTGAGGCCCGGCGACCGGGTGACGGCGGGCCAGGTTGTGGGTGAGTGCGGGAACTCGGGGAACTCCTCCGAGCCGCACGTGCACGCACAGCTCATGGATCGCCGCTCGTTCGTCACCGCGCAAGGGGTCGCGATGGCCTTCACCGGGCTCGCGATCGAGCCGGCGAACGCGGCTGCGAACGATGATTCAAGCGAAGGTTCAAACGGTGATTCGAATCAAGTCGAACCGACTGAGCCAGGTATGCCTCGCTCGGGGGAGTTCTTCACGGCCTAGAGTGCGCTAGCCATCCGCTCGAGCGCCGCGCCCGGTGCTGCCGAGGCGCTCGAGCAGCGCGTCGGGTACGAGCCTCGCGATCGGCCTGAGCGCGCGATAGCGCCAGTCCGACACGAGCACCGGTGTGCCCCGGTGCAGCGCTTTGAGGCCCTCGTGGGCGACACGGCCGGTATCTGCCCAAGCCAGCGCGGGAAGCTCGGGAAGGTGGTCCTCGCCCATGCGCTCGTGGAATTCGGTCGCAATCAGGCCGGGGCAGAGAGCCGTCACGCGCACGCCGCGACGCCGATAGCGGGCGCTCAGGGAGCGGGAGAGCGAGACCACAGCGCTTTTCGCCGCGCCGTAGCTGCCGCTCGGCATGAACGCGGCCGCACTCGCGACGTTCAGGATCCAGCCTCGCCCGCGGGCGAGCATGCCTGGCACTGCGGCGTGGGCGAGGCGCAGCGGAACCCATGAGAGGAGTTCGTGGAGGCGGCGCTCGTCGCTGATGGCGCTCTCCTCGAAGCTCGCGTAGACACCGAAACCGGCGTTGTTGATGAGGATGTCAATGGGCGCGTCGTCGTCTGCGAGACGGGCCGCAACGGCGTCGAGGCGCGCTTCATCCGTGAGGTCGGCGGCAAGCACCTCGACGTGCACGGCGTAGCGGCTGCGTAAGACGTGCGCGAGCCGCTCGAGCCTGGCGCTGTCGCGGGCGACGAGTAGGAGATCAATTCCGAGCGTGGCGAGCTGCCGCGCAAACTCCGCCCCAAGCCCGGCAGACGCGCCCGTCACGAGCGCTCGATAGGCCATGGGGTTGCTAGCCGCGCTTGGCAGCTGCCCGCTTGGCGGCCTTATCGATCTGCTCCTGGATGTAGGGGAGCGGGTCGATCGGTACGCCGCTGCGGCGCAGCGCGAGGTGAAGGTGGTCACCGAAAGACATGCCGGTGTTGCCGACTTTGCCGATGAAGTCGCCGATCTCGATCTTGTCGCCGACCTTGTGGTCGTGCGAGTCGACCTGCATGTGGCAGTAACGGCTAGTGAGGGTCTCGCCGCTCACGTTGTGCTGCAACTTGATCGAGAACCCGCACCCATCGGTGGCGTAGCCGGCCTCGATGACCCGGCCTGAGCCGATGGCGAGCACGGGAGTGCCACCTGGCGCCGCGATGTCTTGGGCATCGTGGAACTGCTCGACGGGGGCCGTGCGGTAGGCGAAGCCGTCGGTGAGCGGGTACTCACGGTCGAAGGCGAAACGAATCTCCGTCGAATCAAGCGATGCGGGGTCGACGAGACCTGCTTCAGGCGTGAGCTGCTTGTACGAGCCCGGGTCAACGCCGAGTTCGACGGAGCCGATCGCGTCGAGCGCGTCCTGGCTGTTCGCAACGGCCGAGCTCTGCAGTTCTTGGTCTGAGCGGGCTGCGGGGGCGGCAGCGGCCGCCGCATCGCCGAATGCGCTCGAGAACGCGGGGAGCGTGGTCGTGACGGCGAGGGAACCGACGCACGCGAGCGAGAATGTCGCTGCCAGCAGCTTCTTTGCTGTGGGGCGCTTCCTCTTTGCCGTTTCTGGAGTTGTGCGGGAGGGCGTTGCCGTGGCCTCCTGTGTGCCACCGAGTACGAACTCGGGGAGTGGGGTCAAAAAGAGGCCTGTCGTGGCCGACTGTGTTTCTGGCTGCAGTGCCTCGTTCGACTCTGCGGCCGTCGCCTTCTCGTGCCGTTGGCGAGCCTCGCGGAGGGATCGCCGGCTCGGGTACGAGGTCGGCTGTTGCGGGGGAAGAGACATGTAGTGAGAGTCAGCGGTCATTTGTCTTATCAAGGGATCCGGCCGCTTCACCCGGCCCCTCGAAGCTTGAATTATGCAACCATAGCAAACCGCAGGCGGCCCGGGAAGGCTCACTCGCCGGCGGTGCTGATCGGACAGAGGCTGAACACAGCCGGGGAATTGCGCAACGATTTGGCAACGATTCGATTACGCTTCGGGTACGAAGTGGGGGTGCGTGCTCGAAAACCCGGGCGAATCAGGGTTTTTCGACTGCCTGTGCCGGTTCCAACTCGAGGTGGCGCCCACGCCACCGCTCTCGAAGCCAGCGGTCGTGCGAGGCGATCACCACGGTTCCTGGGAAGTTCGTGACAGCGCGTTCGATAGCGTCGGCGAGGCGGAGCGAGAGATGATTCGTTGGCTCATCGAGCAGCAGCACGTCGGGTGGATCGGCGATGAGCGTCGCGAGTGCCAGTCGCCTGCGCTGCCCGACGCTGAGGGTCTCGACAGGCACTGCCTCGTCGCGTGCGGCGAGTAGCCCCAGCGCGCTGAGCGGCACCGTCTCGGCGATCCTCGGGCCGACGGCCTCGGCGTAGACCTCCGCGACGCTTCGGTCTCCGCCGCTTTCACGGGGGCCATCACAGGTTGAGTCCTGTTCCAGGATGCCGACGCGGGTGCCCGGTGTGAGCCGAACGGTGCCGGAGTCGGGGGAGCGCAGCCCCGCGAGCACGGCCAGCAGCGTCGACTTCCCCGCGCCGTTCGGCCCCGTGACGAGTAGCCTTTCGCCGACCCGCAGTGTGAACGTCGTCGGTGCGAGGCGCCCTGCAATGGCGATTCCTGCCGCGGCAACGACGGGCTCAGGAAGCGGGTCTGCTGGGGTCTGCTCAGCTGCGCTTGGTGTGGCAGGGGCACCGAAGCCCGCGAACGTGAGCTCACGAGGCGGCTGCGCGACCTGCCGCGCAGTGAGCTCGTCGAGTCGCGACCTGGCGTCGTTGACTCTGCGGGCGACGACCCTGGCGTTGCGGTCCGCGTAGAACTTCGTTGCGATGCGGCTTTCGGTACGCGGCTTCCACTCCTCGTGCCCAACAATCTGGTTCGACCCCACGGAGGCTCGGAGCCTGCGAAGCTCAGCCTGCTCAGCGGCATACTGCTCTTCCCACCGACTGCGTGCCTTGCTGCGGGCCGCGAGGTACTCGGAGTAGCTCCCGGTGAACCGCGTGACGCCGATGCCTGAACCCGTGCCGTCTTGCACAAGCGCAGCCGCAACGGAGTGCTGCCGCGGCGCCGGGTCGAGGTCTATGAGCGAGGTCGCGGCCTCGTCGAGGAAGGCGCGGTCATGGCTCGAAAACATGATGGGGACGTGCCAGTGGCTGAGCGTGAAAGCGACGTACGCTGTCGCGCGGTCGTCGAGGTGGTTCGTCGGCTCATCGAGCAGGAGGACGTCGGGTGCGTTGAGCAGTGTCCACGCGAGTGAGAGGCGGGCGCGCTGCCCGCCGGAGAGCTCAGCGGTCGCCCGGTCTCGCGGGATCTCACCGATCCCGAGCCCGGCGAGCGTCTGCTCGACCCGGGCTTCGAGCTCCCACGCGCCGAGGCGCTCAACGTCGTCGAGTGCCTCGGAGTATTCGGCCTCCCGCGCTCGGGTCTCGCGAGCGTCGCCCGGAAGGGCGAGCGCCTCGGACGCGCGATCAAGGCGGAGCGTGGCGGCGCGCACCGGGGCGGTCGCGGCGGCGAGGGCCTCAAAGATCGTGTCCGTTCCAGCGAACGGCGGCTCCTGGTGCAGCAACCCGACCCGCGGCAAACGACCGCCAGGGGTCGTCGCCGTCACGGAGCCTGCGGAGGGGGAGAGCACGCCCGCTGCGATGCGTAGCAGCGTCGACTTCCCCGAACCGTTCTCGCCGATGAGCCCAACGCGCGCGCCAGACGGCACGGAGAAACTCACGTCGGTGAGGACGCGGCGCGCGCCAAAGGCGTGCGAAACGCCATCGAGGCGAAGGTGCGTTTCGGCGGTTGAAGTGGTCACTACGGGTCCCCTGGAGTATCTGTCACTGCCGGGATCGCGCGCGCCGCAGCTCTCCGACCTTCACGGTCACGACGCCCGCGACGATGAGTGCGGCCCCGAGCCACTGGAGCGGTGTCGGAATGACCGCGAGGAGTGCGATCGTCCAGACGATGCCGAACAGGGGTTCAGAGTACCCCGTGAAGCTCGCGACCGTCGCACCGAGCCGCCGCGAGGCAGCAACACCGAGCAGATAAGAGAGCACCGTCGAGATGAGCACCATGCCCGCGACGACGAGCCACGGCGACACCGGCCTCCCCGCGAGCACGGCGGGCGCGGTCGTCACGGTGAACGGGAGCACTCCGACAGCACCAGCGATGATGAGGGGGACCGCGCCAACGAGCAGGCCGAGGCCGACGAACGGCAGCGTCGGGATACCGTGATTGCTTGATGCGCCGGTCGCGTAGTACGCGGCGTTCCCTGCCGCGGCGATGAGCGCGAACGCCACGCCGAGCGGGTGTAGCGAGACGCCCGCGAGCACCCCTGAGATCGCGACGACACCGGCAATGGCGATTCCGGCTCCCGACAGGGTGACGGCGGAGGGGGCGACCCTGCTGCGCGCCCACATCCAAAACACGAGCATGACCGGGCCGGTGAACTCGATGAGCAGCGCAAGGCTCGGCGGGATGAACTGCACCGCGAGAAAGAATGCGAGCTGGCAGCCCGCCACGGCGAGTACTCCAAAGACGAGGAGCTGGCCCCAGGCGTTCCGCACGAGCTGCCAGCGGCCACGCATGAGCACGAGCGTTGGGCCGAGAAGCACGAGGGCGGAGAGCGTAATGCGCGCCGTCGTGGCGGCGCCCGCTGACCAGCCCGCGGCGAGTAACGCACTCGCGAAGATCCCGGAGAGCGCGAACGAGGCGGCGGAGCCGATCGCGAGGAGGAAGCCCGCAACCGCGGTGTTCTGTGCGGGGTGGGTTGCGTGCATCGTTGCCTCTCGAATTGCTCCCCAGGCGGGGACACTCGAAGGAAGGCTATCGCGTTCGGAGAGGCGAACGGGCGTTCGGGCGAGCTATGGTGGAGGTATGGCACCAGAGCTCGATGTTGAACTGTCAGAAACCGCGCGAATCGCTCGCGACCTCATTCGGATCGATACGTCGAACCGTGGGGAGGGCGACGCGAACCCCGAGCGGCCAGCTGCGGATTACGTGAGCGCGTACCTGCGCGACCTCGGGCTCGACCCCGTGACGATTGAGTCGGATCCGGGGCGCGCGAGCGTCGTCGCTCGCGTCGCGGGCGCGCAGCCCGAGCTCCCGGCCCTCGTGCTTCATGGGCACCTTGACGTCGTTCCCGCAGACCCGGCGAACTGGACCGTCGACCCGTTCGAGGGCGTGGTGAAGGACGGCCTTCTGTGGGGTCGTGGCGCGGTCGACATGAAAGACATGGACGCCATGATCCTCACCTCGATCGCCGAGCTGCTGCGCGCGGGGGAGAAGCCGCGCCGCGACATCATCCTCGCGTTCTTCGCTGACGAGGAGAACGGTGGCGTCTATGGGTCGCACTACCTCGTCGAGCACCACCCAGAGCTGTTCGCCGGCGCGGGCACCGCGATCAGCGAGGTCGGCGGCTACTCGATCGAGATCGCCGGCCAGCGCGCTTACCTCGTGCAGACGGGGGAGAAAGCGCTCGATTGGATCAGGCTGCGCGCCCGGGGCACCGCGGCACACGGATCACGCGTCTGGCACGACAATGCGGTGACAAAGCTCGCCGCTGCGATTGCCGCGCTGGGTGGCCATGAGTGGCCGATCGCACTGTGCGACACGACGCGCGAGCTCCTCGATGAGATCGCGACGCTCGTCGGCGCAGACCTCACGGAGATCAACCCCGAGGAGATGGTGCTCAGCCTGGGTAAGGGCGCTGGGCTGATCCAGGCCAGCCTGCGCAACACGACGAACCCGACGGTGCTCAAGGCGGGCTACAAGCACAATGTCATCCCGGACACGGCGGAGGCCCTCGTCGACGTTCGCACTCTTCCCGCCGAGCGTGACGAGGTCATCGCAAAGATCCGCGAGATCGTCGGCCCCGACATCGAGATCGAGACCGTGCACTCAGACATTGGGCTCGAGGTGCCCTTCGCGGGCGAGCTCGTCGAGGCGATGAAGGCCGCGATCGAGGCGCACGACCCTGGCGCGAAGGTGCTGCCCTACCTGCTGAGTGGGGGCACCGATAACAAGGCCCTCGCCCGGCTCGGCATCACGGGATACGGCTTCGCGCCGCTTCGGCTGCCGGCCGACCTCGACTTCCCCGGGATGTTCCACGGGGTCGACGAGCGTGTGCCCCTTGACGCGCTTGACTTTGGCCACCGCGTGCTCGCAGATTTGCTCCGCTCGTACTGATCCCCAAGCCCCGTTGGGCTAGTCTGGACGACGGCTCGCAGCGCGTGCCACGAGACGGAAGGCCACTACCGCATGGGTATTTTCGAGGCGATCATCCTCGGCATCGTTCAGGGGCTCACTGAGTTTCTGCCGGTTTCTTCGAGCGCACACCTCCGGGTGACGAGCGAACTGCTCGGCATCGGTGACGCCGGTGCGGCGTTTACCGCGATCACGCAGATCGGCACCGAGGCAGCGGTCATCGTGTTCTTCTGGCGCGACATCGTGCGGATCATCGGTAAGTGGTTCAAATCGCTGCCTGGGAAGACCGTTCCGCGCAACGACCCCGACGCGAAGATGGGCTGGTGGATCATCCTCGGCACGATTCCGATCGTCGTGCTCGGGCTGCTGTTCCAGGACTCGATCGAGACCACGCTCCGGTCGCTCTGGTTCACCGCGATCTCGCTGATCGTGTTCGGCCTGCTGCTCGGCGTCGCCGACAGGGTTGGCCAGAAGGTGCGACCCATCGAGAAGCTGACGTGGAAGCACGGCTTGATCTACGGGTTCGCCCAGGCGGCCGCGCTGATTCCTGGCGTCTCGCGTTCCGGCGGCACGATCACCGCGGGCCTCTTCATGGGCTACAAGCGTGAGGCGGCGGCGCGCTACTCCTTCTTGCTCGCGATTCCCGCGGTGCTTGGCTCGGGCTTCTATCAGGTCTTTAAGGTGATCAAGGCGCCAGAGACACAGACCCCCTGGAGCATGACGATCATCGCCACTGTCGTTGCCTTTGCGATCGCCCTCGTGGTGATTGGCTTCTTCATGCGCTACATCTCCAAGCGCAGCTTTATGCCGTTCGTTATCTACCGCGTGCTCATTGGTGTCGTCATCATCGTGCTCCTCATCACGGGCGTGCTTACCCCGGGCGGCGAGGTTCCCGCAATCGCGTTCCAGGACGGTGTGCAGTGAGAACCTGGACCCCTCCGGTAATCCCCGAGCTTCCCGGTGCCGGCGAGGCGCCCAAGCTCTTCAACACGGCAAAAGGCCGACTCGAGCACCCCGCGATCCAGGATGACCGCGCGACGCTCTACGTCTGTGGGCTCACGCCGTACGACGCCACCCACATCGGGCACGCCTTCACGTACTTGACGTTCGACATTATGCAGCGCGCCTGGCGCGACGCCGGCATCGAGACGGTCTATGCCCAGAACATCACCGACATCGATGACCCGCTGCTCGAGCGCGCGAACGCCACGGGTGTCGACTGGCGCGGCCTCGCCGACGAGCAGATCGGGCTCTACCGCTCTGACATGTACCGCATGGGCATGATCCCGCCCGACCACTTCGTCGCGGTCACCGAAGCGATCGACGAGATCGCTGGCGGTGTCGAAGAGCTCATCGACCTCGGCTACGCGTACACTGTGCCGACGCCGGAGTCTGAGGCCGGTGACGACGTCTACTTCGACGTGCGCGGTGCGCAACGGCAGTCACAGTGGCGGCTTGGCGACGTCGCGCCGTACGAGCGCGCTCTGCTTGAGACCCTGAGCGCCGAACGCGGCGGCGACCCCGAACGCGAGGGCAAGCGTGACGTGCTTGACCCGCTGCTGTGGCGCTCAGCTCGCGAGGGCGAGCCGAGCTGGGAGTCGGTCGTGGGCGAGGGGCGACCCGGCTGGCACATCGAATGCGCCGTGATCGCCAGGCAGGCGCTCGGTGAGCTGTTCACGGTGCAGGGTGGTGGGCACGACCTCGTGTTCCCGCACCACGAGTTCACCGCAGCCCACGTGACGGCGATCTCGGGTAAGCCGCTTGCCCACGCGTTCTGCCACGCGGCGCTCGTGTCGTACGACGGGCATAAGATGTCGAAGTCGCGCGGCAACCTCGTCTTCGTGTCGAAGCTACTCGACGGCACCCACGCCGGGCACCCCGTTGACCCCTCAGCGATCAGGCTCGCGCTCCTCGCGAACCACTACCGCACCGAGTGGGAGTGGTTCGATAGCGACCTCGATCGCGCGGAGCGCAGGCTCGCCGCGTGGCGCGAGGGCCTAGAGCGCACGACCTCCGAACCCGTCTCGGCCTCCGGGGTGCTGCAGCAGCTGCGCGCTGCGCTCGCGAACGACCTCGACACCCCGGTCATGCTGGCGACGCTCGACGCGGCTCTCGACGCTGGGGTTGACGACCCGTGCCTTATCGCGCACGCGGTGCAGGCGCTGCTCGGCGTCAAGCTGCAGCCCGAAGAGTAAACACGTCGGCCCCGATCGCGAGATCGGGGCCGACACCTTCTGGCGCACTAGCGCTGCGGCTCGCCGGGGCCTGGATCCTGACCGGGCTGGTCGCCCTGTTCGCCTTGTTCGCCTTGTTCGTCGGCCACCCCGAGATCGCCAGCCGTGCCGTCCTCGCCTGCCGCGCCGCGCGAGTCGCGCTCAAGGAACTTCTCGAACTCTGCCGCGAGAGCATCGCCTGTCGTCTCCGCAGCAAGCGCCTCGTCGCGCGCGTCCTCGAGGCTGCGGATGTACCGCGTCATATCATCATCGTTCTCGGCGATGCGGTTGATGTTCGACTCCCAGTCGGTCGCCTGCGCGAACAGCTCGCCGCGCGGGATCACGATGTCGAGCAGCTCTTCGAGCTTGTCGAGGATCGCGAGCGTCGCCTTGGGTGATGGCGCCGAGTGGACGTAGTGCGGCACCTGCACCCACAGGGCGAGGCTGTCGATCGTCGCAGTCTCGAGCGCCATCTCGATTGCCGTGACGATGCCGACGGGGCCCTCGTAGTCGCTCCGCTCAGCGCCGTAGCGCTCTCGCAGCGCCGGGCTCTCCGCACTCACGCTCGTGATGATGGGGCGCGAGTGGGGCGCGTCGGAGTACATCGAGCCGAGGAGCACGACGAGGTCGACGCCCCACACCTCGGCGAGCTCGACGACCTCGTCTGCGAAGTTCTCCCAGTCGCGGCCAGGCTCGTAGCCGGGGAGGAAGAAGAGGTCGTGGACGGGGGTGCCGTCGATTCGGGTGATCGCGTCTGCCTCGCCGGCGTCAACGTCAGACGGGGCGGGAAGGCCCGGCCGGTGGACGGTGCCGTAGAGCCGGGTGTCGGGCCAGTCGATCGTGCGCTTGCCGGTCTCGTCGCGATACATGCGCGGCCGCTGCAGCTGCAGGTCGACGAACCCCTCGCCCCCGATCACGTGCAGCAACTCGGACTTCTGCAGCTTGATGAGGTGCTGCAGCGCCTCCGAGGTGGCATCGCCCGCGTCGCTCCAGCCCTGGAACGCGGCGATGAGCACGCGCGGTGCGGTTTCAGAGGGAGTCGAATCATTCACAGCCCCCAGACTATCTCCCGCCCGCGGCGTCGCCGATCTGTGGCCGCCCGGTAGGATTAGCTAAATGACGACCGCGACGCCTGTCGGCCGCCCAGCAGCCGCACTCTGGGACATGGATGGCACGATCATCGACTCCGAACCGCTGTGGATCAAAGCAGAGATCGCGATGCTTGAGCGGTACGGGCTCGCGTTCCCGAAAGGAATGGAGACGCAGCTTGTAGGCCTCGGGCTGACGGCGGCGGCGACCCACTTCCAAGAGCTCGGGGTGCCGCTCTCGACAGACGAGATCATCGACGAGTGGTCGCGCTCTCTCGTCGCGGGTCTCGCACTCGAGCGGCCGCGCTGGATGCCCGGCGCGACCGAGCTGCTTGCCGAGTTCGCAGAGCGGGGTGTGCCGAATGTGCTCGTGACGATGTCGGTGCGTCGAATCGCCGACGCGGTTGTGGCGCTACTGCCCGAGGGCACGTTCTCGGCCGTGATCGCGGGCGACGAGGTTGCGCACGAGAAGCCGCACCCCGACCCCTACTTGAGGGGAGCCGCAGCCGCAGGGGCTGTCGCCCGCGACTGCATCGCGTTCGAGGACTCGCGGCCGGGCGCCACTTCCGCCGTCGACGCTGGCGCCGTCGTCATCGCAACCCCCGGCATTGTTCCGCTCGACGCCGGGCTCGCACACGAGACCCGCACGACGCTCGCGGGTTTCGACGCCGACGCGGCGTTCGCGCTGTGGGAGCAGCACCGCACACCATCATCTGAGGAGAATACGTTGACATCAGCCGAGGCCGCCCCCGCGCAGGCAACCCCAGCCCTTCGCGGCCCGTTCCGTTTCGGCGATCGCGTCCAGCTCACCGGCCCCAAGGGGCGGATGAACACGATCACGCTTGAAGCTGGGGGAGAATTCCACAGCCACAAGGGCATGATCCGTCACGATGACATCGTTGGCGTACCCGACGCCTCGGTCATCGCGAACAACAGCGGCGAAGAGTACCTCGCCCTCCGGCCGCTGCTTTCAGACTTCGTGATGTCGATGCCCCGCGGCGCGGCGATCGTCTACCCGAAGGACGCCGCGCAGATCGTGTCGCTCGCTGACATCTTCCCTGGCGCTCGCGTCGTCGAGGCCGGGGTCGGCTCGGGCGCCCTGTCGCTGCACCTGCTGCGCGCCGTCGGGCCCGAGGGCGAGGTGCACTCGTTCGAGCGGCGCGAGGAGTTCGCCGAGATCGCCCGCGCAAACGCGCGAGCGTACGCCGGTGAGGATCCCGCAAACTGGACGGTTCGCGTCGGCGACCTGCAGGAGGCGCTGCCGGCCGCGCTCGAGGCCGGGTCGGTTGACCGGGTGGTGCTCGACATGCTCGCCCCGTGGGAGTGCGTCGGGGTCACCGCCGAGGCGCTCTCTCCCGGAGGCGTCGTCATCTGCTACGTCGCGACGGTGACGCAGCTCTCACGCACCGTGGAAGAACTGCGGCGCTCCGGAATGTTCACGCACCCGCAGGCGTCGGAGACGATGGTGCGCGGCTGGCATGTTGAGGGCCTCGCCGTGCGGCCCGACCATCGGATGGTCGGCCACACCGGCTTCCTTGTCACCGCGCGCAAGCTCGCGCCGGGCACGAACCTTCCGAGCCTCAAGCGACGGGCGTCGAAGAGCGACTTCACCGACGCCGACATGGCGAGCTGGCTCCCCGACATGGGAGAAGACGGCGACGCGGCGGCGTGGAGCGAGGAGAGTGTCGGCCAGCTCGTGAAGAGCGACAAGATCCTCCGCAAGAAAGCACGTGAGGCGCAGCGCATCGCCGAGCACCGCACAGGCGGCGCCGATGCGGGGGTCGCAGCCAACCAGGCTGACACCCCGGCCGCCGAGTAGCCGCGGCCCGCCCCAACCCAGATCCCCAGCGCGCACCCGGTAGGATGGCCAGGTTCGCATTCGACGCACTCGAGAGGTGTTCCATGCTTCGTCGCATCGCCCCAGCGGTTCTCACCGTTGCAGTTTCCGCAGCCGTTCTCACGGGCTGCAGCTCGACCGGCCCGGTTGAGGTGAACCGCGGCGACTGCGCCCCGATGCTCGGTGCCGGTGCCCTGAGCGACGGCGTTGTCGTGCTCGGCGGTTTCGGAACTGCCCCCGAGGTGTCGGTCTCACAGCAGACCGAGATCACCACCTCGCAGCGATCGATCATCGACAGCTCCGGTGTGAAGGCCGGGGCGAAGGTCGCGGGGAACGGCACCATCGCCTCGGTGAACTTCGCGTTCTACGACCAGGGCACGGGCGAGAAGCTTTTCGAGAGCGCGGGCTTTGGCGGCCAGAACACCACCAAGGAGTTCTTCATGGTCTCCGAAGAGACGATGAACCCGCTCACCGCGGCAGTTCAGTGCGCAGCCCCAGGTGAGCGCGTCGTCCTCGCGCTGAGCCCACAGGACGCGCTGCCGCTGCGCCAGGATCTTGGCGGAACGCCGGAGTCGGCCCTGGTGGCTGTCATGGACGTTGAAGGCGTATCGGACCTCAAAGCCTCGGGCAAGAAGCGCGGGCTGCCGAACGGGTTCCCCGCGGTAGTGACCGACGAGAACGGCGTGCCCGGCGTCGTGCTTCCGCCCCGCGACGCTCCCGTCGGCGTAACGACCGGCGTGCGCATCGAGGGCAGCGGCGAGAAGGTCACCGCTGAGAACCGCGTGCTCGTGCAGACGCTCGTGGTGAGCTGGGACGGCTCCGTGCTGACAAACACCTGGGCCGGCACCGGCCCGCAGATGCTCCCGAAGCAAGCCGAGGCCGAAGCGCAGGGCCTGACCTTCCGCGGTGAACTCAACGGCAAGAAGGTCGGCTCGCAGGTAGTCATCACCGAGGGCGGCGACAACGCTCGCGTCATCGTGCTTGACATCATCGCGGCGGGCTAGCTGAGAGCAAGGATGGCCCGGTCGAAGGTCCCCAGCGAAGAGCGGGTCTTTAGCCTCGTCCTCGCGCTTGTCGCGAGCGCCGCAGGGCTGACGAAGCACGAGCTGCTGTCGTCGGTGTACGGCTACTCCGATCGCTACCGCGACAGCTCGCAGCGCGCTTCGCTCGAGCGGCAGTTCGAGCGCGACAAGGAGCAGCTGAGGCTGCTCGGGATACCTGTCGAGACCATCGACTCGCCCGGCGAGCCCGGCAACAATCAGCTCACGCGCTACCGCATCTCGAAGGCAGAGCTTGAGGTACCCGAGGGGCTCACGTTCTCCGACCGTGAGCTCATGATGCTGCGCATGGCGGTGCTCGCGTGGCGCGAGGGCAGCCTCACCGACGAAGCGCGCCGCGCCGCGATGAAGCTCGAATCGCTCGGCGGCGGGCGCGACCCCCTGAGCCTCGGCGTGAACGCTGGCTTTGGCACATCAGAACCGTCGGCCCCGGCACTGCTCACCGCAATCGAGGCAGAGCAGCTCGCGGAGTTCGAGTACCAGCTGCCTGGACGCGACGCGCCCCTCGCGCGCCGCGTCTACCCGCTACAGCTGCGCAGGTTCGAGGGCCGCTGGCACCTCATCGCATTCGATGTCGACCGTGACGCCACCCGCGTCTTCTTGCTTGCGCGAATCTCGGGGCCGGTTCGCTCTCGCGCCCCGCTCTCGAACGAGCCGGGGCGGCCAGCTGAGCCGGCGATCCTGATCGAGCGCGCCGTGGCCGAGATGCGTGAGATCCAGGAGCGCACCCGCGTGCGCGTGCGTGTTCGACCGCGATCGCGTGCTGACGCCCGCTTCTCGCGGGGCGCCCGCGTGCTCTCCGAGACCGCGGGCGCGCGCGTGCTCGAGTTCGGTACGGTCGACACCGTCGAGCTCGCCACCATAGTCGCGAGCTACGGCGCCGATGCCGTGGCGCTTGAGCCGCAGGACTTCCGTGCGCGCGTCGTCGAGCTGCTGCGCACGGTCGACGCGACGCACTCAGGCGCCGCGCTCGGGGAGGGGGAGGTCTAATGGCCAAGTCACTGCTCGCGAGCGACAGGGTGCTGCTGCTCCTCGCGCTCGTACCGTACCTGCGCGAGCACGGGCCGACGCCCATCGCCGAGCTTGCGCGCACGTTTGATGTTGAACCGCGCGTGCTGCGCAGCCTCATTTCGTTCCTCGGGACGGCGGGTATTCCCGGAGAGACTCTGTCGTACCAGCACAACGATCTCTTCGACATTGACTGGGACGAGTTTGAGGAGCGCGACACTGTCTCGCTCACGCACACCGTCGCCATCGACGAGACGCCTCGGTTCACGGGCGCTGAGACTGCGGCACTCCTCGCCGGCCTCGCCGCGCTTCGGCCGCTCCTGAACGAGAGCGATGCGCTCGTCGCTGGCGCGCTCGGGGAGCGGCTCGGGAGCGCAATGGGTGCGACCACCGTGCCCTCGGTCGCTGTGAGCGAGGCTGACAGTGACGGCGGTCTGTCGCTTCTCTTCGGCGCGATCGAGCGCCGTCAGGCCCTCAGATTCCGCTACCTCGACGCGGCGGGGAACGAGAGCGAGCGCACCGTGCGCCCCGAGGCCCTCGATGAGCGGGAGGGCATCTGGTACCTGCACGGTTTCAACGTTGAACGGGGTGCCGCGCGCACGTTTAGCGTCGCGCAGATGAGCGGGGTCGAGGAAGTCGTGAGCGACGCGGCTGGTGGCGTTGCCGGTGCCGCGGGTGCCGCGGGTGCCGCGGGTGCCGTGGGTGCCGTCGAGCCGCGTGCCGGCACCGAAATCCTCGCCATTGTTCCCCTGCGCCTGCTCCCCGCTATCCGGGGGTTCGCCCCAGAGGAGGTGGCGAAGCACGAGCGCGCAGTTCCCGCGGGCTGCGCTCTCGTACGCGTTGACGCGTGGCACCCCGGCGCGGCGGTACGACTGGCGCAGCACGGCCCCGGCGAAATCGAGATCGTGTCGCCGCCCGCGGCCCGCGCCGCGGTGAGCGAGTGGGCCGAGGCCGCGCTCTTTGCGTACGGCGAGTAGCTCGGCAGCACGCAGCCCGGAAACGATACACTTGCGCCATGGTGAAAGAGGTACGCGAGCCGCGTAACAGGGAGGGGCGAATGAGCCTCGGCGAACACCTCGTCGAACTCCGCAAGCGCCTCATGTACGCGGCTATCGGGCTCGTGGTTGGCCTCGTCGCCGGCTTCTTCCTTGTCGACTGGGTCTGGGACATGCTGCGCGAGCCGATCAACGCGCTGCAGTTGCAGGGGCGCAACGCAACGCTCACTTACGGCACCATCACCGAGGCGTTCGACCTGCGCATTCAGATTGCGCTGTTCATCGCCGTTATCATCACCGCACCGGTCTGGCTCTATCAGGTGTGGGCCTTCCTCGCTCCCGGGCTCACCCGCAAAGAGAAGCTGTACGGCGTCGGCTTCCTCGCGGCCGCCGTGCCCCTGTTTCTTGGCGGCGTGTTTGCGGCCTGGTCAGTGCTTCCGAACATTGTGCGCCTGATGTCGACGTTCCAGCCGTCGGAAGACGCGTTCTTCCTCAGTGCCAGGCTCTACCTCGACTTTGCGGTGAAACTCATGCTCGCCGTTGGCGTTGGCTTCGTCATGCCTGTCGTGCTCGTGATGCTGAACTTCGTCGGCGTCATTCGCGGCAAGACGATTCTGAAGGGGTGGCGCGTCGCGATCCTGATCATCGTGCTCTTCGCCGCGCTCACGACCCCGGCCGCCGACCTCTGGAGCATGTTCCTCCTCGCAGCCCCCATGGTGCTGCTCTTCTTCATCGCGGTCGGGGTCGCGCTCCTGCACGATCGCCGCGTCGATAAGCGGCACGCGGCCGAGTTCGCGGAGTACGGGATAGACATGAGCGAACCTGACCTCAGCGAGTTCGACGATGACGCCGATAGCGGCAAGGCACGACCGACCCGGGGCAAGCCCCGAGAAACGAAGAACGACGCGTGAACGAGACCGCCCTTGCGCACTTTGAGTCGCGCCTCGAGTACCCGCTCGACCCGTTCCAACGAAATGCCTGCGAGCGACTTGAAGCGGGGCGCAGCGTGCTCGTCGCGGCGCCAACGGGCTCGGGTAAGACAACCGTCGCCGAGTTCGCCGTGTACCTCGCGCGGCGAGAGCGCGATGCCAAGATCTTCTACACTGCACCCATCAAGGCGCTGTCGAACCAGAAGTTCCACGAGCTCTGCGAAGAGTACGGGGAAGACGAGGTGGGCCTGCTCACGGGTGACGTGAACATCCGCGGCAACGCCCCGATCGTCGTCATGACTACCGAGGTGCTGCGCAACATGATCTACGCAGACTCAGACGCGCTCTCCGACCTCGCGTTCGTCGTGCTCGACGAGGTGCACTACCTGGGCGACAGGTTCCGGGGCGCGGTTTGGGAAGAGATCATCCTGCACCTGCCGAAGAGCGTGCGACTCGTGTCGCTCTCGGCGACGGTCTCGAACGCTGAGGAGTTCGGCGACTGGATGCACGCCGTGCGCGGCGAAACGGATGTGGTGCTCTCCGAGAACCGACCCGTGCCGCTCTACCAGCACGTGCTCACCCCGAAAGAGCTGCTGCCGCTCTTCGTCGATCGCGACGGCGAGCTCGCGCGCTCGGGCAAGGTGAATCCCGAGCTGCGCATGCTCGGAAATCGGGGCCGCGGTGGCGGTGGCGGGGGCCGCGGGGGAGACCGCAGGCGCTCGCGGGGAGGGCCGCCGCAGCGGCGCACGCGCAGGATCTCGCGCGCCGACATCGCCCGCGCCCTCGACGAGACCCGGCTGCTCCCAGCAATCGTCTTCATCTTCAGCCGGAACGGCTGCGACCAGGCAGTGCGGCAGTGCCTCTACGAGGGCATCGCGCTCAC
The DNA here is from genome assembly GCA_052094845.1 of Leucobacter sp. Taxonomy (GTDB): domain Bacteria; phylum Actinomycetota; class Actinomycetes; order Actinomycetales; family Microbacteriaceae; genus Leucobacter. Next base: position 50,719 of record JBQDKK010000006.1, on the reverse strand, counting down.
GAACCGCGAGGAGCGCGAGGAGATTCGCCGCGTCGCGAACGGACTGCTCGTGACGCTGAGCGACGAGGATCGCCGGGTGCTTGAGACCCGCGAGTGGCTCGCAGGCCTTGAGCGCGGCGTTGCCGCGCATCACGCAGGTCTGCTGCCGGGCTTCAAGGCGGTCGTGGAGCAGCTGTTCCAGCGGAGGCTCGTGAAGCTCGTCTTCGCCACCGAGACCCTCGCCCTCGGCATCAACATGCCGGCACGGGCGGTTGTCATTGAGCGGCTCGACAAGTTCAACGGCGAGCAGCGCGTGCCGCTCACCTCGGGTGAGTTCACCCAGCTCACGGGTCGCGCGGGCCGGCGCGGTATCGACGTCGAAGGTCACTCGGTGGTCGTGTGGAGCGACGGGGTCGACGTCGAGGAGCTCTCGCAGCTCGCCGGCACCCGCTCGTTCCCCGTGCGGTCGACGTTTCGGCCGACGGCGAACATGGCCGTCAACCTGCTGCAGCGTCTGAGCTACGACCAGGCCCGAGACACGCTCGAGCTGTCGTTCGCCCAGTTTCAGGCCGACAGGGCCGTCGTCGACCAGGCGCGCGAGCTGCAGGCCGCGCAGTCTTCGCTCAAGGGCTACGAGGCCGCCGCCGCGCGTGCGCACGGCTCGGATAAGAAACGCTGGGAGGATCGGGCGCGGAAGCTTCGCCGCCAGCTTGAGCGGGGCAGGCGCCAGGTCGCGAACCGCACCGGCACGATCGCGCGCACGTTCGAGCGAGTAGTGGAAGAGCTCCTCGAGCTCGGGTACCTCGAGGGCGACACTCGGCGGGGCGAACTCGTGGTCGCCCCATACGGCGAGATGCTGCGCCGCATCTACGGCGACCGCGACCTCCTCGTCGCCGAGTGCATCCGCGACGACCTGTGGCGGGGCCTCGACGCGCACGGCCTCGCGGCCATGTGCTGCGCGCTCAGCTACGAACCGCGGCGCGACGACGAGGGCGGTGAACGCGGGCCGGGCGGCAAGTTCGCGCAGGCATTCGACAGGGTGCTCGACCGCTGGGTCGCGCTCGACGACCTCGCCGAGCGGTATCGACTGCCCCGCGCCGAGATGCCGCACGCCGGCCTCGCCGGTGCCATGTGGGACTGGGCAAAGGGCGCGACGCTTGAGCGAGTGCTCGAGTCAAGTGGTATAGGCGCGGGCGACTTCGTGCGCTGGTCGAAGCAGACGATCGACATGCTCGACCAGGTGTCGCAGGCCTGCGAGGTTGCGCTCGCGCACCCCGACCTCGAGCACGAGTCGGCACGGTTCGCCCTCCTTGCCGGGCTCGCGCGCGACGCGAAGCGTTCGGTGAAGCGCGGCATCGTCGAAACGTCGAGCTCGTCGTGACTGCGCCCACCCCTCGCAGGCTTCCGTGGTGGGCTGCGGTGCCCGCCGCCGGCCTCGGCGGTTTTCTGTTCGACCTCGCGAACCCCGGCGTTGCCGCCTGGCCGCTCGTCTTCCTCGCGGTGCCGCTCATGCTGGCGAGCTGGTGGCAGCAGCGGCAGGGTGTCGCCCTGCTTGCCGGGCTCGCTGCGGGTGCGGGGTTCTGGCTCGCGCACCTGAGCTGGCTCACCCTCTACCTCGGGCCAGTGCCCTGGCTCGGCCTCGCCACGGTGATGACGGCCTGGTTCGTGCTGCAGGGCTCGGCTACCGCCTTCGCAACGTCGGGCATCGCGCGCCTCGGGCTGCGACGGGCCGACTCGCTCGGGCGCTTCGCCGGCGCGTGGATTGTGCTCGCACAGTCGCTCGCCGCGGCGGGGGTCTGGGTGCTTCGCGAGGGCGTGCAGGGGAGCTGGCCGTACGGCGGGTTCCCGTGGGGGCGCGTGGCGCACGTGTTCGCTGAGACCCCGCTCGGGGCTCTCGCCTCGTGGTTCGGGTTCGCGGGGTTCAGCGGGCTCATCGTGTTCGCAATGGCTGTTGTTGTCGGCGCGTTCGGGCAGACACCGTTGCAGGTAGCCGCCTTCCGGCGGACGGCCGTGCGCGGGTGCGCCGCGGCGGTAGCCGTCGCGGGTGTGCTCGCGGGGCTGAGCTTCGCCCCGCCCGCGCTGCTCGAGCAGACAGGTAGCCTGCGCGTCGGCGCGGTGCAGGGCAACTCGAAGTCTGGGATCTTTGACGACCGCGAGTCGGGCGACGTCTACGCCGACCACGTCCGCGCCACCGAAGAGATGCTCGATGAGCTCGAAGCCTCGGGGGAGCGAGTCGACGTGATCGTGTGGCCCGAGAACTCCGCGGAGTTTGGGCTCACCGATAACCCGCTGCGCGGAAGGGAGGTCGCCCTCCTTTCGAAGCGGGCCGGCGCGCCGATCGTCGCCGGCTCAGTGCTGGCTAACGACGACGGCACCTATACGAACAGCTCGGTCGTGTGGGGCCCCGAGGGGCTCGTCGAATCGGAGGCCGGTGCGCGGTACGACAAGCGGTTCCCAGTGCCCTTCGCCGAGTACATGCCGAACCGAGACTTTTTCCATGCACTTGCACCCGAGCTCGTCGACCTCGTGCAGCTCGAGTACGAGCCCGGCGAGTACGCGCCAGTGCACGGCTTCGAAGCGCTCGGCCGTGAGGTTGTCGCCGGCGTCGCGATCTGTTTCGACATCATCTTCGACGACCAGGCCGAGCGGATGGCAGCCGATGGCGCAGAGGTGATATTCGCGCCGACGAACAACGCAGACTTTGGGCGCACCGATGAGAGCGTCCAACAGCTGCAGATCGCTCGCCTGCGGGCTATCGAGTCGGGCCGGGCGCTCGTGAACATCTCGACGGTGGGCACTAGCCGGATCATCGCGCCTGACGGCAGCGACATCGCCGGGCTCGAACCGTTTACTCGCGGCGCGATGGTCGCCTCGGTGCCGCTCGTCGAGGGCAAGACCCCGGCGCTGAGGTTTGGGGCCGCGATTGCGTTCGCGTGGATGGCGTTCGGTGTCGTAGGTATCGCGGCCGGCGTGCTGGGAAGGCAGCGCCGAACCCGCTAGCGCCTCGTGGCCGTGGCTTCTCGGCTACGAGTCGGTCGTGCCGCGCCTTGCGCGGAGCAGCTTCAGGCGCTCCGCCAGCAGCTCCTCCAGCTCTTCGCGGGTGCGCCGCTCGATGAGCATGTCCCATGGGGTGCGCTGCGCCGACTCCTTCGCTTCGAGCTCGGCCCTGGCCGTGCGTCCGGCCTCGTCGTCGAGGAACCCGATCTCGCCGCTGCGCTGGTCGACCCACTCTGGCGGCGGCTCAGCGTCGGCGTCAAACATGACGGAGAACGCCACGCCCTTATCGGTGATGTATTCGACTCTGCGCCTGGGCGACAGCTCAACGCCTGTCTCGCCCTGCAAGCTTGTCGAACCAATGCGTGAGCCTTTGAGTGTTCGATCGGCCATTGAAGCCTCCCTCGCCTCCGGCGGCGCTGGGTGAGTGTGTGGGGTGACTCTGCCGCCGACTTCTTCGCAGCGTATCGCGATTTCGTCGTCGAGTACACCCTCTTTCGCTGAACGCGAGTTTGCACTCGAACGTTGGGGCGCCGCGAAGGTAGCCCTCGCGCGCGAGGCATACTCGCCGCGCCGGCCTCGTGGACTACGCTTGGTGACGTTCAAACACCAACCGACTCGCACCCTGAGGGAATCACACTGTGACTGAGACCGTAGCCACTCCACCGCTTGCAGCCAAGAGCCTTGAAGGCCGTCGGGCACTCGTGACGGGATCGTCCCGCGGTGTCGGCGCCGACACCGTTCGCTACTTCGCCGAGGCGGGTGCCGACGTCGTCGTGAACTTCCGCAACAAGGCACCACGCGCTGAGAAGCTCGGTGAGCAGCTTCGCGAGCTCGGCGTACGCGCACTCGTGCAGGGCGCGGACCTCACAGACCAGGCCTCGGTTGACGGCATGATGGAGGCGATTCGTGCCGAGTTCGGCGGGCTCGACATCCTCGTGCTCAATGCGTCAGGCGGAATGGAATCGGGCATGGCTGAGGACTACGCACTCCAGCTCAACCGCGACGCCCAGCTGCGGGTGCTCGACGCCGCGCTGCCCCTCATGGGGGAGGGCTCGCGCATCGTCTTCGTGACGAGCCACCAGGCGCACTTCATTCGGACGACGCCGACCATGCCCGAGTACGAAGCGGTAGCGCTGTCGAAGCGCGCTGGTGAGGATGCGCTGCGTGAGCGCATCCCCGCGCTTGCCGAGCGTGGCATCGAGTTCGTCGTTGTCTCGGGCGACATGATCGAGGGCACCGTCACGGCGACCCTGCTCAACCGCATGAACCCGGGCGCGATTGAGGAGCGCCGTGAGCAGGCGGGCAAGCTCTACAACGTGGCCGAGTTTGCTGCTGAGGTCGCCCGCGCCGCGGTCGACAAGGTGCCGGCAGACAACACCCGCCTCGTCGGCGACGTCTCGAGCTTCGGAGCGTAGTCCGACCCTTTCCCGGCCGACCGGCCGCAACCCCTGCGATCTGCCGTAGGTATCCCCGCGCCAAGCGTGTGGGTGATATCTACGGCAGATCGCATTTCTATTGCTGGTGGTGGGGTGGGCGGACAGGCGTGACGGCCAGCTCCGGCGTGATGTTCGACGCTCGGGCACTAATGCCGAAGAATCTACGGACGGGGCGAGATAAAGTTTGCTGAATTTGCAGAAACCTCGACACTCGATTGTGTTTGCCGAATAAACGAGTGCTACATTCGTACCCCCGCGGTTGCTGCGGCAACGCAGCAGGCGCTCCGACCGGGTCACCGACGTCCCGCCGAGAGAGAGGACGTCGATGGCGCTATCGATGGATTCCACACGCAGCACCCCGCCCGCGACAGGCCTGTACGACCCGCGCGAGGAGCACGACGCCTGCGGCCTCGCCTCTGTCATCTCGCTTGGCGGCGACCCGAACCACGAGATCGTGCGGCTTGCGCTCGGCGCGCTCGAGAACCTGGAGCACAGGGGAGCGGTCGGCTCAGACGCCGGGACGGGTGATGGTGCCGGGATCCTGACCGAGATTCCGCACCGCCTGATTCGCGCGAAGTGCGCGGCCGCCGGGGTCGAAGCGCCGACCCCGGGCCAGTATGCGGCCGGGCTCACGTTTCTACCCCAGCAGTCGACGGCGCGCCGCGCGGCGCGATACCGCATCGAACGCATCGCTGAGACCGAGGGTCTCACCGTGCACGCATGGCTGCCTGTTCCGGTGTCGGAGCAGGTGCTCGGCGCAAGCGCCCGCCACGCTGCGCCGGTCATCGAGCTGCTCGTCGCCTGCCCGGCCGGTGCGCCCGCGGACACGCAGCAGCTCGAGCGGCGCGCGTTCCGCGCCCGGAAGCGGATTCAGCACGAGACCGGGTGCTACCTACCGTCGCTCTCGGCGCGCACCATCGTCTACAAGGGAATGGTGACGACGCTGCAGCTCCCCGGGTTCTACGACGACCTCGGTGACACGCGCTTTGAGACCAGGTTTGCTATCGTGCACTCGCGCTACTCGACAAACACGTTTCCCTCGTGGCACCTGGCACAGCCGCTCAGGCTCGTCGCGCACAACGGCGAGATCAACACCGTGCGCGGCAATCGGAACTGGATGCGCGCGAGGGAAGCCCAGCTCGAGTCAGAGGCGCTCGGCGATCTCACGCCGCTCCTCCCGATCTGTTCGCCGGACGGCAGCGACTCCGCGAGCTTCGACGAGGTGCTTGAGCTTCTCGTCATGAGCGGCCGATCGCTGCCGCACGCGCTCGCGATGATGGTGCCGGAGGCATGGGAGTCGAACAGCGATCTTGACCCCGAGCTTGCCGACTTCCTTGAGTACCACTCGCTCGTGATGGAGCCCTGGGACGGGCCTGCGGCGATGATCGCGACCGACGGCACCGACATCGTCGCACTGCTCGACAGAAACGGGCTGCGGCCCGGGCGGTTTACGGTCACGCGTGACGGCCTGCTCATCATCGCGAGCGAGGCGGGCGTGCTCGACCTCGAGCCCGGAAGGGTGAGTCGCCGGGGTAGGCTTCGCCCCGGCCGGATGCTCGCGATCAACGTCGCGACGGGCGAGGTGCGCGACGATGCCGAGGTGAAAGGCGAACTGGCCGCGCTCGCGCCGTGGGGTGAGTGGCTCGAATCGGGTCGAATCAGGCTCGCCGACGAGCCCGACAGGGAGCCGCTCGTACACCCCTCAGCCTCGGTCGCGAGGCGCCAGCGCACCTTCGGCTATACGGAGGAGGAGCTGCGTCTCATTCTCGCCCCGATGGCTGAGACGGGCGCCGAGCCGCTGTCGGCGATGGGCTCCGACACTCCCATCGCGGTGCTCGCTGAGCGGCCGCGCCACGTTCACGACTACTTCGTGCAGCAGTTCGCGCAGGTGACAAACCCGCCTCTCGACGCGCTACGCGAGGAGCTGGTGACGAGCCTGCGCAGCGGGATCGGACCCCAGCAGAACCTCCTCACGCAGTCGGCAGCTCACGCCCGGCAGGTCATCCTCGACTTCCCGGTGATTGACAACGATGCGCTCGCGCGGATCCAGCACTTCGGGACGGATGTCGAGCGTGAGCGCGCGGTCACGATCCGCGGGCTCTACCCTGTGGACTTCGGCGCGTCGGGGCTGAGCGACCGCCTCGAGGCTATGTGCTGGGAGGCGAGCGCGGCGATCGCTGCCGGCGCCGAGTTCATCATTCTCTCGGACCGCGACTCGAATAAAGATCTCGCGCCGGTACCGACCCTCCTCGCAGTCTCGGCGGTGCACCACCACCTCATCCGTGAGGGAGAGCGGATGCGGGTCGCGCTCATCGCCGAGGCGGGCGACGTGCGGGAGGTGCACCACGTCGCGACGCTCGTCGGGTATGGAGCGGCGGCCGTCAACCCGTATCTCGCGATGGAGAGCGTCAGCCTACTCGTCCGAGACGGGACGATTGCCGGTGTCACCGAGGAGCAGGCGACCGCGAGACTCATCAAGGCACTCGGTAAGGGCCTCCTCAAGGTCATGAGCAAGATGGGCATCTCGACCGTGTCGTCGTACTGCGGCGCACAGACATTCGAAGCGATTGGCCTGTCGCGCGAGCTCATCGACAGATTCTTTACTGGCACGTCTTCCAAACTCGGCGGGGTCGGGCTCGACGTACTCGCGGCCGAGGTTGCAACGCGGCACCGGGCCGCGTATCCCGACGACCCGGCGCCGCTCGCGCACAAGCGCCTCGAGACCGGCGGGGAGTACCGCTGGCGTCGCGGCGAAGAGCCGCACCTCTTCGACCCCGAAACCATCTTCAAGCTGCAGCACGCGACCCGCACCGGGAAACGAGAGATCTTTGCCGAGTACACGTCGCGGGTGAACGGCCAGCAAGAGCGCCTCATGACGCTCCGCGGCCTCTTCAGGTTCTCGCCGCAGCGTGAGCCGGTGCCCGTCGAAAGCGTCGAACCCGTCTCAGAAATCGTGAAGCGGTTCGCGACCGGAGCGATGAGCTACGGCTCGATCTCGCCCGAGGCTCACGAGACCCTCGCGATTGCGATGAACCGGCTTGGGGGCCGCTCGAACACGGGCGAGGGCGGCGAGGCCGACGAGCGCCTGCTCGACCCCGATCGGCGCTCGGCGATCAAACAGGTCGCCTCGGGGCGGTTCGGGGTGACGAGCATGTACCTGACGCACGCCGACGAGATTCAGATCAAGCTCGCCCAGGGCGCGAAGCCCGGCGAGGGCGGGCAGCTCCCGCCCGGGAAGATGTACCCGTGGATCGCGCGCACCAGGCACGCGACGCCCGGCGTCGGGCTTATCTCGCCCCCGCCACACCACGACATCTACTCGATCGAGGATTTGAAGCAGCTCATCTTCGACCTCAAGCGCGCGAACCCCGCCGCGCGGATCTCGACGAAGCTCGTCGCGCAGAGCGGGATCGGGCCGGTCGCGGCCGGCGTCGCGAAGGCGCTCTCGGACGTGATCCTCGTGTCGGGGCATGACGGCGGCACCGGGGCGAGCCCGATGAACTCGCTCAAGCACGCGGGGTCGCCGTGGGAGCTCGGGCTGGCCGAGGTGCAGCAGACGCTCATGCTCAACGGGCTCAGGGAGCGCGTCGTCGTGCAGGCCGACGGGCAGCTGAAGACCGGGCGTGATGTGGTGATCGCGGCGCTCCTCGGTGCCGAAGAGTTCGGCTTCGCGACGGCCCCGCTCGTCGTCTCCGGCTGCATCATGATGCGGGTGTGCCATCTCGACACGTGCCCCGTCGGCGTCGCGACGCAGAACCCCGAGCTGCGCGAGCGGTTCACGGGGCAGGCCGAACACATCGTGAACTTTTTCACGTTCATCGCGGAGGAGGTGCGGGAGATCCTTGCGAGTCTCGGCTACCGCACGCTCGACGAGGCCGTCGGCGACACCGCGTCGCTTGACGTCGACGAGGCGGTGCGCCACTGGAAGGCAGAGGGGCTCGATCTCACGGGCGTGCTTCGCGGTCCCGAGTTTCCGGATGGCTCCCCGCGTAAGAGCGGCGTGGCGCAGGATCACGCACTCGGTGACCACTTCGACACTCGGCTGATCGCGCTCGCGGGGGACGCGCTCGACCGCGCGGAACCGGTCGTGATTGATCTGCCAATCGGGAACGGCGACCGCGCCGTCGGCACGATGCTCGGGCACGAAGTGACGCGCAGGTTCGGCTCCCAGGGGCTCGCACCCGAGACGATCGACGTGACGCTCACGGGCTCAGCCGGCCAGTCGCTCGGCGCGTTTCTGCCAGCGGGAGTCACACTTCGCCTCACGGGCGAGGCGAACGACTACGTCGGGAAGGGGCTCTCGGGCGGCGAGATCGTGATCAGGCCGCATCCCCCCGCTCCAGAACACACCGGGCCGAGCCACGTACACCACCGGGATGGCGAGGTGCTCGCCGGCAACGTGATCGGCTACGGCGCGACCAGCGGTGCGCTCTGGATTGCGGGGGCCGTGGGCGAACGCTTCCTCGTGCGCGGCTCCGGTGCGACGGCTGTTGTCGAGGGTGTTGGCGATCACGCGCTTGAGTACTTCACCGGGGGTCTCGCCCTCATCCTCGGGCCCACCGGCCGAAACCTCGGGGCGGGTATGTCTGGCGGCGAAGCCGTGATCCTCGACCTTGACCCGAGCGCGGTGAACGCCGCGGAGCTGGCCTCGGGTGCCCTGCGGTTGGAGCGGCTCACGTCAGGTTCCGGCCCCGAGGCCGAGTCGGCGGAAGGCGAGCCCGGGGCCCACATCACCGCGCTGCTGCGGCGGCACGTTGAACAAACCGGCTCGGCCGTTGCCGCGGGGCTTCTTGCGCAGTTCGCGGCCGATCCGAGCGCGACGCTCGCCCGCTTCACGCGCCTGATCCCGCGCGGGTATGAGCGCGTCCTGAGCATTCGTGAGCGAGCGGTCGCGGCCGGGCAGGACCCGGATGGCGGGGCGGTCTGGACAGAGATATTGGAGGCGACACATGGTTGATTCACGCGGATTTCTGACGGTGCGCGAACGCGAGCTCGCCCCGAAGCGCCCAGTTGCGCTGCGTTTACTCGACTGGCGCGAAGTCGTCGAGGCGGCCGACGGGGCCTTGGTCTCCAGGCAGGCTTCGCGCTGCATGGACTGCGGGGTGGCGTTCTGCCACCAGGGGTGCCCACTTGGCAACCTGATTCCGGAGTGGAACGACCTCGTACACCGTGGGCGTGGGCGCGAAGCGATCGAGCGGTTGCACGCGACGAACAACTTCCCCGAGTTCACGGGCCGTGCCTGCCCTGCGCCGTGCGAGTCGGCGTGCGTGCTCGGCATCAACCAGCCCGCCGTCACCATCAAACAGATTGAGAACAGCATTATCGACCGCGCGTTCGAGGAAGGCTGGGTCGTTCCGCAGCCACCATCGAGGCTCACGGGCAAGACGGTCGCGGTCGTCGGCTCGGGCCCCGCCGGGCTCGCTGCCGCGCAGCAGCTCACCAGGGCAGGGCACACCGTCGCCGTCTACGAGCGCGATGAGGAGCCGGGCGGGCTGCTGCGGTTCGGGATCCCTGACTTCAAACTCGAGAAGTCGCTCGTGGCGCGGCGCGTTGAGCAGCTGCGAGCCGAGGGCACGCGATTCCGCTGCGGCGTCGAGATTGGGCGCGACATGTCGTGGCGTGAACTGCGTCGGAGGTTCGACGCGGTTATCGTCGCGACGGGGGCGTCGGTGCCGCGCGAACTCGCGCTTCCCGGTCGAGAGCTTGCGGGTATCGCGCCCGCTATGGCCTACCTGACTGCCGCGAACCGCACGGCAGAAGCGGGCGATGAGCTCCACGCCTCGGGCAAGCACGTCGTCGTCATCGGCGGCGGCGATACCGGTGCGGACTGCGTCGGCACCGCTCACCGTCAGGGGGCGTTGAGTGTCACGAGCCTCGCGATCGGACGTAGGCCGGGAACACTCAGGCCGACCGGTCAGCCCTGGCCGACTCACCCGACACTGTTCGAGGTGTCGAGCTCGCACGAGGAGGGTGGCGAGCGGAGCTACCTGGCCTCAACTGTCGAGTTTCGCGGTGACGGCGCCCGCGTGACCGGGCTCAGCGTTGCGGAGACCGGCTTCACGGAGCGCGGCCGCGAGCCGATCGCCGGCACGGAGCGGGTCATCGCTGCCGACCTCGTGCTCATCGCGATGGGCTTCACCGGGCCAGAGAGCGTGGCGGACGCTGGGCTCGCGCTCACGGGCGACTCCGGCAGCCACGGTGGTTCCGGCGGGTTCGAGCGGACGCGTGACTTTGCGACCACCGAGCCCGGGGTGTTTGTTGCCGGTGACGCAGGTCGCGGTCAGTCACTCATCGTCTGGGCGATTGCTGAGGGGCGCTCGGTCGCGGCATCGGTCGACCGCTTCTTGATGGGCGCCACAACCCTTCCCAACCCCGTCGGAGCTGACGACCGCGCGTTCGCCTAGCGCCCACGCTTGACAGGAAGGGCGGCGATCGCTGGGACGGCCCCGGGACGTTCGCTGAGGGCGTGGCGCTCGGGTGAGCGCCGTGCAGAGGCCGCGGGTCTATCCTCGAAACAGGAGCAACAGTTTCGCGAGGGAAGGACTCGGATATGACGTCGACAGTGGTGTTTGGTGGCTCGGGCTACGCTGGCTCACACATCGTTGAGGCAGCCGCGGTGCGGGGTCTGCCCGTGACGAGCATGACCCGGCGTGAGTCCGCGACGCAGATCGCCGGAGCGACGTACAAGACCGGCTCGATCCTTGAGGCTGCCGACCGCGCCGCCGCGCTCGCGGGCGCGGAGGTCGTCATCGTTGCGGTGTCGCCGCGCGGCGAGATGGCGGGCCAGGTGCGGCCCGCGATCGCCGCGCTGGCCAACGAGGCCGAGGCCGCGGCGGTTCGGCTCGGAGTGATCGGCGGGGCGGGGTCGCTCCTTGAGGCCCCCGGCGGCCGCATGCTGTTTGAGACGCCAGAGTTCGGCGACGACTATCGCGCCGAAGCTCGCGAAATGGCCGAGGTGCTCGGCGACCTCCGCTCGCGCTCGGGCGGCCTCGACTGGTTCTTCGTGAGCCCGGCGGGCGACTTCGGGCCGTGGGCGGCTGGCGAGTACCGCGGGGAATACCGCGTGGGCGGCGACGTGCCGCTCACTGACGACGACGGCGTGTCGGCAATCGGTGGTGCCGACTTCGGCGTCGCGGTTGTCGACGAGATCGAGGATCACGCTCACGAACGTGAGCGTTTCACCGTCGCCTACTGAGCGGGGCGCCTGCGGGGCCGGTACGCTGATCTGGTGAATGCAGAACTCATCAGCAAGCTCGGTGACGACCTGCGCCAGGCGGGCTATTCGCTTGCTGCGCTCGAGACCCTCTGGGGGAGAACCGCCGAGGGGGCCCGTCGCCGTGGCGTGTTTGCCCCCGCGCGACGCGTCCTCGCCCAGCAGGAGCCGAGTGCCCTCGCGACGCTTGGTGAGCTGTTCTTGCTCGGCTCTGCCGTGTCGGCAGACCGCCTCTCTGCGGCCCTGCCCACGCTCGGCCTTGCCGGAGCGGCTGAGCTCGGGCTCGTAGCGGCGGTCGATACTGACTTCGCGGCGGGCTCGTTCCGCGCCGCGCTCTCGCTCAACCCGGTCGCACTTGAGCCTGTCGAGGGCGCGAGGGAGTGGTGGATCCTCTCTGACCTCGACGACGAACTTCGACGAGGGCCGGCGCGGCCCGACCACGTGATGGGCGTCGGAGGGGCTACCCGCACTCTGCTGGCCCAGGTACCCCCGGCTCCCGGGGCGACAGCGCTCGACCTCGGCACCGGCTGCGGCATCGCGGCTCTGCGACTGGTTGAGCTCGGAGTGCCACGGGTCGTAGCCACTGACATCTCCGAGCGTGCGCTCACCCTGGCGCGCGCAAACGCTGGGCTCAACGGCCTCGCTGACCGCATCGACTTCAGGCTCGGCGATCTGTTCGAGCCTGTCTCGGAAGAGACGTTCTCGTTCATTGTGACGAACCCGCCGTTCGTCATCACGCCAAGGAGTGGCGACGGCGGCGTGACGTACGAGTACCGGGACGGCGGCATGACGGGCGACGAGCTCGCCGCGAAGGTGATCCGCGAGGCCCCGCGGCGCCTCGATGCCGGAGGCTCGCTCGTCTGCCTCGCGAACTGGGAAACGGAGTGGGGTGGACACGGACTCGAGCGCGTGCGCGGGTGGGTGCGCGATGGCGCCGAGCTCGCGGGCGCCGCCCTCGACGCCTGGGTGATCGAGCGCGACAGGGTCGATACCGTCCAGTACGCCGAAACCTGGGCGCGAGACGGGGGAGCGCGGCCCGGTAATGTGGCCTTCGATGCGCTCCTCGAATCCTGGCTTGACGACTTTGGTGCGCGCCACATCGTGAGCATCGGGCTCGGCGCGATTCATCTCCGCCGACGTGCGGAGGAGCCGGTAGATGGCCTCAGCGTCGCCGACTCCTCGATCATCCATGTCGACCAGGCAACTGGGCCTCTGACTGCCGAGCGGCTCGGTGAGAGCCTGCACCTGGCGTTCCTCGCGGGCGTCGAGGCCGAGCGAGCGAGCGCCGCCGACGTGCTCGACACCCGATGGGTGCGCGCCGCAGAGGTCGTCGAGGAGCGGATCCACACCCCGGGCGAGGAGTCTCCGAGTGCGATCACGCTCGTGACCGATCGCCCCATCGCGCGGCGCGCCGCCGCGGACACGCTTCTCGCCGCCGCTATCGGGGCGTGCGACGGCGACCTCACTCTGCGCCAGATTTCAGACGCGCTCGCGACCCTGCTTGAGGTTGACGTGGCGGCTGCAGGCGAAGCGCTCGTCGCTGGCGTGCGTGAGCTTGCCTGGCTCGGCATGATCGCGCCGGAGGGGCACGACCTCGCTTAGCCCAGCAGCCCAACCAAGCCGCGCACGAGCGAGGCCAGGGCCCCCGCGCACGCGAGGATGACGACGAACCGTCTGACCTGCGACGGGGTGACGAAGCGAAGTAGCCGCTCACCGATGGCAATGCCGATGAGGATCGCGGCGAGCAAGAGCAGCCAGAACCACCAGGCGGCGCTCGGGAACTCGGCAGCGCTGAACGCGAGCTTCGACGACAGCGCTGCGGCGCCCGTCAGCACGAAGTACGGCTGCATGGTTGCGGTGAAGGAAACCTGCGGCCACCGAGTCAACACCGCATAGGCGCTCACCGCGGGGCCACCGACGCCTGCGAGCGAGTTCGTGAGACCGGAGAGGAAGCCGGCGGCGACCCTCGGGCCCCGCGCTTCGATCGTGAACCGGTCGCCCCGCAGCAGCGCGGAGAGGCCGAGCGCCGCGAGCACAATCGCGCCAACCGCCACGCCCATAACGTCGGGGGAGAGGAGCTGCGCGAGCCAGGCCCCGAGCACCGCGCCGACGACGGCACACGCTCCAAGCCAGCGGAACAGCGACCAGTTCACCTGGCGCCACACGCGCGGGATGATGAGCCCGCTCGACGCGATGCTCAACACGTTCACGAGGAGCACGCCCGAGTGCGCCCCGAGCATGAGGGTCATGAGCGGCGAGACCAGCAGCGCGAACCCAAGGCCGGCCATCCGCTGGGCGGTGGCGCCGACAACGGTGATGAGCACGACGAGCGCGCCGAACGTGAGGCTCATCGGCGCGGCTCCGTGGGGTACGGCGAACGGCTCAGCGGGTGGAGGCGAGCATCGGTGATCGGCAGTGTTTCCATCCTTCCCATTCTCACACCCCGGGGCCGGCGCTTGGGTCGCTTCCGCGCTCGGTAAGATAGCTGTGTGATGCGAACCACCGATCTCCGCGGCCGCGAGCTCTCCCGTGGCGACCTCCTCTCTCTGGTGCCCCGCGCCGCGCTCGGCGCGGACGTCGCTGTCGAACGGGTGCGACCCCTCGTCGACGATGTCGCCGCCCGCGGTGAGGTCGCGCTGCGAGAGCAGGCGCTGCAGTTCGACGGTGTTGAGGGGCACGCGCTCCGCGTTCCCGCTGAGCTTGTCGCCGGATCCCTCGCTGACTGCCCGGCCGACGTGCGCGAGGCGCTCACCGAGCTCATTGCGCGGCTCAGGCTTGGCTCTGCCGCCCAGGTCCCGGCCGACCGCGTGACCGAGATCGGCGCTGGCGCGCGAATCACGCAGCGGTGGCAGCCTGTCTCCCGCGTCGGGCTGTACGCTCCGGGCGGGAAGGCAGCCTACCCGTCGTCGGTCATCATGAACGCGGTATCGGCTCAGGTCGCCGGCGTGCCGAGCCTCGCGCTCGCGTCGCCAGCGCAGCAGGACAACGGCGGACTGCCACACCAGGCTGTGCTCTGGGCGGCCGCGCTGTGCGGCATCGATGAGGTGTACGCGATCGGCGGCGCGGGGGCGATCGCCGCCTTCGCCCACGGTGTCCCCGAGATTGGGCTCGAACCCGTTGACGTCGTGACGGGGCCCGGCAACGTGTTTGTCGCGGCAGCGAAGCGTGTCGTGAGTGGGAAGGTTGGTATCGACTCCGAGGCCGGCACGACCGAGATCCTCGTGATCGCCGACGGCTCGGCCGACCCGCGCTTCGTTGCGGCCGACCTCATCAGCCAGGCGGAGCACGATGAGGCCGCGGCCTCCGTGCTCGTGACCGATTCCGAGGAGTTTGCGGCCCGGGTGCTCGCCGAGGTGAGCGCGAGGGCCTCCAAGACCCAGCACGCGGATCGCGTTCGCACTGCGCTCGAGGGCCCCCAGTCAGCCGTGATCCTTGTCGGCGACCTCGCGACCGCCGCGCGCGTGTCAAACGCCTACGGGCCCGAACATCTCGAGATCCAAACCCGCGACAACGAGGGCGTGCTCGCCGCGATCACCGACGCCGGCGCGATCTTCGTCGGGAGCTACACGCCCGTCAGCCTCGGCGATTACCTCGCCGGCTCGAACCACGTGCTCCCGACCGGCGGCACGGCGCGATTCGCGGCTGGACTCGGAGCGCACACCTTCCTGCGCCCCCAACAGATCATCAACTACGACCGCGAGGCCCTCGCGGCGACCGAGGCGCCGCTGCTGGCGCTCGCCCGAGCCGAGGGACTGCCCGCGCACGGCGAGGCCGTGAGCACTCGCTTTGAACAGGAAGGCATCTGATGCACTGCCCCTTCTGCCGCCACTCCGATAGCCGGGTCATAGACTCGCGCACGGCTGACGACGGCATGTCGATCAGGCGGCGACGTCAGTGCCCCGAGTGCGGCAAGCGTTTCACCACCACCGAGACCGCCAGCCTCACCGTGATCAAGCGGTCAGGCGTCGTCGAGCCGTTCAGCCGCGAGAAGGTCATGGTCGGCGTGCGAAAGGCCTGCCAGGGTCGGCCCGTCACCGAGGCAGATCTTGCGCTGCTCGCTCAGCGGGTTGAGGAGTCGCTGCGCCTCACGGGCGTAGCCCAGTTCGAGACCAACGACATTGGCGTCGCGATCCTGCCGCACCTCCGGGAGCTCGACGAGGTCGCCTACCTGCGATTCGCGAGCGTATACCAGTCGTTTGATTCGCTCGACGACTTCGAGGCTGCCGTCCGTGACCTGCGCGTGAAGCGCGGCGGACCGGGCGCCCCCGTGTCGGAAAGCAATTCGGCTGCGGCCGACGGAGAGTAGAAACGACTGTGTCTGAGACCGCGGAGCGCGAGGCGCTCACCCCATACAAGTTGCTGTTCTCGACGGTCCTGAAACGAATGGACCCCGAGCAGGCGCACCACCTCGCCTTCGCCGTCATCCGCGCGCTGCCGGCACTCGGCGGCATCGTCCACCGGTTCTGCAGGCCACACGCATCGCTGCGAGTCAAGGCGCTCGGTCTCGAGTTTCCGAGCCCGTTCGGCCTCGCCGCCGGCTTCGACAAGAACGCGGCCGGCATCGCAGGTCTTGGTGAGCTCGGCTACGGGCACGTAGAGGTCGGCACAGTAACCCGCCATGCGCAAGACGGCAACCCGAAGCCGCGCATGTTCCGCCTCGTCGAGGATCGCGGGCTGATCAACCGCATGGGGTTCAACAACGGGGGCTCGGCCGCCGCAGTTCCGCGCATCGAGCGCGCGCGATTGCGCCGGAACCGCCCGATTATCGGGGCGAATATCGGTAAGAGCCGCATCACCGAGGTCGAGGACGCAACGGCGGACTACGTCTGGAGCGCCGAGCGACTCGCGCCGATCTCCGACTACCTCGCAGTGAACGTGAGCTCCCCGAATACTCCCGGCCTCCGCGGGCTGCAAGAGCTCGAGCTGCTTGAGCCGCTTCTCGCCGCGGTCAAGTCCGCTGCCGGGGAGACCCCGCTCCTCGTGAAGATCGCCCCAGACATGGGGGACGAGCAGATCGACGGTATCGTCGCGCTCGCCGTCCGCCTCGGTCTCGACGGCATCATCGCGACGAACACGACAATCTCGCGTGAGGGTCTCAGCACTCAGGCCGAGCGCGTCTCAGACATGGGCGCTGGCGGGCTCTCGGGTGCACCGCTCAAGGCGCGGTCACTCGAGGTGCTCCGACGCATCCGCGAGACCGCGCCGGCTGAGTTCTGCGTGATTTCAGTCGGGGGAGTGACGACTGCCGGTGACGTGCTTGAGCGGCTCGAAGCCGGGGCCACGCTCGTGCAGGGCTTCACGGCCTTCATCTACGAGGGGCCCCTGTGGGCGAGGCAAATCAACCGGGGGCTGCGCAAGGCCGGTTGGCGCCAGGCTGCGTAGTCAGTGCGTGTAGCGCTACGGATACAGCGAAGAGGGCCCCGGACGATGATCGTCCGGGGCCCTCTTCGCTAGCTTGCTGGCCTTGCCCAGCGGTGCCGTTAGCTCGGGAACTGGCGGCGCTTCACCTGCGGCTTCGGCATCCGAAGCATGCGGAACTGCATCGCGCGCATAGCGCCGTACCACTTGAAGCCGGGCTGCACGTTGCCCTCGCCGAACTTCGCCGTGAGCTTCTTCTTCAGGATGAACGTGAGCGCGAAGGCGTCAACGATCGCGAAGAGCAGGAACGCCCAGACGAAGAAGACACCGTACACCTGCACCCAGCCCGGGAACATCGCGACGACGAGGAAGATCACCATGACGGGGATGAGCAGCTCGCCTGCGCTCCAGCGCGCGTCAACGTAGTCGCGCACGAAGCGACGCTGCGGCCCGCGGTCGCGCTGCGTGAGGTACCGCTCGTCGCCCGCCATCATGCCGGCGCGCGCGCGATCCCGTGCCTCGGTCTGTGCCTGTCGTTGTGCTCGGCGCTGCTCTTTATCCTGGGAGCCGACGATCGGGCGGGCATTCGCAGCCTGGGCCGACTTCCGTGACGGCGTCGGGCGACCCTTGCCCTGTGTGTCGGCAGTCTCTTCTGGGGCCGAACCTGCTGTCTCGTCTCGCTTGGCAGCACTCATGATCGCCTGTGTGTTCCTCTCGTCGGACGGCCGTCAGTGGCCATCGCTTCATCCCTCAAGCGTACCGCGTGAATCGGGCGTAGACTGATGGCATCCGGCCGAGCAGCCGTTATTTGTCTAGCCTGCGAGATCTCACCTGCGCCCTCTCGGGTGCGGGTGGCGCTCGCGGGGCAGGCGAGAGAGTATTCGGCGAGTCGCCGAATGAGCAGAGGAGAACGCATGAGTAACGACACTGCAGTAGCCGAGCACGGCGTCGCACTAAGCTCAGCAGCACAGGAGAAGGTGCGCAGTCTGCTGAGCCAGGAGGGTCGAGATGACCTTCGCCTTCGGATCGCGGTGCAGCCGGGCGGCTGCTCTGGGCTGATTTACCAGCTCTACTTTGACGAGCGCGAGCTTGATAACGACGCGATCGTTGACTTCGAGGGTGTCGAGGTCGTTGTTGACCAGATGAGCATCCCGTACCTGTCCGGTGCGACGATCGACTTCGAAGACACCATCCAAAAGCAGGGCTTCACCATAGACAACCCCAATGCTCAGGGGAGCTGCGCGTGCGGCGATAGCTTCGCCTAAGAAAGAATGTTCTGCCCAGTTGGGCGCGACACCCCCGTTTGCGTTCGGGGAACGCTCAGGTTCGCGCTAAGCTAACAGGTAGTCATCAGTTTCGCCTGCCTGCGTGGGCAATGACCGGTAAGAATTCGAAAGGTATGCGGTGCGTTCCAATCGTGTAAACAAGTGGGTTGCGGCCCCAGTCGCCATCGGTGCGGCTCTCCTGCTCGCTGGCTGTACTCCCGAGCAGCAGCGTGGCTTCCTCCCTGAGGGTTCCACTCACGCCACGAACCACACTGAGGGCATCACCGCTCTCTGGGTGAACTCGTGGATCGTGCTGCTGGGTGTGGGTGTCATCACCTGGGGCCTCATTATCTGGGCAACCATCGCGTACCGTCGCCGCAAGGGCCAGACCGGCCTTCCCGTGCAGCTGCGTTACAACATGCCCATTGAGACGTTCTTCACGGTTGTCCCCGTGATCCTCGTGCTCGGTTTCTTCGCGTTCACCGCGCAGGAGCAGGCAAAGATCGAGGCTCGCTACGACAACCCCGAGAACGTCGTAGAGGTCTACGGCAAGCGCTGGGCGTGGGACTTCAACTACATCAGCGACGACGTTCACTTCCAGGGCGTCCAGGTCAAGACCGACGAGAAGGGCTCGGCTCTCCCCGAGACGATGCCCGTGCTCATGCTTCCCGTCGACAAGACCACGGAGATCCGCCTGGAGACCCGTGACGTCATCCACTCCTTCTGGGTCGTTGAGTACCTCTACAAGAAGGACATGATCCCGGGCCAGACCAACTACATGAGCTTCACGCCGACTGAAACCGGCACGTTCATGGGCAAGTGTGCAGAGCTCTGTGGTCAGGACCACTCGATGATGCTCTTCGAGCTCCAGGTTGTTGAGCAGGACGAGTACGACGCATACGTCGAGTCGCTCCGCGCTGAGGGCAACACGGGTCGCATCGGTGACGAGGCGAACGCGAACATCGAGTCGTTCCACGGCGACGAGGCTCAGGCTCAGAACGAGAAGAAGTAACGAGGGATAGAGAGATGAAGAAGGGTAACATCATCGTTTCGTGGATGACCTCCACGGATCACAAGGTGATTGGGTACATGTACCTGATCAGCTCCTTCGTGTGGTTCTTGGTCGGCGGCCTCATGGCCCTGCTGATCCGCGCGCAGCTGTTCGCTCCCGGGCTCGAGGTCATCGCGACCAAGGAACAGTACAACCAGCTGTTCACCATGCACGGAACAATCATGCTCCTCATGTTCGCTACGCCGCTGTTTGCCGGCTTCGCGAACGTGATGATGCCGCTCCAGATTGGTGCTCCTGACGTCGCCTTCCCGCGACTCAACGCCTTCGCGTTCTGGCTCTACACGTTCGGCTCGCTCATCGCTGTCGGTGGCTTCCTCACCCCGCAGGGTGCGGCTTCGTTCGGTTGGTTCGCATACGCGCCGCTCTCTGAGGTCACGTACTCGCCGGGCGTTGGCGGTAACCTCTGGGTTCTCGGACTCGGCATCGGTGGCTTCGGCACCATCATGGGTGGCGTGAACTTCATCACCACCATCATCACGATGCGTGCCCCCGGCATGACCATGTGGCGTATGTCGGTGTTCACCTGGAACACCCTCGTGACCTCGCTCCTCGTAATCCTGGTCTTCCCGGTTCTCGCCGCTGCGTTCTTCGGCCTTGCAGCTGACCGTATCTTCGGTGCCCAGATCTTTAGCGGTGAGGGCGGAGCAATTCTCTGGCAGCACCTCTTCTGGTTCTTCGGCCACCCCGAGGTGTACATCATCGCGCTGCCGTTCTTCGGCATCATCTCCGAGATCTTCCCGGTCTTCAGCCGCAAGCCGATCTTCGGTTACAAGACGCTGATCTACGCGACGATTGCCATCGCGGCTCTCTCGATGACCGTGTGGGCACACCACATGTACGTCACCGGCTCGGTTCTGCTCCCGTTCTTCGCCCTCATGACGATGCTCATCGCGGTTCCGACCGGCGTGAAGATCTTCAACTGGCTCGGAACGATGTGGCGCGGCTCGATCACGTTCGAGACCCCCATGCTCTGGTCGCTCGGCTTCCTGGTGACCTTCGTGTTCGGCGGCCTCACCGGCGTCATCCTCGCGTCGCCCGCACTCGACTTCCACCTCTCCGACACCTACTTCGTCGTGGCTCACTTCCACTACGTGATCTTCGGTACCGTCGTGTTCGCGATGTTCGCAGGCTTCTACTTCTGGTGGCCGAAGTGGACCGGCAAGATGCTCAACGAGCGCCTCGGCAAGATCCACTTCTGGGTGCTGTTCATCGGCTTCCACACCACCTTCCTGGTGCAGCACTGGCTCGGCGTCATGGCTATGCCCCGTCGCTACTACACCTACCTGCCTGAGGACGGCATCACCTGGGGTAACCAGCTGTCGACCATTGGCGCGATGATCCTCGGTGCATCGATGATCCCGTTCCTCCTGAACGTGTACATCACCGCGCGTCGCGCGCCGAAGGTGACCGTCAACGACCCGTGGGGCTACGGCCGCTCGCTCGAGTGGGCAACCTCCTGCCCGCCGCCGCGTCACAACTTCACCTCGATTCCGCGTATCCGCACCGAGTCGCCTGCGTTCGATCTCAATCACCCTGAGGTGAGTGGCATCGAGCAGCCGAAGCCGGCCACGGTTCCCGATTTCGCTGAACCGACGAAGTAGTCTGAGGAGTCATTCGCTATGAAATCGAACATTGTCATCCTCTGGATTCTGACGGCGTACTTCGCGCTCCTTGGCGGCGTGTACACGGTGTGGAACCTGATCGTTCACGATCGGGTTGAGTGGGCAGGCAGCGCCACCATCATTGGCGCTGGCTTCCTCGGCGGCTTCATCGCCGTCTACCTCATGCTCGCGCACCGCAAGCAGGGCGGCGTGCTCACCGAAGACCTCGAGGACTCGGACATCGATGATGGGGACCCTGAGCTCGGCGAGTTCAGCCCCTGGAGCTGGTGGCCGCTCGTGCTGTCGCTCGCGATCTCGCTCGTTGTCCTTGGTCTGTGCCTCGGGTTCAACTTCTGGATCTCGTTCCTCTCGCTGCCGCTCGTTATCGTCGGCATCGTGGGCTGGGTCTACGAGTACTACCGCGGACACTTCGCGAGGTAACTAGACATCGTGGCAATCACCATTCGCCGGGGCCAGGCCGAGGACGCGGAAGCGCTCCTCGGCCTGGCCCGTCAGTTCACCACGGGACGCGATCCCATTGGCCGTGACGACTTCCAGGTCGCCTACGACAATGTGTTGCGCCGCCGTGACCAAGAGACCAACGTGCTCTTCGTGGCCGAGTCCGATGGCGTCGTCGCCGGCTACTCCCTCATGACCGTTTCGCGTCTGCTGCACGCACCGGGCCTCACCGCCCACCTGCAGGAGATCGTCGTCGACGAGGCATCCCGCGGGCTCGGCATTGGCGACAGGCTCATGTCGGCCAACGAGCACTACTGCATGGGGCGTGGCGTGCGTCAGCTCTCTGCATCGACCGCTCGGATCGGCTCGTTCTACAATCACCGAGGCTTCGAAGCCGTCGGTGAGCACTACCGCAAGCTCCTCGAACTCGAGTAGCTCGTGAGTGGCGCCTCGCACAGCGCTGCCCCGGGAGCTCGTCGGCAACGACGGCGCCCGGGGGAGAACCGCGCGGGACTCATCGTTGCCGGAACCATTGAGTTCGGGCTCCACGGGTACGCCGGCGCGCAGACATCCGCGATCGCGGTGCGCGCCGGCGTTTCTCAACCCAACGTCTACGCGAACTTCTCCTCGAAGCGCGACCTTTTTCTTGCCTGCGTACGCGAGCTTGACGCACCTACCTGGTCTTTGACCGGCAGCGCGCCTCGAGATGCTGTTGGGCACGAAGTGAGCGACCCAGAGCAATTCGGCCCTGATGCAGCGCTGCTGCTGTTTCAGGCGGTTGCGGCCGCGCGCGATCCTGCGCTTTCCCCTGAGCTCGGCGAGCTACTGGGCGCGCTTCGGTCGCGCCTCGGTGCCGCCCGGTTCGATGAGGTGCTGTCGGAGGCCGCGGCGGTCCTGCTCGACTGACGCTCGCTGCGCCCGTTGCACTCCATCGTCACACCCCTCATCCACTCACACTCTCACACCCACCCCCAATTTCAGGGTTCCACCCCATTCTTGGTTGGAATCTGAGGGCTACTCGATGGTTTGAGGGGTAGGGGTGGGGTCTGCGCCGCCGAAGACGCGCGGGGTGCCGCGCGCAGCCCAGAACGCCATGCCCACACGCCGATCGCTGCGAGCCCGGCGCCGTACCCGACGAGCCACCAGGGAGAGCCGGGTACGTCGGGGTGCTTATTCACGGCGTCGAGATCCGGAGCGGGGGCCGGTGTCACTCGCTCGCCGGTGGCGAGGATCCTTTGGGTGTTGACCCCGAGCGGGGTGCAAGTGATGAGCGTCATGAGGTCTTTGTCCGGTACTGCGCGAATCTCCTCGGTGTCGTGGAGGCTCGCCACCGTGTAATCGAACACGCGGTAGGTGAAGACCTCGCCGAGCACGTCGACGCTGAACGTGTCGCCAACCTTGACCTTGTCGAGGGGCGTGAACACTGTTGCGTTGGCGAGGCCCCGGTGGCCCGTCAACACAGCTCGGGTGCCCGGGCGGCCCACCGGGAGTGAGGTGCCCTGCAGGTGGCCCACGCCCTTCAAGAGAGTTGCGTCGCTCGTGTCGTGATAGGCGGGGAGGTCGAGGTCGATAGACGGGATCTGTAAGCGAGCCGTCGTGCCCGTCGGATCGGCGTTGAGCAGGTCCGAGACTCCTGCGGGTCGACGAGGCTCGGCAGCGAAGCGCCGGTGCCCTCTGCCACGTTTGCCCCGGCTTGCCGGAGGGCGCCGGAGACGAGCGCGTCGTTGTATTGGTGTGCTTTCTCGAAGACCCGGTCGATCTCCTCGCGCGCGAGCTTTGCGTTGGCGAGGGTCTGATCGAAGGGGCGAGACCGATCGTTGCCACAGCCCGCCACAAGCGCGGGATGCCGCGGGAGGGCGAAAAACGGGGTGAGGTCACCCGGAAACTTGAACGCACGCGACCAGTGATGGCGCCGAATACAAGAAGACCCCCACCGAGGAAAAACTCGGTGGGGGTCTGTCTCAGAGAGGGGAGCGCGGCCTAGTGGCCGTGATCCTTGCTCGACTCGATCTCACCCTGCGTCGGCGGCACGATGCGGTCCTCGAAGAACCAGCGCGTGAAGCCTGCGCGGAGGCGCTTCCCGAAGGGAATGCGGCCGTCGTCGTTCGGGCGGAGCATGACGGGTGCGTAGTCGTGGTAGCTGACAAGCTCCCAGCGCTCGTAGTCGCTGACGGGCTTGTGTACCTCGACGAACTCGCCGCCGGGGAGGCGAACGATGCGGCCGGACTCGTAGCCGTGCAGCGCGATCGAACGATCCTTCTTCTGCAGCGCAAGGCAGATGCGCTTTGCGAGGAAGTAGGCGACGATCGGGCCGAGGATGAGCAGGGCCTGCAGCGCGTGGATGACACCCTCGATGGAGAGCTGGAAGTGCGTTGCCATGAGGTCGGAGCTCGCAGCAGCCCACATCACCGCGTAGAACGTCACGCCGGCCGCACCGATAGCGGTACGTGTCGGAGCGTTGCGGGGGCGGTCGAGGATGTGGTGCTCGCGCTTGTCGCCGGTCACCCAAGCCTCGATGAAGGGGTAGATCGCAACGAGAACGATGAACCCGCCCATGATGATCACGGGGATCAGCATGTTCCATGACCAGGTGTAGCCGAACCACTCGGTCTCGAGCCCCGGCGGGATCAGACGCAGCATGCCGTCGGCGAAGCCGATGTACCAGTCAGGCTGAGTACCCGCGGAGACGGGGGAGGGATCGTAGGGGCCATACATCCAGACCGCGTTGATTCCGAAGAACGTTGCGATGAGCACGATGACACCGAAGACGATGAAGAAGAAGCCGCCTGCCTTCGCCGCGTAAGCGGGAAGCACGGGGTAGCCAACAACGTTGCCCTGGGTCTTGCCCGGGCCGGGGTACTGCGTGTGCTTGTGGATGACCACGAACATCAGGTGCAGCGCGACGAAGAGGATCACCAGAGCGGGCAGCACCATGATGTGCAGCATGTAGAGGCGGCCAACAATGTCGACGCCGGGGAACTCGCCACCGAAGAAGAGGAAGGAGAGCCAGGTGCCCACGACAGGGAAGGACTTCAGGAGGCCGTCGATGATGCGGAGGCCGTTACCCGAGAGCACGTCATCGGGGAGCGAGTAGCCGGTGAAGCCCTCAGCCATCGCAAGGATGAAGAGCACGAAGCCGATGACCCAGTTGAGCTCACGCGGCTTGCGGAATGCGCCCGTGAAGAAAATACGGAGCATGTGCAGGCCGATCGAGGCGACGAACAGCAGCGCTGCCCAGTGGTGCACCTGACGCATCAGGAGACCGCCACGAACGGAGAACGACAGGTCGACCGTCGAGGCCATTGCGGCCGACATCTCGAGGCCCTTCATCGGAACGAAGGGGCCGTCGTAGACGACCTCTGCCATCGTCGCCTGGAAGAACAGGGTGAGGAAGGTACCCGACAGCAGGATGACAACGAAGCTGTAGAGTGCGACCTCTCCGAGGAGGAACGACCAGTGGTCGGGGAAGACCTTACGACCGAACTCCTTGACGGCGACGCCAACCTTCGTGCGCTCGTCGATGTAGTTCGCCGCCTTGGCGGTGAAGGTGCTTGAACCGCTCTGCTGAGTCGGCTTTTCAGTTACGGTGCTCACTTGAGGCGCTCCCAGTAGCTCGGACCAACAGGTTCAGTGAAGTCGCTGCGCGCGATGAGGTAGCCATCAGCGTCGACAGTGATCGGAAGCTGGGGCAGCGGGCGCTTAGCCGGTCCGAAGATGACCTTCGCCTCGTCAGCGACGTCGAACTGCGACTGGTGGCAGGGGCAGAGCAGGTGGTGCGTATGCTGCTCGTTCAGGGCAACGGGGCAACCAACGTGCGTGCAGACCTTCGAGTACGCGACGATGCCGTTGTACGACCAGTCCTTGCGCTCGGGGCGCTCCTTGAGGTCCTTCTCATCGAGACGGATGAGCAGAACGATGGCCTTGGCCTTCTCGTTCAGCACGTCCTTCGCGGTTCCGAGGTTCTCGGGGACAACGTGGAAGACCGAGCCGACGGTGACGTCAGCAGCGCGGATAGCTTCGCCGACCTTGTGTCCACCGTTGTCGCGAGCGAGGCGGATGCCCTTGTCCCACATCGTGTGGCGGAGCACCTCGACGGGGTCGATGTCCTGCGGAGCAAGGCTGCGCAGCAGCGTGATTCCGGGAAGCGGGAACGCGATAAGAGCGCCGAGGAGGCTGTTGCGCACGAGGGTGCGGCGCGAGAAGCCCGACTCTTCGTCAGCAACGGCGAAGACCTCAGCCGCGGTCTCGCGGGTGTCTTCGTCGCTCGGCGTCGGGTGACGCAGGTCAATCGCCTCAACGTCCGACATGAGCGACTTGCCCCAGTGGACAGCGCCAATGCCGAGCGCGAGCAGCGCGAGGGCCATGCCCGAGCCGACAAAGATGGTGTGCAGACGGATAGCCGCCGGGTCACCGGTCTCGATCGGGAAGAACATGTAGGCAAGCACCGAACCGAGGCTGCCGACGATTGAGAGGTAGAAGAGGGAGTAGACGGCGCGCTCGGCGCTCTTCTCCTTCTTAGGATCCAGCTCCGTCACACGCTTACGGTGCGGGGGAAGGCCCGGGTTCTGCACGGCGTCGCTCGAAATGACCGCGGCGCCTGCCGAAGACAGATCCGGCCCGTGGCTCTGAGCGGCAACAACGGCGCTATCGCCGCCGCTGCTCTTCGCTTCCTCTGCCATTATGCTCCTTGATTCCAGAAAAAATTAGCTGCTTGCGTTGTCGACTAGTTCGACTTCGCGGTGACCCAAACGGTGAGCGCGACGATCGCGCCGAGGCCGATGATCCAGATGAACAGACCCTCAGCAACCGGGCCGATCGAACCGAGCGAGAACCCGCCGATCGAAGGCTTTTCCTCAATGTACTTGAGGTAGGTGATGATGTCGGCCTTCTGATCAGGCGTGATGTTCGCGTCGCTGAAGACGGGCATGTTCTGCGGGCCGGTCACCATCGCGTTGTAGATGTGCGTCGGCTCGACACCGGTCAGCGGGGGAGCCCACTTGCCCTGGGTCAGAGCGCCACCCGCGCCGGCCACGTTGTGGCACATTGCGCAGTTGATGCGGAACAGTTCGCCACCGCGTGCAGCGTCGCCGTCAGCTGCGAGCAGCTTCGGGTCGGGAAGCTCCGGGCCCGGTGCAAGCGAGGCAACGTAGGCAGCCATCTGGAGCGTCTGCTCTTCGGTGAACTGCTTCGGCTTCACCATGCCCTGGGGGCCCTGGAACGCGAGCGGCATGCGGCCGGTGCCCACCTGGAAGTGGACGGAAGCTGCACCAACGCCGATCAGCGAGGGGCCGTCTTCGCCCGAGCCCTGAGCGCCCATGCCGTGGCAGGTTGCGCAGTTCGCGGCGAAGAGCTTTTCGCCCTCTTTGATAACGGCGGGTGAGGAGAGATCAACCTCAGCAGTCGCGGAAGTGGTGCTGATGCCAGCGTATGCAGCACCGGTGACGACCAGGCCTACTGCGAGCAGGGCAGCGGTCGCGAGTGGGTGACGACGACCCGACTTTGCTGGGTTCTTCTTGGCGCGAGCCATGATGTCAAATGCTCCTGACTCTACTTAATGACGTAGATGATATAGAAGAGGATGATCCAGACGATGTCGACGAAGTGCCAGTAGTACGACACGACGACGGCGGTCGTCTCCTCCTTGTGCGTGAAGTTCTTGACCGCGTAGATACGGCCGATCACGAGGAGGAAGGCAAAGAGGCCAAGGGCGACGTGGATGCCGTGGAAGCCGGTGGCGAGGTAGAACGCCGAACCGTACGGATCGCTCGCGAGCGTCACGCCCTCGGACACGAAGACCGCGTACTCGTAGGACTGCCCAGCGACGAAGGTGGCGCCCATGAAGAACGTGAGGTAGAACCACTCAACCGTTCCCCACTTGGCCGGGCTCCAACCGGTGCGCCGCGGCTGCATCCGCTCGGCGGCGAAGACGCCGGCCTGAGCGGTGAACGAGGAGAGCACAAGGATGGACGTGTTGATCAGCGCAAAGGTGAAGTTGTGCTTTGCGGTCTGTTCGGCCCACAGCTCAGGGTTCATCGCCCGGAGTGTGAAGTAGATCGCGAACAGGCCAGCGAAGAACATGACCTCGCTGCCGAGCCACACGATCGTGCCGACGGCGACGCTGTTGGGTCGCTTCACCGCGGGCACGGCTGACTTGGTATTCATAGTGGTCGTTGTCACCCTTCCATTATGGCTGAAAGTTTGGTGTGGATTTTCACTGATCCTCGGCGCGCCGAATAATCTGTGGCAAATACCGTTACAGCCTACCCCGCTTGCTCACCTTGCTGGACCACTTCGCCCGGGGTGCGGCGTGTCGTCACTAGGATTGTCTCATGACTGATGATCGGACCTGGCCTGCAATCCTGTCGACGCTTCTCACGGGGGAAGACCTGAGCGTTTCCCAAGCGGAGTGGGCGATGGCACGGTTTATGCGGGGAGAGGCGACCGACGCCCAGGTCGGCGGATTCCTCGTAGCGCTCCAGTCAAAGGGCGTCACCGTTGAAGAGGTCATCGGCTTCCGCGACGCCATCCTGGAAGAGGCGCTGCCCATAAACCTCCCCATTATGTCTCTCGATATTGTGGGAACAGGGGGAGACCGGTTCGGGACTGTCAATATCTCGTCGATGGCATCGATCGTGGCCGCTGCTGCGGGAACACCCGTTGTGAAGCACGGCAACAAGGCCTCCAGCAGCCTGTCGGGGTCGTCAGACGTGTTTACGTCGCTCGGCGTGAACCTGCAGTTGGATCCGGATCAACTCACCCGCGCGTTCGACGAGTCAGGAATCGCCTTCGTGCACGCTGCACGATTCCTCCAGGGCTTCAAGCATGTCGCGGCAGCCCGCGCAGAACTCGGCATTCCAACGGTCTTCAACTTCCTCGGGCCGCTCTGCAACCCGGTGCGTCCGGAAGCCTCCGCGCTCGGTGTGGCCGACCTCGACCGCGTGGCCACGTTTGTCGGCGTGTTCCGGCTGCGCGGCGCCTCCGCGCTCGTGTTCCGTGGTGACGACGGGCTCGATGAGCTCACGACGACGGGGCACTCGCGCATCTGGGAGGTGAGCCGTGGCGGCCTCACCGAGCACGACCTGGAGCCGCGCGACCTCGGCATCCCGCGTGCCGACATTTCTTCGCTGATTGGCGGAACCCCCGCAGAAAATGCGGACGTGGTTCGCCGCATCCTCGGCGGCGAGAAGGGCCCCATCCGCGACATTGTGCTGCTCAACGCCGCCGCAGGCCTCGTTGCCTACGACATCGCGGCGAAGCCCGACTCGGTCGAGGTGCCCCTGTTGAAGCGGTTGCGCGAGAAGCTCGACCTCGCAGAGTCGGTCATCGACTCGGGCGCTGCCGAGGCCAAGCTCCAAGCCTGGGTCACGGCGACCCAGGCAGCTGCAGCAAACTAGGCAGCTGCGCGGGCAGCTGCGATGAACTGCTCGATAAGGTCGCCGCTCTTTACGCCGGGCGCGACCTCGACCCCGCTTGAGACGTCGACCCCGCCGGGCAGTGCTGCCCGGATCGCCGGGGCGACATTCTCCGGGTCGAGGCCGCCCGCGAGCAGCCAGTCATCCCCGAGCTCCGCTCCGGCGATGAGCCCGAGATCCCACACCTCGCCCGAGCCTGCGGCAGCTCCGTCAACGAGCAGCCGCTCTTCGCCGTAGGCTCCCGCCCGCAGGTCGGGCGTTGTCGCGAGGCTTGCCGCCCGCCACACGCGGGGGTGCACGGCCGCGGCGGCCGCGAACTCAGCTGCCGCGTACCCCCCATGGAGCTGCAGCACGTCAAACCCGAGGCGAGACGCGGTCGCTGCAGCCTCGGTCGCGCCCATCTCCCGCACAACGAGCACGGTGTCGACTGCCGGTCGCGCTGCCTTCGCCGCGGCGATCACGGCGAGAGCCTGCGCTTCGGTGGCGTGGCGCGGGCTGCGCTTACTCATGACCACACCCACGGCGTCAGCGCCGGCGAGCGCTGCGGTGGTTGCGTGTTCCGGAGTGCGGAGCCCGCAGATCTTTACGTACATGCCCGACATTGTAGCTTTGTGCGCTCGCGCACGTCAGCGAACCGCAACGAGGCGTTCAGTGGGCGTTCACGGCCTGGGGACATTCCGTCCACACCAGGCGAGCACGATGGACACTGCGTCCACAGAGAGTGGGCGTGACCCACCGAAAGGCCATCGTGCGCTCCTTACCCGTGCTCATTTTTGACTTTGATGGCACCGTGTCGCTCGGCGACGGCCCGGTGCTCGCGTACGCCGCTGCGGTAGCGGCGGAGGCGGGGCCCGGCTTCGTTGCTGAGGTCGAGGCGCGCCTCGGAAGCGAAGACTCCGAGTGGGTCGACGACTACGATGCCGTGCGCGGTGCCGCGATCGCGCGAGGCGTCCACGACGACGCGCTCTCCCGCGCCTACCTCGCGAGCCGCGCGCTCCTTGCAACGCAGGGAGCGCCGGTCGTCGCGCCCGCGGGGCTTGCCGAGTTCCTCGCGGACGTCGGCGCAGAGAGGCGCGCCGAGCGGATCCTGCTCACGAACGCGCCAGCGATCCGCCTCCGCGAGGCGCTCGGCGCGCTCGGGCTCACGGGCGCGTTCGACCGGATCCTCACGGACGCGGGCAAACCCACGGGGCTTGAGGCGCTTCTCGACTCGCTCTCCCCAGATCGGCGGGTGCTGAGCGTCGGTGATGTCTGGCGCAACGACCTCGCTCCCGCGCAGGCTCGGGGACACGCGACGGCGCTCGTCGGCGCGCACCCCCAAGCCGGTGCAGAGCCCGACCTCGTCGGTGCGACCGTCACCGACGTGCTGCCCGGGATCACTCGCTGGCTTGACGGCCCGGCGTGATGCCCGTGCCCCAGTTTGAACTCCACTTCCACTGCCCAACTCATCAACCTTCCCAACCCACGCTGCATCATGAAAGGGACTTCCATGTCTACCTCACCCTTCCGAACCAACGCGCTCCGCGCGGCAACCATTGGGGCCGCCGTGACCATCGCCCTGACAGGCTGCACCTCTGCCGCCGGCGGTGACGCCTCCGGTACGGGGGAGCCGAAGCCCGTAGAGGGCCCGTCGTCGCTCGTTCTCGCGCTGGTCCCGTCGCAGGATCAGGACGGACTCGTCGACACCGCGGCCCCCCTTACCGACTACCTCACCGAGGAACTCGGCATCGAGGTCACCGGTGTTGTGTCGAAGGACTACCAGGCGGCCGTCGAGGCGATGGGGGCGGGCCAGGCGCAGATCGGCTTCCTTCCGTCGCTGCAGCTCTGGCAGGCGAACGACATGTACGGTGCAGAGGTCGTGTTGCAGACGGAACGCAACGGCAACATCACCTACCCGGCTCAGTTCATGACGAACAACCCCGATAAGTACTGCGCCGACACCCCGGTTGAGAGTGACGGGAAGCTGTTCTGCAATGGCGCCGACGCGATGACGGGGCCCGCCGGCCTCGAGAGCATCGAGAAGATGAAGGGCGCAAAGGTCGCTGTGCTCGGCCCCGGGTCGCCGGCCGGGTACATCTACCCCATGCTTGCGCTGCAGGAGGCGGGCTTCAACATCGACACCGACATCCAGCAGGTTCCCGTTACGGCGAACGACGCCTCCGTGCTCGCCGTCTACAACGGTGACGCCGAGGTTGGCTTCAGCTTCTGGGACGCTCGTGACATCGTCGCGAAAGACACCACCGACGTCGGACAGAAGGTCGTCGTCTTCGCGATGACCGAAGAGATCCCGAACGACGGGGTCGCGCTGTCGAGCGAGCTCTCGCCCGAACTGCAGCAGAAGATCACCGACGCGCTCGAGAGCTTCTCAAACACCCCCGAGGGCTCGCAGATTCTTGAGAGCATCTACTCGATCACGAAGCTCGCGCCCGCGAACCCCGAGTCGCTCGACGTTGTCGCTCGCGCAGCAGAGGCGCTCGGCCTCCAGTGAACGAGCAACTGACACCGCGGCGCGCGGTGACAGGGGTGGGGGCGGCGGACGCTCCCACCCCGTGGGGAATCGAGCTCGACGGGGTCACCGTCCGGTACCCGAACGGCACGGTCGGGTTGAACAATGTCTCGCTCAGCATCCCCGCTGGGTCAATGGTCGCGATAGTCGGGCTCTCAGGCTCCGGCAAGTCCACGCTCATTCGCACGATGAACGGTCTCGTCCCCGTCACGTCGGGTGTGCTCCGGGTCGGCGACACGACAGTAAACGGCGCAGGGGGAGCGGCACTCCGGGCCCTGCGAGGCGAGATTGGGATGGTCTTTCAGGGGTTCAACCTTGCGGGGCGCGCCACGGTGCTGCAGAACGTGCTCGTGGGCAGGCTCGCACATACGCCTCTCTGGCGCACCCTGCTTGGGGCGTATCGTGAGCGGGATAGGGAGCTCGCCTATGAAGCGCTTGACAGCGTCGGTATCCTGCAGAAGCTCTACTCCCGCGCGTCTGACCTTTCGGGCGGCCAGCAGCAGCGGGTCGCCATCGCTCGTGCGCTCACGCAGCAGCCCAAAGTCGTGCTCGCCGATGAGCCCGTTGCGAGCCTCGACCCGCCTACCGCGCACGGTGTGATGGGCGACCTCCGGCGCATCAACGAAGAGCGCGGCATCACCGTGCTCGTCAACCTGCACCTGCTCGACCTTGCCCGCGAATACGGCGTGAGGATGATCGGCATGCGCGCGGGCGAGGTCGTCTACGACGGCCCCGCAGCGAGCGCGAGCGACAGCGACTTCGAGAAGATCTACGGCAGGCCGATTGGCTCAGCCGACAGGCTGGGCACCGGGGAGCGGGGCCGCCAATGAGCGCACTCAACCTCCCCGCGAGACCGGGCGGCACGTGGCGCGGGCCGGTGATCGCGTCCGCGATCCTCATCGTCACGATCGTCATGTGCCTTCCCGGAATAGGGATCGGGGTCGACGTCGGCGCGATCGCGCGGAACTGGCAGAACGGCGCCGACAAGATCGTGAAGCTGCTGCAGCCCGACTGGGGCTTCTTCCCGCGGACGATTCCGTCGCTCGTCGAAACCCTGCAGATGGCGGTCATCGCGACGGCGATTGGCTCGGCGGTCTCGCTGCCGCTCAGCTTCCTCGCCGCTCGCAACACCGCCCCTCACGCGGCGGCTCGCGCTCTTGTGCGGGCGACCCTCAATGTCGTGCGCGCCGTGCCTGACCTGCTGTACGCCGCCATCCTTGTCGCGATGGTGGGCGTTGGAGCGCTCCCTGGCATCCTCGCGCTCGTGCTGTTCAACGTCGGAATCCTGGTGAAGCTCGTCTCCGAAGCCATTGACACGAACGATATCGGCCCGCTCGAGGCTGGCCGGGCCGTCGGTGCGACGCAGACCCAGATCAACCGGACACTCGCACTCCCGGATGCCTGGCCGGCCTTCGCAAACCAAGCGCTCTACGTCTTCGAACTCAACGTCAGAGCCTCGACCGTGCTCGGGCTCGTCGGCGCCGGCGGTCTCGGCCTGCTTATCGACGCAGTGCGAACGTTCTATCGATACGACCAGCTATCACTCATCATCGTGGAGATTCTCATCATCGTGATTGCGCTCGACGCCGTAAGCTCTGCGATTCGGAGGAGGCTCGTATGACGTCGGTGATCCCTCCCCGGCCCCGCCGCCCACTGAGGGCGCTCGCCTGGGCCGCCGTGACCGCGCTGGTGGTGCTCGCTTTCTGGTCCATCGAGGTGAACTGGGGCCGGCTCGCCGACCTCCCCGGTGAGGTGGTGCGCTACCTCTGGCTCATGTTCTCCGCGCCGAACTGGGAGAAGCTGCCCGAGGCTCTCTGGCAGACATGGCGCAGCATCGAGATGGCCTGGGTCGGAACCGTGCTCTCAATACTCATCGCGACGCCGCTCAGCCTGGTCGCGGCGCGCGGCTACGGGCCCGCCTGGCTCCGGGCGCTGCTACGTGGGCTGTTCTCGCTCATCCGCGCCGTCCCCGAGATCATCATCGCGATCGTGATTCTCTCGGTTACCGGGTTGACCCCGTTCACGGGGGCGCTTGCACTCGCAGTCAACGGCATCGGCACCCTCGGGAAATGGGGGTACGAGGCCGTCGAGGCAGTGCCCGCCGGGCCTATCGAAGCGGCGCGGGCTGCCGGTGGCAGCACTGCCGAAGTGCTCAGGTGGGGCGTGTGGCCCCAGGCAGCGCCTGCGTTCTGGTCGTTCTGGCTGTACCGCTTCGAGATCAACGTGCGCTCGTCGGCGGTGCTCGGCCTCATCGGAGTTGGTGGAATCGGAGACATGCTGACGTCGTACACGCAGTACCGCGAGTGGGCGACGGTTGGTGTGCTCCTCATTGTTGTCGTCGCGGCGACCGTGCTCGTCGACGCTGCCTCAGGCGCGATCCGGCGACGCATTACCGAAGGAGGGAACGTCCGTGCCACATGATGAGGGGTACGACGGGTTCGCGCCGGGGTCGCACCCCAGCGCGCGCGCCGCGGCTATGCGGCACGCTCTGCAGCCGAGCGAACGTCAGGTCATTACGCTGCTGCTCGAACATGCAGAAGAGGCAATTGAGTGGACGGCCCAGGAGGTTGCGGAGCGCGCGGGAGTGGGCCGCACGACGGTCATGCGCGCCTGCCAGACCCTCGGGTATCGCGGCTACCCGCAGCTTCGCGTCGCGCTCGCGGCGGAGCTCGGGGCATCTCAATCGCCGCGCGCGGCAGGCGCGCAGCCCGCGGCCGCCCCCGCTCAGAACGCCGCTGAGGCCGAAGCTCGGGAGGGAAGCGCGCTGAGCGAGATTAGCGCGGACGTCGCAGAGGCTGCGCTCGCCCTCGGCTCGAGCACCGGGATGCTCGACGAGCGATCGGTGGAGCTCGCGGTGTCGGCGATCGCGGGTGCTCAGCGCGTTCTCGTTGTCGCCAACGGCCTCTCCGCCGTCGTTGCATCAGCGCTTTCGATGCGGCTGACGGCGCACGGCAGGCACGCCGAGTTCATCGCCGACTCGCTTGCGCAACAGATCGCAGCGCGGCACCTCTCCGGCGGCGATGCCTGCATCGTCGTCTCAGGGTCGGGGGCGAACGACGCAAGCCTGGGCGCGGCGGCCGCAGCCGCGGCTGCCGGGGCGACCGTGATTGCGATCACCTCGTTCAGGGCATCCGCGCTCACGGACGCGGCATCGCTCTCGCTCGTCATTGCGCCCGCGGGCGTGACTTTTCGCAGCGAGCTCGAGCACGCGTCGCGGGTCTCGCTGATGCTCTTCGCAGAGGCGCTCGTGCGCGCCGTGAGCCGCGCGACGGGGGATCCGGCCCGGAGCGCCCGCGCGCACACGCTCGAAGTCATCTCCGAACACCTCGAAGAGCAGTGAGACCCGCGGAGCCGGTCAGCTCGGTTCGCCATCGTCGCCTGGTTCGGTCGCTGCGCCGTGTCGACCGGCGCGGGGGTTGGGTTCCGGTGACGGATCCGGTTGCGGCTCGCCGACGACGAGCGCGGCATCGCCCGAGGCGGTGTGCTCGGGGCGGTCCGGGCCCTTCGGCTGGATGCGGCCCGGTTCGAGCGTCCGCTGCACGTCTTCGGCGGTGACGCGCTCGATGGGGCCAGTCGTGGCGTCAACGTACCAGTCAGTGAGCGCGGGGTCACTGCTGTCGAAGCCGGCGCCCGCACCTTCGTCTGCGGGTACCTCGCTCGCGCCGAAGACGAAGTCGTCGCCATACTCATCGATCCCGCGTCGAACGCCCTGAGCGATTGCGGCCTGCGCGTACTGGCGGCGGATGATGTATGGGTCGGTCTTGAGATCCCGCGCCCACGAGAACATGATGCCCATCACGACGAAGGCGAATGGCAGCGCCGAGACGACCATGAGCGATTGCAAGCCCGAGAGGGCGTTGCGCCCGCCGGCCAGAAGCAGTGAGATCGCGATGAGGCTGAGCAACAGCCCCCACAGAATCGTGACCCACTTCGACGGCTCTGGCCGCCCAGCCTGCGACATTGACGCCATCACAATCGAGGCCGAGTCGGCAGCCGTGACGAAGAACACGACGACCGCCACCATCGCGATCACGGAGGTGACCATCGCGAACGGCAGGCGTTCGAGGAGCCTGAATAGCACCTCTTCGCCCGAGCCGCCTGTCTGGAGATCCTCACCGCCAAGGGTCATCGAGATCGCGGTGCCACCGTAGATGACGAACCAGGCGATCACGATTGCCGAGGGCACGAGCACGACTGTCGTGACGAACTCGCGGAGCGTGCGGCCGCGAGAGATCTTCGCGATGAACATCCCGACGAACGGTGTCCATGAGACCCACCACGCCCAGTAGTAGGTCGTCCAACTTGCGAGGAACTCGGCGGTCTCTGGCCCCTGATTCGGGTTGCGGGAGAGCATCGTTGGAAGCTGCCCGAGGAACTCGACGAGCGAGGAGGGGAGGAAGTTGAGGATGTAGATCGTCGGCCCGGCGACGAGCACGAAGAGGCCGAGCGCCCCGGTGAGGATCATGTTGAGATTGGAGAGCCGCCTGATGCCTTTCTTCACGCCTGAGACCGCCGACGCTATGAAGAGCGAGGTGAGGATCGCGATAGCGCCGACGAGGAAAGTGTTTCCCATCGGGCCAAGGCCGGTGACCATGCGGAAGCCGCTCTCGATCTGCAGCGCCCCGATCCCGAGTGAGACGGCGGTGCCGAACAGCGTGACGATGATCGCGAAGACGTCGATGATGCGGCCCAGCACACGGTGGCTACTGCCGGGGAACACGGGTTCGAAGAGCGCCGAGATGAGCGGTGCGCGGCCGCGGCGGTACGCGCTATAGGCGATTGCTCCGCCAACGAGGGCGTAGAACGCCCAGGCGATCGGGCCCCAGTGCAGCACGGTTTGTGCAAGCGCGGGGAGCGCCGCTTCCGGGGTGCCCGCGGCTGCGTCGATCCCGGGTGCGGGGGTGAGGAAATAGGTGAGCGGCTCGAGCGGCCCGTAGAACAGCAAGCCGATGCCAAGCCCGGCCGCAAAGAGCATGGACACCCAGGAAGCGGTGGAGAACTCGGGCTCCTCATCGTCCGCTCCGAGGCGGATACCGCCCGTGCGGCCGTAGCCGACGACGAGCATGAAGAGGGCGACTGCGATGGCAAGAGCGCCGAACATCCAGCTGAAGTGTTCCGTCACCCACGCGAGCGAGGCCGCTCCGACGTCCGCGAGTGTGTCGGGCGCGATGAACGCCCAGACTATGACGCCGACCGTGAGCGTGAACGTCGTGCCAAGTACGACCCGGTTCGTCGGGAACCTGAGCCCGGTTTGCTCAACCCCGATGCCAGGCAAGAGGCCCGGGTGGGGAAGCGGAGGGGGCGTTGGCTCGGTGATCTTGCGCGTGCGGGGCCCGGGATACTCGGAATCAGGCATGGTGCTCGGTGTCTCCTTTGCTCCGCCGCGGAGGCGGCCGTGGGGTTACGGTTCCAAGTTACTGTCCGTTCCGGGCGCCGGATAGGGCAAAGCCGGATACGCTACACCGGTAGCATAGGTTGCTCTTGCGCGCGATGGGCAAGGCGCGCCCTGGGCGCGCCGTGTGTCCGTTCGATGAACGGCAGCTGGCGAGCGGGGGAGTCTGCTCGTTTTGGCGGGGGAGGGTGGGCCCCGCGCTGCGAGTATGGGGTGAGTGGCTGTCGAGCAGGAGGCGGCGACCGGGAAGGTATGGTCCATGAGCGAAGCGGGGGTCCCCGAGCATTCGTACCCTGCCGGGCCGCGGGGCGGATCGGTGCGCGAGGTCTTCGCGGCTTTTCTCAAGCTGGGGCTCGTCTCGTTCGGCGGGCCAACCGCGCACATCGGGTTCTTTCGCGCGGAGTTCGTCGCTCGACGCAAGTGGCTCACCGACGCGACCTTCGGCGAGCTCGTCGCCCTCTGCCAGGTCTTGCCCGGGCCGGCCTCGAGCCAACTCGGGTTTGCAATCGGGCTGCGGCGCGGGGGAGTCTGGGGTGCGGCCGCCGCGTTCCTCGGGTTCACCGCCCCCTCTGTTGCCATCATGTTGGGCTTTGCGCTCGGGGCGCAGGCGTTCTCCGGGCCGCTTGTTGGCGCGGTGACGGCGGGCCTCACCTCGGTCGCAGTGGCTGTGGTGGCGCACGCGATCTGGGGCATGTGGCCTGGGCTAGTCGCGGGGCGGAGCGCCTGGGTGATCGCAGCGGCGGCCCTGCTGCTCGTGGTCTCCTGGAGTCATCCGGCTGCGCAGCCAGCCGCGATCGGACTTGGCGCGGCCGCAGGCTGGTTGTTGCATCGGGTGCGTGCGAGGGGCGCACGCCGCGCTGGGGCCGAGTCTGGTGGCGGGAACGGTGATGGCGGCAGTGGCGCTGTCGGTGGCAGTGTTGTCGGTGGCAGAGTTGTCGGAGGCAGAGTTGTCGGAGGCAGAGTTGTCGGAGGCAGGGGAGCGGTGCCTGTGTGGGCGGGAATCTGCTCGCTTGCCACTCTGCTTGTCTTCCTAGTCGGTGCCCCGCTGCTGCTCCTCGCGGGAGGCGCGGGAGGTGGGACCGGGACGGGCTCGAACGGGGGACTCGCTGGTCTGAGCGCACTGATCGACACGTTCGCCCGGGCTGGCGCGCTCGTGTTCGGCGGTGGCCACGCAGTGCTGCCGCTGCTTGAGACTGGAACTGTCGCTCCGGGCTGGGTGTCGCCGAGCGACTTCCTCTCTGGTTATGGGCTCGCGCAGGCGGTTCCAGGCCCGATGTTCAGCTTTGCGGCGTACCTTGGAGCGATTTCAGCTGTTGGGCCTGGGGGAGTGCTGGGCGGGCTCATCGCCGTGATTGCGATCTTCGCCCCGGGCTTTCTGCTGCTCTTCGGGATACTTCCGTTCTGGAATACGCTGCGCACGCGCCCTGGCCTCGCTGCCGCGTTCCGCGGCGCTGGTGCGGCCGTAATTGGCGTGCTCGTGGCGGCGATGTGCGGGCCAGTCGCGGCGGGCGGTCTGACCTCGTGGGCTGCAGCAGGAATCGCAGCCGTCGCCCTGACTCTGCTGGTGCTCAAAACGCGGCCGTGGGTTGTCGTGCTGCTTGGCGCGCTAGCCGGGGCCGGCGCGTTCGCTGTGGGTGTTTCCCTATAAGGGACGCTTTGGAGCGGGTGCGCGGGGCGCTGCAGGGAAGGGCGCATGCCCGGGGAGCACCCGTTGGCCCTCCACGAGCTGACATAATATAGATTATCGGCGGATGGGTGGGGGTCTATGCGGAGTGGGTGTTTGCGCGGGCGCGGGCCATTATGTGCGCGTGGAGCGTCGTCCTATCTGGCTTCTGCGAAGCGTGTGTCACATTGCCGTGAAGCTTTGCATTGGTGGTGCAGATCACAGGTGAAAGGCGCGAACCCCGAGGCGGCGGCGTCAGTGTTGTGGCCGGCCGAGTTTCGCTGTCCAGGATTGGACTGGAGCACCGTCGCGCGCCGGGATCTGCCCGACGGCTTCGCCGGTGTACGTGAAGCCGCTGCGCTCGATGGTGCGCAGCGAACCGATGTTGCCAATCCTCGTTTCCCAGCCCACCGACGGGATGTCGGTCCGCTCAAAAACGGCGGCTGTGACGAGGTCGACACAAGCTGACATAATTCTGCGCCCGCGGTGCGGTTCCCCGAGCCAGTAGCCAAGCATGCCACTCGGAAGCCTGATCCCGATGACTCCAAGCAGTGGGCCCGGGGCGTCTTCTCGGATAGCCCACGTCCACTCTGAACCGTCTGCCCACGCCTTCGGCGCGTACTCCTCGATGAACGACTCGGCGTCGGCCAGCGTGTAGGGCCACGGCGTCGACATGAACTCCTCGAAGACCGGGTCGGCGCTATAGCGAGCAACGTCGGGCGCATCAGCGAGCCCCAGCTCGTTAAGGGTCAGCCCACTCCCCTGCAGCGCAAATGGTTTCACTCTCACCCTCCTTTGGGTGAGTACGCTAGCACGGCGAGTCGAAGCAGTGAGTGCGCCGCGAGTAGCGACAGGGCGACACAGCCCAATTGGCCGGCGTAGAGCATCGTGTCGGCGCTCCCTGACTGCCAGCCGATGATGGTGAGCACGAATGCCACGCCGACCGTGAGCCAGCCACCGACTACGAGCGCAATTGACGCCGTGCGAAGCAGCCAGACACCCGGCGGGCGCTGCAAAGGTGTGAGCATGGTGACCGCCGCGAAGCCTGCACCAGCGAGCGCGAGCGCTCCGAGCACGTCGCTCGGGCGGTGCCAACCGTAGCCGAGCAACTGCCAGCTCACGATGCTGAGGAGCACCGCTCCCCCAACCGCGGCCAGGGCCTGGATGCGGCGCGGCAGCGCAAATACCGCTGCGCCGACGACTGTCGCGAAGACCGTCATATGTCCGCTGGGGAATGTGTTCTCAGCCGCGAGCGTCAGAAGGTCAGGCCGCCCCAGCACCTCGGACTTCAGCAGCTGTGAGGCGACGATGGCCACGGCGGGCACGAGCGTAACGGTCAGCGCGCGAGCGATCCCGTGTACCCACAGAGCAATGAGCCCGAGCCCGACAAGCGCAATGGCGATCGTGAACGGTGAGACCAGGCTCAGCGGGGCCGGCGGGTGGGTGTTGAAGTCCGAGCCCTGCAAGACATGATCCTCAACTGCTTGGCCCGTGGAGCTCAGTACGCCGAGGATGTATGCGCCGGCCCCAATGATCAGCCAGAACAGCAGGATCCAGAGGACGCGCAAGCGCCGGTGCGCCGTCGAGGCGATTGGGATACTCACGCGCCAACTCCCCCAGCGGCGATAGCCCTGGATGCCGCGGGCCGTGACGCGCGCTGGTCTCCCGTGCGAACGGCCCACATCGCGAGGGCGGCCGCGGTCGCGACGTTCAGTGAATCGACGCCGTGCTCCATCGGGATGAGCACGGTGCGTGAGGCC
Organism: Leucobacter sp.; assembly: GCA_052094845.1. Lineage (GTDB taxonomy): Bacteria > Actinomycetota > Actinomycetes > Actinomycetales > Microbacteriaceae > Leucobacter. Next base: position 10,606 of record JBQDKK010000006.1, on the reverse strand, counting down.
GACGCGAGCGCGCGCCGAGAGAGGCCCGGCCCCTCGGTACCAAACATGATCGCGAGGCGCTCAGGGAGATCCTGAACGAAGTCCGCGAGATCCTCTGCGTCGTCTCGCAGCGCAAACGCGGTGAGGTCGTATCCAAGCTCACGAAACAGCGGACCGGCTTCGCGCCAATCCGGCAGCCGCGCCCACGGCACCTGCAGCACCGCCCCCATGCTCACGCGCACCGCGCGCCGGTACAGCGGGTCAGCGCATCCCGGGGTCAGCAGCACCGCGTCAGCCCCGAGTGCGGCGGCCGACCTGAAGACGGCGCCAACGTTTGTGTGGTCAGCGAGATCCTCAAGCACGACGACGCGCGACGACGTGCGAAGCAGTTCGGCGGGGTCAAGCGGTGCGGGGCGGTGCATCGACGCGATCGCGCCGCGGTGCATGTTGAACCCGGTGAGTTGCTCAAGCTGCTCGGGCTGCCCGATATACACAGGTACGTCGGGGTAGGCGTCGAGGGCGGGCCCGACGCGCTCGAGCCACTCCTCGACCATCAGCAACGCCCTGGGGCGGTGGCCTGCGCGCAGCGCTCGCTCGATCACCTTCGGCGACTCCGCGAGATACAGGCCCTCTGCCGGTTCACGGACACGCCTCAGCGCGACGTCAGTGAGCTGGGTGAAGTCTGCGAGTTCGGGGGCGGTGATGTCATCAATGTGAACAATTCTCACGCGGTGGGCTCCGAAGGCGTAGCGGGGTCGGTCTGAAGAAACTGGGCAATACGCGACACCGTGTCGTCGACGGCCTCGTAGTGCACGAGATGGCCAGTGCCGGGGAGGATCAGGAGCTCCGAGTCGGTGATCATTCGCTGCAGGTCGAGCTGCTTTGAGAGGGGCGTAATGTCGTCCTTCTCCCCCGCGATAATCAGCGTCGGCATCGAATACGCGGCCGCAAACTCGGCCACCGTGTGCGATACGGAGGCGCGAAATGCCTCGAGGAGCGAGCGAGAATCGCTGAACGACGAAAAGTACCTGTCGTGCTGGTCGTGAATCCAGGCTCGCAGCTCGCGGTCTCGGGTCTTCGCCATGACCTCGCTCATGCCGCGCACGATGAGCTTGTTCCCCAGTAGCGACTTCGCGGCGCCCTCCGGCAGCGCGTTCGCGGCGCGGTAGTACCCGATGGCGAGCTGAGTGAGCGCAGCCTGTGTGCCCTCGAGCGCCGGCGCAGAGATTGGATTGATGAGAATCGTGCGGCTCGATTCGGCACCCTGCGCCAGCCCCGCGCTGACGACGAGCGAGCCAAACGAGTGCCCGAGAATGACGGCGCCGGCTGGCGCGACTTCCCGAGTGAACGCGACAAGCCAATCGCCAAAAGCGGCGAGATCATGCGCACGGCCCGGCAGCGCCGGGGTCTCGCCGAAACCCGGGAGGTCAGGTACATGAAACGCGAAGGCGGGCGCGGCGTCCGCGAGCCCCTCCGCGATCCCTTGCAGGCCATGGTGATCGCCGCGGAAGCCGTGGACAAGGATCACGGGCGCGCCCGCGGGGTCGCCAAACACCCAATCTCGGGTATCGATTCCGAGGGTGGGTATGAGGTGAGGCGGGTGATCTGTCAGCGCGTGATCTGGCACAGAGTAGATGCTACCGGGCCGCGCCTGGCACTCCTCTGCACACGCGCCGGGTGTGCGCTGGAAGCGTATGCGCCACTCCCGCCTCGGCAGGGCTGTGGCATCGTCGGTGGCCCTCGGTACTATCGGTACAGGCGAAAGGATCACCGTGAACGACCCACTCCCCCTCTGGGCGGCCCAGCTTGCAGTATTTGATACCGAGACGACGGGCGTCGAAACAGACACCGCTCGCATCGTGAGCGCAACGCTCGCGATCCTCGGCGAGAACGGCGAGATCTCGGAGCGCTACGACTGGCTGCTCAACCCCGGCGTCGAGATACCCGACTCTGCCGTGCGCGTGCACGGCATCACCACAGAAGTGGCACGGTCGAGCGGCATCGACGCGGCCGTCGGTATTGCGCAGATCACTGAGCGCATCGCGCAGCTCATCGAGCGTGGTCTTCCTCTAGTCGTGTACAACGCGCCCTACGACCTGTCGCTGCTCGCGGCTGAGCAGCGGCGGTACGGCGTGCCGGGCGCGGCGATCGCGCCCGTGCTCGACCCGCTCATCATCGACAAGCAGCTCGACAGGTTCCGCAAGGGCAAGCGAACGCTCGTCGCAGTGTCTGAGCATTACAGCGTCGAACTCGGGAACGCGCACGACGCCGGCGAAGATGCAATCGCATCTGGGAAGGTCATGCAGCAGCTTGCGCGGAAGTACCAGGCGACGCTGCCAGATGACCTTGAAGCTATCCACGCGGCGCAGGCGCAGTGGGCCCGCGCCCAGGCCGAGAACTTTCAGGAGTACATGCGTCGGGTTCGCGACCCCAACTTCGTGGCTGACGGTGCCTGGCCGGTGCGGGGCTAGCGAAATGGGTGCGGTGGTTTTGCGGCCGCTGCCCCCAGACATGCGAAAAGGGCGGGCGATCCTGAAGAGGATCGCCCGCCCTTTCGCGAAGTTAGGCTGCTTACGCGCCGAACGACTTGAAGCGCTGGTTGAACTTCTCGACACGGCCGGCCGAGTCCATGATGCGCTGCTTGCCCGTGTAGAACGGGTGCGAAGCGCTCGAGATTTCAACGTCGAGCACCGGGTAGGTGGCGCCGTCGAGCTCGATGGTCTTGTCGCTCGTGAGAGTCGAACGCGTGAGGAAGGTCTCCCCCGACGCAAGGTCGCGGAACACGATGGCGTTGTACTCGGGGTGAATCTCGGTCTTCATGACTGTCCTTCGATAATGTTGCGTCTCGCTGATTCGGCGGAATGGCCGAACGCAGAAGTCTTGCGGCGTCACCGCACCAAGGATCAATATTAGCAGATCGAATCGGCTGATGCAGACCTTGGGGTGTGTTGGCGCCCGCGTGTCGGGTGAAAAGTGGCTAGACGGCGGCTGAGCGGGCCTTCGCCGCGTACCGGCCGCCGGCCTCCGTGAGCTCGAACGGCATTCCGAACGTCGCTTCGAGGTTTTCGGCGGTGAGCGTCTCAGTGATCGGCCCAGCGGCCTGCACCTTCCCGCCGCTCACCAGCATGACGTGCGTGAATCCAGGAGGGATCTCTTCGACGTGGTGCGTCACCATCACCATTGCCGGCGAATAGGGCGACTGCGCGAAGCCCGAGAGCATCTGCAGGAGTCGCTCGCGGGCGCCGAGGTCGAGGCTCGCGCTGGGCTCGTCGAGGAGCAGCAGCTCGGGGTCAGTCATCACCGCTCGAGCGATGAGCGTGCGCTTACGCTCGCCATCGGAGAGCGTGCCGAAAGGCTGGTCTGCGAGCTCTAGGAGGTCCCACTCGGCGAGCACGCGGTCCGCCTGCCGAACGTCGATCGCGTCGTACTCTTCGTTCCAGCGGCCCTCGACCGAGTACGCGGCGGTGAGCACGACGTCACGCACGATCTCGTTTGGCGGGATGCGCCGGGCGGTTGCGCTCGACACGAAACCCAGGCGCGCGCGCAGTTCGAAGATGTCGACCTTGCCGAGGCGGTGACCGAGCACATCGACGGTGCCAGTCGTCGGAAAGTCATTCGCCGTGACGAGCTTCAGGATCGTCGTCTTTCCCGCACCGTTCGGGCCGAGGATGACCCACCGCTCGCTGTCATCGACCTGCCAGTTCACGCTGTCAAGGATCGGTCGGCGATTTCGGATGTAGCTCGCGTCGGTGAGGCTCAGCACGGTCGTCATGCCCCAAGCCTATCTCTAGACTGGAGCCATGAGCGTTACCCCACTCGTCGTTCTCGACTGCGATTCCACGACCATCCAAGACGAGGTCATTGAGCTTCTCGCCGACGCCGCGGGAACGCGCGAACTCGTCGCTGAGGTGACCGAGCGCGCGATGCGCGGCGAGCTTGATTTCGCCGAGAGCCTTGCGGAGCGGGTGGCCACCCTTCAGGGCACACCAGAGTCGGTCTTCGCGCAGGCGTACGAGCGAGTGCGACTCTCCCCGGGCATCAGGGAGCTCATTAGTGCGGTACACGAACGTGGCGGCAAGGTCGGCGTGGTCTCGGGCGGATTCCACGAGGTGCTCGACCCGCTCGCGGAAGATCTCGGGCTCGATTTCTGGCGGGCGAACAGGCTTGAGGTCGCCGACGGCGAGCTCACCGGTCGCACCGTTGGCCCGGTGATTGACGCGGAGGCGAAGGCCGTCGCGCTCGCCGAGTGGGCTGAGGCGAGCGGGATCCCACTCTCGGCGACCGTCGCGATCGGTGACGGCGCGAACGATCTGAAGATGATGGCTGTCGCGGCGATCGGTGTCGGCTACAACGCGAAGCCTGTTGTTCGCGAACAGGCCGACGTCTCGATCGAGGGCGACCTCGGTCAGGCGATCGCGCTGTTGGACCGCCTGACCGATTAGTGGCTGTTAGTGGCCCATCCCGAGGCCACCGTCGACGGGGATCACGGCACCCGAGATGTACGCCGCGTCATCGCCGGCGAGGAACGATGCCGCGCCCGCGATCTCGGCGACCTGGCCGAAGCGGGCCGCCGGGATCGACGCGAGGTACTGCTGTTGCTGTGCCTCCGGAAGCACGGCAGTCATATCGGTATCGATGAAGCCCGGCGCGATCACATTCGCAGTGATGCCGCGGCCGCCGAGCTCACGGGTGAGTGACCGGGCGAACCCGACGAGAGCCGCCTTCGAAGACGAGTAGTTGATCTGCCCGGCAGAGCCGTAGAGCCCCACGACCGAAGAAATAAGGATCACGCGGCCGAATCGCTGCTTGAGGAGGCCCTTCGACGCCCGCTTGACGACACGGAACGTTCCGGTGAGGTTCGTGTCGATCACCTCCGTGAAGTCCTCCTCCGACATGCGAAGCAGCAGCGTGTCGCGCGTGATGCCTGCGTTGGCGACGACGACCTCGACGGCGCCGAGCTGTTCCTCAACCTCGGTAAAGGCCCTGTCGATCGACGCCGAGTCAGTCATTTCGGCGCGGACAGTCAGGGCGCCCTCGGGCCCCTCACCCGACCGGGAAGTGACGGCGACGCGGTGGCCGTCCGCGATCATGCGCTCTGCGATTGCATAGCCGATGCCGCGGTTGCCGCCGGTGATGAGGACGGTGCGTGGGGTGATGCTTGCGTTCATGGGGTTCAGCCTAGCGAATGGCGTATCCACCGTTCCGTTACCCTGCGGCGATCCTCAGACAGCGCTTCCGCCAAAGACGTAAACTGGGGGATGTTGTAAATGAGGGAGCCGATGCCAAAAAAGAGCGGCGCGACGCCGAGCTACAGGGTCACCTCGGCCGGGGTGAACCCGACCGAGGATCGCGCTCACCGTATGAAGATGTATTTCATCGCGATGACTCTCCGCCTGGCATGTGTTCTGTCGCTCTTTTGGGTGACCGGGTGGTGGCTGGTCTTTCCGATCGTCGGCGCTATTGTGCTTCCCTGGTTCGCGGTAATGGTCGGAAACGCGGTCGCCCACGGCGGCGAAGAGACCGTCTCGACGCCCGATCCGCTTGAACTCGCTCCCGGGGAAGGTGAGGATGAGCCCGAAGCCGCCCACGCCGCCGCTAGCGAGCTGCTCATTGTCGACGTCGAGCCCGTGCGGCGGTCGGCACCCGGCGCGGAGCACCTGCCCGACCCAGATGAGCCCCGGGAGGAGCAAGCATGACGTTTTCTGGCCTGAGCCTCGGGGCGCCACTCGAGCACCAGCACACTTGCTCCCGCGCCGGGTGCCGCGATGAGGCCACCTGGGCGCTCAGATGGCGCAACCCCAAGATTCACACCGCAGACCGCCGCAAGACCTGGCTGGCCTGCGACGAGCACCGCGAGGTGCTTTCCGCATTTCTCACCGACCGGAGCTTTCCGCTCGAGGTCGTTTCTGTAGGGGAGCTCGATGACTGAGACACGTGTCGGCTGGTCGTTTCTGTATTCGAAGCGGTGGATCGGGTACTTCGCCCTCTTCGCGGTGTTCGCGATCGCGTGCGTGTACCTCGGGAACTGGCAGTTCGATCGCCGCGCGCAGGCCCGGGCGGAGATCTCACGGATCGATCGGAACTACGGCGCCGACCCCGTGCCGCTCGCAGAGGCGCTCCCCGACCCCGCGGGCTTCGACGTCGACGAGCACAAGTGGCTGACAGTCACGCTTGAGGGCAGCTACGAGGACAGCGCGGTGCTGTCACGGAACCGGCCAGGGCCGCAGGGCGTTGGCGCTGACATGATCGTGCCGTTCCGCACGACCGAGGGTCGGGTCTTTTTCGTCGACCGCGGGTGGATCCCGGCAAGCGGCACCGACATTGAGGACGCCTTTAAGACGCTGCCGCAGCACCCGAGTGGCACCGTCGAGGTCACCGTCAGGTTGCGAGCGAGCGAGCCCGAGGTCGACGGCCGAAGCTCCGCCGGGCGCACGGTCGCGAGCATCAATGTCGCGGAGATCGCCGACGTCACCGGGGTATCTGGCGAGATCTATTCCGGCGCCTACGGCATGCTGGTCTCAGAGGACCCCGCCGCCGAGCACGGGGTGCTGCCCCCGAAGCCCGAGCGCGACGAGGGCCCGCACCTGTCGTACGCGCTGCAGTGGTACGTCTTCATTCTCATCGCGGCGATCGGCGTGACCTACGCCGCACGCCAGGAGTACAAGAACCTGAATGCGGGCAGTGATGAAGTGCTCGAGATGGAGAAGAAGTCGCGGGCGCGCAAGCGGCGTCGCGGTCCGACCGATGCCGACGTGGAGGACGCGCTGCTCGATGCCTAGCGCCCGCTCGTGCCGGAGGGTCAGTGCTGGCGCTGGCCTGGCGCTCGTCGCCGCAGTCTTGCTTGCAGGCTGCGCCCCCGAACCAGACCCGGTAGCTGCGCGGGACGCACTGAAAGAGGTCACCGCTGAACCCGTGGGACCCGAGACCGTAGACGAGTACAGTGCCGCCGAGCACCCCGACCCAATCGTCGACCCGCTCGAGTGCTCCCCCTACCTCGTGATCACCGCGCGCGGAACGGGCGAGCCGAAGCGCAAGCAGCTGCTGGGCCCCGTCGCGAGAGCGATCGAGAGCGCGCGGCCAGATGAGACCGAGCGCCTCGACCTCGACTACCCTGCAGACACGGAGATCAACGCGGGTGCGACGCTTGGCGCGCGAACCCTCATCGACACGCTCAACGTCCAGGCCGAGGCGTGCCCTGAGCAGCAGACAATTCTGCTCGGCTACTCGCAGGGCGCGCTCGTCATCGGCGATGCCCTCGCCTCGCCCGAGGCGCGCCTTGTCGGTGCGACCGTCGGAGAGGTTTCAGAAGCGGCGGCCGAGCGGGTGCTCGCGGTCGTGCTCTACGGCAACCCACGCTTTGTCGGCAGCGACCCCACCGGCTACGGGAGCTTCTCGCCCGAGGTGAACGGCCTCCTCCCCCGCCCTCCCGGCAGCTTCACTCGCTTCGAAGACCGGATGCGAGACTACTGCGTCGCGGACGACTTCATCTGTCAATCCACGCTCTCACTCGAGGAAGCGGGCCACGTTGCCTACTACGAGAACGGGATGCAGAGTGACGGAGCCGCGTATGTCATTACCCGCCTCGGCCCGCCCGCGAAACCCGCCAACGCGGACGAGCAGGCAGACGCCGAGAAGCATGCAGCCGACGGCGAAGGCTAGGCGAGCTCGATGAGCTCGAGGTACTCCTTCGACCAGTGATCTTCCGTGCCCTCGGGCATAATGAGCACGCGCTCGGGGTTTAGCGCCTCGACGGCCCCCGGGTCGTGCGACACGAGCACGACGGCGCCGGTGAAGTGCGCGAGCGCGTCAAGGATCTCGAGGCGGCTCGCTGGGTCAAGGTTGTTCGTCGGCTCGTCGAGCAGCAGCACATTCGCGCTCGACACGACGAGCTTCGCGAGCGCGAGTCGCGTCTTCTCGCCGCCGGAGAGCACCCCGGCCGGCTTCAACACGTCGTCGCCGGTGAACAGGAAGGAGCCGAGCACCTTGCGCGCCTCCGTCTCGGTGAGATGCTGCGACACGGAGACCATGTTCTGCAGCACACTCGCCTTGACGTCGAGCGTCTCGTGCTCCTGGGCGTAGTAGCCGACCTTCAGGCCGTGACCCGCGACAATCGTGCCGGTGTCGGGCTCGTCCACCTGCGCGAGGATGCGTAGGAGCGTCGTCTTGCCAGCGCCGTTCAGGCCAAGGATCACGACCTTCGACCCCCGGTCAATCGCGAGGTCGACACCAGCGAAGATCTCAAGCGACCCGAACGACTTCGAGAGCCCCTCAGCCATGATCGGCGTCTTGCCGCACGGAGCTGGGTCCGGGAAGCGGAGCTTCGCGACCCGATCCACCTGGCGCTCCTCTTCGAGGCCCGCGAGCATCTTGTCAGCGCGCGCGACCATCTGGTGGGCGGCCGCGGCCTTTGAGGCCTTCGCGCCGAAGCGCGCGGCCTGATCCTTGAGCGCGCTTGCCTTCTTTTCAACGTTGGCGCGCTCCTTTCGGCGCCGCTCCTCGTCGGCAGCGCGCTGGCGCTGGTACAGCTTCCAGCCCATGTTGTAAACGTCGATGACCTGCCGGTTCGCGTCGAGGTAGAAGACGCGGTTCACCGTCTCGCCCACGAGGTCGATGTCGTGCGAGATGATGATGACGCCGCCCTTGTAGTTCTTCAGGAACTCGCGTAGCCACACGATCGAGTCGGCGTCAAGGTGGTTCGTCGGCTCATCGAGGATCATGGTGTCGGCGTCCGAGAACAGAATCCGAGCGAGCTCGATGCGGCGGCGCTGGCCGCCCGAGAGCGTCTTCAGCGGCTGGTCAAGGATCCGGTCGGGCAGGCCGAGGTTGTGGGAGATCGACGCGGCCTCGGCCTCGGCGGCGTACCCGCCGAGCGCCTGAAACCTGTCAGTCAGGTTCCCGAAACGCTTCATCGCTTTCTCTGCGACCTTAGGATCGGCCGAGCCCATCTCTTCCGAGGCCTTCGCGATGTTCTTGTTCAGGGTCCCGAGCCCGCGGGCGTCGAGAATGCGGTGCCGCGCGAGCTGCTCGGGATCGCCGGTGCGCGGGTCCTGCGGGAGGAATCCGAGCTCGCCCGTGATCTTCACCGACCCTTCAGCGGGCTGCAGCTCCCCCGACAGGGTGCGGGTGAGCGTCGTCTTGCCCGCGCCGTTGCGCCCGACAAGGCCGATCTTGTCGCCCGGATGCACACGGAACGAGACCTCGCCCATGAGGCGGCGCGCGCCAACGTCGATGGCGAGGTCTTCTACAACAATCACGGGTACTCTCCTGAACTGAGTCAGCCCGGCGTTCGCAGGGCAACCTATCCAGTCTACCCGAGTCGGTGGCGCCGCAACTCTGAGGGCGAAACTGAGCTGCACCGATCTTTGAGCACAAAAACGGGTGCCGCCAGAACCGTGAAGTTCTGGCGGCACCCGCCTTCAAAAGCGAGAATCAGATGTTGAAGCCCAGGGCCCGCATCATCTCTCGGCCATCGTCCGTGATCCGCGCCGGCGTCCACGGCGGCATCCACACCCAGTTGATGCGGAAGGCCGCGACGAGGCCGTCGAGGGACTCGGCGATATCGTTCTCGATCACGTCAGTGAGGGGGCAGCCCGCGCTCGTGAGCGTCATCGAAATGACGAGCGCATCGTTCTCCTCGTCGTACGCGAGATCGTAGATGAGGCCGAGGTCGACAATGTTCACGCCGAGCTCGGGGTCGGAGACGTTCTTCAACGCCTCGACCGCTTGCTCCCGGAAATCAGGGTCGATCGATACGGGGGCGGCAGCGACAGCGGTCGCCTCGGCTCCCGTCTCCGTGGTGGTCTCTTCACTCATATGAGTAGCCTACGCCCTTTGACTTAGGCGTCAACGAGGAAGCGGTCGTAGCCCTCCGCCTCGAGACGATCTGCGAGCTCGGGGCCACCCTGCTCAGCGACGCGGCCGTTCACGAACACGTGCACGAAGTCGGGCTTGATGTAGCGGAGGATACGCGTGTAGTGCGTGATGAGCATGACGCCGAGGCCGGTTGCGTCCTTCGCGCGGTTGACGCCCTCAGACACGATCTTCAGCGCGTCAACGTCGAGGCCGGAGTCGGTCTCGTCGAGCACCGCGAACTTCGGCTTCAGGAGCTCGAGCTGCAGGATCTCGTTGCGCTTCTTCTCGCCGCCCGAGAAGCCCTCGTTGACGTTACGCGATGCGAAGGACTCGTCCATGCGGAGGTTCTTCATTGCGTCGCGGACCTCACCCATCCAGCTGCGGATGGCGGGAGCCTCGCCGTCAATCGCGGTCTTCGCTGTGCGCAGGAAGTTCGCGTTCGTCACGCCGGGAATCTCGACGGGGTACTGCATTGCGAGGAACAGACCTGCCTGTGCGCGCTCGTCGACCTCCATCTCGGTGACCTCGACGCCGTCAAGCAGGATCGAGCCGCTCGTGACCTCGTAGCGCGGGTGGCCAGCGATGGCGTACGCGAGGGTCGACTTGCCCGAGCCGTTGGGGCCCATGATTGCGTGGGTCTCGCCCTGCTTGAGGGTGAGGTTCACGCCCTTGAGGATTTCCTTGGCGCCCTGGTCAGTCTCAACGCTGACGTGCAGGTCCTTGATCTCGAGAACGGAGCTCATAGTTCAATCTCTTTCGTAACAGTGGGGTCAAT
>JBQDKK010000005.1:0-269519 GCA_052094845.1 Leucobacter sp. | reverse complement strand
GTTCTCAAGATCCAGACACCCACCGTACTCACCCTGAGGCTTTCCGAAGAGCAACCTGTCTAACGTATCACACGAGGTGATCCGGCGCATCCGTTCAAACCGAACCGCTCTGCGGCCCGGCTGCGTTGCGCTGACAAGGGAATACATTACGCGCGCTCCCCCGAACCCGCAAGCCCAACACTCATCCCGGGCGTGTCTTCGCGTCTTTCCGCCGTTCATGCGATATCGCTCCGTCGTTCACCTCGCGGCCAGCAATGCCCCACGGATCCTGATTCCCCGTGATATCCGCTGTTTTGCGCCCCGCCCAGCGAGTTCCCGCGCGTGTTGGCGACTCGCGGTTGCCTACTTCTACACTGAGTGGGTGACTGACACTCCTACTTCCCCCGGTTCCCCCTCCCCCGCTGACTTCAGCTTCGACGTCGAGCATCACCTCGAGTCGGGCGGGGCGACCGGAAGTGACGGTCGCCCCCTCGGCCGCGCCGGCACGATCCACACCCCGCACGGCGACATTCAGACCCCGGCGTTCATTCCCGTGGGCACGAAAGCCACCGTGAAGGCCGTACTTCCCGAGACGGTGACTCAGTTCGGCGGCCAGGCAGTGCTGGCGAACGCCTACCACCTCTTCCTTCAGCCGGGCAGCGACATCGTTGACGAGGCCGGCGGCTTCGGGAAGTTCATGAACTGGCATGGCCCGACCTTTACTGATTCCGGTGGGTTCCAGGTGATGTCGCTCGGCGTCGGCTTCAAGAAGGTCATCTCCATGAGCGAGAAAGCTCACGCTGAGGCAGAGGTCATCGCGAAGACCAAGGAGAGGCTCGCGCACGTCGACGAGGATGGCGTCACGTTCAAGTCATTCATCAACGGCGACAAGCACCGCTTCACGCCCGAGGTCTCGATGCAGATCCAGCACCAGCTCGGCGCAGACATCATGTTCGCGTTCGACGAGCTCACGACGCTACTCGACTCTCGCGCGTACCAGGAGGACTCGGTCGAGCGAACCGAGCGCTGGGCGGTTCGCTGCCTCGACGAGCACGCGCGCCAGACCGCCGAGCGCCAGCATCGCCCCTACCAGGCACTGTTCGGTGTGGTGCAGGGCGCGCAGTATGAGGATCTGCGGCGTCGGGCAGCAAGCGGTCTCGCTGGGCTTCGTGGCGCGACCGCCACCGGGCAAGAGTTCGACGGCTTCGGCATCGGCGGCGCAATTGAGAAGACCGAGCTCGGCGAGATCGTTGGTTGGGTCTGCGACGAGCTGCCCGAGAACAAGCCCCGTCACCTGCTCGGTATCTCGGAGCCCGATGACCTCTTCTTCGGGATCGCGGCCGGCGCCGACACCTTCGACTGCGTAGCGCCATCGCGTCAGGCCCGCGGCGGAACCATGTACTCGAGCAGTGGCAGAATCAACGCCAAGGCTGCCACTCAGCGGCGGCGCTTCGAGGCCCTCGACCCCGAGTGCGACTGCTACACGTGCGAGAACTACACCGCGGCGTACCTGCACCACCTCTTCAAGGCGAAGGAAATGCTCGGGTCGACGCTCGCGACGGTCCATAACGAGCGTTTCATCGTGCGGCTCGTCGACCAGATCCGTCAGTCAATCATCGACGGGACCTTCATCGAGTTCCGTGAGGAGATTCTCACGAAGCAGTACGGCGCGGACTTCGCGCGCAACGCCGCCGCACGCTACGCGGTGTAGCAGCGCCCAGCCCCGCGCACCCGACCCCGCGCCATCTATATGCGATCGGCCCAGGGTATGCAGCACCTGCTTGTAGGCTGCATACCCTGGGCCGATCGCATTGGTACTGATTGAAGAACCAGAGGAACCGGAGCGGACCAGGCCCGAAGGCCACTACACCGCGGTTTCCTCCGCCCGGCGCGTCCACGCAATCACCCGCGTTGTCACGGGCAACAGAATGACCTCGGCGAGTACCTTCACCACGTACCCGAGCACGACGTACATGACGAAGTCGACCCCCGTGATGATTCCGGCGAAGGCAATGGTGCAGAAGAGCAGCGTGTCGATGAGCTGACCCGCGATCGTCGACCCGATAAGCCTGGTCCTCAGGAAGCGGCCCGAGGTCTTTCGGCGCAGGCGATCCAGTACCCACGCGTTCACGAGCTGGCCCGCGACGAACGCGACGAGGCTCGCCGCGACGATGCGCGGCACGAACCCGAGCACGGCCGCGAAGGCCTCCTGGTTCTCCCAGCCGTCGGCGGGCGGCGACACCTGCACCGCGAGAATTGTGAGCGATGCGACGAGCGCGAGCGCGAACGCCGTCAGGATCGCGCGGCGCGACGCCCGAAGCCCGTAGACCTCAGCGAGCACGTCGCCGAGGATGTACGCGAGCGGGAAGAGGAACACTCCCCCGTCGAACACGAGCGGCAACTGTGCGTCGCCGAAGGGAATCGAGCCGAAGGCAATCGGCTTGACCGCGACGACGTTCGAGATGAGGAGGATCCCCACGAACGCCGCGGAAATGAGGGCGTAGCGGCCACCGGCCGTCGCAGCCCGTTCACCAGGCACCAAGTGGGCGCGCTGTTGCTCTGACACAACTGTCTCCTTGAGAGTGACGACGCGCTGCCCCACGTCTGTACTGCGAAATCTCGCTCACTGTGCGTGAGCGCAGAACACAGCTTACTCGTCTACCTGGCCGACACCGAGCGCGCCACGGATCATGTCCATGTTCAGCTTCGCAGCAACGCCCGCGCCATTTCCGGCGGCGATGATGAGCTGCTGCGGCCCGGGCGGCACCGTGTCTCCCGCAGCGTAGACGCCGCGAATCGACGTCTCGCCGCGCTCGTCCACTTTCACGAGGCCCCAGTCATCGCGCTCAATCTCGAGGTCACCGAAGTAGTCGACGGACGCGTGCCAGCGCGGACGCACGAAACCGCCGACGCGCGGGATCACCTCGCCGTCGGCGAGGCGCACCCCCGTCATGTCGGCCTTCTCGCCGACGATGTCGTCGATCGCGCGGCGCTCAACGCGGATCCCGATGGAGCCAAGCTCGGCTTCCTGCTCGGGCCGGATCGTGTCGGCCCCGTTCGTGAAGACGATGAGGTCAGAGCTGAACCGTGAGATGAGCAGGGCCCGGGCGAACATGTCGCTGGTCTCGCCGATGAGGGCGAGGGGCTTGTCGGTCTTCTCGAACCCGTCGCACTCGACGCACGAGTGCAGAGCCGTTCCGTAGTAGGCGCGAATCATCGGGAACGGTGGGAGCTCTTCCGTCAGCCCCGCGGCGATGAGCACGCGGCGTGCGACGATTTCGACGTCGCTGCTGCCCCGCAGGCCGGTGCCGCGCACGCGGAACCCGATCCCGTCTGGGAAGCCAGCCTCGCGCGCCTCGTCGGCAGTGAGCGGCGTGATTTCGCGGGTCATAGCTTGCGAGAAGCGCGCAGTCGGGTAAGTCTCAAACTCCTCGCGGCCGAGCCGGCGCAGTTCGAGGGGCGGTGCTCCGTCTCGGGTGAGGAAGCCGTGCGAGCGCAGCGTCGCCGAGTGACGCGGGCGGTTCGAATCGAGGATGGCGATGCGCCGGTTCGCCCGGACGAGTTGCAGGCCAGCCGATAGCCCAGCGGGCCCTCCACCGATAATGGCCACTCCGTAGGGAGCTGCGGGGTTATCCGCAACTGTCTCGATCACCATCTGCGCTCGTCTCCTTATTTCACTCAACCGATTTCTGGCCGGCGGGCGCTGTGCGCCCGCCGGCTTCCGACTACTCGCCCGAGAGCTGAGCTTCGAGGCGACGCAGGCGCGCGAGCGTTTCGTCGCGCCCGAGCAACTCGAACGACTCGAACAGTGGCGGCGAGACGCGGCGCCCCGACGCCGCCACGCGGAGCGCACCGAACGCGACCCGGGGCTTGAGCCCGAGCCCATCGATGAGTGCGCCCTGCAGTGCGGTCTGAATCGGCTCGGTCGCCCAGTCGCCCTCGGGCAGCGCCTCGAGTGCCGCGATGCTTGCGCGCAGCGTCTCAGGAGCGTCGTCCTTCAGCGACTTCAGCGCGTCGTCTTCGTAGACGAGCGCGGCGGAGCTGGTGAACAGGAAGCCAAGCATCGGAACGACCTCGGAGAGCACGGTGACACGGCTCTGCACGAGCGGAACCGCGGCACGAACGGTCGCGAGCTGCTGCTCGGTCGGCTCGACGGGAAGCGCGCCACCCGCAATGAGGTAGGGCAGGATGCGCCCGAAGAAGTCGTCCTCGCTGAGCAGGCGAATGTGGTCGGCGTTGATTGCGTCGGCCTTCTTCTGATCGAAGCGGGCCGGGTTCGGGTTCACGTCGGTGACGTCGAACGCCGCGATCATCTCATCGCTCGTGAACACGTCGCGGTCTGCGGAGATCGACCAGCCAAGCAGCGACAGGTAGTTGAGCAGCCCCTCGGGGATGAACCCGCGCTCGCGGTGGTGCAGCAGGTTCGACTCGGGGTCGCGCTTCGAGAGCTTCTTGTTGCCCTCCCCCAGCACGTACGGGAGGTGGCCAAACTGCGGGATCGCGGACTCAATTCCGAGTTCGACGAGTGCGCGGTGCAGCGCGACCTGGCGCGGCGTCGACGACAGCAGGTCTTCACCGCGCAGCACGTGGGTGATGCCCATGAGTGCATCATCGACGGGGTTCGTGAGCGTGTACAGCGGAGCGCCGTTCGGGCGCACGACGACGAAGTCGATCGTCGAGCCAGCGGGGAAGCTGATCGGGCCTCGCACGAGGTCGTCGAAGCTCAAGTCCATATCGGGGATGCGGAAGCGGAGCGCGGGCTCGCGGCCCTCGGCACGGAACGCCGCGCGCTGCTCTTCGGTGAGGTCGCGGTCGAAGTTGTCATACCCGAGCTGCTTCGCGCGGCCGTTTGCCTCGTTGCGCGCGTCAATCTCTTCGGCCGTCGAGAAGCTCTCGTAGAGGTAGCCAGCGTCCTTCAACCGCTCGGCGATCTCGCGGTAAATGTCGCCGCGCTCCGACTGGCGGTATGGCCCGTGGGGGCCGCCTGCGTCGATTCCCTCGTCCCAGGTCAGGCCGAGCCAGCGCAGCGAGTCGAGGATCTGGCCGTAGCTCTCCTCGCTATCGCGCGCCGCGTCGGTGTCCTCAATGCGGAACACGAATGTGCCGCCCGTGTGCCGGGCGTAAGCCCAGTTGAACAGGGCCGTGCGCACCATACCGACGTGGGGCGTACCCGTCGGCGAGGGGCAGAAGCGAACGCGAACGTCGCTGCCGGTTGCGGTTGAAAACTGGGGTTCGACGGTAGTAGACATCGCACCCAGTTTAGCCGTTTCTGGCGGGCTCGGCTCAGTGCTGCCTGGCGACTCGCAGCTTCGGGTACATCGACGCGATCGCGCCGAGCGCCAGCACCGCGAGTGCGACAAGCGCAAGGATCGAGAAGTCACTCACTGCGAACACGATCCCGGCGAGCACACCGGCCGCAGCGCCCGAGGCGCTCATGAACGTATCCGCGCGCCCCTGCCACTTCGGGCGCTCGCCGAGCGCGGTGAGATCGGTGAGCAGCGCCGCCCCAGCAACGGTCACGGCGCTCCAGCCGACGCCGACGAGCGTCATCGCGATCTGCACGTACAGGCTGTTTTCACCAGACAGGTAGGCGAAGTAGATCGCGACGAGCAGAATAGCCCAGCCGCCGACGATCACCGGTAGCCTGCCGATCTTCCCGGCGAGGATACCGAAGACCGGCGACAGGGCGTACATTCCGGCGATGTGCAGGCTGAGCGTGATGCCGACGAGCGCGTCGCTGCCACCGTGGTGTTTTAGGTGCAGCGGGGTCATCGCCATGAGACCAACCATGATCGCCTGCGCGGTACCGATGATGACGATCGCCAGCACCTTGGCACGGCGGGAGGCGAACACCTCAGCCGTTGTCTCGGGCGCGTCAGCGGGGCGCGCCGCGACGGCCGCCGCCTGGATCTCACGCGCCGTGAGCAGCGGATCTGGGCGCAGGCCGAAGAAGTTTACGCACACCGCCGCCAGCTGGGCGAAGAACGTGAACACGAACACACCGGCGAGTGGCGGCACCCCGATCGCCTCCCCCACAACAGCGCCCGGGCCCATCAGGTTCGGCCCGATCACGGCACCGACGGTGATCGACCACACAACGAGCGACAGGTCGCGGGCGCGGTTCTTCGGTAGCGCGAGGTCGGTGGCGGCGAAGCGCGACAGCAGCTGAACGGCAGACGCGACGCCGAGGATCCCGATCCCGAGCGCGAGAACCCACCACAGCGCGAGCGCCGCTCCTGAGATCGCGAGGAGCGCGCCGACCATCGCGATCGAGCTGCCGAGCACGACGGCGGAGCGGCGCCCCTTGCGGGCCGCGATTCTCGCGAGTGGGATCCCGGCCGCGGCAGCCCCCGCGTTTGACATGGCGGCGGCGAGACCCGAGATTGCGTCGTTGCCGCTCACCTCAGCGAGGAGCAGAGCGCCGACTGAGGCGGACGCGCCGAACCCGAGGCCACCGAGAATCGTCGCCGTCGACAGCACGATGAGTGTGCGCCGCTGGAGCCGGCCGCCGAGCTCGTGCGGAAAGCGATCGCGGTATCCCGTTGGCTGCGTGTTGCGTGCGGGCTGCGCTGCCGCGTTCGTCGTCACTCGACGTCTCCTTGGTGTGGTGGTGCCTTTGGTGGGTGTGATGCTGGGGTTGGCGCGGCCGCGGTTCGCGCTACTGCGAGGCCGGCGTGAGCCCCCAACAGGCGCCGTCGATGCCAGAAAGGAGGCGCCTCGCGAGGCGAACCTGCGGGCTCTCATTCGCGGTCGCCATTGCGATGAGGCCGATGGTGCGGTGGCGCTGCGGATTGAGCTCGACGAGCACGGCCTCCTCGGGAAGCGTACGGGCCGCGGCAAGCGCGAGGCCCGGTACGAGGGCGACCGCGCCTCCCGCCGCCGCCATCGCGAGCATCGCCGGCACATTGTCGGTTTCCTGGATGATCTCGGGGTCGAAGCCGGCGTCGCGGGCCGCGGCAAGCAGGTGCCCGCGGCACTTCTCGCAACCGGCGATCCAGTGGTCTGCGGCAAACTCGCCGAGCTTCGCCGGGCCGCCCTCCGAGCCGAACCCCTCAAGCTCTGCCGCCCTGCGCTCGGAGACGACGAGGTGAACCTCTTCCTCCCAGAGCGGGAAGAACGCGGAGCCCGCGGGGAGCTCGGCGGCCCCCTCGTAGTCGAAGATGAGCGCGCAATCGACCTCGCCGTCGCGCAGCATCTCGGTAGCCTCGGGCGGCTCCGCCTCGCGGTACTGGAGCGCGACCTCGGGGGCCTCTGCGGCGAGCTTGCGCATGATCGCGGGAACGATCGTCGCAGAAGCAGACGGGAAGCCGACGAGCCTGAGCGTACCGGCCCGCTCACCCCGGAGGTCGTCGATCGCGGCGAGGGCCGCATCGATCTCACTCACGACCGTGCGGCCGTGGTCTGCGAGGATGTTACCGGCGGTCGTCAGCCTGATGCCGCGGCCAAAGCGCTCGATGAGCGGCACAGCAAGGCGCGTCTCCACGCGCTTGATGCGCTGGCTCACGGCGGGCTGACTCAGGCCGAGCGTCGCCGCGGTCGCGGTCAGCGACCCCGTCACCGAGAGCGTGTGCAAGATCCGAAGCTCGGTCGAGTCAATCGAGCCGAGGGGGTCGGTGGTTCGTGTCGCGTTCACAGCACCCACTATAACCCAGGCGCAAGTCTTTCATAAGAATCATTCCCTATTCTTATGTTTGACTTGGTCATAGCCTGGCAGCATGACCACTTCACCGGCAACGCTGCCCACGTCACAAGACTTCTCGAGCCACTTCGCGCCGACCCGCGGATACCTCTCGGCGTGCACCGGCGGGCTACCCACGCACGAGACGCTGCGCGCCAGCCAGGAGTTCAACGAAGTCTGGGCGCGGGGCGCACTCGACGCCCGCGCCATAGGCGACATCGCTGAGCGCGTGAGGGGGCTGTACGCCACGCTCGCTGGCGTTGCAGCCTCGCGCGTCGCGCTCGGCTCCCAGGTGTCGCAGCTCGTGTCGATCGTTGCGACGGGCGTGCCTGACGGTGGCGAGGTGCTCTGCGCTGCGGGTGACTTCGCGTCGCTCACACACCCGTTCGAGCAGCTCGCGTCGCGCGGCGTCACTGTCAGATACGCGCCCATCGCTTCGCTGGCAACGGCGGTCACGGAGTCGACGTCGCTCGTCGTGTTCTCGCTCGTGCAGTCTGCGACGGGCGAGGTTGCTGACTACGAAGCAATCGCGTCGTCGGCGGCCGCTGTCGGTGCGCGCACCTGCGTCGACCTCACCCAGTCGCTCGGGTGGCTGCCCGTCGGCGCGGCCCACTTCGACTACACCGTCTGCCACGCCTACAAGTGGTTGTGCTCGCCGCGCGGCACCGCCTTTCTCACCGTGCGGGAGGGGCTCGACGAGACACTCACGCCGCTCGCCGCTGGCTGGTGCTCAGCTGATGACGTGTGGGGCTCGTGCTACGCGGGCCACACCCCGCTCGCCGCGGGGGCCGGGCGGTTCGACCTCTCCCCACTGTGGCCGCTCGTGCCGGGAACCGCGGCGGCCCTCGAGTTGTTCGTGTCGCTCGACCCCGCCGCGGTTCACGGTCACGCGGTCGGACTCGCGAATGCCGCGCGCCAGGTGCTCGGGATGGAACCCGGTAACTCCGCGATCGTGACTTGGCCGGACCCTGACGGAACCGACCTCGCGGCAATGCAGCAGGCAGGGCTCGTCGCCTCGGGCCGGGCCGGGAATGCGCGGGTGTCGTTCCACCTCTGGAACACGCCTGAAGACGTGGAGCTGTTGGCGCGGGCGCTGGGGCGATAGGCGGGCTGGGCTGGGTGGGCGGGGCGGGCTGGGCTGGGTGCTCCGCCGCCCGCATTGCCGTCGCCGGTTGCCAGCCCAGAGGACTTTCTCTTCGTTTTGACGTAGTTAGCCCCACCGGGACTACGTCAATCCGCAGACAAAGTTGCGGGCCTGGGCGCTGGGTCTGGGCCGGTGGTGGGGTTTGGGGCTGGTCGTTCGTCCACATGTGGTGATCCCTAAATCGGGCGACACGATTCTCCACAGGTGTGCGCACTCGCTCGAGCTGTCAGAGCCGAGGCCTGCAGGATTGCTGCATGGATCGACGTCGCCACCCCATTCCCACGAGCCTCGGCAACGTGTTCACGGCCGGCGCTGCCCGCGCTGCCGGTGTTGATAGCCGCCGCCTGCACGGCGATGACGTGGTGCGGATTGCCCCGGGCACCTATGCCCGTGTTGATGGCGAGGTCGCTGCAGTCCCCGCAAGCCACGGCAGCGGCCGTCAGCCCCACCCGCACGAACGATGGCGGCAGTCGATCGCTCTTCGAGCTACCAAGCTCAGTGAGGTGATGAAGCCCAACGCGTTCTTCTCGCACCACACCGCCGCAGTGCTGTGGGGGCTCCCCGTCGCCCCGCCATTGGGCGACGCCCAACTTCGCGTTGATGTTGGCTCGTGCGAGGGAAAGCGGTCTCACGAACTCTGTGGCGTCAAGTACCGGACGCTGTCGACCAGGCAGGTCAGAGTGGTCGTACTCAGAGGCATCCCCCTGGTAGACCCAGCAACGACATGGGCGCAGCTCTCCCCTGGTCTCCCGTGCTCCGACGCGGTTGCACTCGGTGACGCCGTGCTCAGGCACCCGCGATACCCGGGCACCAGCCGGTACAAGCGCGACCCCTTGGCGACGCTCCCCCAGCTGGAACAAGCAGCCACCACGCCATACCGTCGCGGCGGGCACTCGCTTCGGGAGCTACTGCCGGCGCTCACGCACCAGAGCGCCTCGCCACCCGAGAGCCACCTTCGCGTACTGCTCGAAGCGTGGGGTGCGCCGCGCCCGGTGCTCGACTACGACGTCTACTCCACCGACGGGCATTTGCTCGGCTGCAGCGAGTTCGCCTATCCGCGACTGAGGCTCGCGATCGAGTACGAGGGCGAGCACCACTTCAGTCTGGCGAAGCAGTTCGTGCGCGACGTCGAGAAGTACCAGGCGTACGCCGAGCACGGGTGGCGCGTGCTCAGGGTGACGAGCTCGCTGCTCTATCGCCAACCGCTTGAGCTCAAACGGCAGCTCTTCGCGGCCCTCAGCCAGCGCAGGGAGGCCAGCAGTTAAGCAGTGGCCTGGCCTTGGCAAGGCAGCGGCCAAGCAGCGGCTGGCAGCGAAGCGCTAGGCCGTGGCGAATGCCTCCGCGTCAGCGCGATCCTGCTCGGTTGCAACGAGCTGGCCGCACGCGCCGTCGATCTCTTTGCCCCGGGTGTCGCGCAGCGTCGTTACGACGCCGGCAGCGTTCAGCCTGTCGACGAACTCTCGCGTGACTTCCTTCGTGGAGGATGTCCAGATCGACCCGGGCGTCGGGTTGAGCGGGATCGGGTTCACGTGTACCCAGCCGCGCCCGCGCTGATTCAGTCGGTCAGCGAGCAGGTCGGCGCGCCAAGCGTGGTCGTTCATGTCCTTGATCAGCGCATACTCGATCGAGACACGCCTGCCGGTCTTCTCGTAGTAGGCGTACGCGGCATCAAGCACCTCGTCGACCTTCCATCGGCTATTGACCGGGATGAGCTCGTCGCGCAGCTTGTCGTCCGGGGCGTGCAGCGAGAGCGCGAAGGTCACCGGAATGTCCTCGTCCGCGAGCTTGCGAATAGCGGGCGCGAGGCCGACCGTTGACACCGTGATGCCACGCGCGCTCATGCCGAGCCCCTCGGGCGACGGCGCCACCATGCGACGCACCGCATTCATGACGCGCTTGTAGTTCGCGAGCGGCTCGCCCATGCCCATGAACACGATGTTGTTCACGCGCTCGGGCTCGGCGCCGTTGCCAGCGCGACGCTTGTGCCCAAGCCCGCCCTCGGCGATGAAGCGGTTCGCCTGGACGATCTGGTCGAGGATCTCGGCGGTAGACATGTTGCGGGTGAGGCCAGCCTGCCCCGTCGCGCAGAAGGGGCAGTTCATCCCGCAGCCGCACTGGCTCGAGACGCAAAGCGTGATGCGCCCCGGGTACCGCATGAGCACCGACTCGACGAGCGCGCCGTCGAACAGGCGCCACAAGAACTTCACGGTGTTGCCGTCGTCGGTCACAAGCTTCTTCACCTCGCTCAGAAGCGGCGGGAAGAACGCCTCGGCGAGCTCGTCTCGCCGGTCCTTCGGCAGATCGGTCATCTCCTCGGGAGACGTTGTGCGGTGCTCGAAGTAATGCACCGAGAGCTGCTTCGCTCGGAACTTCGGGAGCCCCATTTCGACGACCTTCGCTTCGCGCTCAGCGAGCGTCATGTCAGCGAGGTGCGTGTCCGGCTGCTTCACGCGCGGGGATGCGAACTGCAGCGTCGGGCGACCGTCGGGGTTGGTGATCTGCGTCCACCCCTCGGTCTTCGGCCGCACCTGGGGTCGCCGAGCAAGCCCGCCAGTATTCGGGCGAGTCTTTATGAGCTTCGACTCGCCGGTGGGCGGGGTGTGGTTGAGCTTGTTCGGATCCATCGTGCTCCTATTGTCTCACCTCAAAGCTGATGCTGCGCCCGGCCTTTAAAATGGGGGCAGCACTGAACAGGAGGAGCCCCGTGGACCGCAAGACCATCAATGCCGAGTTCCGGCGGCAGTTCTTCCCGCTCTTGACCGCGGACGGATTCGTCCGGTCTGGCGACGTCGCCCGCCGCGTGCTCCCTGGAGGCGCCGTGCACGTCGTCGAGATTCAGCACCGTCCTCGGGTCGGCGTCTTCCAGGTCGGCCTTGGGGTGCACTTGACCCCGCTCGACGAGCTTGCCGGAACTTCGAGCGCCCCTGCTGAACAGCTCCGTGAGCACGATTGTGCCTGGCGTAGCTCGATCATCTCGGGCTTCCGCAACAGCTCCGACGCGGAGTTCGCCTACGGCCAGAGCGCAGCCGACGCCGCCGAATCCGTCGCGTTCTTTGTCTCGGAGTGGCCGCGTCAGGCAAGTGAATTCTTCGGCCCGCTCACCGCGTTCCCGGAGGATTTCCAAGCCGCCGCCGAGGCTGCCGCATCCAACTTGAGCATGCATCCCGCGCACCTCCTCACCTGGGCGCGGGTCGCGATCCTGCTCAAGGACAGCCAGCTTGCTCGAAGCCTTTCCGCGCAAGCACTCCCCCGAGTGCCAGAGCGGGCGACGAGCTTGCGCGATGAGCTGGAGCGCCTCAGCCAGGGCTGAAACGGCTGAATCCCCCGCCGACAGGTGAGGGATTCAGCTGGCACGCCCGGCGCGCAGCCCGGCGCGCTACGCGACGGTGTTGCGCAGGATCCCGATGCCCTCGACCTCCACCTCAACGACGTCGCCGGCCTCGAGCAGACCGACGCCCGCGGGAGTGCCGGTAAGGATCACGTCGCCCGGCAGCAGCGTGAACGCCTGCGACGCGTGCGCGACGATGCGCGCAAGCGAGAAGATGAGCTGCGACGTCTTGCCGTCCTGCCGCGTCTCGCCGTTCACTCGCGTCGTCACCCGCGCGTCCAACAGGTCAGGGTCGGTCTCGATGACCGGCCCGAGCGGGCAGAACGTGTCGAAGCCTTTGCCGCGAGTCCACTGGCCGTCGGCGATCTGAATGTCGCGGGCTGACACGTCGTTCGCGCAGGTGAAGCCGAAGACGTACTCGAGCGCGCGATCCTCAGGGACGTCCTTCGCGATCGCACCGATCACCATGGCGAGTTCGCCCTCGTGCTCAACTCGATCCGAGATCGCGGGGCGCACGATCGTGCCGCCCGGGCCAATAACCGAGGTGTTCGGCTTTAGGAATAGCAACGGCTCCTTGGGCGCGTCGCCGCCCGTGACGCCCTTCATTTCCTCGATGTGGTCGGCGTAGTTCTTGCCGACGCACACGATCTTCGAGCGCGGAATGACGGGGGCGAGCAGCCGCACGTCTTCGAACCGGAAGCGCTTGCCTGTCGTGTCGTAGCCCGCGACGATGGGGTCGCCCACGAGTTCGACGATCTCGATACCGTTGCCATCTTCCGCGGGGTCGAGAATGCCGAACGAGATCTCGCCGTCAGCCTCAAATCGTGCGATCTTCACTGCTACTCCTCTGGTGCGTTAGGCCGCGACGCCGGCGGTCGGAATCTCGGTGAGCCAGCCGTGGCGATCGTCGTGGGTGCCGTACTGAATCCCGGTGAGCTCCTCACGCAGGGACAGCGTGAACTCTCCCGGAGCCTTGTCGCCGAAGTCGATCGTGAAGTCTGGCGACTTCAGCTGCCCGATCGGGGTGATGACCGCCGCGGTGCCGCAGGCGAACGCCTCGACGATCGACCCGTCGGCGACTCCCTCGCGCCACTCGGTCACGGTCACGGCGCGCTCCTCGACGGCGTATCCGCGATCCTTCGCGAGCTGGATCAGGCTCTTGCGGGTAATTCCCGGCAGGATGTTGCCGTTGAGCGCGGGCGTGAGCAGTGTCTTGTCAGCGCGCACGAGGAAAAGGTTCATGCCTCCGAGCTCATCGATCACGTCGGGGTTGCCCGCGTCAGTGAAGAGCACCTGCTGGCAGCCGTTCTCGGCGGCGACGTTCTGCGGGAGCAGCGAGGCGGCGTAGTTGCCGCCGCACTTCGCGGCGCCGGTGCCGCCGTGGCCCGCGCGAGCGAAATCCTGCGACAGCCAGATCGAGACAGGCTTCACGCCGCCCGTGAAGTACGGGCCGGCGGGGCTCGCGATGACCATGAAGCGGGCACGCTGGGCTGCCCTGACGCCGAGGAAGCTCTCATCGGCGATCATGAACGGGCGCAGGTAGAGCGACTGGTCGGCGCCGCGGGGCACCCACTCCGAGTCAATCTCGACAAGGCGCTTCGTCGCCTCGACGAACAGCTGGACGGGAAGCTCGGGCAGGGCGAGGCGCACTGCCGACTCGTTCAGGCGGCGCGCGTTCTCCTCCGGGCGGAAGATCACGATCGAGTCGTCGGCGCGACGGTACGCCTTCATGCCCTCGAAAATCTCCTGGCCGTAGTGCAGCACTGAAGACGCCGGATCCATGGCGATCGGTCCGTAAGGCAGCACCTGCGCGTCGTGCCAGCCGTCTGCCGCGGTCCAGATGATTGAGACCATGTGGTCGGTGAAGTGGTCGCCGAACCCGGGGTTCGCGAGGATCGCGTCGCGCTCTGCAGCGGGAAGGCGCTCGGCTTCGGTGAGGGTGAAGGTTGAGTCAGTCATGACACGCCTTTCTGGTCAGTGTGAAAAGAATGGGTGGCTGGCGCCGGGGTGTGGTTAGGCGCGGGCCGGGATTTGCGCAATGATCGCATCGCCGACCTCGGTCGTCGAACGCGCCTGGGTTCCCGCCGCGGCGCGGTCGGCGCGGACGGCTGCGCGCAAGCGCTCCGCCTCGGTCTCAAGCCCGAGATGGTCGAGCATGAGACCTGCCGAAAGGATCGCGGCCGTCGGATCAGCCTTCTGCTGCCCGGCGATGTCGGGTGCCGAACCGTGTACCGGCTCGAACATGCTCGGGAAGGTTCCGTCGGGGTTGATGTTGCCCGATGCCGCGAGACCGATGCCGCCGCCGATGGCGCCGGCAAGGTCGGTGAGGATGTCACCAAAGAGGTTGTCAGTGACCAACACGTCGAACTGTGCTGGGTTTTGCACCATGTGGATCGTTGCCGCGTCGACGTGCATGTAGTCTACTGCGACTTCGGGGTACTCCTCGCGCACCGCCTCGACAACTCCCTGCCAGGTGGCGCCCGCGTGCACGAGCACGTTGGTCTTGTGTACCCAGGTCAGCTTCTTGCGCGGGCGCGCCATCGCCGTCTCGAACGCGTAGCGAACGACTCGCTCGATGCCGAACGCGGTGTTCACCGACACCTCGGTCGCGACCTCTGCCGGGGTACCCGGCCGCAGGCGGCCGCCGTTGCCGACGTAAGGTCCCTCAGTGCCCTCACGTACGACGACGAAGTCGACAGTGCCGGGGTTCGCGAGCGTCGATTCGACGCCCGGGAACAGCACGCACGGGCGCACGTTCGCGTAGTGCTCGAAGTCGAAGCGCAGCTTGAGCAGCAGGCCACGCTCGATGTTTGCGGAGCGGAGGCGCTCGTCGCCGGGCACGCCACCGACCGCGCCGAAGAGGATCGCGTCGTGGCTCGCGATCGCGGCCTGCTCGATCTCGGGCAGCGTGTCACCGGTTTCGAGGAAGCGCTCGGCGCCGAGCTTGAACTCGGTGCGCTCAATCGTAATGTCGCCCCCAGCTACGACCGCATCAATGACGCGGTTTGCCTGCTCGATCACCTCCGGCCCAATACCGTCGCCTGGAATCACTGCAAGCTTGATCGTGCGGGTCACTACGTGCTCCTCGTTGTGCGTTGAAATGGTGGTTCAAGCATACTCCCGAGGGGCCACCGGCCGCGCTCACCTTCCGCCGTGCGCACGGCCACCGCCACTGCCAGATCCGCATCGCAGACGTGCTGGAAATCTCTGCAGCGCCGGCACCCGCTTCGCCGGCCAGCACTCCTGCAGCAGTGCCGCGTACTGGGCGTTGGGGAAGATCTCGGCGAAGTCGAGAGAAAACTCGCCATTGACGTCCCCGAAGAACTCGGCGCCATCTTGCACGATGTCCGTAAAGTCCGAGACGGCTTCTCTCTCTGAAGGGTATGAACAACGATCTACGAGCCCCTCCACTGCCAAATGGTCCACCTCAGCGTCGGTGACAACGAACCGGGCGGTACCGTCTTCAAAGCCCGGCGCCGCATCCTGGGATGCATAGACACAGGCTCGCCGAAGCAGCTGCCTCAGCTGAGGCGGGTTGATCACACTCGGGGACACAGTTTGAAACGGCCCGTCGTCGAGGTCCATCAGATTAGACTCGGAGAGCCCCATGCCGCTGGCCAGGAGAAGCGTGTTGAACCTCGAATTGACCTCAGAGGCCGGCGCACACCCAGCCGCAGGCCCAAAGGGCAGCCCGGGGAGGCTCGTGCAGCCAGTCACCCCAGCTAGCACTAGCAGAGATGCGGGAAGCGTTAGAACAGTTTTTCGAAGCATGAGCGATCTCCTTGCCACACAACTCGGCGTACTCGAACCGGCTTTGACGGCGCTGCACCGGCAGTCGCGGGAGCAGGGCTACCGCTGGGTAGTCACTGTTTGTGACGCAGCAGTGGCGTCGCGATGCACACCATCAGTACCGAGCATCGAGGTCGATGTCAGCTGGGGTCTCGACACACGGGCTAAAACTCGACACCGAGATCGTTTTCAAACCTTCACGGTTGGGCTCAGTGCTAACACGCACGTAATATTGGTAGCTCTCTGGTGAAGTTACGACGACCAGGGTACTCGTGAGTGGATCATCGAGCTGGTCTCCCGACCGTGTGCTCCAGCCAGACTTTGCGTCGTAGTTTGCTCGGATCTTTTCGACTATCGTTTCCAGGTCCGTCTCAGCGGCAGCCAACGCACGCCAGCGGCCAGCAAGTTGGACGCCGCTATCCGAGGTAATCGGCTGAGCATCCAATGCATTGCATGACATCGCCCTGCGTGGGGGCGTGATGCCGTAGTCCTTGACGATGATGTCGGACGGCACGAGCTCTCTAAACCGCTCAAGCTCAGCATCTTGGGTTTCGCGGAGTTCTGCGAGGCTGATCTTTGGAAGCACGTTATCCTCCTGAGGAAGTAAGCCGGGAACACACCCCGGCGCTGACAGCACGACACCACACACGAGCGCGACAAAAACCACTGAACTGCGGATATTCATCTTGACTCCTCAAGGATCCCTACGGCTCGTTCCAAAGGTTCGGGGTTGGTTCCAGGTCCTTGAGCGATGCGGTTATGCGCAGGAATCTTACCGGTGCCCTCACCGTCAAAGATGTGTTGCGTAAACACACCCGTCAGCTTATGCGGGGTGCCGTGAACCGCGAGATCGTCAAGCAGGTTGATCGCCTCGTTGTCGTACTGCATGTGATGGTATTTTGTTCCTTCGACCGGACTCCAGCCCGGCATGACATACGAGCCAGACAGCGAGATCACGTTGTCAAATTTCACCCGTTTACGCTCAGCTGCCGTGGTGATCGTCAGCCCGGCGCTATGCGTGATCCCGTTCTGCGGAATCGTCCCACCGATGGGGTCCAGCCCAACCACACCGTTTTGGAACGAAGCAACCTTGTCACCAAGCGCCTGCATTGCCGCAGCGCTCGAGTTACGGCGACTCCCGGCCCACGTCGCCCACGGGCCATCTTTGTAGACGAACGCGACCGTCTCGCCCCCGCTTTCTTCCACGAGGTGTTCTGCAAAGACCTGCATACCGCGCCCGTAGAAGTCCTTCATGCTCGCCCCCGTCCCAGGGATATACGTAACCGTGTTTTTGGTAGCCGGGGTGAGTGTCCCCACCATCTCAATGATGCGATAGTTCGCCGGATCACTCGACATGAGCGTTCGAGAACCTTTTGCGACACCCTCCCAGTAGGTTCGCTCGTTCTTCGTGAGGTCAGGTCTGCTTGCGAAGTAATCCGCGGTCAACGCGTTCGCCTCAATTCGGGTAGAGATTGGGATCCCGTCGAGGTTGCCAATCACTAACGGCACCGACGCAAGCAGCTCCGCACGCTGCGCCTCCGTCAGCCCTGCCCACCACAGCCCCACGGTTTCCGGAGTCGGAGTAGTTTTGAGGTGCCCGCCAGGCTTAAACGGGTCACCAAAGAGCTCCTCGAGTAGCGGGTGATACCGGTTCGTCCCGATACGCGCGTCATACTTCGCAAGAGCCGTCTGAATTACCGTGTTCGGGAGGGATCCCAATCCCCCAGCTTTCTCAAACGCTTCCGCGATATGCCCTACCCAGACGACGTCGAGCTGGTTCTCGCGTAACATCCCGGTAAACCCGTCCAGAAACGAAATCGTTCCAAACCTCACCCACCCACAGCTGGCCGTAAACCCAGACCATGCTGTCTGCGTGCGCAAGATCAGGTCGTCCATGGAGGTATTCAGGCCCCGGCTTCGTGTCGCAAACGCACGGAGCTTCTCTGGATCAGCGGAAGATTTCCCCGGGCTGCTCCTGCCGGAGCGTGAACGCTGTCCCTGTCGAAACACCGCCGTGATTGTCGGGGCCGCTACCCGCGGGGTAGAGGGCTCCGGATCACTAGCTGCCTCCGCCGCGTACGCGCTCCCGGTTGGGTCTGCTGCTTGAGCTGCAAGCCGTTGCTCCTCCCGAGCACGCCACTCAGCTCTTGTTTGCAGGCGCGCCCTCTCCTCCTGCGCTTTCACGCGGGCAGCATCGACCTGCCCCGCGACCGTATGCAGCGCCCCGGCGAGGCGACCACGATCTAGCGCTTCAGTCCAACACGCCAGGCCGAACGCTACCGCATACGCGCCGGCAAAATCGGTCCCAGCCGCATGCGCCGCATCGCTACGATGCACCGCCTGCGATTGCAGTTCATCGGCAACGCTCCGGGCCGTCTCCGAAAGCGCCGCAGCAAGCCCGTCATCGAAGTCGATATCAGCCATCATCCGCCCTTCAGCTGGCCAGCGCACGGTAGCGGCGCGCAGAAACGAAAAAGGGAGAAACCGGACATCCGGTTTCCCCCACTACTTGGCAACACTACACCACCGCCGAGCACAAACGAAGAAAGCCTCACCCGAAGGTGAGGCTCTCTTATCCGGTGACCCCGGCGGGGTTCGAAACCGACGAGCGATGGCCCGGAGACGGTCCGCTACCCTAGGTTGACCTGACCGGCGGTGATGCCGCCGTCCACTACGAATTCAGAGCCCGTACAAAAACTCGCTTCGTCGCTGGCAAGGAAGACCACCAGCCCGGTGACCTCCTCGGGCTTTGCGAGCCGGTTCAGGCTGTTCCCGGTGAAATCAGTCTCAGAAATCTCCCGGAATGCCTCGACGAGCGGGGTCGCGATTCCTCCGGGGTGGATTGAGTTGACCCGAACACCTACTTCCGCAAGTTCGAGAGCGACGGTTTTGGTAAGCCCCCGGAGCCCCCACTTTGACGCGCCGTAAGCATGCTGTCTCGGATACCCTTCGAGCCCCGCGGTGGATGAGACATTGATGACTGATCCGCGCCCGGACACGGCGAGTGCCTCTCGAGCGGCGCGGATCCCCAGGAAGGCGCTCGTCAAGTTAATGGAGAGGACCCTGTTCCAAAGGTCAAGGGTTGTCTCTGCCAGCGCAGCCTGGGCAAAGATTCCCGCGTTATTCACTAGGATGTCCAAGCCACCAAATTCACGGGTCGCGGCGGCGACTGTCTCATCCCACCCGTCGGGATCCGTGACGTTGAGGGCAACAAAACGTGCGGCGTCACCAAGCTCATCGACGAGTGCGCGCCCCTCGCTCTCCGCGAGGTCCGCGACAATCACCTGCGCGCCCTCGCGCACGAAGGCCCGCGCGTGCGCCGCCCCCATCCCTCTCGCGGCGCCGGTAATGATTGCTCTTTTTCCTGCCAGCCTATTCATGGTCAACCTGCTTTCTGTTCCTGCGTGTGGACGGCTTTGGGGTTAGTCACCGCGAAGCGGGGATAGCCCGCTGCTGCTTCGTCATCGCAGCGCTGTCGATAGTCGAGGAGGCCCCCGGCGTAGACAAGAGTTCGCGTCGCTTTGCCTGCGATGTTCTCTCCGCGGTACCAAGAACGAGCGCGCCCATACAGCGTGTGGCTCAGTGCTTCATCGACCACATGCGCCCAAGCTGTCTCGGCTTCGGGGAGCGGTTCAATGGTGGCGCCTTCGACGCCGAGATGTTCGATGGCAGCAACCGTCCATTCAACGTGCTGTTCGATCGCTGCGAACATGTTCACCAAGACAGAGGGTGACTGGGGCCCAGTGATCATGAAGAGGTTGGGGAAGCCCGCTGCCATGATCCCGAGATACGTATGGGCGCCGTCTGACCAGCTCTCTCGGAGGCTGAGTCCGTTTCTCCCTCGATAATCGACGCGAGTGAGAGCGCCGGTGAGATTGTCGTAGCCTGTCGCGTACACGATCACGTCGACCTCGCGCTCGGTGCCTGTGGTCCGAATACCATGCGCGGTGATGCGTTCAATGGGGTCGGATCGGAGGTCTACGAGGTGAACGTGTGCGAGGTTGAACGTTGCGTAAAAATCGGTATCGGTGACAATACGCTTCGCCCCGATCGGGTACTCACGCGGAGTGAGTCGTTCGGCGGTTACAGGGTCTTGGACAATTTCTGTAATGCGATCGCGGACATACTCAGCGAGCTTTTCGTTGGCTTCAAGATCGGTGGTGGTGTCGACGAAGGTCGTCAGAAACTGGTTTCCGCCGAGCTTCCATGCTTCGTCCAAACGACGAAGTCGCTCCGATTCCGGGGTGCTCAGGAGCGTCTGCCTGGTAATGATGCCCGCCAATCCAGTGGGAGACTCGCGCCGAAGTGCGACCCGCTCATGCGCTGTGCGTCGAGCTCGGATGAGTTCGTCTGAATAGAGTGGACGGTTTCTGGCTGGAACGGTATACGCAGGCGTGCGTTGGTACACCGTGAGTTCTGCCGCCTGTTGTGCAACGTGTGGGATGAGTTGCACTCCTGAGGACCCCACGCCGATCACGGCAACCCTGAGCCCAGTCAGGTCAACCCCTTCGTGCGGCCAGCGCCCTGGGTGGAGCGTGCGCCCCTCGAAGTCAATAGCTCCTGGAAACGGCGGCACCGACGTGGCAGAGATCGATCCGCTAGCCGCAACCACGAATCTCGCCCGTGTACATACGCCATCCGAGGTCTCAACCTCCCACAGCAACGCCTCCTCGTCAAAACTTGCGCTCACGACTGTTACCCCGAACCGGAAGAGTGAGCGTAGATCCAGACGGTCAGCGATCCAGTTGGCGTACTCGAGTATCTCCGGCGCCGTTGCATAGCGCTCTGACCATGACCAGCCTTCGTTGACCTCTGCAGCAAATGCGTACTGGTAGTCCAGGCTTTCAACGTCGCATCGCGAACCTGGGTAGCGATTCCAGTACCAGGTTCCACCGACGCCTTCGCCCGCTTCAATCCCCGCAACCGTGAGACCGCGTTCTCTGAGCGCATGCGCTGCATACATTCCTGCGAAGCCTGCTCCGACCACAACGACGTCTGCGTCTGCGTGCTTGCTCATGGTCACACCTCAGCCGTCGTATCAGTGCGGAACGCGCGAGCGAACGCCGCACGCATGTCGGCGAGCTGCCGCTGAGAGACTTCCGCGTGAGCCGCGATGCCAGCTGAGGCGTGAAACGTTCCAGCGTAGAGGTGCGCTTCGGTCGGGACTCCATCTTGGGCAAGACGCCGGGCAAACTCGAGGCCCTCGTCCCGCAGTGGGTCAAACTGGTTCACTGCGACAAACGTTGCCGGCAGTCCGGCTAAGGTCTCTGCCCGAGCCGGTGCAGCATACAGATCAGCCTCCACGCCTTCACCGAGGTATGCTCGCCAGCTCAGTTCGGCATTGCGCCGATTCCACATGGGGGTCTCTTCATAGTGGCGCGCAGATTCCGTTTCGATGCGATCGTCAGTGACGGGGACATCCAGTAGCAACAACCGCAGGCTTGGCCCTTGGGAGTCTCGCAATTTCAGTGCGACACCGGCAGCGAACGCCCCGCCCGCGCTCTGGCCCCCGATCGCCACACGCGCGGGGTCTATCCCGAGTGTCGTCGCATTACGCACGAGCCACTGCACAGCCGTGACCCCGTCATTCAGCCCACCCGGATATCGCACTTCCGGAGCCAGCCTGTACTGAACTGAGGCCGCAATGGCCCCCGTGTCTCTCACCACCGTCTCCAGAAATGGAAGAGACTCCTGGGCTGAGCCGAGGACAAACCCGCCGCCGTGGAACCACACGATGAGCGGCGCCGCAGCATCGGCGCGGTCTGGCCTCAGCATCTGGAGCTCTACTGCGGGATCGCCTCCGTTGGCCGGCACTGTAGCCGTCTCCAGGGTTACCCCTGCGCCAGGCGCGTAGGGCGGGAAAACAGCAGCAGCCTCAGCAAGCCCACTGCGTGTACCCGCGATATCTCGTAGATCGATGTTCGGCAGAGAATTCACAATAGGCATGAATTCCGCGTCGTATGAGTAAGACATCATTGTCTCCTTTGAACTATTACTACCAAGATTGTCGGATTTCTTGGTTCCTAGCCCACCACTCGGGAGACAGCTCGTCAATCCACCCCATGTTGAGTACAGTCACTAGACGTTTTGCCAGTTTCGAATATCGTGGAGGAATGGGCACGAACTACCCCAAACCTTCAATTCGCGCAAAGCAGAAGGAAGCTACGCGCGAAGCTCTCATTGACGCAGCCGTCAGTGCCTTCGGCCGCGGCAGCTATGCGAGCACGAGAATTGACGACATTGCTGCCGAGGCGGGGGCTGGCAGAGCCACTTTCTACCTTCATTTCAGGAGCAAAGCCTCCCTGCTCGAGGCGTTGACCGCTCGCGCACGCGCGAAGTTCGAGCCGCTCTACGAAGAGCTCGTTCCCTTGCTCAGAGATGGAAGTGCAGCGGGTATTCAGCGGTGGATCGTCGAAGCCCTCTCAGAATGGAGCGAGACAGCCGAGTTCATGCGCCCTGTCTACGAGGCGACAGATGGAAACCCCGAGCTCGCGGGGAAACTGCTCCCAGAACCGCTCCCCGGCGCATCGCAGCTCGCCAGTACGCTACTCCGCGCGAACATTGGCGAAGACGATGAAGACGCTTCGCTGATTGCGCTCGTCTTCCTTGCGCCTTTGTACGTGGTGTTTCGAAGCAGGGAAACCGCAAGCCCGGTCGCCGAGCAACGCCTCGCCGAAATCACAGCCGAGCTGTGGGCGAACCACGCCTCGCAACACCGGCGGAAAGCGCCCCCTTGCTGAGCTTCAGCGCGGGAGCGCCCCGCTGCCCTCTGCTCAACACCGAGGGCGCCAATACTGTAGCGGTCGACACCTGCACTCCGACCCCTCAGGCCTCCCGACGCCCAGAAGGTCAGGCTTGGAGCACAAACGAAGAAAGCCTCACCCGAAGGTGAGGCTTTCTTATCCGGTGACCCCAGCGGGATTCGAACCCGCGTTACCGCCGTGAGAGGGCGGCGTACTAGGCCGCTATACGATGGGGCCGGACGCTGTTGTCTCCTTCCGGCCTAGGCCGTCGTTGACAACTCATATATATTCCCACGTACCCTGCCACTGCGCAAATCGAGGGCCCAAAACCGATGCGCCCGCGCGTGTTGCGCCACTGCTACTTCTTGGAATGCGCGATTTTCCGCGCCAAATCGCGTTTCGCGAGCCTGCGGTCAATCACAAACTTCCCGACGATCCAACCACCGAGCGCGGTGATGACCCACACGATGGCGGGTGCGAGCAGCCATGCTTGCAGGCCGGAGATGACGATGCCTCCCTTAAACAGCGTCGCGATCCACAGCGCGAGCAGGGTGGCGACAAGACCGACTCCCCCGGTCAGCGGCGCCGCGTAGCGCTCGGCGAGCTTCATGACGAGCGGGCGGAGGATCGCGTGCGCGAGCGTGAAGATGCCGAGCGCGATGAAGAACCCGGCGAGGTGGAGCGTCACACCGGGGAGCGCGAAGTGGATCACCACGAGCGCGAGCGCGGCGAGCACGATCTGCGCGAGGATGTTGAGGAGAAAACGCATGGCGTCCTTTCGGGTGCGGCGGCGCACCGTGCGCCGCCGGAGACTACGCGCGCTGTTCGCGCGGGCGGAAGGGCTTCGCGGGGAGGTTCGGCCCGTCCCACACCTGGATGATGCCCCAGGCGACGGCGGCGATCGGCACGGCGAGCACCGCACCAAGCACCCCGCTGAGTACCGTGCCAATCGTCAGGGCGAGCAGGATCACGAGCGAGTGCAGTTTGAGCGCGCGCCCCATAAGTACGGGCTGCAGGAAGTTGCCCTCGAGCTGGTTCACGAGCACGACGACACCTACGACCAGCACCGCGCTGATCGGGCCGTTCGCGACGAGAGCGACGAGGGCGGCGAGGATGCCAGCCACGGTCGCACCAACGATCGGGATGAACGCGAGAATGAAAACGAGCGCCGCGAGCGGCAGGGCGAGCGGTACGCCGAGGATCACGAGGCCGATCCCGATTCCGACTGCATCGACGGCGGCGACGGCCGCCGTACCGCGAACGTACGATCCGAGCGTCGAGACGGTCTTCGCGCCTGCGCGTTCCGCCCGCGCGAGAGCGTCGCCGCGGAATGGGCGGAGGATGAACTGCCAGATCTGCGGGCCGTCTTTGAGGAAGAAGAAGAGCACGACGATCATGAGCACGAGCCCCGTGACGAAGCTCGTGATAGCTCCAACGCCGGCGAGCGCGCCCGAGCCGAACTGTGAGCTCGTGACGAAGTCGACGACTGCGTCCTGCCACTCTGAGATCTGTTCTGAGCTCGGAGCGAACGGCAGCGTCTGCACCCAGGCGACGACCTGCTCGAAGCCGCTCTGCGCTTGCTCTGCGAGCTCGTCCCACTCATCGCGAACGGCCCACACGATGAGCCAGCCGACGCCGGTGAGCAGCAGCACGATAGCGAGCAGCACGAGCACCGTCGCGAGCGCCGAGGGCACGCGCCGCTCGCGGAGCCAGCGCATCACGGGCGCGAACGTGCTCGCGAAGATCAGGGCGAGCAGGATCGGGATGAACACCGTGCTCAAGGTTCGCAGCCCGAACACCACGGCGGTCGTCAGCACGAGCACGATGATGACCTGCAGCGAGCGGGTCGCGATCAGGCCGAAGGTGTCACCCCAGGCGGCACCGGCGCGTGATCTCGGTTCACCGTCGGGAGCGCCGGGCTGGGCCGAGCCCCCCGCGCCCGCGGCGCTCTCTGAGCGATCGGACGGCACGCGAATGCCGCTCCGGCGCTCTAGCTCAACAATGCGTCGTGTGAGTACCTGCTCTGTGCGGCGTCCGAACACTGGAAACCCCTCCTAGGTGCGGTCCATGTGTTCTGGAGTCTACGCGCGCAGAGCTCTCTCCGCGACGAATTCGCGCAGCGCGCCCTCATCGTTGCCCATCTCCACAACGTGCTGCGGCAGTTCGAGCAGGCCCGCGAGCTCCGCTGGCATCCCTAGGCGCTCCCCCGTTGCTTCGAGCACGATCTCGGGGAACTTCTCGGGCTTCGCTGTCTCAAGCACGAGCATCGGCACGCCAGCTTCGACGTGCTCGCGGGCTACCTTCACGCCGTCGGCGGTGTGCGGGTCGATCATGACACCGCTTTCCTCGCGCACCGAGCGAATCGTCGCAACGCGGTCGGCGTGCGTGCTCGTGCCGCTCTGGATCCCGAACTCACCGACGAACCGCGGCAGTTCGGAGCTCAAGTCGATCTTGCCCGTCTCGTCGAGCTCGCGCCACGCAGCGTTCAGGCGCTCAGGGTCGCGCCCGAGCAGGTCGAAGATAAAGCGCTCGAGGTTTGACGCCTTCGAAATGTCCATCGACGGGCTCGACGTGAGGTAGGTCTCGGCTGAGGCACGCGGGGCATAGACGCCGGTGCGGAAGAAGTCGTCGAGCACATTGTTCTCGTTTGCAGCGAGCACGAGACGACGAATCGGTGCGCCCATCTCGCGAGCATAGTGACCGGCGAGGATATTGCCGAAGTTGCCGGAGGGAACCGTAACCGATACCTTAAACGTCTCGCGTTCTTCTGCGGTGAGCGCATCGCTCGCACGGAGCCAAGCCCAGAAGTAGTACACCACCTGCGCCGAAATGCGGCCGAGGTTGATGGAGTTCACCGCGCCGATGCTGTATTCGCGCTTGAACTCGAGGTCACCCGCGATCGCCTTCACGAGGTTCTGACAATCGTCGAAGACGCCGTCGACGGCAATGTTGTGGATGTTCGCGTCGTCGAGGGAATACATCTGAGCGCGCTGGAAGTCACTCATGCGCCCCTGCGGCGAGAGCATGAAGACCGAGACTCCCTCCTTGCCGCGAAGCGCGTACTCGGCCGCGGAGCCGGTGTCACCCGACGTTGCGCCGACGATGTTCAGGGTGCGCTCGGTCTTGCGGAGCACGTACTCGAGCGACTGCCCGAGGAACTGCATCGCCATGTCTTTGAACGCGAGCGTCGGGCCCTCTGAGAGCCCGAGGAGCGTGATCGAGTCGCTGATGGGCGTGAGCGGCACGATCCCAGGAGAGAAGGCCTCTTCGCGGTACGCGCGCTCACACATCGCGGCCAGTTCAGGGCCGGGGATGTCGGTCGCAAAGAAGCTGAGGATCTCGGTGGCGAGCTCGGCGTAGCTCAGGGAGCGCCAGGTCTCGATCCGTTCAAGCGTAATCTCGGGCATGGTCTCGGGAACGGCGAGACCACCGTCGGTCGCAAGCCCTTCGAGCAGCGTCGCGCTGAAGGGTGCGGGGGACATCCCGCCGCGGGTCGAGATGTATTCCACCAAAGCTCCTTGAGTGCACTTCGAGTTTTGAGAGCGCTGCAATCTACGCAACTAGGCTCCCTAGTCTAACGACCCCCGCGCACCCATCGGCCATATTCGCGGCCCGGGGGCGCCGCTAGGGGTTCGGGCAGAGCGCAACGGCGTCGTCAACGACGGCCTGCACCCCCGCACCCGCCGCGGCGATCTCGGTCATCGCGTACTCGCCGCCGAGCATCGCCTGGCTCATCAGCGCCACCTGCTTCGAGTACTCGGTCGCAATCGGCGCGGCCTGGGGGTTGCCCACCTTCACGAACTCGGCTTGCGACTCCGAGACAATCCGCGGCAGCTCGCGCGCAAGCTCTTCTGTGTCTTTCAGGTTGAGCGCCGATGCGCCCTCCTGGTGGATTGCGGAGCCCGCGTACAGCAGAGCGCACGCCTCCTCGAGCGACTGGCCAGGGTCGCCCGCGGCGGCCGGCATCGGAAATTCAGTTGGCTCCTCAGCAGCCGGCTCTGGCGCCGTCTCGGCCGGAGCCGGCGTGTTCTTCGGCGGCTCCGACGCCTCAGGCTTCTCTGGCGCGGCCGACGAACAACCGACCAGGGCGGCTACTGCAAGCGCAGTCAGTGACCCCCCAAACGCCCGACTCAGCGCCCCTCTCCGCTGAATTTCGGACACTGTGGACGCTGATGCTCGTAGGCCTGCCATGCAGAAACGGTACCAAGAATCCGACCGACCGTCGAACGTCCGCTCTATCTACCATGACACGGGCAGCGCCTTGCCTTCCTCGTACCCGGCGGCAGACTGCAGGCCGACGCGCGCGTTCACGTGAAAGTCCGCAAGCGACCCCGCGCCAGCGTAGGTGAACGACGACCGCACGCCCGACGTGATCATGTCGACGAGGTCCTCGACGCTCGGGCGCTGCGGATCCAGGTAAATCTTCGACGACGAGATGCCCTCGGCAAAGAGCTCCTTACGCGCGCGTTCGAAGGCGTCAAGCTTCGAGAACCTGCCCTGTACTGCCTTCGTCGAAGCCATCCCCCACGACTCCTTATACTGGCGGCCGCTCGCGTCAGCGAGCAACTCCCCCGGCGACTCCGCGGTGCCCGCGAACCATGATCCGATCATGACCGACCCCGCGCCAGCCGCGAGCGCCAGCGCGACGTCGCGCGGGTAGCGTACGCCGCCGTCGGCCCACACGTGGGCACCGAGCTCACGTGCGGCCTGCGCGGTTTCGAGCACGGCGGAGAACTGCGGGCGCCCCACGGCCGTCATCATGCGGGTCGTACACATCGCACCGGGCCCGACCCCGACCTTCAAGATCGTGGCGCCGGCCCCCACGAGGTCGGAGACTCCATCGGCTGTGACGATGTTCCCCGCGACAATCGGGAGCCCCAATCCGAGCGCGGAGATCTCGCGCAGTGCCCGAATCATGCCCTCTTGGTGTCCGTGCGCGGTGTCGACGACGAGCACGTCGGCGCCCGCGGCCGCAAGGGCCTTCGCCCGAGCGGCCGGGTCGCCGTTGATGCCGACCGCGACAGCGACGGCGAGGCGCCCGCTGCCGTCAACGGCCGGGCGGTAGATCGATGCTCTGAGGGCTGACCTGCGAGAGAGCGTGCCGCGCACCCGGCCCTGCTCGGCGATAATCACGGCCTCGGCACCGGTATCGCCGCTCCCCGCAAGAGCAGCGTCGACGGCGTCGAACATCGCGCGGGGCTCGCTCGCGGCGGCGCCGAGCTCACCGAGCTCAAGTACCGGGACCCGGCCCGTCGCAAGGTCTCCAAGTTTGGCGTCACCCGGCAACTCGGCGAGCCGCGTCGCCGCGAGAACGCCGAGGACGCGCTCTGCCGGGAACGCCTGCCCGGGCTCGGAGCCGCCGGGCAACGCACCAGCGTAGGCCGAGCCGCCCTCGACAACCACGACGACCTGTCCCTCAGCCGCGGGTACCTGACGGAGGGCATCGGCCGCCGTCTGTTCGGGGCCGAGCACTATCGGGGTGTCGAAGCCGACGGGCTGCGCCTTCACCCACGCGATCGCATCGGTGAGCCCCGTCTCACTCATGTCCTGCGGCAGCACTCCGAGGCCACCGCGGCGCGCGAGCACCGCCGCGAGCCGCGGGCCCGTCACGGAATTCATGTTCGCGGAGACGAGCGGGATCGTTGCTGGCGTGCCATCAGTGGGCGCCAGGTCGACCGCGAGGCGGCTCCCGACCGCCGACCGCCGCGGCACGAGAAAGACGTCGGAGTAGGTGAGATCGAGCGTGGGCTGGGCACCGATGAAGTCCATAGGCACAGCGTACCCCGGCCCCCGGGAGCGTGGCTGGGTCTGCGACATGGAACGGATATGCTCGCGCGCGGCCCGGATTCGCAATACATTAGGTGCGAAACACCTGCACTGGTTCAAGGTTCACGCAAAGGGGAAGCACATGTTTAAAGGTTTCAAGGAGTTTCTGCTCCGCGGCAACGTCATCGACCTGGCGGTAGCTGTTGTCATCGGTGCAGCGTTCAACGCGGTCGTTGAGAAGGTCGTGTCGTCGCTCATCACGCCACTCATCGGCATGTTCTTCGAGGCGGACTCGCTCGACACCGCGCTCATGGTTGAGCTCCCGAAAGGTGGCACCATCGCTTTCGGCGCGCTGCTCGGCGCCCTCATCAACTTCATCATCGTCGCCGCGGTCGTCTACTTCGTCTTCGTCATGCCGATGAACGAGCTCCGCAAGCGCACCACGTCCGCGGTGGAAGAACCCGTCGTAGAGACGGAGCAGGAGCTGCTCAGCGAGATCCGCGACCTGCTCAAGGCACAGAACGGCGCCTCGGCTGCCGCTCCCCTGGCCGCACCCGCTGCGCCGGCTGACCCAGCGGGCCCGGCACACGCGGAGTAGCACGCGACCGGGCTTTGCGCCTAAACACAGCGCCCGAGCACAGAGAGGGGCTGGTGGATCACCATCCACCAGCCCCTCTCGCTATTTCCGGCCGCTGGGCCTACAGCCCGTCGTTCATGCGCGCGAGGAAGATCGCCTCGGTCGCGAGGGCCTTCTTGTACGACGCGAGGTGCAGCGACTCGTTCGGCGAGTGCGGGCGACCATCAGGATCCTCGACCCCGGTGACCAAGATCTCGGCCTTGGGGAACTCGTCGACCAGGTCAGCGATGAACGGGATCGACCCGCCGATACCCATGTCGATGGGCTCGCGGTCGAAGCCGCCCGTCATCGCCGCGCGCATGTGCGCGACCGCGGGGCCCGACGTGTCGACGCTGAACGCCTGGCCGAGGCCCGGATCCTCAAACGTCAGCTTCGCGCCGAACGGCGCGTGCTTCGTGAGGTGGCCGGTGAGGGCGTCGTAGAACTCCTGCGGGTCTTGCCCCGGCGCGACGCGAGCCGAGATGCGCACGAGCACGCTCGGGATGAGGGTGTTCGAGGCGTTCGCGATGTTCGGCGCGTCGATACCCGTCACCGTGATCGCCGGCTGCGCCCACATGCGCGACAGGATCTCGCCACGACCGATGGGTGAGACTCCGTCGAGCAGACCCGACTCCTCACGCAGGCGCGCCTCGTCATACTCGGGGGTGGTGAGGTCGGCGCTCGTGAGGCCCTCGACGGCGACCGAGCCGTCCTCGTCCCACATCGTGCCCAGCAGCTTCACGGCCGCGAGCATCGCGTCGGGAACGGCGCCACCGAACATGCCCGAGTGGGTCGCGTGAGCCATCGTTTCGATGCGCACGTTGAACGCGACCGCG
Organism: Leucobacter sp.; assembly: GCA_052094845.1. GTDB lineage: Bacteria > Actinomycetota > Actinomycetes > Actinomycetales > Microbacteriaceae > Leucobacter. The sequence goes on along the minus strand of JBQDKK010000005.1, from coordinate 239,640 downwards.
CCGCGGAGCGCGACGGTGAGGGCCGGTGTGTCCACATCCCAGTTGCCCGAGTCGGCGACAATGATCGCGTCGGCTTCGAGCTCTGATCGGTTCTCGCGCAAGAAGTTCGCGAACGACTGCGACGCCCACTCCTCTTCGCCCTCGATGAAGACGGCGAGGCCGAGGTCAAAGTCCTCGCTCTTCGCTTCGATAAGAGCGCGGATCGCTGCGACGTGCACCATCACTCCCGCTTTGTCGTCGGCGGCGCCGCGCGCGTAGAGGCGACCGTTGCGCTCGGTCGGCTCGAACGGCGGAGTATCCCACTCCTCCTCCTTGCCTGGGGGCTGGACGTCGTGGTGCGCGTAGAGCAGCACGGTCGGGGCGCCGTTCTTCGCGGGGCGGCGCGCGATTACCGCGGGCTGACCGAGCTCGGGGTCAGCCTCGTTCTCCTGCCCGGCCACCGGCGCGCGCCTGATGTCGACGAACTCGAAGACGCCGGTCGAGCGCATGAGCTCGGCGACTTTCTCTGCGCTCTCCTGCACGTGCGCGGGGTCGAACGCGGGCCATGACACCGACGGGATGCGCACGAGTTCGCACAGCTCCTCGATCGTGGTTTCGAACGCGGTGTCAACGTGCTGCTTGATGACTGTTTCGAGCTGTTCGCTCATCGGGTCTCCTTCGTAGCCGGTGGCGGCACGCCTCTTCGCGGCTCGCCCTCTTCAATCCTTAAGCCTATCGATGCGCCCGTCTGGTTTGATGGTGTGGTCGGACAGTGTTGGCTGCCGTCCACCATTCAGAACCACTTACACAAAGGACACATCATGTGCGCACGCGTAACCTGCGACAACTGCTCGAAGCCGACCTGGGCTGGCTGCGGCGAACACATTGAAGATGCGCTGCAGGGTGTGGCGCTCGCCGACCGCTGCAGCTGCGCCCGCTAGCGGCCAAACGCGCGAGGCAAGCAAGCCCCGAGCACACCTTCCTCGATTCAACACACCCAAAAGTGCGTGAGGAAGGTGTGCTCTCGCGAAGACCGTGTGCGGCGTGGCCTAGCCAGGGCCCCACCAACCCCTAGGGTCGAAGCGCCGCGACCGCGAGGTCCGTGCGGTCGGTAATGATGCCGTCGACCCCAAACTCGACGAGGTCGCGCATCTGTTCAGCCTCATTAACCGTCCAGATATGCACCTCAACCCCTCGCGCGTGGGCGGCGCGCAGCAGGCCGGGGCTCAGCACTCTGAACGGCCCCTGGCGCACCGGAATCTGAAGCGCGTCAAGCCCGGCGAAGGCCCGGTCGAGCAGCGAGGCGGAGCGCGTCGCGACGGCGGCGAGCACCTTCACGATGGCGGTCTGCCCGGCCCCCGTCGCTGGCCTTCCGCCTGCGGCCTCCGCTGCGGCGAGCGCCTCAAGCCGCAGCCTGTCGGAGAAGCTCCCGACGAGCACGCGCTCGGGCCCCAGCGCGCCAATGAGCGCTCCGGCGGGAGTCGCCACCTCTGCCGACTTCATGTCGATGTTGAACCGTGTGCCCGGAAACTCTGACAGCGCCTCTTCGAGCGTGAGCAGCCCGCCGCGGTCGGCCATGAGCGAGGCGAGCTCGGCCCGGGAGACGCTTGAGATGCGGCGCGAGTCGCCGAGCGTGCGTTGGAGCGTGCTGTCGTGAAAGAGCACGACGGTTCCGTCAGCCGCGAGTTGGCAGTCTGACTCGATGAGGTCAGCCCCAGCGTCGAGCGCCGCTGCGATAGCAGCCCGCGAGTTCTCCGCGACGCCCTGCGCGGCCGAGCTCTCAGACACGTACCCGCGGTGCCCGAAGATTCTGGGCTTCGGCCCCTCCGCGAAGAATGGGTGCAACATGACTCCAGCTTAGGGCGGGCCGCCCTCCTGGCGAAGCGTTAGCGCAGGATCGCGGAGGTCTTCGCAGCGCCTCCGGCGTCGGCCCCGTCAGCGCCCTCGGCCGCGGAAGTCGAGACGGTTCCAGCCCCGACGGGCTTCACGGTGAGCGCCGTGCGCGTGGCGCCGTCGATGAGCAGGAAGCCGCCGATCGCAGTGAGCAGCGCGACGAGGCAGGCGGTGACGAGTGCCGCGGCGACGAACGTGGGCGGCTGCTTCAAGACCTCGGGGAAGTTCATGCTTCCATACTTCCGGGACGAGGCGCCAAGCGCCTCACCCCGGAGTATGAACCGCGTGGTACCCAGGTGCCACGTGCACCCCGAGGTCGCTCAGGGAGCCAGCGCGCTAGTCGGTGCGGCCGGTGAAGCGGTCCATCGACGAGTAGACCTTGAACACGCGGTCTCCGAGCACGTCCCAGACCCTGGTCGGAAGGATGCCGCGCATCGCCATCGCAAGCTTCACTGTCCAGGGCCGCAGCACCATCGGGGTGCCCTTGAGCATCCCGGTCCACGCCGCCTGCACGGCCTGCTCCGGGCGCATGATCGGAGTGAGCAGCGGCCCCCGCGCACCAGCAAACATGCCGGTCGAGATGTAGCTCGGGCAGAACGTCGTGACCGCGACGTGCGCGTTGTCGGTTCGCGTGAGCTCGAGCCTGAGCGACTCGCTCCAGCCGATCATCGCCCACTTCGACGACGCGTACACGCTCATGCGCGGGTTCGCGAGCGTGCCCGCAGCCGAGGCGATGTTCAAGATGCGCTTCGGCCGCGTCCGATCCGCGATCATCGCGGGGAGAAACTCGCGCGCGATCCACATCGGCGCGAGCGAGTTGACGCGCATCGTGAGCTCGATATCGCGCTCGGCGTCGTGTTCCCAGAACAGTGCGCCACGCACGATGCCCGCGTTGTTCACGACGACGTCGGGGTCGCCGAGCTCGTCGCGCACGCGGGCGGCGGCTTCGGCCACGGCCTCGCGATCCGACACGTCCACGACGTAGGCGCGCACCTCGGGCGCCGCCGAGCGACCGCGCGCGCTCGCGAGCTCTGTCGCGAGTGATTCGGCCCGCTCAGCGTCGAGATCCCACAGGGCGATCTTCGCGGCGCCCTCGCGCGCTGCGCGGCGCGCGTACAGCTCCCCCATGCCGCGGGCGGCGCCCGTGATGAGCACTGTCGCTCCCGGGATAACTCGCGGTCGCGTCGTTGCGTTAGCCATGGTGTCTCGCTCTCTCTCGCCTCGGCGAGTCAGATAAGCTTTCCGGGGTTCATGATGCCTGTGGGGTCGAGCTCGCGCTTCACGGCGCGGAGGACGCGCACGCCCTGCTCCCCGATCTCTGCGGGCAGCTGCGCCGCGTGCTCGGTACCGACGGCGTGGTGGTGGGTGATGGTCGCGCCCGAGGCGACGATCGCCTCGTTCGCGGCCCGCTTCACTCGCTCGTACTGCGCGATCGGGTCGGCCTCGACCCTCGCAATGAACGTGTAGTAGAGCGAAGCGCCGGTGCGGTAGAGGTGCGACACGTGCCCCTGCACAGCACTCGGGGCGTCACCGCCCGGCCCCGACGCGAGTGCGCCCCGTATCGCCGTGGCAACCGCTTCGTGGGTCGCCGCAAGGTTCGTCCAGGTCGCTGCGGTCTCAAGCGTGTCGACGAGCACGCCGATCGTGAGCAGCTCATCGCGCAGGCGGGGCGAGCTGAACCGGCCACGATCCCACGCTTCGGCCGGCGCGCTCGTCGCTGAAACGGCGCCGTGCGCGCTGAGGATGCGCCGCGCCCGCTTGAGTCTGGCCTTGGGCTCCGAGCCCGACCCTTCCCACACGCCGAGCAGCAGAGCGGGGGTCTCGATGCCGCGCGAGCGCAGCCAACGTCTGAGCAGCTCGACCGGCCGGCCGCCGCTCTGCGCGAGCGTAAGCTCGGTCTCTTCTTCATCGCTCAGGCGGCAGATGTCGGGGGCATCACCCGCAGCGCCGTCTTGCGCGAGCGCACGGATCGCCTCGGCGCCCGCTTCGAACGAGGGGAATGCCCACGCGCCGTAGGCCTTTTCGGTGGGTTTCCTCGTAATCGCGACGGTCACCTCGGTGATCACGCCGAGCGTGCCCTCGCTGCCGATCACGACGTGGCGCAGGTCGGGGCCGGCCGCGGAGGCGGGAGCGTGGCCGCCGAGGGCGAGCGTGCCGGTAGGCGTCTCGAGCCGGATCGCGGTGATGAGCTCTGCGATCGCGCCGTAGCCGGTCGAGGCTTGCCCCGCCGAACGCGTCGCAGCGTACCCGCCGAGGGTTGCCTGCTGGTGCGATTGCGGGATATGCCCGAGGGTATATCCGCGCTCGGCGAGCGCGCGCTCGAGCTCGGGCCCGCGCACTCCCGCCTCAAACGTCGCGGTGCGGTCGCGCTCATTGAGGTCGAGGAGCGAGCTCAGCCCGGTGAGGTCGAGAGCGATGACCGCGTGGTGTTCGCCGGCGAGCGGCGTCACTCCCCCAACGACGCTCGACCCGCCGCCGAACGGCACGACGGCAACGCCGTGCGCGACGCACGCGGCGAGCACGGCCGGAATCTCGGCGCGAGCGCCCGGGCGCACGACGGCGTCGGGCAGCGCGAGCGGCGTTCCGGCTCGCTGCCGGAGCAGGTCGGGCGTGTGCTTGCCAGCGGCGTGGGCGATGCGTGTCGCGGGATCCTGCGAGACGGCACCGGCGGGAACCGCTGCGGCGAGCGCGGCAAGTGCCGCACCCAAGAGAGCTGGCGGGGTAAGGTCGCTCTCCCGTGGCGGTTCAGCGGGCGGGGTGTCGAGCACCCCGGGCCGGCGGGCGGCTGCGGCGTCGACCCCGAGGCGCTCGGTGAGGATGGCGAGGGTGCCGTCGCTCAGCGCCCCGCCGGGGGTTGGAGGCGCCCAGCCCCACCACGGCGATACGGGAACGCTCTCGGTAATGTCAGCTGCCATACGTTACAGTGTGACACATGAGCGCACATAGTCACAGGAGTTCATCGGTCATCGCGCGTGACGAGGCGATCCTCGACGCCGTTTCCGCAGGTCTTCGCCGCTACGGGCCCCGCAAGCTCACCGCTCAGGACGTCGCCGACGCGGCCGGGATCTCGCGCATGACGCTGTACCGCGCGATGGGCAGCATGGACAACGCGATCCTGCTCGCACTCACCCGCGAGTTTGGGCGCGCGGTAGCGACCCTGCGGGCTGCACTTCCGCCGCTCGGCGTCAGCACCGGGGCGGCCCGGCTCGCGATGTTCTTGGGGGCGGCCGCGCGCTCGTTCGTCGATTCCGACCTCATCGCCTCAGTGCTCGCCCAGCAGCCGGATCTCATCGAGCCGTATCTGAGCGGCAGGCTAGGCCGCAGCCAGGAGCTCGTGCTCGACGCGATCGAGGAGCTGCGGCGGGAGGGCCTCGCCGACGGCTCGATCTCGGAGCCCGCACCGTCGAGCCTCACCCTTCTGCTGCTCGTGCGCGGTGTCGCCCTCGGAGCCCCGCTACTCACGGGCGAGGCCTTCGCCCGCAGCACGAGCGAGCTCACGGGCCTCGCACTCGCAGCGCTCGGCGCGGGTCTCCCGGAGCCCGTGGACCCGCCAACTTCACCTGTCAAGATCGCGTAATCAACCGGTCGGGTGAGCCCGGCCAGAAACGGGGCGACATGTTCGACGCACTCCCAGGAGACCTGAACCGAGCAAGTCGCGCCAGCGCGTTCGCACACGTGGCGGAGCACGAGGTTGACGTGCTCGTTATCGGCGGCGGGGTCACCGGCGCGGGTATCGCCCTCGACGCCGCAACTCGGGGGCTCTCGGCCGCGCTCGTTGAGGCGCGCGACCTGGCGAGCGGCACGAGCGGGTTCAGTTCCAAGCTCGTGCACGGCGGCCTGCGCTACCTCGCCCAGGGAGACGTTGGGCTCGCATGGGAATCCGCGGTCGAGCGCGAGGCGCTCATGCGCAGGATCGCGCCGCACCTCGTGCGCCCTCGCGCGTTCCTCGTGCCGCGTTTCGCGCACGGCCCCGAGCAGTCGGATCGGCGCGGCCCGCTCGACGGTTGGCTCGGCGACGCTCTCACGGAGACCGGGGTGCGCATCGCCGACGGTCTGCGCTCCCTGAGCGGCCTGCCCTCCCGTGTGCTCCCGCGCCCGAAGCGCGTGAGCGCCCGCGAGGCTCGTCTTCTGGCACCAACACTTCGCGAGCGCGGGCTTCGGGGCGGTCTTGTGTACTGGGACGGCACCGTGGAAGATGACACCCGCCTGGTCGTTGCGCTCGCGCGCACCGCAGCGCGCCACGGCGCCCATATCCTCACTGGGCAGCGGGTGGTGCGCGCAACCGATCGAGAGGCCTGGCTCGCGGATGGCACGAGGCTCCGCGCACGCGCCATCGTCAACGCGACCGGAGTGTGGGCGGGCGACCTCGCTCCGGGCGTCGACCTCGCCCCGAGCAGGGGGACGCACCTCGTGTTTCGCGCGTCAGTGTTCAGCGACCCGCGCGCCGTCGTCACGGCCCCCGTGCCCGGCCACTTCGGCAGGTACGTGTTCGTGCTGCCGCAGGAGAACGGGCTCTGCTACCTCGGGCTCACTGACGAGCCAGCGCCGGGTGCCGACGGCTACGAACCCGGCATACCCGAGGGCGACATCGACTTCCTGCTGTGCACGGCGAGCGAGTCGCTGGCCGTGCCGCTTGCCCGTGCCGATGTGCTCGGCGCGTTCTCGGGGCTCAGACCCCTCATCCGGGCCGTCTCGCGGGGGCACGACGGTGGCGAGCGGCCATCGGCCGCGGCCTCGCGCCAGCACCTCGTGCTCGATACGCCCGGCGCACCAATTACGGTGACGGGCGGCAAGCTCACCGTGTACCGCCGCATGGCCGAAGACGCGGTCGACGCCGCATTGCGGAGGATTGGGGAGGATCCGCGGCAGCGGCCGGCGGTCACCAAGCGCGTGCCGCTCTTGGGGTCGCCGGGAACCGAGCCGGGGGCCAGGGCAGCAGCCTCGGCCCGCCAGCGCCCCTCACCCGGGGCGGCAGGGCTCGCGTCGGCTCGGGCCGTTGCTGCGCGCTGGCCAGGCACGGACCCTGACAGCGAGGTGGCGCGCAGGCTCGCCCGCGTCTACGGCTGGGAGGCCGAGCGCGTGGCAGATCTCGCGGCGGCAGACCCGGCGCTCGCAGAGGAGGTCGCGCCCGGCGCGGGGGTCACGCTCGCCGAGCTGGCCTTCGGGATACTTGCGGAGGGCGCGAACACAGCCGCAGACCTCCTCGAACGCCGCACCAGGCTCGCCCTCGACCCCGGGCTCGCTCGCGCCTCCGAAGAGGCTGCGTCAGCGCTCGTCGACCGGCTGGCGTAGGCGATGGAGCTGCAGCGCGAGAAAAATCATCGAACTGCGCCTCGCCGACTGCCAGTCGTCGCCGAGCAGTGCACCCACCCGCTCAAGGCGCTGGCGTAGCGTGTTCGGGTGCACGTGGAGCAGCTGCGCGGTGCGCGCTTGGTGGCGGTCGCTCCCGAAGAACACCCAAAGCGTCTCGACGAGGTCGGTTCCCCGCGCAGCGTCATAGTCGAGCACGGGGGCGAGCTCCACCGCAACGATCGACCGCACCTGCCCCAGTGTTGCCGATGTCATGAGCATGCCAACGGTGCCGAGCTCAGCGCTCGTCGCTGCCTGCCCAACAAGCTCGAGTGCGATCATCGCCGCGAGCGTTTCAGAGGCCGCGCGATGCGCGTCGCTGAGCGACCCAGTGAGCTCGGCCGCGCGCTCGACGCCGACTGTCGCCGAGATCTGCTTCCGCGCGAGCGCCTGCACGAGCTGCTCGCCGAGGTTATCCGCGCGCAGCACGACCGCGTGCCCGGCGTACTCCGCTACGACACCCGTTCCCCCAAGGTGAGCGCGCAGCGCGTCAGTGACGAGCGCCGCGCTGTTGTCGGCCGCGACAACATGCACGTGGACTGGGCCGCCGAGGGCGAGCCCGAATCGCGCGGCGCGCTGCAGCACGACCCGTTCGAAGCTGGCCTGTGGCAACAGGAGGGAATGCACGAGCTCACTCTGCGCTTTCACGCTCTCCTCGCGACTACTCTCGTCCATAAGTCGCATGACGCTGAGCATCACCCCGGAACGGCGCAGCACCCGCTCCGCGTCATCCGCGGCCTCCCCCGAGACGAGTATCCCGCCGAGGCTGCGCGCGGCTGCCCCCACAGAAAGCAGCGAGAGCCTTTCGCCGGCCGCTCCGGCCAGTGCTTCGACATCCCCACTCAGCCTGGCGCGGGTGAGTGCTTTCTCGACCGCAGCCTCACCGAGGGGCAACGGCCCGTCCCCTCGGAGCGGCCGGCCGATGTCATCGAGCAGCCAGATGCCGCCGCCGCGCTGCTCGCGCAGAATCGTCAGCAGCCTCCCGTACGGGTCGTCGCTCACGGCGCAGTCCACGAGGGCACGCTCGAACTCCTGCTCATTCGCGAGCCGGCTCCGCTCGACCTCCAGGCGCCCCTGAAAGCGGTCGCGCTCGGCCAGGGCGGCCTTCATGTCGCCAATGAGCCGCGCGTTCGAGAGCGCGACGCAGGCGAGGGCGCTCATCGACTCGACGAGCCACACTTCCTCAGCCGTGTACCGCCGCTGATAGCGCTCGGCAACAAGCAACGCTCCGAGCAGTACGCCGTCTCGCAGCAGGGGCGCACCCATGATTGATCGGACACCCTCGAGCTCGACGGTCTGGTCAATCTCAGCGACGTGAATAATGTCGGGGTCGCCGATGTAGTCGAGCGCCTGAGCCGACCCAGTTCCCGCCGCAATCTTTCCGAGAACGCCCGTGCCCAACTCCATCCGAATGTTGCGGTACGCCTCGGTTGCGACGCCATCGGTCGTGTGCACAAACGTCTCGCGCGCCTCATAGTCGTTCAAGCTGATGTAGGCCATGTCGCTACCCAGCAGCATGCGCGTGCGCCGAACGATTGCCTGGAGCATCGCGTCGAAGTCAGTGATTGCGACGAGGTCGGTCGTGGTTTCGAGCAGCACGCGCAGCAGGCTCTCGCGCCGCCTGCCCCGCACGAGGTTTGCGTCGATGCGCCGCAGCAGCTCCGCCTCCCCGGGCGTGAGTGCCCGAGTGACGGAAGCAGCATCGAGCTCGCGTTCGAAGAGCTCGCCCGGCCCGTTCGATTCGAGCGCGGTGAGTACCGCGAGAAGCGGCGACGAATCAGCATCGATCATGTGGCAAGCATACACATCAAGGAACCCATCATGGCGCCCAGTCACATAGCGGGAAACTCGCCCCGCTGGCATGCTGAATTGCACCCACGGCAACATACGAAGAGGTAACACGTGAAGATCACAGGCGCGGTTCTCGAGACCTGCGACGCAGAGCGGCCGTTCGCTGGCAGCCTGCCCATCACCGTTGCGGAGCTAGAGCTCGGCGCCCCGGGCCCCTCGCAGATCCTTGTCCGGATCGAAGCCGCGGGCGTATGCCACTCAGACCTCTCCGTCGTCGACGGGAACCGTCGCCGCCCAACCCCTATGCTCCTCGGGCACGAGGCCGCCGGGACCGTTGAGGCACTTGGCGACGGCGTCGAGGGGTACCGCATCGGCGACCGCGTCGTACTCACGTTTCTTCCCCGCTGCGGCGAGTGCGACGGCTGCGCGTCGGGAGGCAAGCTGCCGTGCACGCCTGGCACGGAGTCAAACAACGCCGGCACCCTGTTCGACGGCAGCGTGAAGCTCGCTCGTGGGGGCGAGCCCGTGTTCCACCACCTCGGCGTCTCTGGTTTCGCGACCCACGCGGTCGTCGACGTCCGCTCCGTGGTGCGAGTGCCGCACGACGTGCCTCCCGAGATCGCGGCGCTGCTCGGCTGTGCGGTACTCACCGGGGGCGGCGCAGTGCTCAACGAGGGGCAGCTGGCCGCGGGCGACGCGACCGTCGTCGTCGGGCTCGGCGGGGTGGGCATGGCCGCCCTCATCACCGCGGTCGCGCTCGGGCTCGGCCCCGTCTACGGGGTCGACCTCTCGCCAGAGAAGCGCGCGCTCGCGCGGGAGCTTGGGGCCGCGGGCGCGTACTCCCCTGATGAGGCCTCTGCCGAGGGCGTGCGCGCAGCATGCGTGATCGAAGCCGCAGGGCACCCGCTGGCGCTTGAGACGGCGATCGGCCTCACCGCCGCGGGCGGCCGCACCATCTCGGTTGGGCTGCCACACCCCGACGCGCGCATCTCGCTAGCGCCGCTCGGGCTCGTTGCTGAGGCCCGCACGGTCTCGGGCTGCTACCTCGGATCCGCAATTCCCGAGCGCGACATCCCAATTTTCGCCGACCTCTGGCGCGCGGGCCGGCTGCCGCTCGAGCGACTCGTCTCTTCGTACATCGAACTCACCGACCTCAACGGGGCCATGGACCTGCTCGCTGAGGGCCGGGCGCTGCGGCAGATTATCCGCTTCCCCGAGACGGCCCAGAACGGAGCAGCAGCATGAGCGACTCCCGCACACCCGTCATCGTTTCCGCCGTACGCACCCCGATTGGGCGCCGCGCGGGCGCCCTCGCTGGGCACGAGGCATCGGAGCTCGGCGGACTCGCGATCGCTGAGGCCGTGCGCCGCGCCCAGCTCTCTCCCGCGGACATCACCGATGTGATCTTCGGGAACACCCTGTCTCACCAGGGCAACGTCGCTCGGGTTGCGGCGCTGCACGCCGGCCTCGGCGAGACCGTGCCCGGCGTGACAGTCGACCGGCAGTGCGGCTCGGGCATCAACACGGTCGCCCTCGCAGCCCAGGGCGTCGTCGCTGAGGGCGGCGTGTTCGTCGCGGGCGGCGCCGAAAGCATGTCGCGCGAACCGTTTCTCCTCGAGCGCAGCCAGCGCCCCTTCCCCGCATCACCCCCGAGCTTCCTCCGGCGCGAGCTCGCCCCCCGCGAGGCGGGCGACCCTCCGATGGGGATCACGGCGGAGAACATCGCCCGAGCGTATGGCGTGACGCGCGACGAGCAAGACCGATTCGCTCTCGAGAGCCAAAAGCGCATGGCCGCTGCCGTCGCCCGCAACGCGTTCGATGAGCACCTCATCGCGGTGCCCCTCGCTGACGGCACGCTCTTCACGCGCGACGAGCACCCGCGACCGGAGACGACGGCTGAGGGGCTCGCACGGCTGAGGCCAGTGTTCGAAGCAGACGGCACGGTGACAGCGGGCAACGCTTCGGGCATCAACGACGGCGCAGCGGCAACGGTCGTCATGAGCCTCGCTGATGCGACGGCTCGCGGGCTCGCCCCGCTCGCCCGCATCACTGGGTGGGCTGTCGCGGGCGTTGACCCGAACCTCATGGGACTCGGCCCCGTACCCGCAACGCGCCGACTCCTTGAGCGCACCGGAATGACGGTCGACGACTTCGATCTCGTCGAGCTCAACGAGGCGTTCGCCGTGCAGGCGATAGCCTGCTCAAGCGAGCTCGAGATCGACCCCGAGAGGCTCAACGTTGTGGGCGGCGCGATCGCCCACGGCCACCCGATCGCCGCCACCGGCACGATGCTCATCGCAAAGCTCATCACCGAGCTGCGTCATCGCGGCCTGCGGCACGGTCTCGTCACCGCCTGCATCGGCGGCGGCCAGGGCATCGCACTGTCGGTCGAGTGCGGCTAGCGCGCCACAACAACTCCCATCCCCGTTTCAACATCAAGGACGATACACATGACTGATCCACGCACCCTCACTCTCACGGTGTGCGGAAGTGGCGCAATGGGCTCGCAGATCGCGCTCGTCGGCGCGCTCGCCGGGCACGACGTCACCCTGTACGACATCGACGCAGACAGGCTCGACGTGGCGATCGGCGAGCTTCGCGCGCAAGCGGAGCGACGCGTCACGAAGGGAAGGATCTCGCGGGAGGAGGCAGACGCCGCGTTCGCGCGCCTCGCCGTCACGACGTCGCTGGAGCGCGCCGCATCGGGCGCAGACTTCATGATCGAGGCGATCGTCGAGAAGCTTGAGGCGAAGCAGTCGCTGTTCCACGAGTTTGAGCGGCTTGCCCCGGCCCACTGCATCCTTGCAACGAACAGTTCGAGCATCGTGAGCTCGAAGCTCGCGGAGGGGCTCACGCGCCCGGAGCTCGTCTGCAACATGCACTTCTTCAACCCCGCGCTCGTCATGGAACTCGTCGAGGTCGTTGAGGGCGAGCACACCGCGCCAGAGACCGTCACACGGGCCATGGCCCTCGCGGCGTCAATGGGCAAGCACCCGGTCCACATCACCCGGGAGATCTTCGGGTTCGTGGTCAACCGCGTACTCACCGCGATCTTCGACGAGGCGATCAGCCTCGCTGAGGCGGGGATCGCGTCGGTCGAAGACATCGATGTTGCGGTGCGGAAGGGTCTCGGGCACCCGATCGGGCCGTTCGCGCTGCTCGACCTGACCGGCATCGATGTGAACTACCACATCAAGACACTGCAGGCGGCCGAGTCGGGGCGCCCCGAGGACGGCCCCTCGCAGAGCCTCACGAGCCTCTACGAGGCAGGCAAGTTCGGCCGCAAGACCGGCGAGGGGTTCTTCGCTTACGACGGGGCCGCTCAGTGAACCGCGAGTGTGTGGGCTCCGACGTCGCCGACGGGGTAGGAACGCTCACACTCAACCGGCCCGCCGCACTCAACGCGCTGAACGAGCAGGTGCTGCGCGAGCTCCGCGAGGTGCTCACGTGCTGGGTCAACGACCCCGACGTTGACGTTGTGGTGCTCACCGGCGCAGGCGAGAAGGCCTTCGCCGCTGGCGCCGACATTGCTGAGCTCGCCGCCAAAGGCGCGATCGAGATGGCTGCCGCAACCGGCATGCAAGAGTTCATGACCTGGCTTCGAAACTACCCAAAGCCCACGATCGCGGCGGTCAACGGTTTCGCGTTCGGCGGCGGCTTCGAGCTCGCGCTCTCATGCGATATTAGAATCGCGAGCGAGCGCGCGAAACTCGGTCTGCCAGAGCTGTCGCTCGGCATCATCCCCGGCGCTGGCGGCACGCAGCTCGTCACCCGCATCGCCGGATCCGGCACCGCCCTCTTCCACATCCTCACCGGCCTCCCGATGACGGCGATCGAGGCGCGCGACCGCGGCCTCGTCTCCGAGGTGTGCGAACCCGCGCGACTCAGCGCACGTGCAGGAGAGCTCGCGCAGCTCATCCGCGCCCGTGGCCCCCTCGCGGCGCAACTCGCGAAGCTGTCGGTCGGCGCCGCCCACTCAGACCCCGCGACCGGGCTGGTCGTCGAGAAACTCGCACAGGCAGTGCTGTTCGGCACCGCCGACGCCCGCGAGGGCATGGCAGCGTTCCTCGACAAACGGCCCCCACGATTCTCCGACCACATCGCTAGAAAGGATGGCACCGTTGCCTAATCCACCCAAGCCCAAGGGGTTCTTCCCCATCTCCAAGTACAGGCTGTACTCGACGATCGGCATCCTCGTCGTGTGCGTGCTGTCGATCAACCCGTTCACGTTCTACACGCAGGTCTCGGGCACCGCACTCATCAACTGGCTGCTCGTCGGCATCATGCTGCTCGCGCTCGTCGTGATGATCGTCGACCTGCTCATCACCCCGTCCGACGACCTCAAGCGTCACACTGACAGTGAGGTGAAGTAGCCATGACCAGCGCACAAATCGTGCCCCTCGTGGTACTCGCGGCGTACATGCTGCTCTCCGTCGGCATCGGCGTCTACGCCTCGCGCAAGCAGAAGTCAGGCACCGCGAAGGAGTACCTCACGGGCGGCGGCGGGGTCGGATTCTGGATCAACGGCTTCGCGATCTTCGCGGCCTTTGCAACCGGCGGCACCATGCTCGGCAACATTGGCCTGAGCTACGCGGGCGGCTGGGGCTACATCACGGCCTACAACGCCGGCGTCGCCGTCGGCTACCTGCTCACGACGTTCTTCCTCGCGAAGACGCTGCGCAACATGAACGTCTCGACGGTACCCGAGTTCATCAAGGCCCGCTTCAAGAACAAGGGCCTGAACATCATCGTGCCCGTCGTCATCGTCGTGACGCTCGTCGCCTACCTCGTCGCACAGATGAAGGTCGGCGGAATGATCGGCGAGCGCCTCTTCGGCATCCCGTACACCTGGTCCGTGATCCTTATCGGGCTCGTCTACATCTTCTATACGTTCATCGGCGGCATGAAGGCGGTGACCCTCACCGACTTCATGCAGGGCCTGCTCATGATCGGCGTGATCGTCGCGACAGGAGCGATCGCGCTCTCGACGAACGGCGGTGGCGTCGACTCGTACCAGCTGGCACAGGACCTCCGGCCACAGTGGACGGCGGGCGGCGACGACACCCCGTTCCCGTTCGTGGCCTACGTCGGCGGCTTCCTCGTCTGGGCAACCGTGAACGCTGTGCTCCCCCACACCGTCATGCGCCTGTTCGCGGCCAAGACTGAGCGCACGGGCCGCGCGTCGCTGTCGCTTGGCCTGGGGCTGTATGTGCTCACCGCGATCCTCACCTGCGTCGCGATTGTCGCCTCGACGATCATCATCACGGGCGGCGGCGACCTCGAGAACGCCGACGAGGTCTTCCTCATCTTCCTCGAAAACGTGCCGAACTGGCTCATGGCCGTCGCGTTCGCGGGCATCTTCGCCGCAGTCATGTCGTCGGTGAGTGCCATGCTGCTCGGCCTGAGCGCGGCGTTCTCGTACGACTTCCTCGGCGAGGTTCGACCGAATATGACTGATAGCGCCAAGCGCGCCGCGACCAAGTGGGGCGTGCTCGTCTTCGGCGTCATCACCCTGCTGCTGTCGATGAACCCGCCCGCGCTCCTCACCCTGCTCTACACCGCCGCGATGGGGCTGCTCGCCTCGGCGCTGTTCTTCCCGACGCTGCTCGGCGTCTGGTGGAAGCGGATGACGAGCGTTGGCGCGCTTGTCGGTGCGATTGCGGGCGGCGCGTCGTACCTCGTGCTGCTCTGGGGCTTCTCGCTCCCTGCGCTCTCCCAGATCCTCATCTCGCTCCCGATCTCGCTCATCGCGTGCATCGTCGGCAGCCTGCTCAGCAAGCCGCCGACGGCGAAGGATCTCCACAGGATCGCCATCGCTCACGAGCGCGAGTACACAGATGCTGACGCGGCCGAGGCGGCAGCGACCTACGGCAGCTAACCTGATCGCGTGGGTCGGCGCCCAGGCGCCGGCCCACGCGGCGGCACCATCCGCACCCACCACCCCGCGAGACCCTGAACCGGAGAACAGTGTTCGAGACAGTCATTCACCCCCGCGTCTCTGAGACCGACGCGGTCGGCCACATCAACAACACGGTCGTGCCCGTCTGGTTTGAGGCGGGCCGCCGCGACTTCTTTGCGCTGTTTGGCCCACCCGAGGATTTCTCGCAGTGGCGCATGATCGTTGCGAGCTTCACCGTCGATTTCGAGCACGAACTCACCTATCCGGCGCCAGTCACCGTGCGCACGTGGGTCGAACGCGTCGGGAATTCATCGCTGACACTCTACGAAGAAATGCACCAGCACGGCAGGCGTTGCGCCACGGGCCGCACCACCTACGTCAACGTCAACCCGCAGGAGAAGCGCTCGGAGCGCATCTCCGACGACATCAGGGCCGAGCTCGCGAAGCACGCGGCGCTCACCACCGACTCGCAGAAGGACACACAATGACACCCCAGGTTCGCTACGCCGTTGATGGCGCCGTCGCCACGATCACGCTCAACCGGCCTGAGGCCCTCAACGCGCTAAACAACAGCATGATCGCCGCTATCCGCGATGGCATCAGGCGCGCCGCCGACGACGTCGCAGTCCGCGTGCTCGTGCTTGAGGGCGAGGGCAAGTCGTTCTGCGCGGGCGATGATCTCATCGACATGGGCACTCCCGAGCACCCGAAATCGGACGATCTGCTCGAGGAGTACATGCGCGGGTACCCGGTTCTCGTCGAGGAACTGCGGCGTATCGAGAAGCCGACCGTCTGCAAGGTGCAGCGACACGCCCTCGGCGCTGGCTTCGAAATGGCGCTCGCGTGCGACTTCGTCATCGCCGACGAGCAGACGAAGGTGGGGCTGCCGTTCGCGCTTCGCGGGATCGCGGCTGGCACCGCGCTCCTTCCGACGCTCGTGCCCCGCCAAGTCGCCGCCCGTGTGCTCTACACAGCCGAGTTCGTGACCGCGGCCGAGGCGTACTCGTGGGGAGTGCTCACGCGAGTCGTGCCGACTGAAGAACTCGACGAGGCCGTCGAAGTGCTCACCCAAACGCTCGCGGGCAGCGCGACCAGGGCCATCGGGCTCATGAAGGGCGCGATTACCGCGACCGAGGAGGCGGGGCTCTCTGGCGCGCTCCGCATGCAGGCCGCGGCGACGGTCTCGTCAGCGCTCACCGCAGACTTCCGCGAGGGCGCTGCCGCGTTCGAAGAGAAGCGCGCCCCCGAATTCACCGGCCGCTAGTCGGCCGCCAGCCGGCCAGCCGGCCGCTCACACGCAACGACGCACACGAAGGAAGACAGCTCATGGCACCAGCAACTGCCCCGACGAAGGGCCTCCCGCTCCACCGGTACCTCCGCGACCACGCGGCGGCGAAGCCCGACCACACAGCGCTGAACTTCTACGGCGCGACGACGAGCTATCGTGAACTCGACGAGCGCTCGGACGCGCTCGCCGTCGCGCTCGCCGAGCGCGGCATCGGCAAGGGCGACACGGTGGCACTGTACCTGCAAAACTCTCCGCAGTTCGTCATCGCGTTCTTCGCGATCCAGAAGCTCGGGGCCGTGGTCGGGCCGTGCAACCCCATGTTTAAAGAGTGGGAGCTCGAATACCAGCTCAACGACCTCGAAGCACGCGTCATCGTGACGAGCGACGACCAAGTCGACACGGTGCTCGCGGTTCGACAGCAGACCCAGCTCGAGCACGTCATCTCGAGCGGCTACGAGGAGTTCCTACCCGCGGGCGGCGCGGCGGGCTTCCCCGGGCGCACGGGCGTCCCGATACCGGCCGGGACCGAGCGGATGTCGGATCTCGTCGCGGAGCGGGCCACCGCCCCGGACGAGCCTGAGATCAACATGCTCGCGGACCCTTCCCTCGTGATCTACACCTCCGGAACGACGGGTCAGCCGAAGGGCGCGCAGCTGTCGTATGGCAATGCCGAGTTCAAGACCGCGTGCATGCTCGGGGTCTACGGCTTCCGAGAAGACGACGTGTTTGGCAGCGCAATGCCGGTCTTCCACATCGCTGGCATGCTCGTCGGAATGACCTCGCCCATCATGGTCGGCGCGACGATCGTACTGTTCCACCGGTTCGACGCCGGCCACGTGCTCGAGTGCATGCGCGACGAGCGCATGAGCGTGTTCTATTCGACACCGCCGATGGTCAACCAGATGATCGCTCACGACCTCTTCGCCCCCGAGACGTTCCCGGCGCTCCGGCTGAACCTCGGCACGAGCTTCGGCTCGCAGATCGACCAGGAGCTCTCCGACCGCTGGGAAGCGGCGTCGGGTACGCCGTTATTTGAGTTCGCATACGGGATGAGCGAGACGCACACTGGCGACGCGCTCATGCCGCCCGACGCGATCAGGCACGGCAGCCACGGTAAGCCGGCATTCGAAACGCAAATCAAGATCGTCGATGCGAACGACCGCAGCGTCACGGTGCCGACGGGCGAGCTCGGCGAAATCGCGGTGAACAGCCCGAGCGTCTTCATCGGGTACCGCGGTCGCGATGCTGAGACGGCGAAGGTGAAGGTCGACGGTTGGTACTACTCGGGAGACATGGGGCGCCTCGACGCAGACGGCTACCTCCATTTCGAGGGCCGCACGAAAGAGATGATCAAGTCGAACGGCTACTCGGTCTTCCCAGAGGAGGTCGAGCGGATGCTGGTGCGCCACCCCGCGGTCAAACAGGCCGCGGTCGTCGGGTACGCCGATGAGCAGCGCGGCGAGTCGGCTCGCGCGTTCATCGTGCTCCGTGAGGGCAGCGAGGCCGCGCTCACCGAAGACGAGCTCATTGCGTGGGCCCGCGAGCATATGGCAGCCTACAAGTACCCGCGCTCCGTGCGATTCATCGACGAAATCCCACAGACGAGCACGGGCAAGATGCTCCGCGCGAAACTCACCGAGCAGGCCTAGCGAAAGGGCGCCGCACGCCATGACCGTTTCCCTCCCCAAGCTCTCGACGCCGTGGGCCCTCACGCGGCTGCCAGGCGATGACGACAGTCGACACCTCGGCGAGCGCTTCGAGCGGTGGGAGGGGCGCACCGTGCCGACGCCGTGGCCGGCGGCCTACGGTGGCGATCTCTCGGTCGGCATGCTCGCGGCCGCACTCGGCTCAGCCGCCGAGGGCCATCTTCCCCACAGCATGCAGATCGTGTTCCTGCTGCCCGGCGACCGCGACGGCAGCCTGACCTACGAGGTTGAGCGGGTGCGCGACGGGTTTCGGTACTCGAATCGCTCGGTGCGGCTCGTCCAAGGCGGCAACGAGATTGCAGAGGGAAGCGTGTTGCTGCGCGCGCCCCGGCCAGGCGAGGTTCACGTCGCTCCGAAGCCGCAGTTGGCGGGGCTACCGGATCCTGATTCGCTGCCGTCGGCAGCCGACGCGATCTCGGCCCGCGGGGCGCTCTCTCACGACGGCGGACTCGAGCGATACTGGGGCGCGGACCGCCAGCTCGACACCCGGCACATCGACCCGCCGCTCTACGGCGAGGCCGTCGCGCCCCGCGAGCGCAACCGCGTGTGGGTGCGATTCACGGGCGATGACGCCACACAGAGGGCGCTCCTTGCGGCACCAGCTGGCCGCGCCGGGCTCCTCGCGTACATAGCCGACGACACCATCCTCGAACCGGCCGTGGCCTCGCTCGGGCACGGGTGGCTCGCGCCCGGTTTGTTCAGTACGACCATCCAGCAGAGCATCTGGTTCCACGCCGACTTCGACCCGGCCGACTGGCTGCTCTTCTCGCAGCGCCTCGTGAGCCGCGCGGGCGACCACGTCGTGTGCCAGGGCGACATGTTCACCCGCGAGGGCGCGCTCGTCGCCACCGTGGTACAGGAGGGCATTCTCAGGGTTCGCCGCCCACAAGCGTGATGAGGTTCGGCTTGATGTCGAGTTCAAGAGCTTCGATGATCCGTTGAAACTCCTCCATCGTATGGCGCTCTGAAGCGGTTGCCACGCAGAGAAGCTCGCCGCGCCCCTCGCGAGAACTGCCATTGACGGATGCGAATGAAGCAACAACCTCATCGGCTGGGTCAAACAGCTGTAGTTCTGGGGCGACACGCTTAAACTCCCTCGTCAACCACGGAAGGTGTGTGCTGGAGAGCGTGAGTGCGCGGATACCCTCTTGGGTCGCGCGCAGGCGCGCGAGAAAGCCTCGGACCTGTTCGGACGCCACAGCCGGTTTGAGAAACTCCCCCGATTCGACCAGTTCAATGAGTTCGTCGGCACGAACCCGCACAACCCTCTGTTCGTCAGCGCCGACGTGGGCAGCCTCGCTCGCAACATACCCAGCGAGCGCTGAGCTGTCGATCATCATGCTGGCCCCCAGAACGGCGACCCGACCGTCAGGCTGCACCGCCCGAAGCGCCTCGGCGATCGGCGGCCTTACCCCGAGCACCGGCACGGGCGACCTCTCTGCCAGTTGATCGAGAATGGTCACGCTCGGAGCGTTCGAGGCGAGAATCACGCTGCGAGCGCCGAGGCCCACGAGCGCATCGACCGCGCGGGAGACGGATTCGAGCAGCTCATGCTCGGTGAGACTGCCATAGGGAAAGCTCGCTCGGTCCGCCAGATAGATGATGTCTTGCTTCGGGTATGCCGCCCGAAGCCTGCGCACCATGTCAAATGAGCCGATGCCCCCGTCAAAGACCCCAACAGGGCCTGCTTGCGCCAGCCCTGCTAGCGGCCCATCCGTTCCCATAGCGGCCACTCTACGCCGATCTCCAGACCAGCTGGAAGACAAGTTCACTCCCCGTTCACGAAAGGTTTGGCGAGCGAACCCCCAGTCTCGTAATTGCCCGTCACCTTCAGGAGTTTGAATACAGGTGTTCTCGGAATTCTTCGAGGGCCACTCTCTCCGAAAGGTCACCATGCGTCGCAACGTCATCACCTCGCTTGGCATCGTCGGCATCGCCGCGCTCACCCTCACCGGTTGCCAGGCCGCAGACCCCGCGGGCGCCGAGCCCGCCGCTGCGGATGCGCCGATCACGATCGCAACCATTCCCATGTCAGACGACCCGACCGCGGAGAACCCGGTCGACG
This sequence comes from Leucobacter sp., assembly GCA_052094845.1. Classification (GTDB taxonomy): domain Bacteria; phylum Actinomycetota; class Actinomycetes; order Actinomycetales; family Microbacteriaceae; genus Leucobacter. The sequence goes on along the minus strand of JBQDKK010000005.1, from coordinate 219,670 downwards.
TGCTCGTCGAACTGCTCGAAGCAGAAACTGGCCGCGAGGTCGAGGTCACTGACGTGCCCGACTACCTCTCAGTCGTCGAGGCGATCCGCGCCGACCACGTCGACATCGGCATCATGAGCGGCTTCCCGTCTGCCCTCGCGGTAAACACCGGCGAGGTCGACGCGCTGCTCGCCTGGCCGGGCGATGACAAGCCAGTCTCGACGTGCGTCGTGCTGAACGACTCACCGGTCAAGACCCCGGCTGACCTCAAGGGCAAAACGATCGCGTTCGCCGACCAGGCATCGAGCTCCGGCTACTTCATGCCGGTCTCCATGCTTCACGAGGCGGGCCTCGAACAGGGCACCGACTACGAGGCGATCTTCGCCGGCGGCCACGAGGGCAGCTTCGCGGCGCTTGAGCAGGGCCAGGTCGACGCGGCCTGCACCGCGTTCATGCTCACCGAGATGGGCGCCCCGATGTTCCCATTCGAAGACGGCGAGTGGCGCGCGGTCGGCGAGAGCGCCCCGATGGCCGTCATGGGCTCGGTGCTCGCGCGCCAGTCGCTCGACGCCGAGACGCGCACCCAGCTCGAAGAGGCACTGCCGAGGGTCTTCTCCGCAGAAAACAAGGAGCGCCTTGCCGGCTACGGCAGCTTTGCCGGGCTCGAGCCCGTCATCGCCCCAAAGCCCGACTTCTTCTCGTCGTTCGCCGACATCGCGGCGATCGCGGGCGTCGATCTCGAGGACCTCAAGTGATCGACCCCGCACTCATGACCACCGCAGAACTGCGCCAGGCGCTCCCCCTCGTTACCGTCCGCGAACTGTGCGTCGCCTACGACGGCGGCCCGAACGTGCTCGATGGCGTCGACCTCGACCTCTTCCCTGGCGAGATGGTCGCGCTGCTCGGCTCGTCTGGTTCGGGCAAGTCCACGCTCATGCGCTCGCTCACCGGGTTCGCCCCCGTCTCGGGCGGGCAGGTGCGGGTTGCCGGGCACGACGTCACGAACCTGCGGCGCGGCGAGCTGCGCACGCTCCGATCCGAGGTCGGCCAGGTGTTCCAGCAGTTCAACCTCATCCCGCGGATGAGCGTGCTCACGAACGTGCTCACCGGTGCGCTGCACAGCGCCGGCCCCATCAACGTCGCCTACGGGTTCACGTCAGCGCACCGGAAGCGCGCGCTCGAACTGCTCGACCGGGTCGGCATCGCGCACAAGGCGAAGGATCCTGCCCGCTCACTGAGTGGCGGACAGCAGCAGCGCGTCGCGATCGCGCGAGCGCTCATGCAGCAGCCGAAGCTCATCCTCGCAGATGAGCCGGTCGCCTCACTCGACCCAAAGCTCGCCGACTCGGTGCTCGAACTGCTGCGGGAGATCGCGGTGCAAGACGGGATCCCGGTGCTCGTGAGCCTCCACGTGCTCCCGCTCGCGCTTACTCACACCGACCGCATTGTCGGGCTGCGGCACGGCGAGATGATCGTGAGCGGCCGCACCGCCGACCTTGACGCGGCAAAGCTCGCGCCGCTGTACTCCGACGACGTCGACCACGCCAACGACGTCGGAAGCAACATCGCCTCGGAGGAGGTGACGTTGAATGTCCACGCAAGCGCCTGAACGCCCGAAGGCGCAACACTCCGAACTGCCCGCGGCAGATCGCGCACGCCTCGAAAAGGCGGTCTCGCTCCCCCGCGCCCGGTTCCTTATGGGCCTACCGGTCGCAGTGATCGTGCTCATCTGGTCGTTCAACGGCGCCCAGTTCAACTTCGCGAAGCTTGGCGAGGGCGCGGTCAACATGGGCGAGTTCCTCTCACGACTGTTCCCGCCAGACTTCTCGAAGTTCGGCAAGATCGTCGAGCTGCTCATCGAGACCTTCCAGATGGCCGTCGTCGGCACCGTGCTCGGCGCGGTACTCTCGCTGCTTGTCGCGTTCGCAGCCTCGTCGAACATCTCGCCGAAGTGGCTGTACTACCCGGCGCGCTGGGTCATGAACGTGATCCGCTCGGTGCCCGACCTCGTGTTCGCTCTCATGTTCGTCTCGGCGGTCGGGCTCGGCCCCTTCGCCGGCATCCTCGCAATGACCCTTGGCTCCATCGGCTCCATCGGAAAGGTCTTCGCCGAGGCGATGGAGTCTGTCGACCGCGGCCCCATGGTCGCCATGCAGGCCGTCGGCGCGTCCAAACGCCAGGTGATCCAATACGGCGTGCTGCCGCAAGCCGCCCCGCTGCTCGTCTCATACACACTGCTCTTGTTTGAGGGCAACGTGCGCGGCGCGACGATCCTCGGTCTCGTTGGCGCGGGCGGCATCGGCCTCGAACTCACCACCGCCATGCGCATGTACGACTACGGCCACCTCAGCGCCATCATCATCTGCATCATCGTGCTTGTCACGGCAATCGACCAGGGCAGCGCCCTCATCAGAAAGAAGATCACATGACCGCCACTCTCGAGCTCGAGCTCACCACGCCCGTCAACCTGCGCGACCTCGGCGGGACCCCGATCGCCGGCGGCACGCTGCGCGACGGCCTCGCCATCCGCACCGACGACCTCGCGACGGTCACCCCCGAGTTCGCGGCCCAGCTCGTCGAAGGCGGTCTCACCGCGATCATCGACCTGCGCTCGCCGCACGAGGTGCAGGTGACAGGCCGCGGCCCCCTCGCCGACTACCCCGTCGCATACCATCACCTGCCCTTCATGGGCTCGATCGAGGCGCCCGTCGGCGACGCCCCCGAGCTCACGCACGAACTCATGGGTGAGATGTACGTTGGCATGGTCGACCGCGCCGCCCCGCTCATCGTGACCGCGCTCGACATCATCGCGAACACCCCGGGTGCCACAGCGTTCCACTGCGCCGCCGGGCGCGACCGCACGGGCGTGCTCGCCGCTTCCCTCCTACTCGTGCTCGGAGCCGACGACGACACGATCGTCGCGGACTACGCGAAAACCGGGCCGAACATGCCCGCGATCATGGCGCGCACGAAAACCGCGATGAGCGCCGTGTTCGCGAAGCTCGGCCTTGACCCCGAGGCGTTCGATGGCGAGGCGCTCACTGACGACGGGATGCACGTGTCAATGCGGATCCTGCTCGATACTCTGCGGGCGCTGCACGGCGACGCCCTAGCGCCACTTCGCGCGGTTGGCCTGAGCGACGACACCGTCGCGAAGCTGCGGGCGCGGGCACTCGCGTCGTGACCATCGCTCCTGCTGCATCGGCCGGGGTTGCGGTTCGCCGCGGCCCCGGCCGGCCGCGCGACACCGACATGGACCCGCAGATCGTCGCCGCCGTGCTCGAACTCATCGATGCAGAAGAAGAGGTCACGGTGTCGCGCGTCGTCGAACGCTCGGGCGTGAGCCGGGCCGCGCTCTACCGCCGATGGCCGTCGCTCACGACCCTCATCGCCGCCGCGCTTGACGTCGGCCGCACGGTGCCGCCCGAGCTGCCCGTCGGGGGCGACCTCCGCGAGACGCTCTTCACGTCGCTCATCGGGTCGCCGACGTCGATCTCAGCTTCGGGGTATTCGGAGGCCCGGTTCCGGCAGCGGATCCGGCTCGTCATGGCGGATCGGGCCCTGCAGCGCGCGTACTGGGAGTCGCACGTGAGCCGACGCCGCGGCCCGGTCGAGCGGGCGCTGCGCTCGGGCATCGAGCGTGGGATCTTGCGCGAAGACCTCGAGGTCGAAGCGGCGTTCGACGCGATCGCGGGGGCCGCGTACTACCAGTCGATTGTGCGTGGCGACCCACTCGAGTCGGCTGACGCTCGCCGGCGCCTCGCCGCGGCGTTCGACATTACATGGCGCGGGATGGTGGCTTAGCGGGCTGCGGAGCGCTGGGGTGAGCCGTGCTGCCTGCACAGCGGCTCCAGCAGCTCCGCGAGCGGAGCGTCAAGTGCGTGGGCGATCCCGTGGAGTGTGCTGACACGTGCCGCAACCCTGCCCGCCTCGATCTGGATGATCGTCTTGCGGTGCACTCCGGCGGCCTCAGCGAGCGCGTCGATGGAGTACCCGTGGGCTCGCCGCAAACGCGCGACTTCGATGCCGAGCGCAAGCAAATCTGGGGCGGGTACGAGCACGTTTCAACTTTGCCGCAGTAGCGTTTATTGCACAGTGGCGTAAAAGCGCCTATCATTCGATGCACAACCACTCCAGTTTCAGTACACAGAAGTACCCAGATAGGAGCACCAGTGTCTTCGCAACCCATAGTTCTGTACGAGGTCCGCGACCGGAAGGCCTACATCACTCTCAATCGCCCGGACTCGCTCAACGCTCTGACGCTCGACATGGCGCGCGATCTCGCAGACGCCGTTGCGCGGGCGAACGCCGACGACGACGTTCGCGTGATCATCCTCACGGGCGCGGGCAGGTCATTCAGCTCGGGGTACGACCTCAAGCTGTATGCAGAGCAGGGCGTCGACAATCAGGGAGACCTGTGGGACCCGATCAAGGACTACGCGTCGATGCGCGCGGCGACCGAGCACTACTTCAGCCTCTGGCGCTCGCTCAAGCCAACAATTGCCAAGGTGCGCGGGCACGCTGTCGCCGGCGGCAGCGATGTCGCGCTCAGCTGCGACCTCGTCGTCATGGCCGAGGACGCGAAGATCGGCTACATGCCCGCCCGAGTGTGGGGGTGCCCCACGACCGCAATGTGGGTGTACCGGCTCGGCGCCGAACGAGCGAAGCGCATGCTGCTCACCGGTGACACGATCAGCGGGACAAAGGCCGCGGAGTGGGGGCTCGTGCTCGAAGCGGTACCGGAGCCCGACCTCGACGGCGCGGTCGAAGCGCTCGCTGACCGGATGGCGACGGTGCCGACCAACCAGCTCGCGATGCAAAAGCTCATGGTGAATCAGGCCTACGACAACATGGGGCTGCAGACCACACAAAACCTCGCGACGCTGTTCGACGGCATCACACGCCATTCACCTGAGGGCCGCTGGTTCATGGAGTTCGCCCAGACACATGGTTTTCATGCCGCAACGAAGTGGCGCGACGCGGGCGGCCTTATTCCCAACGGTGGCGGTCCCATCCCGACCGAGGTCGAGGTCTCGGCGCTGTAGTTGCCACGACCACCCGCTTCGCATCCAGCACCAGTTTCGACAGAGGAGTCACCGTGCACCTGACCGAATCGTATTTCCCCGCTGATACAAGCAGCCCGGTTCTTGAAATGACGCTCGGCAACCTGCTCGGCGCGGCTGCCGAGGACTCGGGCGACCACACCGCGCTCATCGCGCTCACCCCGGGTGCTGAAGCGCGCACCTGGACCTACGCAGAACTCCTCGCAGACGCCGAGCGTGGCGCATCGTGGCTGCTCGAGCGGTTCGACGCGGGCAGCCACATCGCGGTGTGGGCTGCAAATGACCCCGAGTGGCTCATTCTGCAGTGCGCCACCGCCCTCGCCGGGATGACTCTCGTGACCGCGAACCCCGCTCTCAGGGGGCGAGAGCTCGCGCACGTGCTCGCTGCCTCACACGCTGATGCTGTGGCGTTCGCGGATGAGGTGCGGGGCACGCTCATGGCGCCTATCCTCTACGAGGCGCTCGACACCGTCAGGCTCCGGGGTCGCGTCGAACCCCTCGGCCTTCCATCCCTGATTCCGTTTGCTGGCTGGCTCGACGCGATCCGGGAGACGCCCGTGGCACAAGAGTTCCCTATCGTTCGGCCACACGACGCGATCCAGCTGCAGTTCACCTCCGGAACGACCGGTCTCCCGAAGCCCGCGCGACTCTCACACAGCGCGATGATCACGAACGCGGCCTTCGTCAATGAGCGCACTGGCCTCACGTCCGCGGGGGTTGGGGTCTCGCCGCTCCCTCTGTTCCACACTGCCGGATCTGGCCTCGCGGGCTTCGGCTCGTTTCTCACCCGGAGCGCACTCGTGTTACCCCGCACGTTCGACCCAGACCTCGTACTGCACGGAATCGAAACCTACGGGGCAACTGACGTGCGGATGGTACCCGCGATGTTTCGGGCGGTGCTCGATAGGCTCAGGTCTCGGCCATCGAATCTTGAAACCGTGCGGGTAGTCTCCTCCGGCGGTGACTCGCTGCCGCGTGCGCTTTCAGACGAGATCGAGCGTGCATTCGGCGCGCCACTCTCGACCGTGTACGGCCAGACTGAACTCAGCCCGATCCTCGCGCAGACGTCCCCCAACTCGTCAGAAGATGAGCGCTGGGATACGGCTGGAACGCCGTTGCCCCAAGTCGAGGTGAAGGTCTGCAACCCCGAAACAGGCGTCCTGCTACCCATCGGCGAGCGCGGGGAGATCTGTGCTCGCGGCTACCAGGTCGTTGAAGGCTATTACGGCATGCCTGAGGCAAGCGCTGAGCTCATCGACGCAGACGGCTGGCTCCATACTGGCGACATTGGGTTCATGAGCGAAACGGGAGCACTCACAATTACGGGCAGGGTGAAAGACCTCATTATTCGAGGCGGAGAGAACGTGTATCCGCGGGAGGTAGAGGAGGCGATACAGCAGCACCCCGACATTTCGCTTGCGGCGGTTGTCGGCATTCCCGACGAGCGCTGGGGTGAAACCGTCGCGGCGACCATCCAGTTCATCCCGGGCTCGGCACCGGCATCAGCCCAAGAACTCAAGGAGTTCTTGCGCCCGCGACTGTCGCCACAGAAGATCCCGTCGAGCTGGTTTGAGTCTGACTCTCTACCGATGAACGCGATGGGAAAGCTCCAAAAACATCTCTTGCGCGACGAGCTCATGGCCCGGGCGCACAAAAAGCTACTCGACTAGGGAGTGAACCCGCGGCTGGTGTCGCCTGGCCAGAAGCCCCGGTCATACAAGAAGCCCCGCCGCGCCCGTGGACCGGGTGGGGCGGGGCTATTGCGGGCCGCAGCCCGTCGGTTCTCGCCTTACGCGAGGCCGAGCGAGCGAGCGATGACGAGCAGCTGCACCTCGTTGGTGCCCTCGCCGATCTCGAGGATCTTCGAGTCGCGGTAGTGGCGCGCGACCGGGAACTCGTTCATGAAGCCGTTGCCACCGAAGATCTGGGTCGCGTCGCGCGCGTTGTCCATCGCGGCGTCCGAGGCGGTGAGCTTCGCGATCGCGGCCTCCGTTTTGAACGGCTTGCCCTCGGCGCAGAGGCGAGCGGCGTGGTGCCACGAGAGCTTGGCGTTGTGCACGCGCAGCTGCATGCGCGCGATCATGAACTGGATGTGCTGGCGGGTCTTGAGTGGCTCACCGAACACGTGACGCTTGCCGGCGTAGTCGATCGCCTGTTCGAGGCACCCCTCGGCCGCGCCGGTCGCGAGCGCCGCGACGGCGATGCGCCCCTCGTCGAGGGTGTGCAGGAAGTTCGCGAAGCCGCGGCCGCGCTCGCCGAGTAGGTTCGCTTCGGGCACGCGCACGTCGTTGAAGGTGAGCGCGTGCGTGTCGGACGCGTTCCAGCCGACCTTGTCGTACGCTGGCTCCACGGTGAAGCCCGGGGTGCCGCTCGGCACGATGATCGTCGACAGCTCCTTGCGGCCGTTGTTCTCGCCTGTCACCGCGGTGACGGTGACGAACTTCGTGATGTCGGTGCCCGAGTTCGTGATGAACTGCTTCGAGCCGTTGATGACCCACTCGCCGTTCTCGAGCCGCGCCGTCGTGCGCGTCGCGCCCGCGTCGGAGCCGGCCTCTGGCTCGGTCAGGCCGAAGCCCGCGAGCGCCCGGCCAGCGAGGAGGTCTGGGAGCAGCTCAGCCTTCTGGGCGTCGGTGCCGAAGCGGAAGATTGGCATCGCGCCGAGGCTCACCCCGGCCTCAAGGGTAATCGCAATCGACTGGTCAACGCGGGCGATCGCCTCGATCGCAAGGCACAGCGCGAAGTAGTCGCCGCCCTGACCGCCGACATCTTCGGGGAACGGGAGGCCGAACAGGCCCATGTCGCCCATCTGCGCGACGATGTCGAGCGGGAGGGTGTGCGTGCGATCCGCCTCGTACGAGATGGGCGCGACGACCTCGTCTGCGAACTCTCGCACCATCTCGGCGAGCTGCAGCTCCTCCTCGTTCAGACTGTAGTTCTCCATCAAACCGTTCCTTTGTGTGTCTTGTGTGGGGCTCCGTGGCACGCCGGTGCGGTGCGGTGGCCCCGGGGTGGTGAGCGTCGCCTGTGGGCGGCACCCGGGTAGTGATGCCGGTTAGGGCAGGTGGCCGAGGCCGCGCGCGAGCGCAACCGATTCGACACGATTGTGGGCACCAAGCTTTCGCATGGCGCTGCGCAGGTAACTCTTCACAGTCTCGAGTTCGAGGTGCAGGCGCTCCCCAATCTCGCGGTTGCTCAGCCCGAGTGCGACGAGTGCGAGCACGTCGATCTCGCGAGCCGAGAGCGTGGGGCCCTCAGCGACAGTTTCAGGGGTGAGTTTGTCGAGGACTGCCTGGATCCCGATCTGCGCATCCGAGTCTTCGATGGTGCGCGCGAGCTCGCGAAGCTCAGCGAACGCGACCCGCACCTGCTCCCACTCGCGGTCCGCCGGCGCCGAGTGCACCGTGCGCAAGTACTCGGCGGTCTCCGCTGACTCCACTTGCTTCTGCACGGCTTCGTCGACGGCGACACGGAAAGCAACCGCCTCGGCGGCGGCGCGCACGCTCTTCACCTCGGGCGCCGCGAACATGCCCGTCTGGCGCCGCGCGCCATAGACGATGCCGCGCGCCGCGCCCTCGATGACGATGGGGAACGCGACGACCGACCGCAGGGACTCGGCCTCAACGGCCGGATCGTAGTGCCTGGAAATCGTTGAGTCATGGAGGTAGTCGCGTGCGACGGTGGGCGACTTCTGCGCAAGCGCGAGGCCACCGAGCCCCTCCCCCTGGCGAATCACGAGGCCAGTCAGCGCTGGCGTCTTGGCGCCGACGGTGTGGGTGATCGTGAATCGATCCGAATCGGGTGCGGCGTAGCCGCCGAACAACACGTCGAGGTTTGTCGCCTCGCGCGCGCCTGTGAGCGCCCCCGCGACTGCCGAGCGCATCATGATGCGCTCGCTCCGTGCGCGCCCTGAACCCGCCGCCGCGCCGCGCACGCTGTGCGCCCGCCGTCTCGCTTGAACATCGGACCTCCTTGTCGCCCGCGCCAGCCTCGGTGATCCGCACGGCTTCGGCGCCGTGCGAGCCAGCCTAGGGCTATCGCGCAGTCATGTCCACCGTACCTCCGGTGACTTGTACGCACGTTCAAACGCCGGCCAACATTGTTGTGGCAAGTTCGCGCATCTCGACCTTGCGCACCTTGCCGGTTACTGTCATGGGGAACGCGTCGACGACGTGCACGTACTTCGGAATCTTGAAGTGTGTGAGCTTGCCCGCCGCGAACTCGCGGAGGCTCTCGGCGGTGAGGATGCCGGCACCGGGGCGGAGCACGATCCAGGCCATGAGCTCCTCGCCGAGGCGCTGGTCTGGCACGCCGATCACCTGCACGTCAGCGATGTCGGGGTGCCTGTAGAAGAACTCCTCGATCTCGCGCGGGTAGATATTCTCGCCGCCGCGGATCACCATATCTTTGAGCCGCCCGACGATCTGCAGGCGCCCGTTCTCGTCCATCGTCGCGACGTCGCCCGTGTGCATCCAGCCGCCCGCGTCGATCGCCTCGGCGGTCTCGTCGGCCTGGCCCCAGTAGCCGAGCATGACCGAGTAGCCGCGCGTGCACAGCTCCCCCGGCTCGCCGACCGGGGCGACCTGGCCGTCTTCGTCGACGACCTTCACCTCGAGGTGCGGCATCACTTTGCCAATCGTCTGGGTGCGCGCGACGAGGTCGTCGGTGACCGACGTCATCGTCGACACGGGCGACGTCTCGGTCATGCCGTAGCAAATCGCGACCTCACTCATGTGCATTTCGGCGATCACCTGCTCCATCACCTCGGCGGGGCACGACGAACCCGCCATGATGCCGGTGCGAAGGCTCCTCAGGTTGTACTTCGCGAATTCCTCGAGCCCGAGCTCGGCGATGAACATCGTCGGCACCCCGTACAGCGAGGTGCAGCGCTCCTGTTCAACGGCGGCAAGCGTCGTTGCGGCGTCGAAGGTTGGCGCAGGCAGCACGATGCAAGCGCCGTGGCTGTGCGCGCCGAGGATGCCCATGACCATACCGAAGCAGTGGTAGAGCGGCACCGGCAGGCAGACTCGATCACTCTCGGTGTAACCGACACCCTCGCCGACGAAGAAGCCGTTGTTCAGGATGTTGTGGTGCGTGAGGGTCGCGCCCTTCGGGAAGCCCGTGGTGCCCGACGTGTACTGGATGTTGATCGCTTCATCGAACGTGAGCGGGATCGCCTCCGGTGCGGGCGGGTGCTGCTCGGCGTCTGCGAGCGCCGCATCCCACTCCTTCGTGCCGATGAACAGCACGTCGGTGAAACCAATCTCGGCGAGCATGCCGGCGTAGTCGCTCGTGCGGTACTCGACGGCGCTCACCATGAGCGTGATACCCGACTGCTCAACCGCGTACTTCAGCTCGTGCGTGCGATAGGCCGGGTTGACGTTCACGAGGATCGCGCCAATCATCGCGGTCGCGTACTGCGTGAACACCCACTCGGCGCAGTTCGGCGACCAGATTCCGACCCGGTCACCTTTGGCGACGCCACGCTTCGTCAGCACTGCCGCGAGCCTGGCGCTCTCATTTCTCAGCTCTGAGAAGGTCCACCTCCTACCCGTGAACGTCTCGACCAGCGCATCGTTGTCAGGAAACCGGCCGGTGATCTCGTCGAGCATCTCGCCGATGGTCTGCCCCTTCAGCGGTGTCATGCTCGTACCCGACGCGTAAGAAATCTGTGCTCCATTGCCCATGACCTCATGATCCCTGGGGCTTCGCGGGGTCGATACCCCCTTTCGCGGGTGAAGATTGCGTGGGGTGGACTGGTTCACGGGCGGGACTCCTCCGTGACGGCACAAGTCGCTGCGTGATTGACCCAGCCCCCCGGGCCGGTCGTGAACTAATTAGTGCCCTGATAGCTTGGGCATATGGAGAATGAGAGCATTCGCGACACGCTTCGGGCTTTTGTCGCTGAGCGTGATTGGGAGCAGTTCCATACACCAGCAAACCTCGCAAAGAGCGTGAGCATTGAAGCAGCTGAGCTACTCGAGTGTTTTCAATGGTCCGATCAGGGTGAAGTCGAACGTGTCGAGGAAGAGCTCGCCGACGTGCTCACTTACGCTTTTCTCCTTGCAGACAGACTCGGCACCACTCCAGACGCGTTGATTCGCAAGAAGCTTGCCACAACAGTGAGCAAGTACCCCGTCGATCTTGCCCGCGGACGAAGCACCAAGTATGACCGCCTCTGAGCCCACACGATTCGAACGGCTCCCTTTTGACCAGGCAAGCGTCGATTCCTGGCTCGATCCGAGAGGGCGCCACCAGAATTGGCCCGTGGTCTACTTGATCGACGGAAACAAGCAGATCTACGTCGGCGAATCCACCCGCGCAAAGGTCCGCTTCAGGCAGCATCTCAATGATCCCGAGAAGTCGAGGCTCAGGGAGATCTGCATTGTCGTCAATGAAGAGTTCAACAAGTCGGCCTGCCTTGACCTTGAGTCACGGCTACTCTCGTGGTTTCAGGCTGATGGCAAGTACACTCCAATCAACAGAAACGACGGGCAGCAGAGTTCGAGCTACTTCGAACAAGGAAGCCGCTATCAGGCCATCTTTGACGCCGTGTTTCAGGAGCTTCGGTCAGCCGGATATTTCACAAGGTCTGTGGCTGAAATCGAAAGCCTCAACCTATATAAGCTCTCGCCGTTCAAGACGCTGAACGATGAGCAGCTCCTGGCGGTCAGCCTGATTGTTGAGGGGTTGTTTGCCGATCTCGCTTCGGGCGGCAGTTCGACAAGCGTTGTTCAGGGCGGCCCGGGCACCGGCAAGACAATTGTTGCGATCTATCTCCTCAAATTGCTTCGCGACATTCAGACCGCCACGCACGACCCAGATCCTGAAGACGATGGTCGTTTCAACGACTACTTCTTTTCTGGCTACCGAGAAGCACTCTCCAACATCAGCATTGGGTTCGTCGTGCCTCAGGAGTCTCTACGCACCACAATCACACGGGTGTTTCGCAAGACGCCCGGATTGGCACAGGTCAGCGTCCTGAGTCCATACACTGTCGCGAACGCCAACCATCGCTGGGATTTGCTAATCGTTGATGAGGCCCACAGACTAACGTCCCGGGGGTCTGGCCCCACTCAAGGATCGTTCAATGCCCGGCAGCGCAAACTCTTCGGCGAGGAATCCGAGGGCAAAACTGCCGTCGATTGGATCATCGCGCAGAGCGACCATCAAATCTTCTTGGTCGACGGGGAACAAACTGTACGCCCGGCTGACGTCCCTACCTCCGTTACGCGAGAGCTCGTTCTCGTGGCGAAGAACGATCACCGCCACTACCTGCTGGAATCCCAGATGCGGGTCGCGGCTGGCGATTCATACCTTGAGTTCGCCAGGCGACTACTTTCGAACGAACCCATCCGCGCAGAAGTGCCGTCCACCTATGAACTCAACTTCTTCGAAGACCTACGCACTATGCATGCTGCAATCGAGCAAAAAGAAAGAGAATTCGGTCTAGCCCGACTGGTCGCTGGTTACGCTTGGAAATGGAAGAGCAATAAGGACAAGGGAGAGACTGCCCCATACGACATCGAAGTCGATGGCGTCCAATTGCGTTGGAACCGCGAACGCATCGATTGGATCTCGTCAAAGTCCTCGGCCGAGGAGGTCGGCAGCGTTCACACCGTTCAGGGGTATGACCTCAGCTACGCTGGGGTCATCATTGGGCCGGACATCATCTGGGACGATGAGCTCGGCCGCGTTCGTGCGGTCCGCGAGAACCACTTTGACACTGAAGTGGGGCGTATTCGGGACGAAGAGGCTCTCCTCGAATACGTTCGAAACGCATACTATGTGCTCCTGACTCGGGGCATGCGAGGGACCTTCGTATACGTGAGCGACCCTGCTCTCCGAGAACGGCTTCGAGCTTTGTTTTCCTAGCGAGACGCTCGATGCAATCCCGCGGTCAGAGACCAACCGGCTCAGATACGGACCCACAATCCCACGGCAACACCTGAACGTCACCCCTACGCGAAGATAGGCTGCACACATACAACTCACTCTGCGGAAGGCAGCGACGTCAGCTCCCGCGCATACTGCTCATCGCGGCGGCGCTTACGGCGAATTGCGTGCTCGATTAGCTCGCCGAGCCCTGACGGTCGCCGACGAAGCCTCGTCTGTCGAGCATCGCGCGCAGCTCAACCGGCTCGCGGGCGACTCAGATCCGGCTATCCTCACCATGGCCGCCAAGCTCGACGAAGTCCTCCGCAGAACCGACCACTTCAACCAATCAGACGCGGGCCGCAGTCTCTCGAGGTCCTGAACCCTCGTGCTGGCCTCTGGGCGCGGCCAGGCATTCGAAGACGGCATCCGCCGCGTGCTGGAAAGCGACTTCGCGACCGAGCACTCCCAACCAAACACCGTCTTCTGTGTCGACAAATGCGCATACTCAAAAAGCGCAGTGCCGGGATCCATAGCGTCGCCACCTCTTTCGCGCACGGACTGCACCGCTACATGCAGTCGCAGGGGTAGCAGTATTAGCAGCGTGCAACGTACAGGCAGTGCCCGCCTGAGCTGTTCATGAGAGACCAAAACGCCCTGTCCCGGTACCATGGGATCATGTCGACGTCGCCCATCACGCCTGAGACGCTCGCGCTCCGCGAGCTCCTGGACGCGCGTCGAGACGCCTTTCGCGAGTTGCTCGTAAAATATGGCGCAACGAACCCGCGACTGTTCGGCTCTGTGGCCCGTGGAACCGCTTCGCCCGGGAGCGACGTCGATATCCTCGTCGACATGGACGCCAAAGACGGCAACCTGCTGATGCGAGCATCCGGCCTTCTTGAAGAAACGCGTCGGCTCTACGAGCGCGACGACATCGATGTTTTCCCCGCTCAACTGCTGAAAGATCCAATCTCAAAAGCCGCGCTTGAGGAGGCGGTAGCGCTATGAGCCGGAGCACCCCGCAGCGTATCTCAGACATTCGAGAAGCAGCAGCCCGGTGCGCGCAATACGTTGGGTCGTTGGACAGTGCTGACAGAGTCCTTGCCGCAATGGCGGAAGACGCCATTGAACGGAATCTTCAAATCATCGGTGAAGCTGCGAACCATCTCCCGACAAGCCTAACTGAAGCCCATTCTCACATTGCGTGGCCGCAAATACGCGGTTTCCGGAACATTCTCGTCCACCAATACTTTGGCATCGACGTGGCCACCGTTCGCGAGGTCGTAGAACGGTACCTGCCCCCCGTCATCGCCGCGCTTGAGCTCGCCAGAGACGAGGTGGAATAGGTCTGGACGCCGCGAAGAGCGCCAGCAAAGCTGGCCGATCCGCGCCACCCAGCCCCTTGCAATCTGTATCACTGCCGTAATACAGTTCCAGCAGGTGGGCACGAGCCTACCCAGGGGAAGGACCACCGCATGCACCGCAACGACGTCGACGCCATAGCCGCGCTCCGCGCGACCGGCCTCTCGAAGCGCTTTGGCGACTTCCAGGCCGTGTCGGACGTGTCGTTCGAGGTGCGCCGCGGGCGCGCATTCGGCCTACTCGGGCCGAACGGCTCGGGCAAGACGACAATCGTGCGCCTCCTCAACGGCATACTCGCCCCGACGGCAGGCAGCGTCGAACTGTTCGGTGAACCGCTCACGCTCGAGTCGGGAGACCGCCTCCGCAGCAGGGTCGGCGTGCAGACCGACACAAACCTCTACGAGACCCTCACGGTGCACGAGAACCTTAAGATCTGGGGCGAGCTCTACGGGGTGCCGAAGGCGAAGCTGCCCGGCCGCATCGCCGAGCTGCTCGAGGTGTTGGGCCTCGCCGACCGGGCTGGCTCGCTCGCCGGAACCCTAAGCAAGGGCATGCGGCAGAAGGTCGCGGTCGGCCGTGCGATCATCCATGAGCCCGAGCTCTTGTTTCTCGACGAGCCGACGGCTGGCCTCGACCCCGAGGCGTCGCTTGAGCTCATCGATTACCTGGGGCAGATGATCGCGTCGGGCAAGACGACTCTCGTCATCTGCACCCACCAGCTGCACGGGCTCGAGGAACTCTGCGAAGACGCGGGCTTTCTCATGCACGGCGAGATGGTCGCGCGGGGCCAGATCAGCGATCTCATCAGCGAGCGCTGGCCCGGGCGCCGCGTCACCGTGAGCCTCGGCGATTCCGGGGCGACGGGGAGCGCCGCAGCCGCGATCGTCGCCCGCGCAGTTCCGGGCGGCGAGGTCGCCGTCTCCACGGATGGATCCCTCACACTCACTCTCGCAGACGACACCGCCGTCGAGGCCGCCGTCGCGGCGCTCGCGACCGGGGGCGCGGCGATCCGCGCCGTCGTCCCAGATACACCAACGCTCGGCGACCTCTATTTCGATGTCATCAAGTCACAGCGGGAGGGTGCACGATGAACGGCAGCAGGATCCTGACTATCGCTCGCAAAGATCTGAGCGAGGTGCTCCGGAACAAGCAGGCCATCGCGCCGCTCCTCGTCGTCCCGATCCTCTTCGCCGCGGTGTTTCCCGCCGCGATCGCACTGCTCGGGAGGAGCCCGGTGCTCACGGCATCGATCAACGGCCTCGACGCGTTCCTCGACAACCTGCCGGCCGGGGTGCTCCCGCCCGACCTCGACACCGGCGGGATCGTCATTTACGCCGCGCTCACGTATTTCATGGCGCCGGTGTTTCTCATGATCCCGATCATGGTGGCGTCGGTGATCGGCAGCTCAAGCTTCGTTGGCGAGAAGGAGCGGCGCACGCTCGAGGGCCTGCTCTACACGCCGGTGACGAACCGTGAGCTCGTGCTCGGCAAGGTGCTCGCCTCGCTCGTGCCGGCCGTCGTCGTCACGTGGGGATCGTTCGTGATCTACACGATCATCGCGAACGTGCTCGGCAACCCAGTCGTCGGCCGCGCGTTCTTTCCGAACGTCACGTGGCTCATCGTCGTCTTCCTCCTTGTGCCGGTCATCGCGTTTCTCGCGATCACCTTGATCGTTGCGGTGTCAGGGCGCTCGACGACGGTGCAGGGGGCGCAAGGGATCTCGATCCTCGTGCTGCTGCCCGTGCTCGCGCTCGTCATCGGGCAGGCGACGGGCCTCATGCTGTTTGACGCGCCGGTTGCGCTCATCGCCGTCGTGGTCATCGCCGCAATCGATGTCGCGGTGTTCCTCGCGGTCGCGAAGACCTTCCAGCGCGAGCGCCTCGTCACCAAGCTGACGTAGCGCGCTCACCACGGCGCCGTGGCTGGCGCCGTGGCTGGCGCCGTGGCTGGCGCCGTGGTCGGCCCCCATTGCCGACGGGCGCGGAAGCGCATGCATAACTCGCCGCAGGCAAGACACCCTCCCTAGTGACCTCGCTCGAATAGCTAATCCATAGACTAAGCTCAGACTATTCACTGCTGTTGATTCGAGCGAAGGACATCCGTTGCAGCTGCACCCCCACCTCATCCAGCTTCTTGCAGCCTTGCGCGACCTGAGTCTTCCGACGTCTTTTGACGTCGTTGCCGAGCTGGCTGAGAACCGCGAGGAGGCCGCCGAGGTGCGGAAACTTGTGGCGGAGTACTCCTCACAGCATGACGACCTGTATGCGCATGTCGACCTCGCTGCGCTCCTCCGCACCAACGAGTACCACTCGTTCATTGACGCGCTCAACGACGAGAGCCCTGCGTTCGCGCTGAAAGTCCAGACGCTCCTGGAAACCAAAGAGTACGAGCTTCGCCTCGCGGCCCTGAAACACCGTTCCCTCTCGGAGTACGTCGCGGAGCTCCGCCTCATTTCAGAGGAAGAACTCATCTCGGCCATTCAAAACGGAACCGTCGTCAACGCGACGGACGAATCCGGCTCCCCCCTCCCGATCTCTTCAGACGAGGATTTCTCGGCCACATTCATTGACGCACCTACCGCGACCGCAAAGGTCGAAGCAGCGACCCTGCGCAGAGTACTTGACGCGTTCAGCTCAGCTCAGGGCAGCCTCGAGTTCTCCGCTCAAGGCCTCCGACTACGACAGGTCGTCATCCTCGACGGTGGGCTCAACCTCAATTGGCTCCGCATACCATTTCCCGTTGGTTTCCAAGGTTGCGATTTCTACGCCTGGATCTCCGCCAGCTATCTGCAAGTTCCGTGGTTGAGTTTCGAGAACTGCGGTTTCAGCCCGCACCAACATCGCCTGCGCACCAACGGGGGCGCCATCAACGCAAACAACCTAGAGGTGGAGTTTGGCCTTCGCTTCTGGGACTGCACTGGCCTCGGCCAGCTCTTCATCCCTGACGCCCGCATCGGAAGCTTCTCGCTTTCACGGAATGCGGTAGCAGTGACCGAAGACACCACTATTCGAACCGTGATTGACGGCGCGCATTTCGGCGAGCTTATTGTGCCTGAGGTTTCAGACGATTCAGACGCTAGCCCCTTCACCATCTCGAAGGGAGTGTCGATTGATCGCGTGCAGGGAACCGCGAAAGCTCTGCACCAGCTGCTGACCACCCAAGATTCCTCGCAAGAAGTATGGGACGAGTTCGCCGATGCGCTGGCGAGGACTGGGCGCCCCAACGACGCCGTAAACCTTCGAATCGAGTACCAACGACACAAGAACTCGAAACGCCCATGGATTGCTCGATTCGTGTTTTGGCTCTTCGGCGACGTGTCGGTCGGCTACTTCCACAAGCCGTTTCAGGTCTACCGACCGTTGCTTGCCGTGTTCTTCATAACCGCGCTGCTTGCTTTCTTCTTCCACTCGCAGCTCATCAAGTCGCCGCTCGCAAACGACCCGGTGCCCGTGGGGTGGCTCGAGGAAATCGGCTCACGCTTCGCATGGTCGGCGATGTACGCCCTCGACAGTACTTTTGCACCCTTGTCGCTTGGCCAAATCGACACGATGTGGCCAAGCTCAGCCTGGCTGTTGCTCGCGTTGGCGGCACTCAAGGGGCTCAGCCTCGTATTCCTCGGCCTCTTCATTGGCGCCGCCACGAACCTGGTGAGCAAAAAGAGCAATAGCTAGTCACGGCTGACACCACAGCCGACACTCCCCGGCAGTCGCAGGGCGCTGAGACGCCATTCTCGGCGACTCCACACCGCCCCTACGCGAGTGACAGAAACAGCTTTTCGAGTTCCTCAGGCTTCGCCGAGTCCTCGTTATCGGGGTCGGCCAGGCACTCCTGCAGCGCGGTCGAGATAACGAGGAAGCCGGCGCGGTCGAGCGCCTTGGTTACCGCCGAGAGCTGCTGCACCACGTCGCGGCAGTGCGCCTCCCCCTCAACGGCTTCGATGACCGCGGCGAGCTGACCGTGCGCGCGGCGCAGCCGGTTCACGATCTTGCGCTTCGCCTCGGGCGTCGCACCCAACTCGGCGCCTTCTACTACCTCTGACATTGCGGGCCCCTTCAGGATCAAACTTGATCCCCAGGATACCCCATGGGGTATAGTTATGCCCGATACCAAAATACCCCCGGGGGTATAACACCAACGGGCTCAGCCCACGAAGGAGAACCCACATGTGCCGACCGACGAAGTGCCGCACCTGCAACAAGACCACCTGGGCAGGCTGCGGTCAGCACGTCGACATGGTCAAGATGAGCGTGCCCGCATCAGATTGGTGCAACGGCAAGCACACGCAGGCACAGATCGAAGCGGCGAAGGCCGCTCAAGGGCCCGGTTTCTTCGCGCGGCTGTTCGCCCGGTAGCAGCAACTCCCCCGACAGACAGAAAGGTCAGTCTCATGGCCACAATAAACCTCACGGTCGACTCGTTCGTTCCCACTGTCGACGCCGACGGCATCGTGTTCGTCGACTTCTGGGCCGCCTGGTGCGGGCCGTGCCGCTCGTTCGCGCCGGTCTTCGAGCAGGCCTCCGAGAAGCACCCCGACATCACCTTCGGCAAGGTCGACACCGAGGCTGAACAGGCGCTCGCTGCCGAGTTTCAGATCACGTCGATCCCGACGCTGATGGTCTTCCGCGACGGCATCCTCGTCTTCTCGCAGGCCGGCGCGCTCCCCGCGCAGCAACTCAAGCACCTCATTCAGGGCGCGCGCGATCTCGACATGGACGACGTGCGGAAGCAGCTCGCCGCGACCACCGCCGCCTCTGGCTCCGAGCAGGCCCCCGCCTAACGGCCACGCAGCGGGGCGGCCGTCACCCGCGCGACGACCGCCGAGCTCTCACCCCGCCAAGCATCACCACACCCCAAGGAGCTCACCGTGCTACTCGAACGCATCTATGACGAAGACCTCGCCCAGGCAAGCTATTTCATCGGCTGCCAGGCGAAGGGTGAGGCGATCGTGGTCGACCCGCGCCGCGACCTTGAGGTGTACATCGACCTTGCCGAGAAGAACGGCATGACAATCACCGGCGTCACCGAAACGCACATCCACGCCGACTACCTGTCAGGCACGCGCGAGCTCGCGGCACGAACAGGCGCGACCATGTACGTCTCCGACGAGGGCGGCCCTGACTGGACCTACGGCGCGGGCTTCGACGGCGCCGTACGCATGCGGCACGGCCACAAGATCGTGCTCGGCAACATCACCGTCGAGGCGGTGCACACCCCGGGCCACACCCCCGAGCACATGTCGTTCCTCGTGAGCGACGGCGCGCAGTCGACCGAGCCCGGATTCATCCTCACCGGCGACTTTGTGTTCGTCGGCGATCTCGGAAGGCCCGACCTGCTCGACGAGGCCGCAGGCGGGGTCGACACGAGGTTTGAGGGTGCGAAAGATCTATTCGTGAGTCTCCGCGACCGTTTCCTCACCCTCCCCGACTACGTGCAGGTGCTCCCCGCGCACGGCGCCGGGTCAGCGTGCGGCAAGGCGCTCGGTTCCGTCCCGTCATCAACCGTCGGCTACGAGCGGAACTTCTCGTGGTGGAGCCGCTACCTGAAGAACGATGACCAGCAGGGGTTTGTCGCCGAACTTCTCAGCGGCCAGCCCGACGCTCACGCCTACTTCGGCCGCATGAAGAGCCAGAACCGCGTCGGCCCTGAGATCATCGGAGATGCCCCCGAGCTCACCGAGTACTCGGCGAGCGAGCTGACAGGCGCGCTCGCAGACGACAGTGTCATCTTCGTCGACACACGAGACAACGAGCTGGTGCACACAGGCACGGTCGCACGCTCCCTCAATGTCCCCGGCATCGCGAAGGCCGCCAGCTACGGCGCCTGGGTGTATAACCCCGAAGTGGAGAGCCGCCCGCTCGTGCTCCTCGCGGCAGACCGCGCGGAGGCAACCGCGATTCGGGATCACCTGGTGCGCGTCGGCATCGACTCCGTGCGTGGGTTCATCACCTCACTTGACGGGCTCGATCTGGTGCACCCTTCGGTCGTCGCGCCGGCGAACCTCGACACCGTAGACCGCGCGCTACTCCTCGACGTGCGCAACAAGACAGAGTACGCCGACGGGCATATCCCGGGGGCGGCTCAGCTCTCCGGCGGCCGAGTGCTCTGGAACCTCGCCGACCTGCCCGAGAAGGGCGCGGGCACGATCGTGACGTACTGCCAGAGTGGGGTGCGTAACAGCGTGACCGCGAGCGCGCTGCGGCGCGAGGGCTATGACGTCACCGAACTCGAGGGCAGTTACCTCGCCTGGGTTTCGGAGCCGGGCAACGAGCCTGCCCGCACGGCGGACCCGCACGCCACCGAGGCGATCATCATCGATACCCGCACGCCGGCCGAGTTCGCCGAGGGGCACCTTCGGGGCGCCCGCCTCATCGACTTCAACGGCGGGGCGGTCGAGGCGGCGATCCCGCACCTCGACCCGACCGCCACCTACCTGCTGTATTGCCGGTCGGGCAACCGCTCGGGCCAGGCCGCCGCGCTGATGGCGGCCGCGGGCTTCGAGAGCGCGACCAACCTCGGCACGCTCGCCGAGGCCTCCGAGGCAACTGGCCTCGACATCATCACGGACGGTCTTGAGTCAGCGCCAAACACGACGCCCGCGTGAACACAGCGCAGAATTCTTGACTTTCCTATGAATCAGACTGAGCATGGGCTATGAGCGCTTCGCGATGTGCGGCACACAGTCTGAGAGTTCTGCCGCGACACCACGCGGGCGCGTGTACGCCTACCCGACGAGGAGCTCGCACATGTCGCAGGTCAACTCAAAAGCCCGCCGCCCAGCCCTGGGGCTCGCAGCGCTGGGCGGAGCGCTCGTGCTCCTTGCATCGAGCGCAGCCCCCGCAGCACAGGCAGCACCGACTCCGGTTGAGATCGTGGTGACTGCGGACGCCTTCGCACCAACGAGCCCGGGCCAGATCACGCCAGACGAGTTTCTGTACGACTCCGCCCGCGGTGACGATGCCCTCGGACCAAACGCTGGCTATCACATCTCGTATCGCGGAAACCTCGTGATGACGAAGGTGTGGCAGCGATACAAGACAGCCAAACTCCTGTGGTCACTGGGGTCTGGGAACACCCCGGAACGGTGGAAGGAAAAGACCTTCTCAGGCACCTGGCACATTTCGTTTCGTGTTGACCCGACTGTGGTCGACTACAACCCCGACCTGATGAACTGCTCGACACTCCAACAGAGCATCATCGAGCAGAACCCCGACACAACGTTCGGTGAGATCATGCGCTGCGATCCGAATGACCCAAATGCGGTGAGCTATGACCCCACCACCGGCCAGTATTCGGCGAAATTCACACTCGTCAAAGAAGACGGCTCCAAGGTCTACAGCACCGATCTTGACGACGAGGCAAACCAGCCCGGCAGCCTGCATTTCACAACGCCTACCGGAGCGCTGTACGTCAAGCAGTCGTCGTTCGAGGCCGGAAAGACGTTTGAGATGACCGAGCCGCGGGTCACCGGCGACTTTGCGATGGACGCGTTCTTCATCGGCATGCCAGTGACGTTCGATGCCACTGGCAACAGCCTCCCGCTCACAATGGTGACGACCTACGACGCGACGTATGAATTCGCAAGCACTACCGCAGGGCGAACGCTCCCGCCAGCTGTCCTCGATTTGCGACCGCAGCGCACAACGATGCTGCGCACAGACGCCACGGTCACTCCCCCAGAGTTCTCGCCAACGACAGTGAGGGACGGCCAGGGCGAGTGGGCGTTTACCGGGTGGGCCCCCGAGTCTCACACCGTGGGTACTGAGGATGTCGCCTTCACCGGGAACTGGGCATATGCAGTCGACCCCGATGCCGTGTTTGAAGTAACGTACAGGTACGTCACGGACAGTACTGTGCCGTTCCCTGCCGCCGTCACTGACACGCTGCCTGCCTCGTCTACCGAGGTGCAGGGAACGATTGTCACGCCGCCCACGCCAACGCCCTCACCCATCGCCGTCGAAGGTGGCACGTGGCGGTTCGACGGCTGGGCGCCGAGCACCGCGACCGTTGATGGCGCCGACCTCGAGTTCGCGGGCACGTGGACGTTCGAGAAGGCGAGCGCCCCCACGCCAAAACCCGGCACGGAACCACCGGCAAAGAAGCCAACCCCGATCGCGACCACCGGCGCAGGCAGTCTCGGCGGCCCCGCCGCCGGCGCGGGGGTTCTCATCACGCTCGGGCTCGTCACCGTCGCTATCGCATGGGCGCGAAGGTTTGCAAGGAGGTAGCTAGCCCCGCGACATTCGCCACAGCTTCGCGAAGGCTCCGTCGGGCCGCTCGAGCAGCGCGTCAGGGGCGCCCTGCTCGACAATGCGCCCGTCCTCAAGCACCACGACGGTGTCTGCTCCCCGCACCTGGTCGAGGTGGTGGGCGATGATCACCGCAGTGCGCCCTTCGCTCACCCGCCGCATAGCGTCGGCGAGCGCTGGGTCGGCGCCCGCCTGCGAGCCCGCCTCATCAAGCACGACGACGGGCGGGTCAGCAAGCAATACTCGCGCGAGCGCGAGCTGCTGGGCCTCGCGGTGACTTACCGCGGCCGAGAGCTCACCGTTGAGGCCGCCCTGCACCGCGTCAAGGTCAAACCCGACCTCGGTGAGCGCCGCAATAAGCACGTCGTCGCTCGCAGAAGGCGCCGCGATCCTCGCATTGTCTGCGACCGACCCGGTGAACAGGTGGGTCTCCTGGGCGACGAGCAGCGCCGCCGGCTTCCCGCCCGCGCGAGCGAGGTGAGCGGGCACGCCGCCGAGACGCACTTCACCAGAGCCAGGCGTGTCGAACCCGGCAATGAGCCTGGCGAGCGTGCTCTTACCCGAGCCCGAGGTGCCGATGAGCGCGACCGTCGCGCCCGCCGGGATGACGAGGTCGACTCCGCGGAGCGCATCGCGTGGCGCCTGCGGGCCATAGCGGTAGGTGACGCCAAGCACGTCGACCGAGCCGTGCGAGATTTCGGCGGCCGCGGCCTCAGTTTCAGTCGGCTGGTCGACCTCTGACGCAGCCATGACGACGCCCGTGAGGCGCTGCAGGCCGGCGAGCGCGCGCTGCAAGTCATCCATGCTGCCGAGGAGGTCGCCGATTGGGTTGAAGAGGCGGTGGAAATAGAGGGCGCCCGCGGTCACTGCACCGACCGACAGCCCCGCAGACGTTGCGCGGACGAACCCGACAGCGAGCACGGCCGCAAGGCCAACGAACTCGGCGGCGTTGAGCCCGCCGATGAAGATGTTGCGCGCCTTCGCGGTCTCACGGTGTGTGCGCACGGCGGTGTCGCTGGCGCGCGCAATCGCGTCGAGGTGCTCGTCGGCGGTGCCGTAGGCCCGCACGGTCTCCGCGCCCGCGACGGCCTCGACGAACGCGCGCCCGCGCTCAGCTTCCTCGCGCCGGAGCCGCCCGTACAGCGGCCTCGATCGCCTAAGGAACACCCGGGTGCTCACGATCTGAATGGGCACCGCGACGAGCGCGGCGAGCGCGAGCCACGGGTCGAGCGCCGCCATGCCAACGAGGGTGAGCACGATCGTGAACAGGGCACGAGCGCAGAGCGGGATCACGCCAGAGATCGCTTCGGTCACCGCTTCGACGTCGTTCGTGACGCGCGAAATGACGTCGGCATCTCCCGCGGCTTCGACGCGGCTGAGCGGCAGGCCGAGCGCGGCCTCGAACACGTCTTCCCGGAGCGCCGCGAGTGCACGCTGCAGGCAACGCACGAGGAGCACGCCGCCGACGCCTTCGAGGGCGGCGGCCAAGACGCCCGCCCCAGCGATCGCGGCGCCGAGCCACAGCACCTTCGAGAACGACTCCCCCGCGATGACGGCGTCAACGATCGCGCCGAGCAGCGGCGGGATCAGCAGCATCGTCGCGGTCCCGAGAAGCAGCAGCGCAACCGTAGCGATGAGCAACGAGCGCTGGCGCCACAGCAGCTTCAGGCCGAGCTTCGCGGCCTCGCGAGCCGTCGAGGTCGGCAGGAGGGCCGCGGGCTCGCGCCCCAGGTTTCGTGCACCCATCACTTGCCCCCGAACGCGCAGCAGGCAGGGCCGCCGCCGGCGGCGCAACACGTGCGCGCCGGCTCGGGGCAGCGCCCGTCGACGACGCGTGAGCAGGCAGCGAGCAGCGTCGGGCTCGCGGTCACGACGACGACCGGGCGGCCAAGCCTCGCGAGCGACTCGGCGACCCGCTGCTCGGTGATCGGGTCGAGCGCGCTCGTCGGCTCGTCGAGTACGACGACGTCGCCCGGGGTATGGAGCGCGCGGGCGAGCAGCACGCGCTGGCGCTGCCCGCCGGAAAGCCTTCGGCCCCCGGCCCCGATCTCAGCGTCGGGGTCGCCGAGGTGGTCGACGACGTCGGCGAGCGCCGCGGCGTTGATTGGCCGATCCCTTAGGCAGCCGTCACGGGTCACGTTCGTGCGTAGCGACCCGCTGAACAGCGCGGCATCGTGCGGGGGCGCGACGATGCGCCGCGCGACGCACTCGGGCCCCAGCTCACAGGCGCACAGCCCGCCGAGCCTGAGTTCGCCCGGGGCCGGATCGCGGCGGAAGCCGAGCGTCGCCGCCGCCGTTCGCGCCTCGGCCGCCGTGCGCACGCGCACGCCGACGAGCCCATCGCCAGAACCCACGCGGAGCGTCTCGCCACTCGGTGCGTCCCACTCAAGTAGCGCGCCGCCCGAGGCCGCACCGAGCAACACCTCGGCGCGTTCGAGCTCGCCCGCGCTGAGCGCGTACTCTTCTTCGAGCAACTCCCGAAGTCGCTTCGCCGACGCGCGCTTGTGGGCCCAGTTCGCGCCGAACGTGCCGACGTGCGCGAGCGATCCCTGCAGAAACTGTGCGAGACCCACGACCGTGACGAGCTGCCCGGGCGTGATCGCGCCGCCTACTGCGAGCAGGCCTGCCGCAAGCGCGAGACCGGCGAGGTAGAGCACCGAGACCATCGTGCTCACCGCCTGATAGGTGACGAGCAGGCGCGACGAAGCGATGCCCGCGTCGCGCGACGCGACGCTCGCCTCCCGGTAGCGCCTGACCATTTCGCCCTGTGCGCCGAGCCCGTGGAGCACGCGGAGCCCGGCGAGCGCGTCAGTCGCGACCTCGCTCGCGCTCGCGACCGCTCGCTGCTCGGTCGCGCCCGCGCGTTCGAGGGGCCGCGCGAGCCACTGCATCACCAGGAGCACCGCTGTCGCGCCGAGCGCGACGCCGATCCCGAGCGGGATCGAGATCATGAGCAGCGCGACTGTTGCCGCGATGACCGCCATGAGCGTCGCGGCCTGCTGCGCAATGCTCCAGGCGATGCCGGCAACGCGGCCGGTGTCGCTCGTCGCGATCGAGAGCAGTTCGCCCGGGTGCCGCCGGCTTTGCACGCCGCGCGGGTGCAGTACCCGCTTCGCGGCGAGCAGCCTGAGGTCGTGCTCGCCGTAACCGAACACGCTCACCATTGCGAGCGCCGACCGCTGATAGCTCAGCGACAAGACCAGAAACACCGCACCGAGCACGGCGAGCCAAATAAACAGCCCCGCGAGGTCGCCCGGCGCGATCGCGCGGTCAATGACAACGCCGATAAGGATCGGCACGGCGGCCTCACCCGCCTGGTGCAGCATGAGGCCGAGCGTGGCGAGCGCGAGCTTGCGGTCTCGCTTATCGCCCGCGAGGGCGATTCGCAGGAGGTTTGGCACCTGCGGCACGGTGCCAGGCTCGATCGTCGCGCCCTTCGCCACCATCAGTCGACGTCGGCCGACATGTTACCCGTGCGATCCTGCGTCCAGTAGCCGATCGCGTTGTGCCGGTTCCGCGCGAGGCCGAGCCGCGCGCGGAGGTCAGAGCGGATCGCGCGGCTCGTCGCCGCCTCGCACGCGACCCAGGCGTACCAAGGGGTCTCGGGCGCGGTGAACCCCGCGACCTCGTCGGCGAGCGCGCTCGGAGCGTAGCCGTTCCCCGAGCCGATGATCCAGCGGATCTCGACGTCGCCGGCCGTGTCGTACTCTTGAATGTCTTCTTCGGTCGGCACTTCGACGATCGCGAGCGCGCGGGCGCCCTCGGGGAGCTGTTCGAGGATGCGGCCGAGGCCTGGCTGGCCCGTCGCGTCGGCGACGAGCAGTTGGAACTCGGCGTCTTCGAGGGCCTGGTAGTACGAGGAGGGCTCCTCGCGCTCGCCTGCCCCAAAGATACCGATGATGTGGCCGGGCTCAGCCCGCTCCGCCCACGCCGAAGCGAGTCCGCCCGCGTGAACGACAAAGTCGATGTCGAGTCGCTTGCCGCCCTCGTGCACCTGCCGCACGGTGTAGTGCCGCCACGGCGGCTCTTCGCCCTCCCAGCCGCGGCCATACTCGGGCAAGTTGAACACCTCAATGTTCGCGACGGTCTCGCCGGGGGCAGGCAGCGCAATGTCGACGCGCTCATCGCCGCGGCCGTGGGTCGGCCACAGCCAATCGCCGACGGCTTCGAAGGTGATGCGAAGCATGTTCGGGGTGAGGCGCTCGGTCGCAACGACGCGCGCCGGCGCGCAGGGAATCGCCACGGCTAGGCCCCCTGACGGAGTTCAAGAGCCCCGAGTGTCGGGGAGGAAACAGAGAGTTGTGCCAGCACGAGCGGTCCTTTGACAATGATGCGATCTTGGTAAGGGTTGCCTTACTTCACCCACCATAGCGAAGACAAATATCGCTATCCGGTCAATCTATATCGCTTTTTGTCACGGCCCCCGAGAAGTAGGCCGCGGGGGTCGCGCCGACGATCTCCCGGAAGTGACCAATGAACGTGCTCGGGTTCGAATATCCGAGCCCCGCCGCGGTCGCGGCGACGGTTTGCCCCGAGGCGAGCGGCACGAGTGAGGCGCGCACACGCGCGCGGATCCGCCACTGTGTGAGCGAGAGCCCGGTCTCGGCGACAAAGGCGCGCGTGAGCTCCCGTGCCGGCAGCCCCACCCGCTCAGCCCAGTCGACCGTCGTGTCGAAGGCGCCAGGGTCGGCGAGGATGCGCTCGGCGACGAACAGCAGGCTCGGCGTGAGAGGCATGCGCAGGTCGACCTGCGCGCCCGGGCTCGGCGTGAGCAGCTCGATCACGAGCCGCTGCAGCCGGAGCCGCGTCGCGGTCGGCATCTCAGACTCGGCGTTGAGTAGCAGCAGTTCGCGCACGGCCGGAATTAGCTCGACGATCATCGCCTCTCGCGGTAACTGCGCGGCGAGCCCGGCCTCGAGGAACGTCGCATAGAACAGCGAGTCGGCCGATGTCTCGATCGTGTGGGGCACCCCACTCGGCACCCACACGGCCCGCTGCGACGGAACCGTCCACACAGCGTCACCGGCGCGCACTCGCGCGACGCCGGCAGTCGACCAGATGAGCTCGTCATGCTCGTGGGTCTCCGACTCCCACGCCCGAATGCTGCGGCTCTCGTGCCGCACGCTGGTGAGTAGGAAGCCGCGGATGCGCTGCGGCGCCGTCGAGAGGTGGGAGAGCGCTGGGTTCACGCCTCCAGCGTAGCGACCGCGCGACGCCTGAGCTCTTGCTGGGTCACACCGTAGCTGTCGAGCAGTGCGCGGTACATCGTCGACGCAGATCCAAACCCTGCTCGCGCGGCGACCTCGCCGCTCGGGAGCGCGTCGTGTTCGGGGTTTTGGAGGATCGACCGCGCGATCCTGGCGCGCTCGCGGCGCAGCTCGGCGCCGACACTGGTCTCGTGCCGGGTGAATGCGAGCTGGAGCTGCCGCACAGAGCACCCCACCGCGGCGGCGAGCGCGTTCGTACCGAACTCGGCGTCGCGGCACTCGCGCGCGATGACCCCCATCGCGTCTCCCCACGCGTCGACCGCCCCCTTTGGCGGCTGCGACGTGAGCAACGGGAAGCGGTGCCGGAGGAGCGCGCCCGCCATTTCGATGACCATACGCGACACGGTTGCCGCGTCACCGGGGCTTGCCTTCGACTGCGCGCAAGCGAGCTCAGCGACGTACGCGCGCATGGCGCGCTCGGGCAACTTGAGGTCGGCGTAGACGGTGGCGCCCTCTGGCAGCCGCGGCAGGAACGGCAGGAGCGCCTCGCGCTGGATGCGCGCGACGAAGAACTTCCAGTCGGTGAGGAAGCGCACGCGCATGGGCAGCCCGCTCGGCGCAAGGAGTAGCGGGTCACTCGACTCGAGCCAGGCGCCATCTTCGAGGTACGTGAACGTGCCGCGCTCAACGAACACGAAGTCGATCGTCGGCATGCCGGGCAGTAGGGGGCGCCGCTCGATATCCGTGGGGCCGCCCGAGGCTTCGATCACGAAGAGCGGGCCGAAGGCGTGCACCACGGCATCCATTGCCATCGCGTCGCGGCTACGGGTGCCCTCGCGGTGCAGATCTGAGCTCGAAAACTCGGCGACGTCCCTGTCTGAGATCTTGCGCGGGGTGAAGTCCTGGGGCATGTTCTAACGTTAGCGAAACACGCGGTGCCGACACGCGGCTTTCGCGCACGAACCCGGTAACAAGCGGTCGCCGTTTCTCGCTCTACGCCCGGTCGAGCTCCGGAGCGAGGTAACTGATCACGACGAGCTCAAGCTCGCGCTCGAGCCCGAGAGCGCGCTCCCGCTCACCCGTCGCGAGGTCAAGCAGGCTCGCGACGGTGTGCACCACGGTCAGAGCGATCGCCTGGGCGCGTTCTTCCTTGAGCGCCGGGTTCACCCGCAGCAGGAACGGCGCGATCGCCGTGGCCGTCGCCGCATTGACATCGTGGTCGAGGTGCCAGAGCTCGGGCGATGACTGGAGCGCGCGCCTGATCGCCGTCGCTCCAGACCTGTCGCGGCGAAGCTGCGCCATCGCGCGCACGGCATGTCGCACGGGCTCCCGCCAATCCGGCGCAACTCCAAGCCCGGCGAGGGCCTCAAGGGCGACGCCCGAACGCTCCTCCTCGATCGACTGCGCGAGCTCACGCACGATCGCGAACTTGTTCGGATAGTAGCGATACAGGGTGGCGATATTCACGCCGGCCCGAGTCGCGATCGTGGCGGTTGTGAGGCTGTCGAACCCGGCCTCCTCAAGCAGCTCGCTTGTCGCGGCGAGGATCGACGCGACAGCCGCGCGACCCCGCGCCTGTTTCGGCGTTTGCCGCTCCGTTGAGGCCACTCCCCCACTCCCTCCCCGCGCCGAGCGCCGCGAGTCCCTTCCATCTTGCCGCATCGAGCGCGTGTAGGCCTGAAACGGGGCGGATCGAACATGGGCTTGACCATGACGACCTTCACGCTCATACTAAAGTAAATATTTACTTACGTTTAGGAGTTTCAATGTCGCAACGCCGCGAGATCCTGCTCTCCGAGCTCCACCGCCACACGGGCGAGGAGTTCTTCACCTCCGATTGGCTCGCAATCGACGCCGACCACCTTTCGGCCTTCGCGACCGCAAGCTACCTCGACGCCGAGCACGCCGACCTCACCGCCTCGAAGAACAACCCGCTCGGAGCCACCCTCGTCGACGGATTCCTCCTCACGAGCTTGCTCACGATGTTCCATTTCAACAACAGCCCTGTCCGCGGCGAAGGCATCTACGGGTTCAACTACGGCCTCGACCGTGTTCGCTACACGCTGCCCGTGTTCATCGGGCAAAACATTCGCTGCGTCGCCACGATCGCGGAAGTCACCCCTCGCCCCGATGGCACGGTGCTCGTGACGACCGACAACACCATCGAGGTCGAGGGCGAAGAGAAGCCCGCCATGGTGGCACGCTGGCTCTCGCTCTTCGCCACCCGCGAAGACGGCACCGACGTCGAGCGCTGACCGATGCACGCATCCGCTGCAGTGCCGCAGCCAACGAGCTACCTCGACTACCTCGTCCACTACGCGCTCGCTACCCCAGACGCCGACGCCGTGTGGTTCGAGGACGTCACGCTGAGCTACCGCGAGCTCGCCGCCCGCGTCGACGAGCTCGCGGCGGCGCTCACGTCGCTCGGCGCCGGGCCCGGCGTACGCGTGGCGACGCTCTGCACCCCGCGCCCCGAATACCTCATCTCACTCCTCGCAACGATGCGCACGGGGGCGGTGTGGATCGGGCTCAACCCGAAGTACACCCTCTCCGAGCTGCGCCACGTCGCAACCGATTCCCGCCCCGCGCTCTTCCTGTCGCTCGACGCCGTCGACGGGCGAGAGTACGGCGACGACATCACGGCGCTCGCGACGGAGGTTGGCGCCCTGGGCGCGTACAGAATCGGGCCGCGCACCAGAGCGTCGGCGCTGCTCGACCTCCCGGATCCTGACCTCATTCCCCGCCCCGACAGCTACCCCGCGCTTCGCGCCACCGACCCGGCGACGATCGTCTACACGTCTGGTTCGAGCGGCGCTCCGAAGGGCGCGGTGCTCTCGCACGGCGGCCTCGTCTACGCGGCTCGGGTCGAGGCCGACGTGCTCGGCATCCGGGCGCCGCGCGTACCCTGCAACCTGCCAATCAACCACGTCGCGTGCCTCGCCGACCTCACCGGCACGACTCTCGCTGCCGGCGGCATGCTCGCTTTGCTCGAGCAGTTCGACCCGGCGAGCCTGCTCGCGCTCGTCCCCGAGCTGGGGCTCACGAACCTCATGACGGTGCCCACGATTCTGCAGCTCATCGCGGCGCAACCGGAGTTCACCGACACCGACCTGTCGACCTTGAAACGGGTCGTCTGGGGCGGCGCGCCCCTCCCCTTCGACGTGATCCGGGTCTACCGCGCGCGCGGCATTCCGCTCATGACCGTCTACGGCATGACCGAGACGATCGCGTCGATCACCTTCACCCGCGACGGCGACAGCGACGAAGTGCTCGCCGAGACCGTCGGGCGGTTCGACCCGGGCATGGAGGTGCGCCTCGCCGACGAGCGCGGCCCCGTCAAGCAGGGCGAACAGGGCGAGGTGCAGGTGCGGCACTCGGGGCTGTTTCTCGAGTACTTCGGCAACCCTGGCGGCACCGCGGCCGCCTACACCGCCGACGGCTGGTTCAAGACGGGCGACGTCGGTGTGCTGAACGCCGACGGCACGCTCAGGCTCGTCGGCCGCATGTCAGACATGATCAAGTCTGGCGGCTACAACGTCTACCCGCGCGAGATCGAGCTGCGCCTCGAAACCCGCGACGACGTGTCGCTCGCCGCGGTCATCGGCAGGCCCGACGATACGTTCGGCGAAGTTGGCGTTGCGTACGTCGTTCCCGCCGCTGGGCGTCAGCCCGACGCCGCAGCCCTTCGCGCCTACGCCAAGGAGCACCTCGCGAACTACAA
Source organism: Leucobacter sp. (assembly GCA_052094845.1). Classification (GTDB taxonomy): domain Bacteria; phylum Actinomycetota; class Actinomycetes; order Actinomycetales; family Microbacteriaceae; genus Leucobacter. Next base: position 188,220 of record JBQDKK010000005.1, on the reverse strand, counting down.
GGTACCGAAAGAGATCGTGATTGTTGACGCGCTGCCGCTCCTGCCCGTTGGCAAGGTCGACAAGCAGCAGCTGCGCCGCCTCGCGCGAGCCTGACGCACCGCACCCACCCACACCCACGAGCGGCTCAACGGAGAGCCGGGAATGAGGAGACATACAATGACGAATATCACCTCCACCGACACCCACATCACGGCGGGCATGCGCCGGGCGCGCATCGCCCTGTTCATCGTGTTCTTCGCGCAGGGGCTCGGCTTCGGCTCGCTGTTTGCGCGCCTCCCCACCGTCAAGGCGACGTTCGAGTTCAGCGACTCGACGCTCGCCCTTATGACGCTCGCGCTCCCCCTCATGGCGGGCGTCGCAACCCTCGTCACCGGCTCAATCGTGCAGCGGGTTCACAGCGACACGCTGCTGCGCTGGGCGATCGTCGCGAACCTCACGGCGCTCGCGCTCATCGGGTTCGCTGACTCGTTCGCGCTGCTCGTACCCGCGTGGATCGTGATGGGCATCGCGTTCGGCATGGTTGACGCCACGATGAACATGAAGGCGGTGTCGCTGCAGCAGCGCTACAAGCGCAGCATCGTCGTCGGCTTCTACGCGATCTACAGCGCGGCCGGCATCGTCGCCTCGCTCGCCGCCGCGTTCACCGCGCAAGCCGGGCTGCCCCTCTGGGTGTTCTTTGGTGCAGAGTTTATCGTGCTCGTGCCGCTCCTGCTCTGGAGCGGGCGCTCACTCGTGCACGCGCGCGTGGGCACGGCCGGGGCAGCTGCCTCGGCGGGCCCGGCGGGCGCTGCTGGTGTGGCTGGCTCGACTGCTGGCGCGCCAGCTCGAGTGCGGGTGCCGTGGCTGCCCGTGCTGAGCATTGGGCTTGTACTGACCTCCGCGTACTTCATCGAATCGTCGGCTTCGAGCTGGGGCTCGGTCTACGTGCACGACACGCTCGCCGCCCCAGAAAGCGTCGCCGCCCTCGCGTACGGCGGGTACAGTGCGGCGATGCTCATCGGCCGCCTGAGCGCCGACTGGCTGATTCGCGCGTTCGGCGCGAAGCGCGTGATCCAGGTCTGTGCGCTCATCGCGCTCGCGGGCATGCTCGCGGTCGTGTTTGCGACGGCCCCGTGGATGGCGCTTGTCGGATTCGCGCTCGCTGGCGGCGGCCTCTGTGTGATCGCACCGCTCGCCTTCGCGGCGGCGGGCACGATCGACGACACCGGCGTCGCTGTGGCCCGCGCGAACACGTTCACGTACGTCGGGTTCCTGCTCGGCGCGGCGCTCATCGGCCCGATCGCAGACCTGAGTTCCATGCGCCTCGCGTACATGATCTCGGTCGCACTCGCGGTCGTGATCCTCTTCCTCGCGCGCGGCCTCGCGGCCCGGATCGAGGGGGCGGAGCAGTCGACCCAGACCGCATAGCCGGCGGGGCGGGGCCCGCGGGCAAAGCGGGCCCCGCCGCCGCTACACCGCGGGCAGCCCCGCGAGGAACTCCTTGGTCGCGGCGACGACCTCTTCACCCTTCGTGTGGTGCAGGTAGTGGTCGGCATCGATTTCAAGCGTCACCGCGTAGTCGACCGTTGCCGCCTGGGCCTCGTGCATGTCAGTCCAGGTCGCGAAGTCGGGGTTGTGCGACTGGTACATGAGCAGCAGCGGGAGATCTTTCGGGAACGTTGTGCCCTTCGCGGCGGCGAAGTTCTCCGCGAGGTGATTGACCTCGTCGAGGTAGGTCGGCGCCATCGAGTTCCGCATGGTGAGGACGTCCATGCGTTCGATATCTTCAGCGGTGTAGGCGGGGTTGCCTTCGAGAGGGTTGCCACCGAGCTCGGTCAGCACGCGAAGCAGCCCAAGCCCGCGGATCGCTGGGGCACCCTTCAGAATTCCGGGCACTCTGTCCATGCCGGGCTGCTCGGGCACCGAGGTGTCGATACCGACAAACGCCGTGACCTCGTCGGGGTAGGTGTTTGCGTAGGCGAGCCCGTAGATGCCGGTGATCGAGTGGCCCATCAGGATGTACTCGTCGACGCCGAAGCTTGACACGGCCTCGTGAATCTCGGCAACGATGTTTTCGGTGGTGCGCGGAGTGTCGGCCTGGTCGCTCTGCCCGTACCCGAACGGTTCGACCGCGAGAATCCGGTACTCGTCTTTCAGGCCGTTGATCACGGGCGCGAAGTCTGCGACGGGCGAGGCGGTTCCGGCCCCGGGCGTGAGCACGATCGTCTGCTCCCCCGCCCCGAACTCGGCCACGTTCATCTTCTTGCCATCGACGTCAACGAGTGTGCCGTAGGGTGCAAGCGCGGCGACCTCCTGCGGGGTCTTCACCGCGTTAATGATGGAGGTTGTTGCGAGCGTCGCGCCGACGAGGCCGACAACGACGCCCATGCTGATGAGCGTGATCTTGAGTGGTTTCTTCACGGAGACCTTTTCGGAATTGGCGTATTATTTAGGGGCCTAAGCATTTCACAGCGCGTGCGGCATTTCCTGGGAGAACTCTCCAATTCTCAGCGCATTCTCATAGCGAACGCACCATTGCGGTGAGGATCGCGGAGGGGTCGACTACTCTGCAAGAACACCGGCCGCTGCTTCGGCCTTGGCACTCCCCTCGCCACTCCGACACTGAGTTGAGGTCTCGAATGAACGATCCTGTCTCGGATACCGCGAGCCCTTCTGAGGGGTGGGACCCGGCCTCGTGTGCCCCCTATCTCGCGCCGCCCACCGCGGCGGACCACAAGTACTCGCGCGGGGTGCTCGGGCTCCGCACCGGCTCGCCCGCGTACCCTGGTGCAGCGGTCTTGGGCGCTGAGGCCGCGTGGCGAACGGGCGCTGGTCTCGTGCAGTTCGTGCCCCAACTGGGCGACTCGGCGCCGAGCTTCGGCTTGCCCTCCCCTGCAGCTGCCGTGCTTGCAGCCCGCCCTGAGACCGTCGTGTCTCGTTCAACCGGCCGCGTCGATGCGTGGCTCGTGGGCAGCGGCACGGATCCGGAGGCGCGCCCCGAGGCCGAGACCGACGAGCTCGCGGGGCTACTCGCCCAGCGACGCCCTGTCATCATCGACGCTGGCGCGCTCGATCTGTGCCTGCTTAGGCGAGACGAACGTTTTCGGGTGGCGCCGGTCGCGATCACGCCCCACTCCGGCGAGTTCGCGCGACTCTGGCAGGGGCTCGGCGGCTCGCGGCCCACGGACGACGCGGCGGCAGCAGCCCAGCTCGCGAGTCGCCTCGACGTCACCGTGCTCCTCAAAGGCTCCGTGACGACGATCGCTTCGCCCTCGGGCGACATTGTCACGGTGGGCCCGGCCACGCCCTGGCTCGCGACGGCGGGAACGGGCGATGTGCTCGCCGGAATCGTTGGGGCGCTGGCGGCCCGGCACGCTGAGCTGGTCGGGCGGGATGGGCTGGTCGGGCGGGCGCCGGTGCTTGCGGAGCTGTGTGCGACCGCCGCGCTGCTGCACGATACCGCCGCACGCATCGCGAGTGGAGACTCTGCCAGCATTGACCGCAGACACAGTGGTGATACTGGCGCCGCCGTTCTCGGCCGCCCGATTACCGGGCTCGATGTTGCGCGCAGCATCCCAGCTGCGGTCGAACTCCTACGTGGGCCGTAGCACTCCGCGCAGCGCGGCAAGTACGGCGTCGCGCCGAAGCCGCTGAGCGTCCCCGACGAACGGCCCCTGCAGAACCGCGCCGACGTGGGCGGCGATCACCACGCGCGCGGCTTCGTCGGCGTCGGGTGCAAGTACCACCCCGAGCGCATTCGCAACGTGCTCTAGGAGCGGGGTGATGCCGCGCTGGAACTCCTCTCCGTGAGCCCGCAGCACGGTCGCGATCTCAGGGTCCGTCGCTGCCCGCATCCCGAACAGCGCCCGGAGGGCGTACCACTGGGTGTCGGCCGGGATAATCTCGAGCAGCTCTCCAACAAAGTCTTCGAGCAGCAAGTCACGGTCACCCCGCAGTTCCAGCCGGTCGGCGAGGCCGCTCGTTCCGCTCAGCAGCTCGGCGGTCTTGCGTTCGTAGAGTGCGAAGAACACGTCGGTCACGGTGCGAAAGTTCGAGTAGAACGCTCCGCGCGTGAAGCCCGCGCGGGTGCAAATCTCGTCGATTGAGGCCGTCGGGGAACCACGCTCGGCGAAGATCGCTTCGGCGGCGTCGACCAACGCTGCGCGGGTGTGCACGCGGGCGCGGCGCTTCGACCCAGAGTTCCCCTTCGCGCCGGGCTTTGCGCTCGCTTGTGCGTTCGCCTGTGCGCTCGGCTGCGCGCTCGGCTGAGTGCTCGACTGAGTGCCCGCCTGGGTGCCCGCCTGGGTGCCCGCCTGGGTGCCCCCTTGCGCCTGACCCGATTGATTCATCACTGCTGTTACCACCGGGTTCCCTTCTCCGACTTTTCGATGCATAATGAATTCAATACAAATTGCATCGAGATTGCAAGGCGTACGGATCAACGGAAATGAGGAATCACATGCAATTCACCGTTCCAGCCAATGCCCAGGAGCGACCGATCGTCGTTGTGGGTGGCGGCACTCTTGGCAGGCGTATCGCGGCCGTGTTCGCGTCAGGCGGCTCAGATGTCCGCATCGCCGAGCTGCAAGAGCCGCAGCGTCAGGCCGCGCTCGACTACGTCAATGAGGCGCTTCCCGAGCTCACCGCACGGCTCGAGAAGCAGGGCATCCGCGCGACTCCCGGCATCGTCACCGCGGTTCCATCGGTCGAAGAGTCGCTGCCCGGCGCGTGGCTCGTCGTCGAGGCGGTGCCCGAGCGGCTCGACATCAAGCGCCCGCTGTTTGGCACGCTTGACCGCCTCGCTGACGCTGACGCCGTGCTCGCCACGAACTCCTCGTCGTACAAGTCACGCGAGGTCATCGACGAGGTCGAGCACCCCGAGCGGGTCTTCAACATGCACTTCGCGATGCCCCCGCAGAGCATGGCGGTCGAGCTTATGAGCGATGGCCAGACGAGCGAGGGCCTGCTGCCCGCGGTCGCAGAAGAGCTGAAGCGCTTCGGCCTCGCACCCTTCATCGCGCTCGCCGAGAGCACAGGCTTCATCTTCAACCGCATCTGGGCGGCGATCAAGCGCGAGTCGCTCGCGGTCGTCGCCGACGGCGTGAGCACCCCGGAAGACGTCGACGCGATCATGCAGGCGAACATGGGCATCCACGCCGGCCCGTTCGCGCTCATGGACCAGGTTGGACTCGACGTGGTGCTCGACATCGAAGAGCACTACGCTGCGGAGAACCCGAACCTGCCGGAGGGCCCACGCACCCTGCTCCGCAGCTACGTCGACGCGGGCAAGCTCGGCCGCAAGACCGGTGAGGGCTTCTACACCTACGCACAGTAGGCGGCCGCCCCTTTCCCTGCGCCTTTCGCACCCTCGAAAACCACCCAATTATTCGTGTGGGCCTCATTTTTCATCGGAATTTGAGGCCCACACGAATATTTGAGGGGTCTTGGCTGCGGCGAGCGCAGGCCCGGTGTATTGGGCGGGCCCAGAACGCAGCGCTCAGCACCCGCCGCACAGCACCCAGCGCCCAGCACCCGTCGCCCAGAGCGCAGCGCTCAGTGCTCAGCGCTCGGGGTGGAACGTCAGCACGAGCTGCGCATCCTCGTGAGCGAACACCTCGTGCTTCTCTTCGGGGTCGGCTCGCACGAGCGCACCAGCTGCGAGCTCGTGGCTGTCGCCCCCAATTTCAAACCGCACGCGCCCGGCAATCACGTGGATGAGCACGGGAGCACCCGCAACGTGCTCCGCAAGCGTCACTCCCGCAGGGATCGCGAGGGTGCGCACGCGCAGCGTGTCGCCATCGAACACGCGCCCGACTTTCACCCGGCCTGCAGTCATCGGAGCGAGCGCCTCAAAGTCGGCGAGCCCCGCCGAAAGGATGTCGTAGCCATCGGCCTGAACGGTCATGTTTCTCCTTAGTAATGGTGAGCAAGATTTGGCAGCAGCCAACGAATCGGGCCGGCACGCCTACAGCATTCGCAGGGTTTTCCCTGCGAGCTCGATGAGTCCATCGTCCTGCATTCGCCTGAGTTCGCGCAGCAGCGCCTTCGAGTTGACACCGAGGTAGTCGGCCCAATCCTGACGACTGTATGGCAGCACAATCTCGCCGCCCTCGCCGGGCGCGATGCCGTCGAGCGACATCAGTATCCTGCTGCGCAGTCGAGGTTCGGCGAGCAGGTTGAGGCGCACGCTCAGGTGAACGAGCTTCTTGGACATCTCCTGCATGAGATTCGCGTGCACGATGGCAGCGCCCGGGTGCGTGGACGCGGCGAGCCGCTCTTTGTGAATGAGCAGGATCCGCGCATCGGTGAGCGCCGAAATCTCCACCGGCGACGCCCCCTCACTCACGACGACGGCCTCCGCGAATGAGTCCCCGGGCCCGAACCGCTCAACGATCTGCGTATTCGCCCCGCGCGGCACGGTCGCCTGCACACTGCCAGCGAGCACTACGGGGAAGAAGCTCACCTGCTCGCCGATGCGAATGATGCTGTCACCGCGACGGTACCCCTGCGACGCGGCCCGAACAGCAGCGAGCAGATCCGTATGCAGCGAGGGGTCGACGCCCGCAAACACCCGCGAACGCCGAGTGACCGCCTCATATCGCGTCGCCATCAGCACCTCCCCCGCGGGTCGATAAGGTCACGGTGTGCGCGCCGAGCATCTCAGCATCGTCGGCGCCGTGGGTCGCGGCGATGAGCGTGCGCCCACGAAGGCGCGCACGCACAAAGTCGATGACCTCGCGCTTCGTTGCCGCGTCGAGCCCGGTAAACGGCTCGTCGAGCAAGACGAGCGAGCTCGGGAACAGCAGCGCGCACGCGAGCGCGACCCGGCGGCGCATGCCGCCAGACAGCTCGACGACCGGCTGGCCCAGCGCCCGGAGCGGCAGGATCTCGGCGAGTTCGGCCTCAATCATCCGCCGCGACACGCGCCTCTCGGGGTGCAGCAGCGCCACGTTCTCGACAGGCGTGAGCGCGTCGCTCAGCCTGTCTTCTTGGAACATCACCGAGATCGCGCCGCGCCGCACCCCGGTCACCCGCCCAGCGTCGGGCCGTTCGAGCCCCATCAGGATCCGCAGCAGCGTCGTCTTCCCCCCGCCCGACGGCGCCCGGAGGCAGTACGAACCTCCCCCAGCGAACTCTAGCGAGAGCTCGTCAAATACCTCGTGCATGCCGAACCGCTTCGAGAGCCTCTCAACGCTCACGTGTGCGCCATTCATGAGGCGCTCCCGAGCAGCCCACCAAACGGCCGCGAAAGGAAACGGAGGAGGGTCATCACAACCCGCTCAAACACGACGCTGAGCAGCATCACCACGACCGTCCATGCGAACAGCGTTGGCGTGTCAAGGAACGTCTTCGCCGCGAACATCTCTTTCCCGATCGAAGGCGCGGTGGCGGCGAACAACTCGGCCATGACGCCCGCGCGCCAGCTCATCCCGACGCCGACCTTGCACGCGCTGGCGAGAAACGGCATGAACGCTGGCCGCGAGATGTACCAGAACTGTTTCGCACGGGAGACCCCGTAGACCTGCGCACGCTCGAGTTCGTGCCTGCCAACGGCGCCGAGGCCGGCAAGCATGCTCGTGTAGACGAGGGGTACGACGATGAGAAACGCCAGCCACGAGGTGAGCGCCTGGCCGCCAAGCCAGATGAGCAGCATGATGATGAACGAGACCACCGGCACGGTCTTCACGACCGACACCACGGGAGCGATGAGCTCGCGGAACCAGGTGGCGCGGTGCGCTGCGAGCGCGAGCAGGATCCCGATGACCAACGCCGCGGTGAACCCGAGGGCGATTCGGCCGAGCGACGCCCCCGAAATGAGCCAGAACTCGGGGCGAAAGATCTGCTCGACGAGCGCCTGCGCCGTGCGGATGGGGCCCGCGAGCATGAGCCTATTGTCGATAACCCTGTCGGCGATCTCCCACACCGCCAGCCAGAACACCACGACGAACACGCGACCGGTGACCCGCTTCCACACTGCACCACGAACTGCACTGGCACGAATGGCCCCGGCAGGAGCGCCCGCCCGCGTGAGGTTCTGCGCCCCTCTCCGAGCGTCCGCGATCCCGACAGCCCCTGGAAGATCCTGCGCGGGGGTGCCAGGTGCGACTCCCCGCGCGGCCTCGATCGTGGCGACGAGGGTTCGCGGGTCAGCACCCGCGTCCACGAGTTCCCTGATCATCGGCAGCATCGCCTCGGGCGAGACACCGACGGGCGCATGCTGACGCATCAGTGAGAGCAGCTCAGCATCGCTCCAGGTGCTCAGTTGCGTGGGGTGGTGTTCCGCGCTTCCCATGCTCAGACCCTCCTCTCCGCGGGCGCAAGGCCCCCGGTGAGCTCGCGAACATCGGCGTCGAGCGCGCCGAGCGGCGGCAGGTAGTAGAAGTCGTCGCCGGGCGGGGCTCCCCCGATCGAGCGCGGGTTCTGCGAGTAGATTGCTGCGAGAAACCCCGACAGCGAGTCGCGCATCACCTCGCCGGTGAGATTCACGAGGCTGCAGAACGGCATCGCGGCTGCGGCGACGTCGTTGTTGAGAAACGTGCCGAGCTCTTCTTGAACCGCCGCAGCCTCCTGGATATTGTCGAGCGTGAAATCGACCGAGGCACCTGCGAGCTGGAGGTACTCGATGACGGCGGCCTCGTGCTGTTCGAGGAATGCGCGGTTCACAATCGTGTGCGTCGTGACCGCTTGCGACTTCGATGTGTTTGTCGGCATCCGATCCCACTCTTCAGTGAAATCGACGGGAGTGGTGAGCCCGGGCACCATCGTTCGCGCGAGCTCGACGAACGGCTGCGGCAGCACCGCGATCGCGTTCGGTTCATTCTGCAGCAGGTTCAACACCTCGAACGGGGTCGCCCGGTACGCCATATCGACGCTGTCCGAAAGCCCGGTGCCATCGAGCACCGTCGCAATAGTGTACTCCGGGGTGCCGTTCTGGCCGATCGAGTACACCGTTCGACCGGCGAGGTCGGCAATCGTTGTCACGCTCGGGTCGGTCGTGACGCCGTAGAGGACCCCGAGGTTGCCAATACTCACGATCTCGACCTCCGTGTTGATGTCGGCGTTGTTGTAGAGCACAGCGCCGATGTTCGACGGCAGCGTGACGATATCGAAGTCGCCCTGGTTGAAACGCGCGGCGAGCGCGGCAAAGTCAACCCCGACGATTTCGACATTGAAGCTGTTGTGCGTCTCACCCGCACGAGCCGCGAGCAGCATACGGCTCAGCCCCATTGACGGCGGGCCGAGGATGAGGCCAACCCGAACGTCAGTCGCCGCGGTCGACCCCATCACGGCACGCTCACGCGCGCGCTGCGGTTCGTTCGAGCCCAGCGCGCCGCCGGAACCGCTTTCGGCGGTGGCCTTGTGAACGCTCGGCTCCCCCGCCGCGCAAGCGGCAAGAACCGAGGCCGCACCCAGCGCGCCCATTGCGGCGATGAACCGTCGGCGCGTGACGGGCCCACGGGCGGCGGATCCGTCGCGCTGCCCAATCCCGGCCACCGGGCCGGCGTGCGAGTCGGTCATTCGCCCAACGCCACGGGCTTCACCGCGACAATCCCGACCGCGGTGAGTGCATCCCGGTGAGCGCCGAAGGTGCGCCGCATATCGAAGACGCGCTTACGCTCATCGGGCATCCGCAAGACGTTTCGCGCGAAGCGCAGCGCGCCGCGGAGCCCTTCGTCTGCGATGATGCGCCGCGGCTGCAGCAGGCGCATGGGCGCGAATCTCGTGTCGTCGACAATCTCGAACCCCGCCGATTCGAGGAGCGCGCGCCATTCCGCGTTCGTGAGCGGCCTGGCGTTCACCTTGATCGACTTCGCGAGCGCCTTCTGAATCTCGCGCTTCGTCTCCTCGGGCAGCCCGTCTGGGGTGAGCCCAAGCTCGTGAATCACGTACCTACCGCCCGGGCGCAGCACGCGAAACGCCTCGGCCATCATCGTCTGCTTCGAGCGGTCTGCGTGCATGGTGAGCATCGCCTCACCAAACACCACGTCGGCGCTATCGGAATCGAAGCCAGTCGCTGCGGCGTCTGCATGCACCACCGCGCCATCGAGCCCGAGCCGCTTGTTGACCTGCGCGACAGCGTCGGGGTCCATGTCGACGCCCCGATAGCTGCGCGGCGCGAGATGCACGATCTCCTGCGCGGTGTGCCCGAGCCCAGGCGCGAGCTCCACGACGTCACTCCCCTCAATACGAGCAGCCTCAAGCATGCGACGAGTCAGCTCGCGACCTCCCGGTCTGAGCACACGCTTGCCAAGCTTCGCGAGCAGCCAATGGCCAGACATTGTTGCGACCGGGCGATCCTGCTCTGGCAGTGTCTGCTGGGGGTTCGTCATGGTGTGGGTTCCTTCGAGGTTGTGATGTGTATTGAATGCTCGGGGCCTGGGGCGGCTAGTCAGCGCCCGGCGCCACGCGCGTTCGCTTCCTGGCGAGCAGCGTCGCTCCCGCCGCGAGGGCGAGCACCACGCCGGCCCCCGCGATCAACGCAATCGCTTGCGGCTGCGCGCCCGAGGCGCCGGTCTCACCGATCGCGCCGGCGGTTCTGCGGCCCGACTCAGCTGCGGCGTCGCCCACGCGGCCCGCTTCTCGCGAGCCGTGGTTCGCCGCGCGAGCGGCTTCAAGCGCCTTAAGCGCGGCCTGCTCGTCAGCGGTCTGCGCACCAGGCAGCTTCACTTGGGCATAGCTCGGCACGACGCCACCGCCGGAGGTAGGAACGCCCGAGAGTGTCACTTCGAACGAAGCCGGCCAGGTGTGCTCGCGGGTGCCCCCAAAGATCGGGCCGCCGATACTGAACGCGAGATCCCCAATGCTGACCGCGGCGCTCATTGACCGCGAGATCGAAGTGGCGGTGGGGTCGATGTGCCCGAGGTCGACCGTGACGCCGGTCACACTGCTGCCCCCTGAAGTGCCGACTACGCCGCCGCCAGAGATGCTGCGCACCGTCATAATGCGATCCTGAATCACGATCGGAACGGTGACCTGGCCGGTTCCGTCAGCTGCGACCGTGAGCGTCGCGTTGCCGGTGACCGGGTCCTTGGGCGGGAAACCACCGTTCGTCAGGTGGGGCGCAAGCGGCAGTCCCGTCACTTCCCTACTGAACCAGATGTTCGAGCTCACCACGTAGCTTCCCGGTGCGAGCTGGGTCGGCGCGGGGCCGGGGCCCGGTTTCGGCCTCGGCGAGGGTGCCGTCGGCTTCGTCCCGGGCTTTGTGCCTGGCTTTGTGCCGGGGCTCGTGCCGGGGTTCGTGCCGGGCCCTGTGCCCGGGTTCGTGACCGTCGTATCGTCCGAGACCTTGTGCGCGCTCGCGTAGTCCACGGCGAGGCTGAGGTCCCACTGCTTGTCGAGCTCGAGGGGCGCGGCGTAGACGCGACTCTTCGGGAACGCGAGCGTGCCGTCTGACGCTCCAAGCTGAATCACGAGCCGCGTGATCCGCCCGTTCGTGTGGTGCCCATAGGTCTTGCTATCGCGGTGGGCCGAGAGCACGGTGACTCCCTTCGGCGCCGAACCGAGCTCCATTAGCGTGAACGCAGGGTTCGGCACGTCGAGCAGCAGCGTGCGGGTGCCGTCCTTCCCCACCACAAGCTTCGCGTTGTCTCGCATCGGTGACGTCGGAATACCGTAGTTCGGGTCGCTCGGTGCCACGAGTGGGTTCTTCGGGTTCGTCATGTACGCGGTGAGGCCAAGGATGTCGTTCTTCTCGCCCGGCACGAAGAGGTTCGCGGTCACCCTGTAGGTGCCTGGCCGGAGCCCTTCCTCGGGCGTTTGCTCCGAGACTGTGAGCACACCCCCGACATACTCGAAACGGTAGTTCGTTGCTGCGCCGCCAGCGGGGACAAGCTCGTAGCGTGCGCCAGCGGTCAGACGGGCCGGGCCCTGCACCGTCGGCTGCGCATAGCCAGCGGCGTTCGCGGCGCTGTCGTCTCCGACGAAGCCGGAGACCTTCACGGCCAGGCGGGGCGCCCCTCCCGCGGCGACTTGCTCGCCGTCGTAAGTCGCCGTGAGCGTCGCCCTCGCGATCTCCCAGGGCAGGCTCACGGGAGCCGTCGACCCGTCTTCCCAGACGTAGCCGTCAACAAGCGTCGCGCGGGCAAGGTACGTTCCTGCATCTGTGGCGCTCGGGCGCGCGCTGAGCACATAGCCCGTGCCGGGGGCAACACCGACCTGTTCTGCGCCCGTATAGGTGAGCGCCGTCGCGGCGGTGGGCTTCGCCACCGGAGTCACTGCTTCACTGACAACAGCGATGTAGGCGATCTCTGTGCCCTCAGTCTGGGCGGTATCAATGTCGCCGTTCTTCCCTGTCGCTGCGTTCCACAACGGCACCTGCACCAGGGCTGCGGGCGAATCGGCCTGGGTGTCTTTCGCAACGATGTCGAAGGTCGCGGTCGTTCCCGACTGCTCTGCAGGGAGTGCTGCCGCAGTCGTGAGCCCCTCACCAACGGTGCCCGAGACGATGAAGAGTTTACTTCCCGGCCCCGCGACGGGAGCCGTGCCCGACAGGCTCGTCCGTCCGCCACCGAGCGGGTTCGTCCATGCCCAGTGCTTCGCCACGGTCGCGCCAGGCACATTCTCAAAACTCACGTCAAGCCCGAACGTATACAGCCGCACCTCGGGCTTCGCGAACTCGTCACCTAAGAGTTCGGCCGCCCGGGCAAGTTGTTCCGTGTCGCTCTCTTCGCCAAGGAACGACGAGTACGCGCCGAGCGAGTCGAGCGAGGGGAAGTCCATTCCCGGGAACTCCCAGTCGGCCTCGCCCGTCGTTCGGTACGTCATGGTGGTTCCCGCGTCGCTCGCGAACTGCTTGGTGTACTGCCAGCGCGCCGCAGACTCGGTGTCGATGAGCGCGAACAGCCCGAGCCCCTCGGGCTGGAAGGTCACGGCCCCGTTTGCGTGCCGCGTGACCGGCACGAGGGTCGCCTTCCCACCGGCGATCTTCATCACCGTTGGCTCTGCGCCAGAAGCAGGGAGTGTCACTGTCGTCCGCTGGGTAGCGCCCAGGCGAATGTCGCCGTCGCTACCTGCGAGTCCGAGTTCCCAGGCCGCGAACGATGGCATCGTGACGAACTCCGATGCGAGCGCACGCTCAACTCGCTGTTCGTCGCTTGCGACATGCTCGGCGCTGAGCGTTGCGTCCGAGAGGGCCGGGATCAGTGCGTCACCCTCCTCAGCCTCAACCGTCACCTCGGCGCCCGTCGCGCCGTGCCGGTACGTCTGGGTGAAGTCGCCTGCTACTTGCCGCACGGCGCTCGCAAAGTCGACCCGCAGGTGCACGGGCCAGTGCTTCTCGGTTTGCAGCGGCACCGGGTACTGCATCGCGCCGCCAAACGTGTACTCGCCGCTGCCGTTTCCGAGTTCGACCGTCACGCTGACAATGCGATCTGGGTAGCGAGCGTCGGGGGTGAGGTTGCCCCACGCGATACTGCCGCCGCGCTCGATGTTCGTGACCCGGAGGTCGGCACCGTCACCAATCTCCTGCAGCGTGAATATCTCTTGGTTGAAAGGCACGTCGACTTCGACAGTGCCGTCTTTCGCCACGCGCAGGGTCGTGTTGAGCTTTTGTGGAGTAACGGGCGGGAACCCAGCGTCAGACATGTAGACGTTCACGCCGATCGGGGCATCCGACCCCGCGACGTAGGGGTTCGCCGTCACGGTGTAAGTGCCTGGGGCGAGTGTTGCAGCCGAGGCCGGGGCCACACGATTCTCGAGTGGGATGTTGCCGCTCAGCAGCGAGGTGGCTTCGTTCGCCTCGGCTGGCCCCACTGGCTCTGCTTGCTCGGCCGGTGCTGCCGGTTCCGCTGGTGCTGCCGGTTCCGCTGGTTCTGCCGGTGCTGCCGGTTCCGCTGGCTCGACCGGTACTGCCGGTGCTGCTGGCTCGGCCGGTGCTGCTGGCTCGGCCGATTCGGAAGCAGCGCCTGGAATAGGGTTCTGCGATGGGGCTCGGTCGTCGGGAGCCACAGACGACTGCGTTTGGCTGTCTGGGGTTGAGACGGCGAGGGCAGCTGCTGGGCTACCCGCGAGCAAGAAGGCTGACACTGTCAGGCCAGCAAGCCACGCGTTCAGTCTGGGATGGTTCGGCATGAGCAATCACTCTGTTCGGCTGAGATCGGAAGGGAGAAGCTGATGATGGGGTGCTCGCCCCGGGGGCCGAGCACCCCGAGCGACTATGCCGCCGACCCGAAGTCGACGACGAGGTTCAGATCCCAGGCCTTGTAACCGCGGTACAGGAAGAAGTTCGCGTACTCCTGGCTCGGCGCGAAGGTGGCGACCGTCGATCCGCCCGCGAAGTCAGTCACGTCAAACGTCACCGAAGAGATGCGCGACGTCGGCCCGCCAGCGGCCGTGCTCCAGGGGGTTGTCGCCGACGACTGCACCGCCACGGCGCCGTCGGTGGACGCTGCGGGCAGCCCCAGCACTCCGAAGGTCGAGTTCACGACAGGCACCGTGAGCAGCTCAGTTCCGTCAGCGAGTACCTGCAGAGTTGCGTTCGAGTTGACGGGCGAGCTCGGGTACCCGAGGGGCGGGGCGGCCGGGTTCGTAACGTATGCGTTGAGCCCGATCGGGGTATCCTTCGCCCCAACATAGAGATTCGCAGAAACGGTGTAGGTTCCGACCGGAAGGCCTGAGTCTGCGTGGGCTTGGCCTGCGGCCCCGTACAGAACGGAGGTGGCGGCGATAAGCGCTGCGAGCGCGACTCCGATAAAGCGAGAGCGGTTGGCGCGAAGCGTGCGTGACATGGTGGTGACTCCTTAGGCGCAGGGCTGTGAAAAGCGGCCCGGCGAGCCCGGGCCGAGGCCACTCTCCCATTCATCTGACGAATGCATGGTTGCCACGGCTACCTTTTCAAAGGTTAGCCTAACCTTACTTTCATCTGATGTATTGCGATTCGTGGGCTTCACAGCCAATCCCCTGGGATTCAGGCCGCTCTAAAGCACCATAGGCGCCAGCCTTCCCGCTTCTGGCACCGTGCGCCGTCGAACCAGCGGCCACCCCGCCGTCAGCGCTTCGCGCGCGCCTCCCCTCCCACCCAATTATTCGCGAGGACCTCATTTTTCATCGGAATTTGAGGCCCACACGAATATTTGAGGGGTCTTGGCTGCGGCAAGCGCAACGGCACAAGCGCAGCGGCACAAGCGCAGCGTCACAAGCCCAGCGGCACGAGCGCAGTCGTCGCGCTACGCCTCGCGCTGCCCCCGAACCGGGGTGATCTCGATGCCGCGCCGCTTCAGCAGGGCCGTGAGAACGCCGTCGCCCTCGACTAGCGCGCCGCTGTGACTGCCGTCATAGACCACGCCGCAGCCACACGACGGGCTGCGCGCCTGCAGCACGGCTCGCGTCACACCGCGTTCGGCGGCGATGGCCGCAACAGCCTCGGCCCCCGCAACAAACGGGGCCGAGACGTCCTCCCCGTGAATATCGACGACAGCGGCAGTGCCGTCGAGCACGTCGGCGCCGTCGCCCCCGACTATCTCGGCTGCCGGGCGCGGGGTAGGGAGGCCTCCCAGCTGCTCCGCGCACGCGGGGATAGCTCGCCCCTCACGCACCGCCTCAACTATGGCGGGGTCGGGCCTCGCGTTCCCGTCGTACCTGCAGGGCATTCCAGCGAGGCACGACGAGACGAGCACGAGTTCGCGATCCATGCCCCCATATTAGTAAGCCCACGCGGCGGGCCAGCCATCCATCCCAGTTTCAGCAACGCGAGCCGCGGGGGCGCCGCGGGAGCGCCGCAAGAGCGCCGCAACAGCACCGCACGACCACCGCACGAGCACAGCACGAGCACCGCAAGAGCGCCGCTAGCCCGCCTCGCTCGAACGCAGCTGCCACGCCCCAGCGGCGTCTTGCTGCCGCCAGAACTCGGCGAAGCGCCCACCCGATGTGAGCAACTCGTCGATCGTCCCGTCTTCAACAACGACACCACTCTCGAGAAACACGACGCGGTCGGCGGCGCGGATACTGCTCAGCCGGTGCGCGACGATGACCCGCGTGCGCGGCGCCGGGTCGCCTGCGAGCGCGCTCGCCACCGCGGCCTCGTTCTCGGTGTCAAGGGCGCTCGTCGCTTCGTCGACGAGCAACACGGGTGCGGGTTTGAGAAGCGCCCGAGCGATCGACACGCGCTGCCTCTCACCCCCAGAGAGGGAGCCGCCGGCTTCGCCAGCGCGGCTGTCCCATCCGTCGGGCAACCGCGCGATCAGCTCGTCAACCTGTGCGAGTTGGGCGGCGAGTTCAAGCTGAGCGTCGTCGGCTCCCGGCCGACCGACGAGCACGTTGTCACGGATGCTGCCGTCAAACAGGTACGGGTGCTGGAAGACGACGCTCACAAGCTCTCGGCGGGCCGCGCCCGTCAGCGTCGCCGCGTCAACGCCGTCAACGAACACCGCCCCGGTAGTTGGGTACTGCAACCCCGCGAGAAGCGACAGCACGGTACTCTTCCCGGAGCCCGAGGGGCCGACGATCGCGGTTGTCGTGCCGGGTTCAAGCGTGAGTGAGAGCCCGTCGAGTACCCGAGGGGACGCCGACCCGTAGCTGAACTGGACGTCGCGCAGCTCCAAACGCGGCCCCAGCACCCGGTCACGCACCGGGTCACGCGCCCGGTCAGGCGCCCCGACATCCGCGGCCGAGCCCCCGCCCCCGCCCACCTGCGTCTCTCGCCCCGCCGGAACCGCAGGAGCGTCAAGTACCTCTCGAATATCCCGGAGCACCCCGAGCGCAGACTCCACTCCTGGCGAGAGTTCAGCAAGCACGGTAAACGGTTCGAGGTAGCGCACCACAACAACGATGAGCGCCACGGCCGCCGGCGCAGCAAGCGCACCCGACGTCGTGAGCACCACGATCGTCCCGGCGAGCAGCACGAGCGCGACCTGGCTGGCGAGCCCGAAGATCAGCTGGCCTGGAACCTGCAGCAGGAGCAGCCGCACGCTCGCGCCGTGCTGCGCGGCGAGCGCCGCACCGACGTGGCTTCCCTCAACGCCGACACGTCGTGAGGCGCGCAGCGCTTGCTGCGTGCGCGCGAACTCAACGATGCGTTCGGTGAGCGCGCTGTTGCTCGCGGCCGCGGCCCGGTCGGCGCTGCGGCTCACCCTCCCCGCCAGCCAGAAGGCTCCGAGGAGCACGGGGACGCCCGCGAGAGCCGCGACCCCGAGCGGCCACGCGATAGGCAGGAGCGCCAACCCGATGGCGATGGGCAGCAACACGGCGCCAACGATTGGCGCGACGAGGTAGATGATGAGGCCGACGAGGTCGGGCCCCGTCGCCGCGACGGCCTGGCGAGCCGTGGCGGTATGCTCCGACGTGAACCAGGTGAGCCGAATCTCGGCGAGGCGGTCGGCCACCGCGCGCTGCCCCGATTCGAGTAGCCCAAAGCCGATGTCGAACCCGAGACGGACCGTCACGGAGTCGACGGCCCAGCCCGCCACGGTCGCGAGTGTGAGCCACGCAACCCACGGCCACGCGCCGGCCGGGTCGTCGCTGAACAGCGCGCTGACGAGCGGCACGAGAAGCACCACTCCCGCGGCTCGCAGCAGCCCGCCGAGCGCGGTGAGAGCGAGGTGCCCGGCGAGGCGTGGCCCGCTGCCCGCGGGGAGCAGGTCGAGTAGTGTCCGGATCATCGCGTCGCCTCCGTCGTCTCGAGCGCGTGCCCGGCGCCACCAGCACCGGCCTGCCAGAGCTGCCAATATCTGCCCGCTCTTTCGAGCAGTTCGTTGTGCGTGCCTGCCTCGCTCACGCGGCCCTGGTCGAGCACGACGATGCGATCGGCCCCCGCGATCGTGTGGAGTCGGTGCGCAATCACCAGCACCGTGCGCCCCGCTGTCAGACGGTTCAGGGCCTGTTGCACGAGGTACTCGGACTCGGGGTCGGCGTAGGCCGTCGCCTCATCAAGCACAAGCACGGGGGTGTCGGCAAGGATGGCGCGGGCGATCGTGAGCCGCTGCCGCTCCCCGCCGGAGAGCGCAGCGTCGGCGCCGAGCACGGTGCCGTAGCCCTCGGGCATCTGCATGATGCGGTCGTGGATGTGCGCCGCCCGTGCCGCGGCCTCGATTGCCGCGTCGCTCGCCGCCGGAACAGCGAGGGCGATGTTCTCGCGCACCGTGCCGTGGACGAGCTGTGCATCTTGGAACACGAACCCGACGCTCGCGTACAGCTCGTCTGCGCTGAGATCGCGGACGTCGCGCCCACCGACGCGGATCGCACCCTGCCTGACATCGTGGAACCGAGCGAGCAGGGCCGCGAGCGTTGACTTTCCCGACCCTGACGGCCCGACGAGGGCGGTCACCGTTCCGGGGGCGAGCTCAAGCTGAATGCCTTCGAGCACCGGAACCCCTTCGCGGTAGGCGAAGCCGACGTCGTCGAACTCGACGTGGCCGGCGGGCACGTCTGCGGCCGCCGAGTCGCCACCGATCTCGAGTTCGGCCTCGTCGAGGGCGATCTGGATTCGGCGTGCTGCGAGCAGGCCGCCCTGCAACCCGGACAGGCCGTACCCGATTCCGAGCAGGCGGGCGCCGAATGTCGTGCCGAGCAACAGGAACGGGAGCAAGGCAAGCGGGTCCATCGACCCGGTCGTAATGAACAGCGTTCCCACGGCGCTGATGAGCAGCAGGAATGTTGCCGGCCTCGTTGCGAGGTCAATGAACGCTTTCTGGCCTGAGAGGGGCCGCTGCCACGAGTCGAGGAACCCAACGTACTCGGCGAGCTTGCCCCGGAACGACGAGGCCGCCGCTCCCCCAAACACGCGCACGACGGGCTGCCCCTCAAGGTACGCACCCGCTTCCACGTTCATCCGCTCGGCCCAGCGGGATGCTTCTTGGGTGCGCGGGCCTGACTGGATGAGCATGATCGACATGCCGACGATGTATGCCAGTACTGGAATGAGCAGGAGCAGCGCGATGCGCCAGTCGACGACGAACAGGTAGGCGAGCACCGCGACGGGAGCGACGACCGCGTTCACCGCGTCGGGCACGGCGTGGGTCACGAGGTAGTGCAGCGCGAGCGTGTCGTCTTGCACGAGCTGCTTGACCTGCCCCGATCCGCGCGAAGCGAACCAGCCGAGCGGGAGGCGCGAGAGTTTCTGCAGCAGGCGCTGCCTGAGCTCGCGCGCGAACATCGCGTCGACCCAGTGCAGCCAGACGAGCATCGCGGTCGCGAGCACCACCCCCGCACCCATGAGCCCGAGCGCCCAGACCCCCACCCGCCAGTAGTTGTCTGGCGTCGCTCCCGTGAGGAGCAGCCGCGCGAGTTCGACGAGCAGCACGAACGGCGCGAGCTGCACGAGCGTGATGAGCGCCTGAGCAATGCCGGCGAGCACCATTGTCGGTTTCAGGGGCGCGAGGAGCCGGCTGCCCGCCTGCGAACGCCAGGCACCGCGAGACGAGGATCCTGATCCGGTGCCCGCCGCTCCCTCGGCAGTGGATGCCACCTTCGCGCCGGGGGCAACCGTCACAGCGGGGGCCGCGTCAACGGCGGGAGCCGATGCCGCAGCGACGGCAGCGGCCGCCGCCAACTCTTGCTCGGCCACCGCGGCCGAAACGGCCTTTGAACGGTTCTTCCCGAACGCGCGGCCAAAATACCAGTACGCCTGCGCGTGGACCTCTGATTTTGGGAACCCGAAGTCGTCGCGGAGTCGAACGCGCAGTTGCTTCAGCGACCCCGACTCTGGCGCGGCCCACGCGTACCAGTCAGACCAGTCGCGGTCGGCGATCGCGGCGGCAAGCGACCCCTCCCCCACGCGCGGCACCCAGTGCACCGCGAGCCGCGGGTGGGATGAGAGCGGAATGAGCCTGTCGTCTGCGTGGTGTTCTTCGATGTACAGCTCAACGGGCACGCTCACCGGCACCTGAGCGATGATCGAGTTGATCGCGGGAAGGGAGGCCGAATCGCCGACGAGCAGATACCCGGCTGGCAGTTCGTCCGCGAGCTCAAACCGCGTCGACCCGAGGGAGTTCGCCTCGACTGTCCATCCTGGTTCAGCTGCCCTTGCCCATGCCGAAGCGGGCCCGGCCGGCTCGTGCAACACGACGTCGACGGCGAAGGTGCCTGACTGCGCGTCCGCCTGGGTGACCGTGTAGGCGCGCTGGAACTCGGCATCACCGCCGTTCGGGTCTGGGAACCAGAAGCGCAGGTACGACGTCGACCCGGGGCTCATCTCAGAGAGGAGCGTCGGTGCAGACATCCAGATGCGCCTGAAGGTCGGAGTAATCTCTTCCGTCGCCGTGACGGTGACTTCGTGGTCGCGCGCCCCATACGCGCGAGTCATGGCCCCCGTGAATCCACGTTTTGCCATCGCTGTTCCTTTCCCGCAGCGTGGCGCGCGCCTCACCTCGACCCTGCGAAGCGGGCTGGCGAGCGGTCGTCGTGTCAGCCGAGTCGCGTACGAGCGAGCGCCTCGCGATCACACACCACGAATTACTAAGGTAAGCCTAACTATCATCTGCTGAACTAACAACAGAAAACTTGATGCCACCGTGCACCGGGAGCCCGGTGGCCGTGCAGCTCGTCGAGGGCCACACTCACGCGTTCGTCAACGCGACAGGGGTGGGCAAACTCAGTTCGCGCGCGCTCGCTGAGTCGGTTGACCACCTCACTCGAGACCTCGCGCATTAGCCGCCGACTCACCCAGGTTGATCACCCGGTGCGGCTGCCAGATCTCGGGGCGCCGGTGGGTGACGACGAGCAGCGTCTTTTCGCGGCGCACGATCTCGTCAGCGATGCGCTGCTCGGTGGGCTCGTCGAGCGCTGACGTTGCCTCGTCGAGGACGAGCACGGGCGCCTCGCTCAGCAGGGCTCGCGCGATTGCGACGCGCTGACGCTCGCCGCCCGAGAGGCGCTGGCCGTGACTGCCGACGTCTTGCCCGAGGCCCCGCGGGTCGCGCCCAAGTACGCCCCCAAGACGGGCTGCGAGCGCCGCCTCACGCAATTCCTCGTCTGACGCCGAGGGCCGGCCGATGCGCAGGTTCTCCGCGAGCGTACCGGTGAAGACGATGGGTTCCTGCGGCACATAGGCGATGTGCCCCGCAAGCTCACCCGGCGAGAGAGTGCGCACGGGCACGCCGTCAAGCAGCACCTCTCCCTGCTCAGCGTCGTCGAACCTGAGCACGAGGCCGAGAAGCGTCGACTTCCCCGACCCGCTCGGGCCAACGATGAGCGCCCGCTCGCCACTCGGCACGCTGAAGGAGATATCGGCGAGGGCTGGGGTGTGGCTCACCCGCCGCACTTCGACACCGCCTGGCACGGGCGTGGCGCTCACCGGCTCGCCCACGTACGCGGGCAGCACGGGGGCGCTGACGACGTGCCGGTACGCCTCTGTGTGAGCTCGCACCTCAGTGAGCGCAATGCCGATGAGCGCGAGGTCATCGATGGGCGCGCTGGCGCGGCCAACAAGCACGATGAGCGCGAGTGCGAGGGCCGGAGTCTCGAATCCGCCCGTCACTCCGAGAGCGATGAGCACTCCGGCGATGGGCAGCACGCTGGCGAGTTGTGAGATCAACGTCGCCGGGGCAGCCGCGCGATTCGTTTTCGACAGTGCAGCCTCACCCGCGTGCCAGGCCTGCTCGGCTCGCCCGAGTGCCCGCGCGGGCCCGGCCGCCGTTCGGAGAAGCTCGAGGCGTTCCACAAGTTCAAGCGTCGCAGCGGTCGCCTGTCCTTCGGCCGCGTGACGGCTCGTGTCTGCAGCGGCGAGGGAGCGCTGGGCGAAGAGCTGCGCGATCAGCGCCGCTGAGAGCAGCAGCAGTACGAGACCTGCCATGGCGTAGCCGCCCACGATGGCGACCGCGGCGACCAGGGCGACGGGAACGAGCAGCGAGAGCACGAGTGTCTGCAGCAGGTGCGCAGGCACCCCCATGAACGTGGGAACGCTACGCCCCGCGGCTGTCGTCACGACCGCGCGATTGGCCGCCGTGAACCACGAGAGCTTTGCACGGGCAAGGGAACGCCCCATCTCGGCATAGAGGTCGCCCGCGAGCTTGGCGCCCGAGAGATACCCCGCTCTCGACACCACGACCGTCGCGACCATCGCGACCGCGGCGAGGGCGATCACTGAGACCACGGGGAGGCCGTCTCGAATCGCGAGCGCGAGCGCGAGGTAGGCCGCGGCCTCAGCAACGGCGACGCCAGCCCAGCCGAGTGCCACGCCGCGCACGCGACGCCGCGCGACCGGTGGCATTCCGGCCACGAAACCGGCCCGCCCGTTGCCCTGCACGTCGCCTCGAAGGGTCTCGTATCCGCTCATGCTGCCGCACCTTCCGTGTGGTGTTCGTCTGCGCCTGCGCCCGGCAAGATTTCGATCAGGTTGTCGCTCTGCCGCGCCAGGCCGGGGTCGTGGGTGACGACGATGACCGTTCGCCCGCCCTCGTGCGCGAGTCGCAGGAGCTCGGCCCAAACCCTGTCGGCGACGCGCGAATCGAGCGCGCTCGTTGGTTCGTCGAGCAGGATCACGCGCGCCTCGGTGAGAAACGCGCGCGCCAGCGCCAAACGCTGCCGCTCGCCGCCGGAAAGCAGCGTCGCGTCGTGGTCGAGGTCGACCTCCAAGTGGGCCCGCTCAAGGGCTGCCCGACACGCCTCGTCTCCCGCGTTGGGCGCCGAGAGCAGCAGGTTGTCGCGCACCGGAGCGGCGAGCACGGCAACGCCCTGCGGGACAAGGAGAACTGCGCCCCGCCGGCCGGCCTCACTCAGGCCCCCCACGGGTGTACCTGCGATCGCTGCTTCGCCTGCCGCCACCGGCTGCAGCCCGGCGAGCACACGAAGCACGGTTGTCTTCCCCGCGCCGCTTGGCCCCGCGATGGCAGTCAGCGAACAGGCGGGGGCGCGCAGCGAGAGATTAGAGAGGACGGTGTGGCCCGAAGCTCGAACCGTCACCCCCTGCAGCGTGGCATCGGCCGGCCCGGTGGCGGCATCCACCGTACCATTGGGCAGCGTGGGCTCGGCGATCAGCGCACCCAACCGCGCCCCGGCGGCGCGCCCCGCCGTGACAAAGTCGAGGCCGTGACCGAGTCGCAGCGCTGGCGTGACGAGGGCGAGGCTCAGCAGCAGCATCGCCGCGAGCGACGCGGTATCGCGCGCGGCGCCAACCGCGAAGGCGACCGCGAGGCTCGCTGGAGCTTGCAAGAGCGCCACGGCGATCGCCGCGGGAGTCGCGACGCGCCGAACCCAGGCCACCATGCCAGCGGTAAACCTGGCGGTCGCTCCGGCGTACGTCGAGAGCGCACCCGAGGTATCCCCAAAGCTCCGGAAGACGTGAATGCCACGCGCGTAGTCGTCAACCGCCGAGGTGATCTCCCCCATCACGCGGCCGCGCTCGGCGCCGTGTTTTGCCGACAGTCGGGGCAACACCGCGAGGTACACGGCCGCCGCAAGCGCCCCCGGCGCGAGCGCGAGCAGCGCCGCAGGGCCCGCGAGGTGGATGAGCAACGCTACGGCAGCGACAGGCACGGTGACGAGTGTCGCGAGCTCACCGGGAAGGTGGGCGATCATGTGGTGCAGCGCGGCAACGTCGTCGGCCACGAGCCTGCGCAGCGTATCGGCTGGGTACTCGCTCAGCCTGTCAGCTGGGAGCCTGAGCATCCGACCGGCGACCTCTCGGCGCAGTCGCGCCTCGAAGCGGGCCTCGGCCGAGTGCGCGAGCCACGATGCGGCCGCGCTCAGTATCGCCGCGGCTACCCACGCAACGCATACCCAGGCAACTCCCGGCGCCGCCGGTTTGGCGAGGAGCTGGACGATGCCCCAGGTTGCGGCGAGCGCTGCGAGGCCCGCCAGCGTCGCTGCGAATACCGCGAGCCCGAGCGCGGGGATGGAGGGGCGGAGCGCTGGGATGAGCGCGGGGTGAACGAGAGGATGCTTGGTTGCCACGCCTGGAAGTATACGCGTATAGTTAGGCGACCCTAACCTTCATAGGATGAACATGACGACTTTGACTCTCGAACGCATCGTTGACGAAGCGATGGCGATTCTCGCGACCGACGGCGAGGGCGGGCTCGCTATGCGCCAGCTCGCCACTCGGCTCGACGTCACCCCCATGGCGCTCTACCGCTATGTGCGCGACCGCGACGCACTCCTCGTCGAGCTCGTCGAGCGCGTCTCAGCGGATATCACCCTCCCCGAGCGCACCGAGACCGCGCGAGAGCACGCGGTGAACCTTGCACTCGCCCTCCACAGCTTCCTAGGTGAACACCCCTGGATGATCCGCCTGATCACGACGGGAAGGCTCGCGAGCCCAGCCGGGTTGCAGTTCTCGGAGGGCTTCCTCAGCTGCGCCACAGAGTCCGGCCTCGACCGCACCGGCGCATTCGTGTTCTACCGCACCATGTTCGCCACAGTCCTCGGCCAGGCGACGATCACGCACGCGAAGTCACAGCACGCAACAACCGGGCTCCCCGAGCGGGCAACCGTCGCGGCACCTCCGTTGGTCTCCGACCTCATGGGCGACTGGGCTGCGCTCGATGCCGCCGCGACGCCAGAGGCGGTCTTTCGCGCGGCCGCCGCGGTCCTCCCGCTCACTTAAACGTTTCCTCTCACCACCACACACCTACACCAGTTAGGAAGGCACACCCATGCCATCACTCACTCGTCGCGCCACATTCGCGGGGCTCGCAGCGCTCGCAGCAGGCGCACTCCTCCTCACGGGCTGCTCATCAGGCGCGGCCCCAGCGGGAGATGCGAAGGCCGCCGAAGGCGGGGCCGCATCGGGCTCGTTCCCCGTGACCATCCACAACGCCTACGGCGACGCGACGATTGAGGCGCAGCCCGAACGGGTCGCGGCTCTCGGCTACGCCGACGTTGCGCTGGCCTCGGCGCTCGGTGCACACGTCGTCGCCGCACCCGAGTCCTTCACCAGCGTCGCGGGAGCGGGCGACGAGAAGAACCTGCCCTACATCGACCCGCTGCCCGAGGATACAACCTGGCTCAACCCAATGAGCATCAACGTCGAGCAGCTCGCGGCCACGAAGCCTGACGTGATTCTCGCGACCGCCGGCTTCACGCTCGACGAGGCGCTGTACGCGCAACTGAGCGACATCGCTCCGGTCGTCGCCTATGAGACCGCGCTCTACAGCTCGACAAGCGAGGAATCCGCACTCAGGATCGGGAACGCGCTCGGCAAGATGGAGGACGCGGAGCGCCTCATCGCCGAGGCCGACGCCGCCGTGGATGCGATCAAGAAGGACCTGCCGGGCCTCGACGGCGGCACGTTCCTCTACGGCCAAGCCAGGGATGGCGTCGTCGTCATGCTCGTCGACGAGGCGAACGTCACCGCGAAGTTCATGCAGCAGCTCGGCCTCGTCGCGCTGCCGGCTGTCGCCGACCTTGGCGGGCAGGGGTCCGTTCCCGGCGCCATCGACGTGAGCTTCGAGCAGGCGCCGCTCTTCAACGACGCTGGCGTCATGTTCATGACGTTCCAGTCTGACGCGCTGCAGGAGAAATTCGAGAGCGACCCGATCGTGTCGAAGCAGCCGATCATGTCAGAGCGCTACATCCCCGTCGGGCTTGAAGCCGCGACTGCGCTCCAGGATCCGAACATCGCATCGGTGCCGTGGCTGCTTGATCAGCTCCGCCCAGGCCTCGAACTCATCCCGGCGAAGTGACCGTCGCGCTCCGAGAGGCGCGCCGCACGAGCGCCTCGCGCCTCCTCGGAGCGCAGGCCCTCGCGGCCATCGTTCTCCTCGCACTCTGCCTCGCAAGCCTCCTCATTGGATCTCGCACGGTCTCCCCCGCAGCGCTGTATGAGGTGCTCGCTGGCCGCGGCAGCGACGACCTGAACACCCTCCTCTGGGAGGTGCGGCTCCCCCGCACTATCGCGGCGCTACTCGTCGGGGCGGCCCTCGCCTGGGCGGGGACGCTCATGCAGGGGATGACTCGCAACCCGCTCGCAGACCCTGGGCTGCTCGGAGTCAGTTCTGGCGCCGCGTTCGCCGTGACCATCGCGATGACCTGGTTCGGAGTGCGCTCGGCCACAGGAATCGCGGGGAGCGCCGTGGCAGGCGCGGCAATCGTCACCGCAGCCGTCCTCGCGCTCGGCCTGCGCGGCTCGGCAAGCGGCACGAAACTCGTGCTTGCCGGCGTCGCCTTCAGCATGACCGTCTCCGGTGTGCAGTCTGCGGTCACGCTCCTCAACCCGCGCGCGCTCGACGCGATGCGCGCGTGGTCTGCGGGCTCACTCGCTAGCCCCAACACGAGCGTGCTCTGGGAAACGTTGCCACTGATCGCGTTCGGCGGCATCCTCGCGTTCGCCCTCGCTCGCCCAATCGACGCGCTCGCCCTCGGCGACGACACTGCCAGGGGCCTCGGATCCCACCCGTTCCTTGCCCGAGCAGGCACCGGGGTCGCCGCGGCCTGCCTCGTGGGCGCGGCCACGGCCATCGCCGGGCCAATCGGCTTCATCGGCCTCATGGTGCCGCACTTCGTTCGCCCGTTCACCGGCCCGAGCACCGGGCGCATGATCCTCATCGGCACTCCGGTCGGCGCCGCGCTGCTACTCACCGCTGACATCCTCGCCCGCACGGTGCTGTGGCCGGGCGAACTGCCCGTCGGCGTCGTTGCGGCCGCGCTCGGCGCACCCGTCATTCTGATCGTGCTGAGGAGGCGCGCATGACCCTCCCGAGAACCACCGAGCCTTCCGTACCCGTCCACGGGGGTGCCCTCCCCGCACGCCCGCTGCCTCGCTGGCGTTGGGCGGTCGGCGTCGCCCTGCTCGCCGCGGTTTTCGTCGCCGCGCTCGCCGCGGGAGACCTCGCGCTCAGCCCGTCCGAAGTCTGGGCTGCGCTCACCGGCACGGCAAACGATTTCACCCAGACCGTGGTGCTGGCGTGGCGACTCCCCCGCGCGCTCGCGGCCATCGCCTTCGGTGCGGCGCTCGGCGCGGCCGGATCGATCTTCCAGACCCTCACCCGAAACCCGCTCGGCAGCCCCGACATCATCGGTTTCAACACGGGCGCCTACACCGGTGTGCTCCTTGCGCTCGTCGTCATTCCGGCGCCGGGGTTCGCCGCCACCGCGACCGCGGCACTCCTCGGCGGTCTCGCCGCCGCCGCGCTCGTGCTGCTGTTCAGTTCGCGTTCTGGGGTGGGCGGAAACACCTTCGTGCTCGCGGGCATCGCGATCAGCGCGGCGCTCGGCGCACTGAACACCTGGCTCGTCTACAAGACCGACACCGCGACGGCGACGGCGAGCTCGGTGTGGGCAGCGGGAACACTCGACAATACGCGGTGGGAACTGCTGCAGCCCGTACTCGGCGCGCTGGCGGTCATCGCGGTGGCTACCGCACTGCTCGTACCCAAGCTGCGCATTATCGAGCTGGGAGACGACCTCGCAAACGCACTCGGGCTGCGGGTGAGCTCAACGAGGCTGCTACTCGTCGCTTCAGCCGTCGGGCTCACCGCGGTGACCACTGCGGCCGCGGGGCCGATCATGTTCGTCGCGCTCGCGGCGCCCCACCTCGCTCGCGCCACGCTGCCACGCACACACCCGACACTCGCCGCGGCTCTCGCCGGAGCGCTGCTACTGAGCATCGCCGACTGGCTCGCGGCACACGCGTTTGCCCCGACACAAATCCCCGTCGGGGCCGTCACCGTGAGCCTTGGCGGGGTGTACCTCACGCTCACGATCCTCTTCCGCAAGCGCTAACGGGCCGCACTGGTCGCGTCGCTACTGCGCCCGGGTCACCAGCCGAATCTTGTTGCCCCACGGGTCTTCGACCACGATGCCGCGCTCGACGACCTCGTGGCCATAACCCGCGGCATCGACGCGGGCGGCCACCTGCTCGACATCTGCCGCAGTCGGCAGGGCGACGGTCAACGCGCCAAGCCCAACATCGGTGGTGCGCGGGCCCGCGCCGGCGCTCTGCCAGGTGTTCGTCGCAAGGTGGTGATGGTAGCCGCCAGCCGAGTAGAACAGGGCGCCCTCAGCCTCCGACACCACGTCGAACCCGAGCGTGTCCGCGTAGAACGAGCGCGCCTCTTCGAGGTTACCCACCTTTAGGTGAATGTGCCCGATGACCGCGGTGCCCGCGGCCTCACCGTCGAGGTGCTCTTCAATGAACGCGTTCGGGTCGAGCGGCTCACTGCCCATCTCGACCTGGCCGTTGTCCCACTGCCACTCCCCGCGCGGGCGGTCGACGTAGAGTTCAACGCCGTTCCCCTCTGGGTCGCCGAAATAGAACGCCTGGCTCACGAGGTGGTCTGCCGAGCCCTGATAGCTGCCAGGCGCGAGCTGCGCCGTCTGCAGCACCGCCTTCGCGAGCGACGCCTCATCGGCGAAGAGAATCGCTGTGTGGTAGAGCCCGGCGTCTGTTGCCTGCGGCAGGGGTTCGGCCGACCGTTCGAGCCGCATGAGCGGCACGTCATCCATCCCGAGCGTGACCGCATCCGGCTGCTGCTCGATGACCGCGAGCCCGACCGCGTTTTGGTAGTAGGCCTGCACGTTCTCGAGGTTTTGCACCTTCAAAACGGTGATTCCAAGCTCTGTTTCCGCGGGCAATCCGTCTACCCGCTCGACGGGCACCCCCGCCGCGTCGACGGCGCCCGGAGCGCCAGGCGCGACGCCGCGGCCGCTCACCACCGCCCAGATCACAGCGCCGGCCACCGCGACGAGCACCACCGCAGCAATCACGATGAGGATGAGGTTCGGCGAGCGGCGAGCGGGCTGGCTCGTTCGTGTCATGGTGTGAATCCTTCGATTGCTACGTGGTTTGTGAGAAATGTGGGTGCGGTTCGGTGTTCTCATTGGCGCGCGGCGAGCAGGTCTTCCATGAGTTGGATCTCGCTCTGCTGGGCCTTGGTGATGCTGCCAGCAAGGTCGGTGACGACCGGATAGTCGCTCCGCTGAAGCACGGCATCGGCCATGTCGACGCCGCCCTCGTGGTGCGCGATCATGAGCCGCAGAAACATCCGCTCGGCGGCAACACCACGAAGGGTCTTCAGTTCGTTGAGCTGCTCCCGCGTCGCCATCCCCGGCATTGCGGCGGGCACCTCGCCCGTCGCCGTGGGTGCCGCGGGTGCCGCGTGTGAGTGGCCCTCGCCCGACGGGAGCGGACGGTGCATCCAGGTCATCGCCGGTTCGGGTGACGATTGCGGGAGACCCCACGTCGCGAGCCAGCCAAACATTTGCCCAGCTTGTTGCGATTGCGAGGTCGCGATGTCGTATGCGAGGAGGCGAATTTCCGGCGAGTCGGTGAGGTCGCGCACGATCATCGACATCTCAACGGCCTGGTCGTGGTGAATCTGCATGTCGCGAGCGAACCCGGCTTCCGCGCTGCGCGTGGCAGGCGTAGGTTCGACACCACCGCTCACACGCCCAATGACCAACGATGCTGCGACGAGCACGAGGGCGAGCATCGTCACCACAAACGCCGTGAGCCCCGCGCTGCGTCCGCTATGCGACAAGGCCGGGGCCCTGCAGCGCCCCGGAGCACGAGGCGCCGGGCTCTGGCGCATCCGCGGACTTCCAGTACCTGTCGATGAACTGCGTGAGGCGCTCATCGGACACTGTGTCCATCTCGATCTGGGCACCCCACGCCGACGCCATGAAGGGCGCGGGCTGGCCCGGGTAGGGGGAAAGGATCGTGTACTGATCGGGAATGGCGCCCCGCAGCGCAGCGATGTCGTCATCCGTCGCCGTTTTCGGGTCATAGGTCACCCACACGGCCCCGTGCTCGAGCGCGTGCACCGCGTTCTCGTTCGATTGCGGCTGGTCGTACACCCCACAGTTCAGCCAGATCTGCGAGTGATCGCCGCCAGCGGGAACAGCCATGCCGTAGCTCGCCTCATAGTCGACGGGTGCCGGGTCAATGTGCGTCGCAGGCAGGTTCGGGAACTCCTTGAGGCCCGCGATTTCGATGTCCTGAGGCCGTTGAGGTGGCTCTGTTGTGGTTGCGACGAATGTGATGACGAGGGCGAGCACCGCTGCACCGCCGACCGCGCCACTCCCAATCGCGATACGCCGGTTGCGCGTTCGCGCCGCTTCCTGCCGCTTGTGGGCTTGCACTCGCTCGGCGCGCGCCTCGGCACGCTGCTCTTTGGTGGTCTTGCGGCCTGTTGGCTCCGACATTCGATCCCCGCTCCAATTTGGTTGTTGCGACAATCATTTATCAGCGGCCTGGGAGAATCCTCCGCGACTGTGAACTAGTTGCGGTGCGCGGCGAGACGTGTACCAATCACTTCGGCGATCTCCCCGAGCGAATCTAGCTGCTCAGGAGTCAACGCATCAATGACGAGGCTGCGAACGAGGTCAATGTGAGCCGGGATAGCACGGATGAACTCCCTCCGCCCCGCTGCGGTCAGCCGGACGTTGGTGGCACGGCGGTCTGTCTCGCTCGGCACACGCTCGACGAGCTCCCGCTTCTCCATTCGCGTGCACACGTGGGAGAGGCGAGGCAGCGTCGCCGCCGTGGTCTCGGCAAGCTCGGACATCCGGAGTACCGAACCGGGCTCGACGTACAGCGCCGACAGCACCGTGAACTCGAAATGGGTCATCCGCGAATCCCGCTCGAGCTGGGCATCGAGCAGGTGCGGCAGCAGCTGCGCTACGCCAATCAGTCCGAGCCACGCTCGAGATTCCCTGGCGTCCATGCGCGGGGCAAAATCTGTCATACCGCCATTTCATCACTTTTGCGCCCGCAAGGCACCGGCCCCGCCGGAGCAACGGCCCAGCAGTTCACAGGCAGCTGCTTACAGGCAGCGGCTCACAGGCAACGGCTCTCCAGCCAAATCGCGAGCATCCCGTCGATGGTGAAGCGGTCGTCAACCGAAATGGAGTACATGGCGCTGTCGCCGCTCTTCCGCGCGACAGGCTCGTCGCGTCTGCCTTCTTCGACGACTTCGGCGTACCCGGCTGCGGCCCAGCTCGCCAGCACGCGCTGCTTAGCACGCCCATCGCCATCGCTGGGTATCGTGAAGCCGACCGTAAGCTGTTCCCCGAGCGACTCAGCCTGGGCGGGGGCGCAGCTGCGCCTCTCGATCGGCGGGTGCGCTGCGTCGAACTCTTGGGGTGGAGCGCTCATGCGCACGCTCGTCGTTGCGGGACCACTGAGCCCAGCGAGCGCTGCCTCGATAAGCACACGCATCTCCTGTTCGGCATCGTCGGCGGAGAACGTTTCACCGGCGGCGTCCTTCACGCCGCTCGTGTACGACTGCACGCCCGACCCCCTCGAATCCCCCGACTCTGGAACGAGATGCACCGGCCCGATGCGCTCGTGCGTCTGCTCAACGAGTGCGGAAAGCGTGCTCTCCGACGTAAAGTTCAGAGCAATCACAGTTGCCAGCAGCATCGCGCCGCTGACAATTCCGAAGGTCAACCAAATCTTGCTCCGAAGCACGGCAGCAACCACGGCCATACTGGCAAGCACCGCCATGACCAACGCCGCCTCGAGCGCTCTCCGCCGAATCAGCTCGGCGGCATACGCGAGCGCCGAGGTCCACCGCTCAAGGTCGGTCGCGTCGTTCGGGTCCCACTGCACCGAGGCGCCCGCGAAGACCCCATCAAACAGCAGCGTCGCGCAGTACCCCAGCACA
Source organism: Leucobacter sp. (assembly GCA_052094845.1). Taxonomy (GTDB): domain Bacteria; phylum Actinomycetota; class Actinomycetes; order Actinomycetales; family Microbacteriaceae; genus Leucobacter. The sequence continues at coordinate 156,765 of JBQDKK010000005.1, read as the reverse complement.
ACGACACCGAGAGCTATCGCAAGGAGAATCTGCGGCGTGCGCCAGCGCAAGCTTCGGCCGCGAGACGGCGTCGTGGAGGGATCAGCCATGACGTTACCCTCCCCCACGCGCACCGAGAAAGCAAGGCGGCACAGGCCGCACCCGGCTGCAATCTCCGAAAGTAGCTTGCCGGGGACGGTGAGCCGGCCACGCCAGTTCCGGGCGGCCCGAGACGGCTATCCGTCGCGGGCCGCAAGCGCAGCGCGCCGCCCACGCTCACGCGCCCACACCATCCCCAATACGGCGCAGCCTCCGATCAGGGCGGGCAGCCACGGAATGAGCGAGGGCACCACGTCAGTGAGCAGCACCACCACAATCAGCACCACGGCGGTAGCCGCTGCGGGCAGGATCATCCGTGACCGCGCGGCGAGTTTCGCACGCTCGTCAAGCGCACCGTCGACATAGACGGCGCGGAGAAACCTGAGGAAGTAGGCAGCGACAATCCCGATCCCGGCCACGGCCGGGATCGCTCGCAACAGCTCCATGCGCGCACCCTTCCCGAAAGACGCGAAAAGCCCCAGACTTTCCGAGGAAAGTCTGGGGCTTTTCTGTGGCTGGGATACCAGGACTCGAACCTAGAATGACGGTACCAGAAACCGTAGTGTTGCCAATTACACCATATCCCACTGTGGCTTCGGCCACTCTTTCGAGCGCCGCACCAAGAGATTACTTTACCCGGTTTCCCCACGGAACTCAAAACCGGCCCGGCGACTCGCGGCCGCCGGGCGCGCCGCGAGCTATCCGGTGATGCGCTCGCGAACAAGCGGGCCGGGTGCGTGCGCTCCTGGGCTGGCGTCGGCGTCGATCTCCCAGGCGCCCTCCAGCGCCTCGAGAGCGCGCGGGAACCGGGCGTCGTCTTCCGCGGAGAGCGTGAACAGCGGCTGGCCCGCGACGACCGCGGCGCCGGGCTTCGCGTGCAGGTCGATGCCTGCCGAGTGGATGACGGGATCCTCAGCCCGCGCACGCCCCGCGCCGAGGCGCCAAGCCGCGATACCGAACGGGAGCCCCTCAAGCTTCGACATCACGCCCGAAACGGGGGCGGTGACGACGTGGGCCTCGCGCGCGACCGGGAGCGCCGCGTCGGGGTCGCCGCCCTGGGCTGCGATCATCGCTCGCCAGGAGTCCATCGCCCGGCCGCTGTCGAGCGCGCCCACGACGTCGGCGTCAGGCAGACCCGCGAGCGCAAGCATCTCTTGCGCGAGCGCGATAGTGAGCTCGCGCACGTCGGCGGGGCCACCACCGGCGAGCACCTCGACAGACTCGCGAACCTCGTTCGCATTGCCGATTGTGAGGCCGAGCGGCACGTTCATGTCGGTGAGCAGCGCCGACGTCTTCACGCCGGAATCGGTGCCGAGCGCAACCATCGTCTCGGCGAGCTCGCGCGCCATCGCGTAGTCCTGCATGAACGCGCCCGAGCCAAACTTCACGTCGAGCACGAGCGCGCCCGTGCCTTCGGCGATCTTCTTCGACATGATGCTCGACGCAATGAGCGGAATCGAGTCGACCGTGCCGGTCACGTCGCGCAGCGCGTAGAGCTTCTTGTCTGCCGGGGCGAGGCCCGACCCGGCGGCGCAGATCACCGCGCCTACGTCACCGTCGAGCTGCGCGAACATCTCTTCGTTCGAGAGCGCCGCCCGCCAGCCAGGGATCGCCTCGAGCTTGTCGAGGGTGCCGCCAGTGTGCCCGAGGCCGCGGCCCGACAGCTGCGGCACGGCAACGCCGAACGACGCGACGAGCGGCGCGAGCGGCAGCGTGATCTTGTCGCCGACGCCGCCGGTCGAGTGCTTGTCGACGGTCTGCTTGGAGAGGCCCTCGAAGCTCATGCGCTCGCCCGAGTCGATCATCGCGTCGGTGAGCACCCGGATCTCGTCGCGGGCCATCCCGCGCTGGTAGATCGCCATCGCGAACGACGCCATCTGCGCGTCCGACACGTAGCCCCTGGTGTAGGCGTCGACCATCCACCGGAGCGCCGGCTCTGGCACCGCTCCCCCGTCGCGCTTCGCGCGAATCACGTCTACGGCATCAAATGGCTCAACACTCACGGTGGTTCCTTCCGGTGGGATGTGGGGTCAGGTCGCCTCGGCGACGCGCTCAAGGTCGCGCGGGCCGAACGCGTCGGGCAGCACCTCGTCGATCGTGCGGATGCCCGACACGGTCTCGAGCAGCATGCCCTCGGCCGAGTGTTCGTACAGGAGCTGCCGGCAGCGCCCGCACGGCATGATCGTTTCCTTAGCGCGGTTCACGCAGACGAACGCGACGAGCTTGCCGCCCCCGCCCATGTGGAGGTCGCCAACGAGGGCGCACTCGGCGCAGAGCGTCAGGCCGTAAGAGGCGTTCTCGACATTGCAGCCGGACACGATTCGCCCCGAGTCGGTGAGCGCAGCCGCCCCCACCGGGTAGTTCGAGTACGGCACGTAGGCGTGGTCGAGCGCCGCGACGGCCGCGGCCCTGAGCCCGGCCCAGTCAACTCCGTGATCGTTTGTTGTCACGTCTGCTATCCCTTCACGTAGGGCTTGCCGCTCGCGGCGGGCGCCCGCGACTTGCCCGAGAAGCCAACGACCGCGAGGATCGTCACGACGTAAGGCAGCATCGACATGAACTCGGACGGGATAGGCGAACCGAGGTTGTTCAGCAGCGTCTCAAGGTTCTTCGTGAAGCCGAAGAGCAGCGCCGCGAGGGTCGCCCGCCACGGGTCCCAGCCACCGAAGATGACCGCGGCGAGGGCGATGAAGCCGAGACCGCCGGCCATCTCCTTGTCGAACGCGCCGACGGAGCCGAGCGTGAAGTAAGCGCCGCCGATGCCTGCGATCGCGCCCGCGAGCAGCAGGTTCCAGAACCTCGTCGGGTTCACCTTGATGCCCACCGTGTCGGCCGCCTGCGGGTGCTCGCCGACGGCTCGGAGGCGGAGGCCCCAGCGGCTGCGGTAGAGCGCCCACGTGACGAGCGGCACGATGATGTAGGCGAGGTAGACGATGAGGGTCTGGTTGAAGAGCACCGGCCCGAGGATCGGGATCTCGCTGAGCCCAGGAATCGCCCACCGCGGGAAGCGCGGCGGCGAGTTCAGGGTCGCCGCGTTCGGCTGCAACAGCGCGCCGTGGAGGAAGCTCGTGAGGCCCGTGATGAGCACGTTGAGGACGACACCGACGATCACCTGGGTGACGACGTAGGTGATCGAGAACACGGCGAGGATCGCGGCGACGAGCGCGCCAGCGACGAGCGCGCCGAGGAGGCCGGCGACGTAGGATCCGGTGATCGAGGCGATGAGCGCACTCGTGAACGCGGCGAACAGGAACTGCGCCTCGATCGCGACGTTGACGACGCCCGCGCGCTCGCCGATGACGCCGCCGAGGGCGCCGAAGATGAGCGGCACAGACAGCGACAGCGCACCGAACAGCAGGCCTGTCACGGGGACGATGCCGCCCGCTGCCGACCAGGTGAGGAACAGGAAGATGCCCACGACCGCAAAGATCACGGTGAACCACAGCGGGATGCGCTTGTACTGGGCCGCGAACACGAACGTCAGCGCCGCCATCGCGGTGAGGATCAGCGCGCACGCGATGACGGTGCCGGCCGTCGGCAGCGCGACGTCTGGTAGCTGCAGCGACTGGGTGCGGTCGGAGAGGCGGAACGTGCTCTCCCCGGCGCGGCCTGCGGGGAACGCGAGCAGCAGGCCGAGGATCGCGACGATCGCGAATGCGATCGGCGCCTTCAGGCTGCGGGTGCGGACGACGCCAGCGCCGTCGACGACGACCTGGGTACCGGTGAGTTCGTGGACCGCGCTCATGCCGACGCCCCCTTCTGCTGGAGTGCGTGCACTCGGTCAAAACGCTTGAGGCCAAAGACCGTGCGCACGAGCGGTGGCGCCGCGATGAAGAGCACGATGAGCGCCTGCACGACGAGCACGATGTCTACGGGAATCTTCTCAGCGATCTGCATCGTGAAGCTGCCTGCCTTCAGCGCACCGAACAACAGGCCAGCCCAGACAACCCCCCACGCGCGCGAGCGGCCGAGCAGCGCGACCGTGATCGCGTCAAAGCCGATGCCGGCGTCGATGTGGCTGCCAAAGCCCGTCGTGATGGTGCCAGCGATCTGGTTCGCGCCAGCGAGACCGGCGAGGCCACCCGCGATCGCCATCGCGTAAAAGATGATCCGCTCGACCTTGATGCCCGAGGCGCGTGCGGCGTGCGGGTTCTCACCGACGGCGCGCATGCGGAAGCCGAGCGACGAGCGCTCCATGAGCCACCAGACGAAGCCAGCAGCGAGCAGAGCGACAATGAAGCCCCAGTGCGTTGTCAGCGGGGCCCCAAAGAGCAGCGGGAACTTCGCGCTCTCAGGGGTGACCGGGGAGATCGGCTGGTTGCCGCCCGGGCGCATGAGCAGCCCCGGGGTCGACAGCAGCCACGCAATGAAGTAGAACGCGACGAAGTTCAGCATGATGGTGAGGATCACCTCGTGCGCGCCAGTGCGGGCCTTGAGGAAGCCAACGAGGCCGCCCCAGATGACGCCGCCTGCGATGCCCGCGATGATGACGAGCGGCAGGTGCAGGGCGAACGGCAGGTCGAGGCCGAACATTACGAAGCCGGAGGCTGCCGCGCCCATCAGCATCTGGCCGCGGCCACCGATGTTAAAGAGGCCGACACGGAAGGCGAGGCCGACGCCGAGGCCAGCCATGATGAGCGGCGTGGCGAAGTTCAGCGTGTCGGACAGCGGCTTGATCGCGCGGAGGAAGCTCGGCGCCTCGTAGTTGAAGATCGAGCCGCGGAAGAGCGCGGCGTAGCCGCCTGAGATCGCGTCCCAGAGCGCCACGAACGTGTCGGCCGGGCGCTGGAAGAAGTAGCCGGAGGCCTCGATGACCTTCGGGTCGGTGAACGCGATGAGCAGGCCGCCGATGAGCATCGACAGGACGATCGCGAGCACTGTCGTCGTCACTGAGCTCGACAGCAGCTCCGTGATGAGTTTGTTCTGCGGCGGGCGCTCCGCCGTCTCAGGCTTCGAACCCGAGGGCTGCCCGTTCGTGTCTATGGTCGGTGCGCTCACGCCGCGACTCCTTCGGGGGTTTCGCCGGCCATCATGAGGCCGAGGGTTTCGCGCGAAGCGTTGCCTGGAACGATGCCGATGATCGCTCCCTTGTACATCACGGCGATGCGGTCAGCGAGTGCGGAGACCTCGTCGAGCTCGGTCGAGACGAGCACGACTGGGACGCCTGTGTCACGTGCCTCAACGATGCGCGTGTGGATGAACTCGATCGAGCCAACGTCGACGCCGCGGGTGGGCTGCGACGCGACGAGCAGATTCAGGTCGCGGCTCAGCTCGCGAGCGATCACGACCTTCTGCTGATTGCCGCCCGAGAGGCTGCCCGCGTGTGCGTCCGGGCCCTGCGTGCGGATGTCGTACTCGGCGATCTTCGCCTCGGCAAAGTCATTCAGTGCCCCCCGACGCACGGTCCCGGCCCGCACGAACTCGGGGTCGCTCGTGCGGTTGAGCATGAGGTTCTCTGCGACCGAGAACGTGCCGACGAGGCCATCTTCGATCCGGTCTTCGGGAACGAAGCCGACGCCCTCGTCGATGATCTGCTTCACGGGCTTGCCGACGAGCGACTTTCCATTGAGCGTAATTTCGCCCGAGGTGAGCTGTTGGAGGCCAACGAGTGATTCGGTGAGCTCGGTCTGGCCGTTGCCCTGCACGCCCGCAATCGCGAGGATCTCGCCGGGGCGAACCTCGAGGTTCACTCGATCCACGACAATGTGGCCCGAGCTGTCGGCGATCGTGACGTCGGTGAGCCTCAGCCCACCGTCGCCCAGCTTGGGCGCCTCTTTCTGCACGGTGAGTTCGACGGCGCGGCCCACCATGAGCGAGGCGAGCTCGTTGGTCGATGACTCGGGCGACGCCTCAGCGACGACCTTGCCGAGGCGAATGACCGTGATCCGGTCGGCGACCTCACGCACCTCGCGCAGCTTGTGCGTGATGAACACGATCGCCGTGCCCTCGTTGCGCAGCTGCCGCATGATCTGCATGAGTTCGTCGGTCTCCTGCGGTGTGAGCACCGCAGTCGGCTCGTCGAACACGAGCACCTTCGCGTCGCGCGAGAGCGCCTTGATGATCTCGACGCGCTGCTGCACTCCGACGGGCAGGTCTTCGACGACCGCGTCGGGGTCAACCTCGAACCCGAAGCGGTCAGCAACCTCGCGCACGTGGGCGCGCGCGCTCGCGAGATCGAGCGCCCCGGCGAACTTCGTGCTCTCATGGCCAAGCATGACGTTCTCGGCGACGGTGAATACCGGCACGAGCATGAAGTGCTGGTGCACCATGCCAATGCCCGCGGCCATCGCGTCGCCCGGGCCCTTGAAGCGCTGCACTTCGCCGTCGACGACGATCTCGCCCTCGTCGGGCTGGTAGAGCCCGTAAAGCACGTTCATCAGTGTGGACTTGCCGGCACCGTTCTCACCCAGCAGGGCGTGAATTTCTCCGGGTCGCACCTCGATTGAGATGCGGTCGTTCGCGGTGAATGATCCGAATCGCTTCGTGATCCCGCGCAGTTCGAGCGTCATGCCGTAAATCTATCCAAGTTCGTTTCTCTGGGGTAGTGCCTGGGCGACTCCCCTGGTGAATCCAAGATGGCGGGCCGGTGAGCGATCAGAGATCACCCACCGGCCCGCCATCAGAGTGCCTTACGGCGAGGAGGGCGACTCGACCTTGATCGAGCCGTCAACGATGCCGGCCTTGATCTCGTCGAGCTGCTTCTGCAGGTCTGCGGGGACCTTGTCTGCGAAGTCGTTGAACCCCGAGAGGCTCACGCCGTCGTTCTCGAGTACGCCAACGAAGGGCTCAGCACTGAACTTGCCCTGAGCGGCTTCCATCACCGAGTCGTACACAGCGATGTCCATGCTCTTCATGATCGAGGTGAAGAGGATGTCCTTGACCTTCGGGTCAGTCTGGTACACGTCTGCGTCGACGCCGACGAGCTTCGCGGTGCCGCCCGAGTCACGGATCGCCTCAGCAGCCGACTGGTAGATCGGGCCGCCGACGGGGAGCAGCACGTCTGCGCCCTGGTCGAGGATGCCCTGAGCCATCTGCTTCGCGGTGTCGTTCGCCGCGAACTCGCCGGTGAACTGGCCGTCCTGCTTCGCAACGTCCCAGCCGATGACCTTAGCGTCCTTGCTGTTCTCCTTGTTGAAGTACTCAACGCCGTCCTGGAAGCCATCCATGAAGATGGTGACCGGCGGAATCTTCGCGCCACCGAAGGTGCCGACGGTGCCGGTCTCCGAGACAGCAGCTGCCGCGTAGCCGCCGAGGAACGCTGCCTGCGCCGTGTCGAACACGAGCGGCTTGATGTTCGGCGCGTCGGTCTTACCGTCGAAGTCGTTGTCGGCCCAGTCGTCGATGATCGCGAACTGCACGTCGGGGTTCGCCTTCGCCGCGTTCACGGTCGGCTCCGAGAGCATGAAGCCCACCGAGACGATGAACGTGCAGCCTGCGTCGACAAGGCCGCTGAGGTTCGCGGCGTAATCGCTCGCGCTCTTCGACTCGGTCTCGCCGAACTCGACGTCGAGCTCATCTGCAGCCTTCTTCAGGCCCTCGTAGCCGAGCTGGTTGAACGACTTGTCGTCGAAGCCGCCCTCGTCCGACACCATGCAGGGCTTGAAGCCGGCAACGGCCTCTGCGCCGCCGCTTTCGCCGCCAGCCTCGGGTGCCTGGCCACACGCCGAGAGGCCGAGCACGAGGCCCGCCGCGGCGGTGAGGCCGAGCATCTTCTTAGTAGTTGAGATGGTCAATGGTTAACCCCCATGGATGAGCGCCCGCGCCTGCCGCGGGCGAATGAGATTCATTAGTGTATTCCTACAGCACGACAGCCTTCGACGCACCGCGAGAGTGGAAATGGTTGCGTTTTCGATATCAACCCCGCGGAAGCTACGTTAAGCGTTTGTACCTTCCGCTAAAACTACCCGATGATTGGGCGCTATCCGTCCTCGGAGACCGGGTCGGTTCCGCGGCCATCGAGGGCGTCGATGTAGCGCAGCACGATTCCCTCGCGCAGCGCCCACGGCGAGATCGTAAGTGTCGAAACGTCGAAGACCTTCATCGCAGTGCGCAGCACGACCGCGCCCGCCATGATCTGGTATCCGCGCTCTGGCGTAATCCCTGGCAGGTACTCGCGAACGGAGCCAGGCATATCGCGCAGCGTCGGCTCCCACTCACGCAGTCCCGCATAGTGCAGCTCGGCGAGGTCACCCGTCGCCGGGTCCGGCGGGCCGCCGATGAGGCGCGCGAGCGAGCGGATCGTCTTCGACGTCCCCACCACCCGCTTCGGCTTCGGCCGCCCCTTGAACATTTCCTTGCGAACCCGCGTGAATTCCTCGCGGGCGTGCGCGCGGAGGCGCGAGATCCCTTCCGCGGTGGGCGGATCCTCTGGGAGATAGAGAATCGTCGAGCGCCCCGCGCCGAGCGGGAGAGAGACCTGTACGTCGGGGTACTCGTCGGCGCCCTGGGCGATCTCGAACGACCCGCCGCCGATGTCGAAGAGCAGGATCTCGCCGGCAGACCAGCCGAGCCAGCGACGCACGGCAAGCATCGTGATCCGTGCCTCGTCCTCGCCCGAGAGCACGTCGAGTTTGAGCCCGGTCTCGCGCTCGATGCGCGCGAGCACTTCCTCGCCGTTCGCGGCCTCGCGGATTGCGGAGGTCGCCGTCGCGAGCAGGTCGTCGACGCCGATCTCCTGAACGGTCTTGACCGCTTCTGCGATCGCGGCGATGATCCGGGCGACGCCCTCGTCGGTGATCGCGCCGTCGTCGTCGAGGTAGCGCATGAGCCGCAGCGTCGACCGCTGCGAGTGGTACGGGTTGGGGCTCGCACCGGGATGCGCGTCAACCACGAGGAGATGAACGGTATTTGAACCTACGTCGATGACTCCGAGTCGCATGAGCACGATTCTATTGCGTGAACGCTTCGTGCCCGAGCGCCCGGAGCGCAAGCCAGGCTGCCGCGCGGTCGTCAGGCCGGGCCATCGAGAGCCCCGTGAGCTCCTCGACACGGTGAATCCGCGAGACAAGGGTCTGCCTGTGGATGCCAAGCTTCGCTGCGCTGGCGCGGTGCGCCCCGTGCTCGGAGAGGAACACGCGCAGGGTGTCGAGTAGCTCCCCATGGTCGCCGTCATCGCCTCGCAGCCCATCGAGCACTCCCCCGAGCTGGGTTCGGTGGTCCTCAGAGATCACGTCAAGCACGAAATCCACCGTTGGCAGCTCCGCGTAGCGCTGCGCGCTCGCCCCCGCTTCGAACGCGGCGTCGAAGGCCTGCTTTGCTTGCACGGCGCTTCGCCCGAGCGCATCGATCGGGGCGGCCGCGCCGAGCCCCAGGTGCAGCGACGTCGCCCCGAGCGGTTCGAACCCCGCCGCGAGAGCCATGAGTCCGCCGACAAGGTGTTCGGGAACGAACCCGCGGACGAGGCCGGGGTCACCAACGAAGATGTGCTCAACCCCGAGCTCGTCGAGCCAGCGCTCGACGAGCCGCTCAAGGTCGACCGTGCGGGTGCGCGTGCCGAGCGCAAACGCGGTGAGCTCGACCTCGCGCACACCCCACCGCCGAAGCAGATCAGTCGCCTGCGCACCACCTCCGTGCAGGATTTCGACGAGTGCCTCGCGCCCGAGGTGCTCGGTGACCGACGGGTCGCGCGTGCGGAGCACCAGGTCGAAGAGCGCCGCCGCCTGCGACGCGAGGTCGCGGATGCGGCTCGTCGCGCTCGACCGTGACGCGACAACGAGGTAGCCGGTGAAGTCGAGGTCTGAGCCAACCTGGTGGGTCTGCAGCCCCGGGTGCCGCACGCGCACGGGCTTCCCGAGTGCGACCGCTTTCGCGTCGTCTAGGTGCAGTCGCCCGGCGCCCGCGCTCGCAATCAGCTGGCCGTGGGCATCGAGCAGCACGGCCCAGCCGTCGATCCGATGCGCGAGCTCTGCCATGGCCGCGGTCGCTCCCCCGCGCCGCGCGACCTGCGTGAGCACCCGGGTTCCCGACGCGACGAGGCGATCGGAGGCCGCTCTGTCGTCCGCAAGCAGGGCCGCGAGCCGGTAGTGCAGCGCATCGCCAGACGCAGACGCCCCGAGCACCGCGCTCATACCGTGGGCCGCGAGAATCTTTCGGAGGCGCGGGGTGTCTGATTCACTCACGAACACCGCCCGCGAGGTGACCGCGGCCGCCTCGCTCCCCTGGGCGAACCTGGCCTCGAGCTCGGCGACCGTTCCGGTCACGAGGGTCGCGAACTCGGCGCTCGCGACAACGACGTACTCGCCGACCCGCGCAAGGCCTTCGCACGGGGTGTGGTCACTCACCCCGTTGTCGAGGTAGGTGCCGGCAACCACCCGGGCGACGGTTCGCAGGTCGAAACTCATGCCATAAATGTACCAAATGGCGTAGGTGCACTCTCAGGTTCGACGATTGGCACAGTGACATGTCGGATGGCAGGTACTTACGATCTCTTCGACGAACTTTTGCGCCGCCTAAGCGCACCCCAATGGAGGAGGAACATCATGAAGGCAGTCGTGTTTCGTGAACCGAACACCCGCGTCGCCGTCGCCGACGTCACGCTCGCACCGCCGAAGGCAGGCGAGGTCCGTGTGAAGATCGCAGCGGCTGGCGTCTGCCACTCTGACCTGCACGTGAAGCGCGGCGAGTGGGAAGCCCCCGCACCGATGGTCATGGGCCACGAGGGCTCCGGCGTCGTTGTCGAGCTCGGCGAGGGCGTCACGTCACTCGCCGTCGGCGACCACGTCGTACTCAGCTGGGTTCCACCGTGTGGCGAGTGCCGATACTGCCTGCAGGGCCACGAGGCTCGCTGCCAGAAGGTCGCCCAGGTCATCAACGCGAAGGGTTCGCTCTTTGACGGCACCTCGCGCCTGAGCATCGAGAGCGAGGAAGGCGAGGCGGAGCCGCTGCACCACTACCTCGGAGTCTCGTCGTTCGCTGAGGAGGTCGTCGTTCCCGCTTCGGGCGCGATCAAGGTTCGCGACGACGCTCCCCTCGACGTCATCGCCGTTGTCGGCTGCGCGGTCGCAACAGGCGTCGGCGCCGTGATGAACACCGCCGCCGTTGAGCCAGGCTCGACCGTCGCCGTCATCGGTTGCGGTGGCGTCGGCCTGAACGTGGTCCAGGGGGCGAAGCTCGCTGGCGCTGAGCGCATCATCGCGATCGACGTCGTGCCAGAGAAGACCGACATGGCAATGCAGTTCGGCGCGACCGACCGCATCGACGCGTCCGAGGGCAACGCCGTTGAGCAGCTCTTCGAGCTCATCCCTGACGGCGTCGACTACGCCTTCGACGCGATCGGCCGCACCGTCACCACCGAGCAGGCGATCCAGATGCTCGGCCTCGGCGGGGCTGCGGTGATCGTCGGGCTCCCGCCGACCGGTGCCAAGGCGTCGTTCGAACCGCTCGTGCTCGCGGAGGCCGACCAGCGCATCCTCGGGTCGAACTACGGCTCCGTGCGCCCCTCGATCGATATCCCCGCACTGGTGGACCGCTACATGGACGGTCAGCTCAAGCTCGATCCGCTCATCTCGGGCCGCCGTTCACTCGACGAAGCCGCTGACGCGCTCGACGATCTCGCTTCCGGCGGCGTACTCCGCACGCTGCTCATCCCGTAACACCTGAAGAACTTCTCAAAGGAGAGTTGAATGTCCCAGTCCACCACTCAGAAGGCTGACGCCGGCCTGCGCGAAGGGGTCATGTCTGGCCCCGAGCTCGCGGCCCAGGCCATCGCGAGCATCGCGCCCAGCGCGGTCATCGCGTTCACCGCAGCGTCAATCTTCCTCGGAGCTGGCAGCGGCACCATGTTCGCGTTCGTCCTCGCGACGATCGTGATCCTGTGCGTCGGCTACATCATCAGCATGTTCGCGAAGCGCCACGCTTCCGCGGGCTCGCTCTACACCTACGTCGCGCAGGGCCTTGGCCCGGCGGGCGCGTTCGCCGCGGGCGTCGCGCTCCTCATCGGCTCGTGGGGCATCGCCGCGGGCTCGCTCGGCGGCGCTATCTCGTACATGTCCGACCTGCTCGTGATCTTCGGCATCGAGTCCGCTGGTTCGACGCCGTGGCTCATCGCCCTCGCCGTCATCATCGGCGGCGGCGCGACCTTCTTCACGATCCGCGGCATCCGCATCTCGGCGCGCATCTCGCTCGTGCTCGAGCTGCTATCGGTCGCGATCATCCTCGTGCTGCTCGTCACCGCGCTCATCGTGCTCGGCGACGCCGCGTGGGATCCGTCGCAGTTCTCATTCGAGGGCGTACCCTTCCAGGGCGTCGCCGCTGGCATGGTCCTCGGCATCCTCGGCTTCGTCGGATTCTCGTCGGCCGACGCCCTCGGGCGCGAGGCAAAGGATCCGAAGAAGGCGATCCCTCGCGCGATCATGTGGAGCGCCGTCGCCGTTGGCGTGCTCTACGTGTTCTCCGCCTACACGCAGATCGCCGTGCTCGGCGACGAGCTTGGCGAGGTCGCGAGCCCGCTGCAGGCGGTCGCAGAGAAGGTCAACATGCCGGGATGGTTCACCCCGATCCTCGTATTCGGTGTCGCAGCGTCGTTCTTCGCCGTTGTCGTCGCGCCGCTCAACGTCGTTGGCCGCATCATCTACGTGATGGGTAAGGAGGGCATGGTGCCCGAGCGCTTCGGTCGCACCCACGAGACTCACCTCACCCCGCACCGCGTGCTGCTCATCGCCGGGCCTGCGGCGATTGTGCTCGACATCATCCTGCTGCTCGCCGGGACGCACCCGATGGACATCACCGTCTGGGTCGACACATACGGCACGTACGGGTACATGGTCGCCTACTCGCTCGTCGCAATCGCTGGCGTCGTCTACACGACCCGCGAGGGCATCAAGAACCGCATGATCTGGGTGACGGCGACGGTAGCTGTCGTCGCGATGGCATACGTGTTCGTGGCGAACGTCTACCCCGTGCCGGCGTTCCCACTCAACGTGATCCCGTACCTCTTCGTCATCACGATGCTCGCGGCGTTCTCACGCTACTGGTGGATCAAGGCGAAGCGCCCCGCCGTGCTCGACCGGGTTGGTAAGACCCACGTCGAGGAGATGGCGGGTATCGGCTAACCTGCCTAGCGCTGCGTGGCCCCGGCCCCACTTCGGTGGGGCCGGGGCCATATGCTTGCCACCATGACGAGCTTTGCAATCGCCATCGACCCAGCCTCAGGAACCCCGCCATTCCGGCAGCTGCACAACGCCGTCGTCGCGGCGGTAGCCTCAGGGGAACTCGCGCCAGGATCCCGCCTACCTACCGTGCGCGGGCTCGCAACCGACCTGGGCCTCGCAGCCAACACGGTGGCAAGCGCGTACCGCGCGCTTGAGGAGGCTGGCGTCGTCGAAGGGCGCGGCCGAGCTGGCACCTTCGTGACGCTGGGCGACGACCCCATACAGGCGCGAGCGAGAGAACTCGCTCACAGCACGGCCCGGGCCCTCGTGGAGCTTGGCGTCGGCCGCGAGCGCGCAACCGCGCTGATCGGCGAGGCGTTCGATGCGCTGACTCCGGCAGGCGAGGAATAGCCGCCCCCGCGGGGTTGCCGCTCCCCCGGGGCTGCCGCGGCGCACCGGAGCAATACTGCGCGATTTCCGCCTGTCTTCCCATCCGGCTAGCTCTGACCACTAACCTGGAAAGATTAGCGAAAGGGAGTCGATGCAGGGCACCAACCACTCGACTGACGGTTACCTCATGCGACCCCAAACCGCGAGCGAGAAAACACTTGCGGTGCTCGAAGCCGCGCTCATGAACTCGAGGTTTACCGACATCGCTGAGGCCGCGCAGCTCCCCAAATCGACGGTCCACCGGATCCTCGCGATGCTCGTCTCCTCCGGCTTCATTACCGGAGATGCCGACCGCGGGTTCCGTGCAGGGCGCCGCTTCACGCTGCTCGCCGGGCACACTCTGTCAACGCTCGACATCGTCGCGCTGGCAGAGCCGATCGTCTCCGAGCTCGCCGCTTCAACCCAGTGCACCGTACACATCGGAGAAGCGGGCACCGACGAGGTCGCGTTCGTCTTTGCCACTGAGTCTCAGCGTCCGTATCGGGTGCGCTCGCGAGCTGGCAGGTCGGCGTGGCTTCACAGCACCGGTCTCGGGAAGGCCGTTCTCGCCCACCGGAGCCCCGCGGAAGTCGAAGACTATGCAGAGCAGACCGGGCTCCCAGCGCTCACGGACGCGACACTGACCGAGGTCGACTCCCTTGTTCCGGAGCTCGAGCAGGTGCAGTCGCGCGGCTATGCCCTCGATCTCGAGGAGCACGAGGTCGGCACGGTTTGCGTCTCGGCGCCGATCTTCAATCACCGAGGTGAACCCGCGTACAGCCTCTCGATCTCTTCGCTCGTTGTCACGCATCCCGATGACTCGATTGAGCGGTTCGCCCCGAGCGCGGTCGCGGCAGCCGCGGAGATCTCCGAGCTGCTTGGCGCGCGCATCTAGCTGTTCTCCCCGCCCAGTGCGCTGCGCCCCACGCCTTGCTTCCAGCGCCAACACCCCCCAAATTTTCCTTTCGCCCCCAAATATCCCGAACATTTGGGGTGGAGAGGAGAAATTGACGGTGAGGGGATGCTCGGCGGGCGGCTCCCAAGCCCGCGACGCCCTGTTCAGCGTCGACCTGTTCAGCGTCAGGCACCCCAGCGTCGGGCTACTCGGCACTAGCCTCCGAAAGCTGATCCACGCAGCACTGGCGACTAAGGGCCAACCTGCTTCGGGCGCCCCGCAAGCATATGCACTCGCGCCCCGTGCTCCATCAACCCGAGCGCCGATTCGGTCTCGATGAGCCCCGCATGAAACTCCGAATCCACGGCCTCGACCACGCGAAACCCATGCCTCTCGTAGAACGGGGCATTCCAAGGGACGTCTGCGAACGTGCGCAGCGTGACCGCCTGAAATCCTTCAGACCAGGCGACCGCCAGCACTGAATCGACAAGCCTGCCGCCAATACCGCGCCTGCCGTGGTCGGGCGAGACTGACAATTGTTCGAGGTGGAGGCACTCCCCCGCGACTATTACCTTGGCGAAGCCGACGAGCGTCGCGCCGTCGACCGCATCGAACACGCGCTCGACATGACCGTGCGGCGCGTGCTCGGGCGCGTCCTCGTCCCAGGGAAGCACGCCGAAGTACGAGCGAAACAGCTCGTCGGCTGCACGCTCGATCTCCGCGTGCGCCGCCGTAGCAGGCCCGCGACGCTCACGGATCTCAACCGTCACTTGTGCCGCCCAGCAGCGAGGTTAGTAGCCGCCGTCGGCTGCGGTCTCCGTGGAGCCCCAGCCCGCAACGATCGCGCCGGTTGCCGAAACGCCAAAGCGGGTCGCCCCTGCCGCCCAAAGCTCGCGCGCGGTCTCGGCGTCACGGATACCGCCGGAGGCTTTCACTCCGAGGCGCCCACCGACGGTGTCTGCCATGATCTTGACGGCGTGCACGCTTGCTCCGCCCGCGGCATTGAAGCCAGTGGAGGTCTTCACGAAGTCAGCGCCCGCGGCCTCAGATGCGCGGCAGCAGCCAACAATCTGCTCGTCGGTGAGCGAGGCGCTCTCGATGATGACCTTGAGAACCTTGCCAACGCTCGCCTCGCGCACGGCACGGATTTCAGCCTCGACACCGGCCCAGTCGCCAGCGTGGACGAGGCCGGGGTTCACGACCATGTCGACCTCGTCGGCCCCATCGCGCACGGCCTGCGCCGCTTCGAAGGCTTTGACCTCGGCCTTGTGCACGCCCGACGGGAACCCGACGACGGTCACGATCTCAAGCCCACGCTTGTCGACAGGAAGCAGCGAGGGGCTTACGCAGACCCTCTTGACGCCCAGCGCGACCGCGTCAACGAGGAACGCTTCGAGCTCAGCAGCGGTTGTCGGAGGGGCGAGCAGCGTGTGGTCTGCGTTCGCGAGAAAGTGTTCAGGGGTCAGCGCCTGGGAAGTCATAGTTTGAGTCTAGATAGTGGGTGGCTCTGGCGCGAGTTGGCCCGGCGTACTCGCAGCCACGGCGCGCCCAGCGGGCGTCAGGCGGTCGGGCCGACGCGGTTCACCCGCACAACAGGTTCTCCCTCGAGTTCAGACGCAGCCAGGTCGATCTCCCCTTCGATCGCCCAATCTTTGTCCCCGTCGGGGTCAAGCAGCACTTGACGGAACTCCCAGGCGCCCGCCTGTTCCGCATGCTTGTCGAGGGTCAACAGGCCAGCGGCCCTAGCGTCACCGTCGACCCGGATCTCGTCGTACTCGGTGAAGTATCCGTCGAGGGCGTCACGCCACTTCTGCACCCCAAAACCCTGCGGTGCGTCGAGCGTTTCGAGCTCGTCGTAGTGCTCAAACGCGGCAGCCTGCACTCTGCGGAAGAGCGCGTTGCGCACCATGACCATGAAGGCCCGCTGATTGGCAAGCAGCGAGCGAGCAGGTGGCGGCCCGACGAGCGCGGCTTCTTCCGAGCCGTGGCGCGCCGCAAGGTCAGCAGCCACATCGGGGTTCGCGAGCTCGGTCCACTCGTCGACAAGGCTCGAGTCGACCTGCCGTACGAGCTCACCGAGCCAGTCGATGATCTCGTCGAGCTCCTCGGTCTTGGCTGCCTCGGGCATTGTTCGCTCGAGCGCCCGGTAGGCGTCACTCAAGTAGCGCAGCACGCCGCCCTCTGCCCGCCCGAGTCCGTAGTAGTTGACGAGGTCACGGAACCCGAAGGCGCGCTCGATCATGTCGCGCACCACCGACTTCGGCCGGAGCTCGTAGTCGCGCGCCCACGGCACCTCTTTGACGTACTCCTCGAAGGCTTCACCGAGCAGTTCGGCGAGGGGCTGCGGGTATGTGATCTCTTCGAGCAGTTCCATCCGCTCCTCGTATTCGATCCCGTCAGCCTTCATTGCGCCGATGGCCTCTCCGCGCGCGCGATGCTCCTGGGCCCGCACGATCGCGCGGGGATCCTCAAGCGTTGCCTCAATGACGGAGATCGCGTCAAGCGCGTAGCTTGGCGATTCGGGGTCAAGGAGTTCGAGCGCCGCAAGCGCGAATGGCGAGAGCGGCTGGTTGAGCGCAAAGTTTGCCTGCAATTCGACGGTGAGCCGCAACAGCCGCTGCCCCCGTCCATCCACGTACGACTCGACAATGCCGCCGCGTACAAGCGTTCGGAAGATCTCGATCGCCGTCCGGGCATGCGCGAACTGAGCGGCCTTCGGCTCGTGGCTGTCGAAGACGAGCGTGCGTAGCGTGTCGAGCGCGTCGCCCTCGTACTGTTCGCCGCGTCCGATGACCCCAAGCACCATCGAATGCGTGATTCTCATGCGACTCACGAGCGGCTCAGGAGACGCCGCGACGAGCTTGTCAAGCGTCTGCTCCGTCCAGGCGACGAACCCCTGCGGCGGTGACTTCTTCTTTGCGGGCTTGGCCTTTTTGCCACCGCTCGCCTTCGCCGCCGCCTTCGCCGCCGCGCGCGCGTTCTCGACCTCGAACTCAGGCGCGAGCGCGATCACGTCGCCCTCGGTGTCAAAGCCCGCCCGGCCGGCCCGGCCGGCAATCTGGTGGAACTCGCGCGCTGACAGGCGCCGCATCTTCTCGCCGTCGTACTTCGTGAGCGCGGTGATGACGACGGTGCGGATCGGCACGTTGATTCCGACCCCGAGCGTGTCCGTGCCGCAGATGACCTTGAGCAGGCCTCGCTGCGCCAGCTGCTCGACGAGCCTCCGGTACTTGGGCAGCATTCCCGCGTGGTGCACCCCGATGCCCGATCGCACGAGTCGCGAGAGCGTCTGGCCGAACCCCGCGGAGAAACGGAATGCTCCAATCGCCTCCGCAATCTCGTCACGCCCGGCGCGGTCGACGAGCTTGATGCTTGCGAGCGCCTGAGCCTGTTCGACAGCGTGCGACTGGTTGAAGTGCACGAGGTACGCGGGGGTCTCCCGATCTTCCACAAGCTGTTCGATCACCTCATGCGTCGGAGCCACGGCGTACGTAAACTCGAGCGGCACCGGCCGCTCGACGCCGGTCACGAGTTCGGTGTCGCGCCCGGTGCGGCGGCTCAGGTCGTCGGCAAGCTCCGTGACGTCGCCGAGCGTCGCTGACATGAGCAGGAACTGCGCGTCTTCCATGAGCAGGAGTGGCACCTGCCACGCCCACCCGCGGTCGGGGTCAGCGTAGAAGTGGAACTCGTCCATCACCACCTGGGTGATCCCGTTTGCTTCTCGGTCGCGCAGCGCGAGGTTTGCGAGAATCTCGGCGGTGCAGCAGATAATCGGCGCGTCAGAGTTGATGGACGTGTCGCCCGTAATCATGCCGACCCGATCAGCGCCGAACACCGCGACGAGTTCGAAGAACTTCTCGCTGACGAGCGCCTTGATGGGCGCCGTGTACACGGTGCGTCGGCCCTCGGCGAGCGCGGCGAAGTGTGCGCCGAGCGCTACGAGCGACTTGCCCGTGCCCGTGGGCGTGGCGAGGACGACGTTCGAACCGAGTGCCATCCCGAGGATCGCTTCCTCCTGGGCCGGGTACAAGCGCAGCCCGCGCTCTTCCCAGGCCCATTCCTCGAACACCGCGAACGTCTCATCCGCTGTTGCAGCGCCGTCTGTGCGGTTCATCTCGTCGAGCTGGCGGGCGAGGCTCATCGCGCGTCCTTTCGGTTCTGGGTCGGTGTGGAGTCGGTCGTGGGTCAGTCGTGCGGTGCTAGTGAATCGTGCGGTGTTGGCGAATCGGGCGGGAGCACGCCGTCGCCGCGCAGCCGGCTCACGCCCTGGCCGTCAGCGATGACCTCCAGGCCACCTGCGAGCCGCTCTTTCAGCTCCGACACGTGGCTAATGAGCGCGACCGTCCGGCCGCCCTCGCGCAGCCCGTCAAGCGTTGCGAGCGCTTGGTCGAGCGCGTCGGGGTCAAGCGAACCGAACCCTTCGTCAACGAATAGCGTATCGAGTTCGAGGCCGCCAGACTCGGCAGTGACGACGTCAGCCAGGCCGAGCGCGAGCGCGAGGGAGGCGAGGAAGCTCTCGCCTCCTGAGAGCGAGTCAGTGGTGCGCGCACGCCCCGTGTACTCGTCGATCACGGCGAGTCCAAGGCCAGATTGTCTGCCGCGAGCACGCGGGCCGTCGTCGTGAGCGAGCCTGTAGCGGCCGCCCACCATTGTTGCGAGGCGCCGGTTCGCCGCAGCCACGATAGCTTCGAGGCGAGCAGCGAGCACGAAGACTTCGAGGCGCATCCGCTTCGTGTTCGGATCCTTCCCCTGCACCGTGTCGGCGAGGCGCCGCAACCGCAAGAGTTCCTCCCCCGCTACCGCGAACCCCGCGAGCTCGCGGTCAACGGATTGAAGCGTCGCCTCGTGCTCGGCGGCGATGCGGCCCGCAGCTGCAAAGCTCGACAGCGATGCCTCCGCACGCGCTTCGGCTGCTGCGGCGGTCGCCGTAAGCCCGTCAATGTCGAGCGGGCGTGTATCAAGGTCTTGGAGGTCGGCGGCCGCCAGCTCTCCCGCGTTCCGCTGCGTCTCGTCGTCGTATTCCCGGACAGTGCGGCGGAGCACCTCAATATCAGCCGCCTCGCGGACGGCAGCCTCGACAGCGACGATGCCGGCTGCGAGGTCAGAGTGATCAAAGCCATGGGTGGTGAAGCCCTGTTCGAGGAGTGCGTCTGCAGCCCGCTCATGCGCACTCGCAGTTGCGGCCTGAGCGGCGGCGCGTTCAGCACCACTTCGAGCGCACTCTGCGAGCGCGCGGGCCAGCATCTCAAGATGCTCAGTTCTGGCATCGATGCTGGCGTATCCGCCCCGCGCAGAGCCAAGCTCTTCCGCGAGTTCGACTGCCTGGGCTTCGCGGGCCTGGATCGAGCTTGTGAGCGATGCTACTCTCGCCCCGAGGTCTGCGACTCTCGCGGCCCGTTTGGCAGTTTCTTCCTCTGCCAGAAGCAGCTCGGCGTCGATCTCGGAGGCACGTTTGCCGGCGGTACGCGCGACCTCGAGCGCTTCTGTTGCCACGCTGACAGCAGCTGCGGCCTCGTCAGGTGTAACCCCCTCGCTGGTTGCGCGCTCGGCAGAGAGCTCCGCCTCGATCGCGCGCTCCGCCTCGCGGGCCGCGTCAAGGCGAGCCTGGGCGGCGGCGCGCCGCCCTTCGGCTTCTTCGACGGCTTCGGGTGTCACTGGGTCGGCGTGGGACGCGGGCGAGGGGTGCGTCGCCGACCCGCAGACCGCGCACGGCTCGCCCTCCACGAGCGCGTCGGCGAGCTCGCCCGCCATCCCCGCAATGCGACGCGACAGGAGGTCACTGACCGCCGCTGCCGCGGTAGCCGCCTCAATCGCGCAGTCGGCGGAGCGCGTCTGGGCCGTTTCGAGGCGCGGTTCGAGGACGGTCACCGCAGCCGCGGCCGTGCGTTTGGTTGAAGCACGCTCGAGGTCGGCCACGCAGCGGTCGAGGCCTGCGGCAGCAACCGCAGCCTGGGCTCGCCCCGTTCGTAGCTCGGCGATCCGAGCTGGCAGAGCCGCAAGCGCGACCTGCTCTTTGGCGTGGTCAGCAGCTACGGCGCCGAGTTCCTCGCGCGCTCCTGTGAGCTCGGCTAGAAGCCCTGCGTGACGCGCTTCGTCGTCGCGAGCGTCGGTGAGGGATCCGAGGAGCCTCGCGACCCGATCCTGATCGTTCGCGAGCGCCTCTCTCGTCTCGGCCCAGGGTTCATCGCCGGAGAGCCGGCTGGAGCGCTGCGGAGGCAGATCCGATCGCACCGAAGGATCGGCGTCGTTTGAAGCCGCCGACGAAGCCTTGGAGAACTCCTCGTTCGTTTCTTTGAGGCGCCCCCAGGTCTCCGCCCACAGCGCACTGGCGGCGCCCTCAGCGGCGCGAGCCCCGTCAAGCTTTCGAAGCTCGGCAGCGACGAGCGCCGCCCGTTCAGCGGCCTCGACCTCCGCTCGCGCGGATCGCATCTCTTCGGCTCGCGTGGCAAGCGCAGCCCGCTTCGCCTCCGCCCGAGCGAGCCGTTCTTGCCGCGCGCGCAACGCTCGGGCGCGGTCGAGGTCTGCCGACGCGGTACGCTGCGCTTCACGATCTTGGGCTGACCGGGAGCCCAGACTCGCGGCATGCTCTGCGAGCGCTTCGATCGCATGCCCGACGCGCTCACGCCGTTGCTGCACCGTCGAGCCTTCCGAGTTCTCCCGGCTTCCAGCTGGCCCAACGGGTGACTCCGCTGAGCCGGAGTCAGCAGCGTCGCGCGCGAGCGCCGCTTCGAGACCTCCGATGAGGGCATCAATTCGTGCTTCGCTTTCTTTCGCGGCTCCGTCGAGGGTTTTGCGGCGCTCAATGAGCTCCGCTTCGATATCTGCGTACCGCCCGGTTTGGAACAGCGTGCGCAGTGTCGCCTGCCGCTCGTCGTCTGCCGCACGGAGGAATCGCTGGAAACCTCCCTGGGACAGCATGACTACCTGCAGGAACTGGTCGTGGTTGAGCCTGAGCACTGGGCTGAGTTCTGCGGCGACGTCAACCGGCCGCGAAGCGAGTCCGAGCCAGTCGGACGCGGCGTCGTCCCAGCGCCAGAGCCGAGCCTCGGTCTTCTGCGTCGTTGTGCCGCCTCCGCGCTTCGCGGGGCGAGTGTACTCAGGGCTGCGTTCGATCAGGTAGCGCTCCCCCGCGACCTCAAACTCGAGGCGCACGAGCGTTGGCTTCGCCGGCGCCGAATGGTCGGAGCGCACCCTCGACACCATGCCGTCGTATCGCGGTACTGCTCCGTAGAGCGCGAAGCTCACGGCGTCAAGCAAGCTCGATTTCCCCGCGCCCGTGCGCCCAGAGATCAGGAGGATGCCGCCGCTCGCGGCGGCCACAAAGTCGAGTACTTGGCGGTCGCGGAACGGGCCAAAGCCCTCGATATCAAGCTTCCGGATCCTCATTCCGCCGCCCCCGAACTCGCCGCGCCAGCACCGCCAGCAACGGCCGAGAGTACCTCGCGCATCAGCTCGCGTTCGCTCTCGTCGAGGCGTTCACCACCGCGCACGTGTCCCAGGAACTCGTCGACGACTTCCATCTCAGACTTGCGGGCGACTCGCTCGGCGTAGCTTGCGGAGCCGCTCGACGCCGGAGCCGAGGGCAGAAATTCGATGTGCGCGCAATGCGCGAAGCGCTCCCGCAGCCGCCGCATCGCGTCAATCGGGCGAACGGCGTCGGTGAGCGTTGCTTCGACCCAGCTCGCTTCGTGTTCGGCAAACGCCGAATCCGTGAGGAGTTCTGTAAGCGTGCCCCGCAACCGCGCAAGGGGTCGCGGAATCGGAAAGTCTGCCCAGACCGCGCCTGCGAGACCGCCCGCGCCAAGGTCGACGACCCACCCGCCGCGCGGTTTACCGGCCTCGGTGAAGGAGAAGTGCACGGGCGCGCCGCTGTAGCGAATGCTGGGGGCCAGCTCAGCCCGGCCGTGAATATGCCCGAGCGCAACGTAGTCGAAGCCAGCAAACGCGGAAGTGGGGACAACGTCGACGCCTCCCGCCGTGAGATCCCACACCAGCCCCTCGCTCGCGGCCGCGACCTCGGTTCCGTCAGCGGTCGCGTCGCCGAGGCCCCCCGCGACAAAGCTGTGTGACATCACAACCGACCTATTGCCGCGCTCGCCGCTCAGCTCACGGATCTCGTCGGTCACTCTCGCGAGAAGCTCACGATGGGTACGAAGCTTCTCGCCCGGGTACAGCGCGGTGTGCAGCATCGGCTCGAGGTACGGGATCGCGTAGAGGTCAACGCTGCCGTAAGAGTCAGTCAGCACGATTGGTCGGCGAAACGCGTCCCCGCTCGTAACGACGTGTACCCCGCCAAGCGCGGCCCACTCCGACTGAAACCCGAGTCGCGCCGCATTGTCGTGGTTGCCGCTCGTGATGACGATTTGGGCCCCTGCATCCCGAATGCCACGGATTGCGTCTGAGAGCACCCCGTAGAGTTCCGCTGCCGGAGCCGCGTGGTCAAAGACGTCACCCGCCACGAGCACAACGTCGATACCCGCGTCGCGGACGATCGCTGGAATCGCGCCGAGCACTTCGCGCAACTGCGGCAGAGTCGAATTGCCGTGAAAACTGCGGCCCAGGTGCCAGTCTGAAGTGTGCAGGAGTCGCATTGCCAATCCTCTCTGGGGGCGCGTGGTTGCGGGATGAGTCAAGCCTGGCACAGGGCTCGGACATTCGTGCGCGAGTTTCCACAGGCGGCGCAAATGTCCCACGCTATCGCTAGCCTGGGGCCATGCCGAATCCGATCCTGTTCCAGCCGTTCTCGCTGCGCGGTCTCGAAGTACGAAATCGCCTCTGGGTGTCACCGATGTGCCAGTACTCGGTGACGGAACGCGACGGCGTTCCGCGCGATTGGCACCTGCAGCACATCGGCGGGCTCGCGCGGGGCGGTGCGGGCCTCGTCGTCGTTGAGGCAACCGCCGTGGTTCCCGAAGGTCGCATCTCTCCCGAAGATCTCGGGCTGTGGAACGAGCAGCAAGAATCCGCTTTCGCTCGCCTCGCGGGCATCGCGCACTCGCACGGCGCTGCGATCGCCGTGCAGCTCGCCCACGCGGGCCGCAAGGCAGGCACTTACAAGTGGTGGCCGGGTGAGCCCCACGGCTCCGTACCCGTCGACGCCGGCGGCTGGGAGACTCTCGGGCCATCGGCCCTCGCGTTCGACGAACATCACACGGAACCGCGAGCGCTCACGTCCGCCGAAATCGCAGCGCTCGTCGAGTCGTTCGCCGACGCAGCGGATCGCGCGGTTCGCGCGGGCTTTGACGCGATCGAGGTGCACGCGGCCCACGGCTACCTGCTGCAGGAGTTCCTGTCGCCACTCTCGAACCAACGCACGGACGAGTACGGCGGTTCCCTTGAAAACCGTGCGAGGTTCGTGCGCGAGGTGGTGCGCGCCATTCGGGAGCGGCACGCCGAGCTACCGATCCTGGTTCGCATCTCCGGCACGGACTGGGTCACGGGCGGCTTCGAAGCTGAAGATGCCGCGGTGCTGAGCGGCTGGCTCGCCGAGGATGGCGCTGACCTCATCGATGTGTCGTCCGGGGGCAACTCGCCGAGCATTAGCATCTCGGCCGGCCCCTCGTATCAGGTGTCACTCGCCGCCAGGGTGAGGCGCGAGGGCCATCTTCCAGTCGGCACCGTCGGGCTCATCACGTCGGCCGCGCAGGCCGAGGGCATCCTGGTCACGGGACAGGCAGACGTGGTCTTCCTCGGACGCCCGCTCCTTGCGAACCCGCACCTGCCGCTGCAGTGGGCGGCGGAGCTCCGGGCGCCTTCTGCGACCACACTCGTGCCGCCGCAGTACCACCGGGCGAGGTTTTAGCGGATGAGCGGCTCCCTTCCAGACTCCACGCTGCTCGCTGTCCGCCAGATTGCGCTCGGGCTGCAGCCCGAGGCGATGGAGATCTCAGCCGCCGGCGAGACCGCATCGGAGAGGATACGCGCCGTCGTGTCGCACCTGTTCGCAGCCCAGGGGCAGGACTGGCGTTCCTCGAAGTGGGCCGTCGGGGTCCGCGCGCGAGGCACTACCGCCCAAGACCTCGTCGAGGCGATGAACGCCCGCACCATCGTGCGGTCGTGGCCGATGCGCGGCACGGTCCACCTGGTTCCGGCGGAAGACATCGGTTGGATGCAGCGCCTCACGAATCCCAAAGTACTCGCCGGGGCGCCGAAGCGTCGCGCCTTCCTCGGCATGAGTGACGAGGCGCTCGAACGAGTGACCGATGTCTCGCTGCAGGCGCTCAGCGGCGGCACCAGCCTGACCCGCGCTGAGCTCTCGCAAGTCTGGACGGAGGCTGGCATCGAGTGGCAGCCTGCCTGGCGATACCACCTCGTCTGGTGGCTGTGCCAGAACGGGCTCACCACGTTCGGGCCGGTCAGGGCCGGCGGCGGGTCCGACGCCAATGCTGACACCGAGCCGCGTTTGGTGCTCGCCTCCGATTGGATCGCGAACCCGCGCTCCCTCGACGGCGACGAGGCGCTCGCCGAGTTCGCTGCCCGCTACGTCGGCGGGCGCGGGGCAGTCGGTAAAAAGGATCTCGCTTCGTGGGCACTCCTACCCGCCGCAAGCGCAGCCCGAGGGCTCGCCCTCGCTGTGGAGTCGGGCGCCGTCGTTGAGGCCAGGCGCGACGGCGTGGCCGGGGCCGCCGGGGCTCTCTGGGTCTCGCCTCAGGCGCTCGAGGCCGCCGAGACTTCGCGGTCCGGCGCCGATGAGCATCGTTGGCAGCTACTCCCCGCGTTTGACGAGCACATCCTTGGGTTTTCTGACAGGTCGCCCCAGTTCGACGCCGCTCATCTCCCACAGCTCATTCCGGGGCGAAACGGAATGTTCCAGGCGACGGTTGTGCACAATGGCCGCGCGGTGGGCACGTGGCGCCGAGACTCGAAGTCTCGCAGGCTCGAGTGCACGCCGTTCCCCGGAGAGCGCATTGACCTGGCGGCTCTCGCCCCACGAGTTGCTGAGTGGGCTAAGTTCTACGGCGAGCCCACCCCCGAGACGGTGCTCAGCTAGCCGTCTTTGGCCGCGGTTTCACCCGCTGTGCACCGTTTCACCCGGAAAATACGTGACTTTTCTGGGTGAAACGGTGCAAAGCGGGTACATCGGCCGACGGGACTGGGCGCGCAGCGGCCGCCCGGGGCCACGCTCTCGGCATGAACTTGCTCTCAGCTTGGCCCCACGTGAGAAACTAGGGCGATGGAGCTCGCACTTGTCGCAGTAGCAGCCGTCGTCGTTCTCGTCGGGGTTTCCCTCGTGAGCGGCCGCATCGGAATCGCAGCCCCGCTCGTTCTCGTCGTCGTCGGGATCGGGATCGGGTATCTCCCCGGCGTCCCGCTCATCGAAATCGACCCCGAGATCATCCTGCTCGGTGTCTTGCCCCCGCTCTTGTACTCAGCCGCGATGAACGTTCCCTTCGTGGATTTCAGGCGCAACCTGCGCCCCGTAGCGGGCCTGTCCGTGCTGCTCGTGCTGATCTCTGCCCTCCTCGTCGGCTGGCTGTTGCACCTCGCGGTCCCGGCGCTCCCGTTCCCCGCGGCCGTGGCGCTCGGCGCAGTGATCAGCCCGCCCGATGCCGTCGCCGCAACGTCGATCGGCAAGCGGCTCGGCCTGCCCGACCGCATCGTCTCCATCCTCGAGGGCGAGAGCCTCGTGAATGATGCGACATCGCTCGTGCTGCTGCGCACAGCACTCGCGGCGGTCTCCGGCAGCTTCGTGTTCTGGGAGGCGGCAGGAACGTTCGTGTTCTCCGTCGTCGCCGCGATTGCCGTAGGGCTCATCATGGGCGTCATCACCGTGTGGGTGCGCTCACGCCTCAACAACCCCGTGCACGACACGCTCGTGTCGTTCGTCGTGCCGTTCGTGGCGTTCATCCCGGCCGAGGTCATTGGTGCCTCGGGTGTCCTCTCGGTCGTCGTCACGGGCCTCTACACCGGCTACCACGCGGTCAGGCGCTTCAGCGCCATCGCCCGCACGAACGAGCGGCTGAACTGGCGAACGGTGCAGTTTATTCTCGAGAACGGCGTCTTCCTCATCATGGGGCTGCAGCTGCATGTGCTCGTGAACGAGGTCACCGACTCCCAGTTCCACCTCGGCCATGTCGCCCTCATCGCCGGGGCCCTCGTGCTGCTGTTGATCGTCACGCGAGCCCTCTTCGTCGTGCCGCTCGTGTGGCTGATGCGCGGCGAGCCCCGCCGCCGCCAAGCGAAGGGCGACGAGCTCGCGCGGTTTGAGGCGCGGCTCGCGAAGAACGGGCGCGCGAATGACGAGCGGGCGCAGCGGCGGCTGAAGCTCGCGAAGGATCGTGCGAAGGCTGACCTCGACCACGAGCTCGAGCAGCAACTCGGGTGGCGCGACGGGGTGGTGCTTACGTGGAGTGCGATGCGCGGCGTCGTGACGCTCGCGGCCGCGCAGTCGATCTCGACGGACGTGCCGTATCGCCCGCAGATCATCCTCATCGCGTTCCTCGTCGCGGTCGCAACCCTCCTCCTGCACGGGCTCACCCTGCCCGCCGTCATTCGGTGGCTGTGGCCGCGCGGCGTGAAGTCAGGCACCGATGACACCGAGGTGCTTGCGCTCAGCCACGACCTCGTAGATGCGGGGCTCGACGCGATCGACGACGAGCTCACCGTCGAGAGTGAGGATCCGAACAGGCAGCTGACCCCAGACACCGTCGTTCAGCGCGCGAAGATCTCAACGAAGGCCGCGCTTGGTCCGCTCGCGCTGCGGTTCCATGAGACCGGAGCGATCCAGACACAGGCGGCAGAAACCCCCGCCGAGGCGTACCTCCGGCTGACCCGGATAGCGCTTGAGGCGCAGCGCGCGACCCTCATCGAGGAGCGGGCGATTGGCCGCTACAGCTCGCAGGCTCTCCGCGCCGCCGAGCTCGCGCTTGACGCGCAGGAGGCAAGGCTCTCCCCCTTCACGGAGGAATAGCCGCCCAGCCCCGAGCAACACCACCTCGCCCACGGCCTCCCTGGGCGAACCCCATTCCTCAAGGTTTGCTCAAGCCGAGGGTCGCTGTTGCTCGGGCATTGCTAGCGTGTGTGACGCGCATGCCTGCGCGACTGGCTTGACGAGCCGGCTCCGCCGGCTGCGTAGTGATATGTCGGTGTGGCCGTGTGACGATGTGACTGGCGCCCCGGCGAACCCGACGCAGCTCACAGAAACGGAACACGCCCCATGGCCCGACAGGCCCCCGCAGAAGCTCACGACAACCTCGAACGCGGACTCTCGAACCGTCACCTGCAGCTCATCGCCATCGGCGGCGCGATCGGCACGGGCCTCTTCCTCGGGTCGGGTAAGGTCATCAGCCTGACCGGCCCCTCCGTGCTTTTCATCTACGCCGGCATCGGCTGCATGATGTTCCTGCTCATGCGCGCACTCGGGGAACTCCTACTTTCAAACCTCAACTACAAGACGTTCGGCGACATCGCGAAAGATCTCGTCGGCCCCTGGGCCGGTTTCTTCGTCTCGTGGACGTACTGGGTGACCTGGATCGTCATCTGCGTCGCCGACATCATCGCGATCACCACCTATGTCGCCTACATCAATAAGGGGATCCCGAGCTGGGTTCCGGCGCTCATCACCGCCGCGGTGCTCGTGCTCTTGAACCTGCAGCCGGTGAAGTTCTTCGGCGAGTTCGAGTTCTGGTTCTCGCTCGTCAAGATCATCGCGATCCTCGCCCTCATTGCCACCGGGGTGTATCTGCTCGTGAGCGGCTTCAAGAACCCAGACACCGGCACCTCCGCATCGCTCTCCCACCTCTGGGAGCACGGCGGGCTGTTCCCGTTCGGCGCGAGCGGCTTCTTGCTCGGTTTCCAGCTCGGCATCTTCTCGTTCATCGGCGTCGAACTCGTCGGCACGGCAGCCGCGGAGACGAAGGATCCCGCGCACAACCTGCCCCGCGCGATCAACTCGATCGTCGTTCGCGTACTCATCTTCTACATCGGCGCGCTGACCGTGATCATGGCGATCACCCCGTGGAACAAGCTCGACCCAGAGCAGAGCCCGTTCGTGACGACGTTCGCCTATGCCGGGTTCGCCGCGGCCGCGTTCGCAATCAACCTCGTTGTGCTCACATCGGCAGCGTCGAGCGCGAACTCAGGGTTCTACTCGGGCACCCGCATGATGCACGCGCTCGCCCGCGACGGCCACGCTCCACGGGGCTTCGCGCTCACCGATGCCCGTGGCGTCCCCCGCCGCGCGGTGTTCTTCTCGACGGTGTTCGTGCTGTCGGTCGTGCCGATCCTGTTGCTCGGGAACAGCGTGATCGAGGCGTTTACGTTCGTCACCTCGGTCGCCTCGACGTTCATCATCTTCGTGTGGAGCATGATCGCGGTCAGCTTCATTTGCTACCTCCGCAAGCACCCCGAGCGTCACGCTTCCTCGAAGTTCCGCACCCCGCTCGCGCGCGTGACCCCGTGGCTGGTGCTCGCGTTCTTTGCGTTCATCCTGGTCACGCTGTCACTCGCCGAAGACACGCGGCTGCCGCTCCTGTGCACTCCCATTTGGTTCGCAGCGCTTGCGGTCGCCTGGCAGATCACGAAGCGCCGGCTCGTGCGCAACGGCCAGCCGCTCACCGCCACAGTGAATATTCCGGAGAGCGCCTCGGAGTAGCGGCGGTCTCGCCCCTCTCCCGCGCCGCGATTCGTGCGGCGGTTACAGGATCTCGATCCCTGCCGACGCCAGCTCACGGATCGCGGCGACTGATGTGTCGGGGGCAACGCCCGCAATGAGGTCGCCGCGCACGCGCACGCGCATGCCGTTTGCTTGCGCGTCGAGTGCAGACGCGCGCACGCAGTAGTCGGTCGCGATGCCCACGACGTCGAGTTCGTCGACGCCTGCCTCGGCGAAGACCTCGACGAGGGATCGGCCGTCGCCAGCGACGCCCTCGAACGCGGAGTATGCAGGCTCACCCATGCCCTTGCGCACGTGAACATCGATGCGGTCGATGTCGAGCGCCGGGTGGTATTGCGCGCCAAGCGTGCCCCCAACGCAGTGCACGGGCCAGGTGCCCGCAAAATCAGGATCGGCTCCCGCCGCCGCAAAGTGCCCGCCGTTGTCGTTGTCGGCGTCGTGCCAGTCGCGCGATGCGACGACGAGCGCGTACTGTTCTGCCTCCCGCTCGTTTCGGAGCAGCCCGGTCACGCCCTGCGCGACGGCCGCGCCGCCGTCAACTCCGAGGGCCCCGCCCTCCGTGAAGTCGTTCTGCACGTCGACGATCAGTAGTGCACGGGTCACGGCGATCCACCCCTCTGTTGGCCGCCGCAGAGCGCGGCGGGCGAAGCTTCTCCCACAACCATACGCCGCGCAGCGGCGAAGCCGCCAGGACGAGAGCGGCGCCCAACTTACCGGCGTGGCTACGCCTGGCGGACGGGGTTCTGGTGGTGGCTAAAGACGATGCTGGTTCGGGTCGACGACACCGCGGGGTGGGCCGACAGGTTTTCCATCACGAAGTCGCGCACGTGGTCGGAGTCGCGTGCGGCGAGGTGAATGATGAAGTCCTCGACACCGCCGAGGAAGAACAGCTGCATGACCTCGGGAAGCGCCCGCAGCTCCTCGCTCATTTCTGCGATGCGCTGCCGCGCGCCGGAGCGCACGGTCAC
Organism: Leucobacter sp.; assembly: GCA_052094845.1. Classification (GTDB taxonomy): domain Bacteria; phylum Actinomycetota; class Actinomycetes; order Actinomycetales; family Microbacteriaceae; genus Leucobacter. Next base: position 126,693 of record JBQDKK010000005.1, on the reverse strand, counting down.
GCTCACGAGCACCTGCAAGTCGAGCCCCATCGCGCGCGGGTCGACCGCGGCTGTGAACCCGGTGATGACTCGGCGGGAGACGAGGTTGCGCACGCGCGCGATGCAGGTCGAGGCCGCGACACCGACACGCTCGGCGAGCTCCGCGTTGGTCATGCGACCATTCGTCTGGAGTTCCTCCATAATCTTCCGATCGACGGCGTCAAGATCGGTCTCGAGGCGAAGATTCTTCGATTCCATGCGTGTATTCCCTCTTCCACTTCATGCGCGGCAGGCCCAACAACTGATTCCGAAGAGAATTCACCAAATCTCTGCGGATATCGAATATACTTCAATCCTATCGCGTCACATCCGCTGTTTCGACCCTTTTGTAGACGAACTTCAACGGATACCGCGATGCAAACTACACACCCGTTACGCATTTATTTGGAGAAGATCATGCGCGTCGGTATTCCCACCGAAATCAAGAACAACGAGAACCGCGTCGCCATCACGCAGGCGGGCGTGTTCGAGCTCAAGCGCCGCGGCCACGAGGTCCTCGTGCAGGCAGGCGCCGGCCTCGGCTCGGCCATCACCGATGATGAGTACGTCGCAGCCGGCGCGACCATCGTCCCCTCGGCTGACCAGGTGTGGGCCGAGAGCGACATGATCCTCAAGGTCAAGGAGCCCATCGCTTCTGAGTACGACAAGATGCGCAAGGACCAGGTGCTCTTCACCTACCTGCACCTCGCAGCTGACAAGACGCTCAGCGAGGCAGTCGTGAACTCCGGCACCACCGCCATCGCGTACGAGACCGTGCAGCTCGCGAACCGCGGCCTCCCGCTCCTCGCCCCGATGTCCGAGGTCGCTGGCCGCCTCTCGGTTCAGGTTGGCGCCTACTCACTCATGAAGGCAAACGGCGGCCGTGGCATCCTCCTCGGTGGCGTCACCGCTACCCGCCGCGGCAAGGTCGTCGTCATCGGCGGCGGTGCAGCCGGCGAGCAGGCAGCTCGTATCGCTTACGGCATGGGCGCTGAGGTCACCGTGATCGACATCGCGATCCCCCGCCTGAAGCAGCTCGAGGACGAGTTCAACGGTCGCATCCAGACCCGCACCTCGAACGCGCACAACATCACCGAGGCGCTGAAGGACGCTGACCTCGTGATCGGCTCCGTGCTCATCCCGGGCGAGAAGGCTCCGAAGCTCGTCACCGACGAGATGGTTGCTCAGATGAAGGCCGGCTCGGTACTCGTCGACATCGCGATCGACCAGGGCGGCTGCTTCGAGAACTCGCGCCCGACCACGCACGACGACCCCACCTTCCCGGTGCACAACTCGATCTACTACTGCGTGGCAAACATGCCGGGCGCGGTCCCCGAGACCTCGACGGCTGCACTCACCAACGCAACCCTCCCCTACGTCGTCGCTCTCGCCGACAAGGGCTGGGTCAAGGCACTCGCTGCTGACGAGGCGCTCGCTAAGGGTCTCAACGCGCACGACGGCGTCATCACCTTCAAGGGTGTCGTAGACGCATTCCCCGAGCTGCCGTTCAAGTCGGTGGACGAGGTTCTCGCAGCAAACGCGTAATCTCACGGGAGTACTCTGGATCCTATGGATCTTAAGTTCACCTTCGGAGGGGCGTCACCCGATCAGCACGATCACGGTGGCGCCCCTTCGGGCATTCCGCTGCCCTTCGCCGGCGCTGCGTCGACCCCCGTCTCTACGTCCAACGAACTCGACGTCTGTGTCCGCCTCGTCTCTTCTCCAGAGGGCTCAACGGCCATCGCCGAGGTCATCACCGGTGACGGTGTCACCTACACTCGCAGCGAGGTTGAGCTCGCCCAGGCTCGCACCGTCGGTGGGCCGCTTCCCGTCGGCTCCAGCGAGCTCATCGACGCCGCAGACGTTGAGGCTCTGACACGGGCCGTGCGCTCTGCGATCTCCCGCGCCGTCGCCGGGCTTGAGGGCCCACTCGCGTCTGCGATCACGTCGATCGAGCTCGACGTTCCTGGCGCTGCCGCCGTGGTCGCTGCGCTAGGCGCGGCCCCTGGCCCGATCAACGAGCCGAAGACTGCTGGCACCGTCACCGAAGCGCTCCAGGCCCGCTTCGGCATCTCAGCTGGAACTCGCATCCGCACGAAGTAGCTGGCGTCTGGTGGCCCGTTGGCGGGGGCGCGTCTCAGCCCGGAGGCGGTTCCACTCCTAGCCGCGCAGCCACCACCACCACCGCCACCACCACCACTCCGGTATCAATGCGATCAACGCAAGGTATGCCCAATTCGTAGAGTTCCGGCATACCTTGCGTCTTTTTCAGACCTATTGCATGCGTGGCAGGCCGACCACGAGAGCTCTTACGCCTGAAAGCGGATGATGCGGTCCAGAGCCTCCGCGACCGCGGCCTCGCCTGCCGCATACGAGAGCCTCACGGCGCGGTGCCCGGCGACAGGGTCAAAGTCGCCACCCGGCACAACCGCAACGTCGGCACCCTCGAGTAGGGCCCGGGCGTACGACGAAGAGTCGCCGAAGCGCTCGAGCTGTGGACCGAGCTCTGAGTAGTAGTAGAAGGCGCCGTCGGACGGCGCCGCCGTGCCCCAGTTCAGTGAGGATTCCGCCTCGAGAATGAGCGCTCGCGCCCGAGCGAAGCCCTCAACGACTCGATCGCGCTCTTCGTAGGTCTCGTCAGAGAATGAGCGCATCGCGAGTTCCTGGGCGGGCGCGGGCGGTGACAGAGCAAAGTTGGATGCAAGCGCTTCGAACGGCGCGACCATGTCTTCGGGGAGCAGCGCCCAGCCGAGCCGCCACCCGGTCATGCCCCAGTACTTCGAGAACGAGTTAATGACGATCGCCTCGTTGTCGAGCTCGATCGCGCTCACGCCGCGGCGGTCGCGCTGCGGCACGGCAGGGTCGGAAAAGGTGATGCCGTGGTAGATCTCGTCGCTGATGAATCGCACGCCGCGCGCAGAGCACCACGCGGTGAGCGCGGCGAGCTCGGTGCGTCCCAGCATCGTGCCCGTCGGGTTCGCTGGCGAGGCGACGATCAGACCTGCGAGGTCGCCGTACTCACGCACGGCTTCATCGAGCAGCTCGGGCGTGGGCTGGTACCTCGTCGCGGGCCCCGACGCGATCTCGACCACCTGAATGCCGAGCGCGGTGAGGATGTTGCGGTAGGCGGGGTATCCGGGGCTCACGAGGGCCACCCTGTCGCCCGGGTCGAAGGCTGTGAGGAACACGAGTTGGAACGCGCCCGACGACCCCGTCGTCACTGCGACCCGCGCGGGGTCTACCTCGACGCCGTACCACGACCTGTAGTGGCCGGCGATCGCCTCGCGCAGCGGCGTCGTGCCCAGCGGCCCCGTGTATCCCGCGGGCTGCAGCGTGCCCGGTGCCGGGCGCGCGCTCGGCTCGCCCGCGCACAGCGAGACCACGTCATGCCCGGCGTGCCTGCGGCGCGCGACCTCGTCGGTGATCTGCATGACCTCGAAGACAGGGATCTCGGAGCGGCGTGACGCGGTCAGCGGCGCACGCGCGCTTCCCTGGGCGGGGCTCAGCGGCTCGGCGGGAACCTCTGCGAGGGGCTTCGGGTCGAGCTTGATCGAGGGCGGCGTCTTGAACGGGCCTGGAACCTTTACCATGCCTCCACGTTACCCGCGCTCGGTGAGTCGGAGGTAGCCCGAAAGCGCTGCGACGCCCTCGGCCGAGGTCGGCAGCCCATCTCCGAGGCTCGGCGCCGAGAAGAGGTAGCTCGCCCACTGCGCGCGGCTAATCGCGACGTTGAGGCGGTTGCGCATGAGCAGAAACTCGAGCCCGCGCGGCACGTCATCGGGGCTTGACGCGGCGAGCGTCACTAGCGAAATCGCGGCCTCCTGCCCCTGAAAGCGGTCGACGGTACCGACCCGAACGTGGCCGAGTCCCGCAGCCGCGAGCACCTCGGCGACGCACTCAACCTGAGCGTTGTAGGCCGCAACGACGATGACGTCAGACTCCGTTAACGGCCGGCGCTGGCCAGCATGCCGGCCCCCCGCATCGAGCAGTTTGGCCGCGGGCCGGCCACCTGCGCCCAGAAGCCGCTCGACCGTTGCGACGACCGAGGCTGCCTCCTCGATGGAGCTCGTCGAATTGCCTCTGTGCTCCACGGGCCGCCAATGGAGGCCCGGCCCGTCAGCGCCGATCACGGATCGCTCCAGGGTGCTCGGGTGCGCGTGCAGCCGCCCGGCGTATGAGAGCTCTGAAACGACCTCGGTGAGCGCCGGGTGCATCCGCCGGGTCTCGGCGAGGAAGTAGCCGAGCTCAGGGGGCATCGTTTCGCCGCCGTCGAGCAGCCACGACAGCGCCGCTTGGTCGACGGGTTCGGGGTGTGACCCCTGCGACACCTGCGGAAGCTGCTGCTGGTCACCGAGCAAGAGCAGCCGTTGCGCTGCAACTGACGCGGCGATGGTGGGTGCGAGCGAGAACTGCCCGGCTTCGTCGATCACGAGGAGGTCGAGGCTGCGCCGCGGGAAGCGATCCTCATTTGAGAAGTCCCACGCGGTACCGCCGATGACGGCGCCGCGGCCAGCGAGCCCGTCGACGAACGAGCCGTACCCGTCTCGGCCGAGCACGGTGTACCCGGGCTTCTCCGCTCCCGGGGCGAGTTTGCCGCCCTGCGGGACCTTGGCGACGAGTCGGGCGTCGAGCCCCGCGGAGACGACTCCCTCGAGCACGTTCTCGACGACTTTGTGAGACTGCGCGACGACGCCAATGCGCCAGCCGTCGCGTTCGACAAGCTGCCGGATCACCCGGGCTGCGAGGTACGTCTTGCCAGTGCCGGGCGGCCCCTGCACGGCGAGCGCGGCACGGTCGAGGCCCCGGAGGCTCGCGAGCACTGCACCGATCGTTCGGGCATCCTCGCTGCCGCCGGCGGCGAGCGCTTCGTCGGAACTCGGTGAGACAAGACCAGTGCCGCCCTGCAGCGTCGGCCGTGCCCGCGTCAGGAGCGCGTAGACGGGGTCGCGAGGGGTGTCGCCGAGTTGCTTCGCGGTGACGAGCGAGCTCCCCCATTCCTCGATGGCACCCTTCTGCCGGCCTGCGGGTGGCGGTGGCCCGGGCGTCACCGCGATCGGCAGAATGTCGAATGGGCTCGCGTCGTTCGGCAGCTTCTCCTCAATCGTCACGCCGTCTTCGTGCCGTTCGACGACCTCGACTTGGCGCGCGGCTCTCGCCCCCGGTGCGCCGCCCCACTGCGGAAACGGTGCCGGGTGTTCGTACAGCGCAAACATCTGCGCGCCGGGCTTCAGCGTGCTTCCCGGGGCGACCTCGCCGCGCAGCCGCACGCGCCGCCGATCGATTCGGGCGCGCGGTGGCCGGTGCCAGCCCTCAATGGTCTCGCTCGCTTCGACGTTCGCTACAACGACGTCGCGCGTGTCAGCCCAGTCTTCGATGGGGTCAACCAGGCGGGCGAAGTGAGCCCACCAGAACGACTTCTGTTCGCGCTGGTGGTAGTCGATGGCGCTCGCGGCGAGCTTGAGGGCGGTGCGACCGGTTTCGTCGGTCTCGGCCTCGGCGAGTTCAAGCAACTGCGCGCCCACCCTGCTCAGCTCGACCGGCGGCTCCCCGTTCCCTTCGAGCAGGTCGGGCGAGGCCTGCGAGATACCGTGGTCGTGCGCGATGCCAAGCAGCCAGTCACGGAGCCTGAGCGTTGAGACGCAGTCGTACCTGTTGTAGTCAGCGATGTCGTCGAGTCTGCGCTGACCCGCGGCCCGCTCCGCGGCGTCTCCTGACGCCAGCTGGGCCGCCGCCTCGGCGTACTCAACGACAGACTGAGCCCCGTTCACGACGCCGTCTTCAGCCCGAACCTCAGCGCCCATGTACAGGGGCTCAAGTTTCTTGATCGAGTACGAACGAGACCCCACCCGCAGGGCCTGGCGCACAATCGGGTACAGGTCGACGAGCACGTGTTCGCGGAGCAGCTGGTCGACCTCGGCTTCGCACACGCCGTGGCGCGCCGCGATCGACAGGAGGTGGGTGCGTTCGTAGCTCGCGTAGTGGTAGATGCGCATACCCGGGTACTGTTCGCGGCGTTCGCGCACGAACTCGATGAAGCGTTCGAGGGCGGCGCGCTCATCGCGCAGTGAGTGCGCCCAGATCGCGGTGAACTCCTCGCGCGCGTCGACCATGCCGAACAGGTAGTCGAGGTTCCAGTGAGCGGTCCCGTCGCGCGTTTCCCGGTAGAACGGGTCTCCCTCGAAGTCGAAGAACAGGTCGCCTGAGTTCGGCACGGGCAGCGCCGCGAGCGCAGCAGGGGCGACAACTCTGACTCTGGGCGGCGCAGCCACGCCTGGTTCGGCCTCCGTCTGTTCGGTCTCGACTTGCACGGCGGCCTGGAGCGCAATGCGTTCGAGCACCGCACCGGTGAGCCCGGGCACCGCCAGCGACCCCGCTTCGACGCGCGGCAGTGCCTGGGCCACCGCATCAATCGTGGCGAGGCCCGCAGCGATAAGGGCGTCGCGCTGCCGGGGATACAGCCCCGCGATGAGCAGCGGGTCGCGGGTGCGCTGAATCTCTGGCTCGCACACCTCGCAGCGGCCGCACGCGTTGACGCCTACGGCACCCCAAGCGACTGCCGGAGCACTCTCGCGCTTTCCGTCTGGGCCCACCGCCCCGAAGCTCTCGAGCAGTATCCGGTGCAGTCGCGCCCGGCGGCGTCGAAACACCGGCGCGATGTCCACGATCCTGTGTGACGTGCGCTCACCCGAGCCGAGGATCAGCGTCGCGTCGCTCGCCACCGGCACGCCAATTCGCTCCAGCTGCTCGGCGTACGCGGCGAGCTGCATGAGCGCCGTGACCTTGGCGCGGCGCGCCAGCTTCGTGTCCTGTACCTCGTAGCTCCCGTCGTCACGCAGCTCCAGGAAATCCGCGAACCCGAGGAACGCGATCGCGGGTTCGCCCTGCTCTGGCGCGGCGGGCCGCTGCACAGGGTCGAAGAACGTTGCTTGGAAAACGACTTTCGCTCCGCTGGCAAGGGCCCTGAGCGTTTCCATAGCGACGTCGGCAAGCGCCTCGGGCGTCATCGCGGCGGGCCGCGGGATCTCGACGACCCCGCCGGGCTCGCCAGCGCTGCCGGGGCCGTAAGTCGCGCGCAGCTCAGAGAGCACTCGCTCTTCGTGTTCGTCACCGAGTGCGCCGGCGCGAGCGAGCATCACATCGTCGTCAGGCGGCACCTCAACTGCCCTGCCGAGCTTTGCATCGACCCGGCGTAGGAAGGCAAACTCGCACATGCTCGCCGCGGTGAGGTCGCTCGCGCTCGTTACCAGCAGCGGGCCAGTCTGGGTCTCCCGTATGAACACTGCGCCTCCTTCGTGGCCTCCGAGGCCGTTTCATCTGACAACGACGCTACCGCGCGCCACCGACAACGGCGCGCAGGCCGCTCCAAGCGCCCACAGCAGACGCCAAGTAGAATGGCAGTACCGGAGGAAATCCTCCATGACATATACCAACGCAGGAAGTACTCAACACCGCGTGACCACTCAGACTTTCGCCGATCTCGGCGTGCCCACACCCATCGCCCATGCGCTCGAGAAGAACGGCAAGACTTCGCCGTTCCCGATCCAGCGCGACACCCTCCCCGACACACTCAAGGGCCGCGACGTGCTCGGCCGCGGCCGCACCGGCTCGGGGAAGACAATCGCCTTCGGCATCCCCATCATCGCGAACCTCGCGGGTGGCGAAGAGGGCATCGCGGCCCACGCGGCCGCCAAGAAGCGTCAGCCCTCGCGGCCGCGCGCCATCGTGCTCGCGCCGACCCGCGAGCTCGTCACCCAGATCGCGGAGACCCTGAAAATGCTCGGCGACCCCGCCGGCATCAAGGTCACCACGATCTTCGGTGGCATCCCGCAGCGCCGCCAAGAAGCAGCGCTCGAAGCCGGCGTCGACGTTGTCGTCGCAGCGCCCGGCCGCCTCGACGACCTGCTCAAGCAGGGGGTGCTCACGCTCGACGGCGTCGAGATCACGGTGCTCGATGAAGCCGACCATATGGCAGACATGGGCTTCCTCCCCGTCGTCACCCGCATCATGAACAAGACGCCGAAGAAGGGCCAGCGGCTGCTGTTTAGCGCGACCCTCGATAACGGCGTCGACAACCTCGTGAAACGCTACCTTCACGACCCGATCATGCACTCCGTCGATTCTGCTGAGTCGCCCGTGCCGCAGCTCACGCACCACGTTTTCGAGGTCGCTGGCAAGGCGCAGAAGGAGGCGCTCATCGAGGCGCTCGCGAGCGGCACTGCCCGCCGCATCCTGTTCACGCGGATGAAGCACCAGGCGAAGAAGCTCGCGAAGCAGCTCACCGCGGCCGGTATTCCCGCCGTCGAGCTCCAGGGCAATCTGTCGCAGAACGCCCGCGACCGTAACCTCGCCGAGTTCGTCTCGGGAGAGGCGAAGGTGCTCGTCGCGACCGACGTCGCGGCTCGCGGCGTCCACGTTGACGGTGTCGACCTCGTCGTGCACATCGATCCCCCGGTCGAGCACAAGGCGTACCTGCACCGCTCGGGCCGCACCGCCCGCGCGGGTAACGAGGGTGACGTCGTCACGATCGTGCTCCCAGAGCAGCGCGGCGAGATGCGCCAGCTCATGCGCGCGGCGAAGATCAACGTCACGCCGCTCCAGGTGAACCCGATGGCGCAGAGCGTCGACCGCGAGGTCCTCGACCTCATCGGCGATGTCGCGCCCCGCGTGGATCCGAAGCTCACTGAACAGCGCCGAGCGGAGGCGCAGGCAGCGCAGCAGCGCGCCGCGGGCCACAACCCGGCTGGATCAGGGTCATCAACCGGCGCGAACGCGAAGCGTAAGCGCTCGCGCCGCGGCGGCGGTGGCGGCCAGGGTGGACAGGGGTCCGCGGCCGGCGGTCAGGGCGGACAGCGCTCTGGCGGTCAGCGCGGTGGCCAGGGCGGCCAGCGCTCCGGCGGCCAGGGCGGGCGACCCGGCGGCGGCCGGCCAGGCGGCCAGGGCGGCCCACGTCGCCAGGGCGGCGGCCAGCGCAGCGCCTAACCGGCGCCGGCCCAGCAGCCTTTCAGAGTAAGGGGCTCCCGCACCACCACGGTGCGGGAGCCCCTTACTCATTCCAGCGGAGGCGCGCTACCGCCCGATCATCTCCTGCTTGTGGATCTTCCCAGCCCGCGCGAACCACGCGACGACAAACGAGAACACGAGCGCGAAGAACACGCCGAGATTCGCGTACGCCCAGTCGCCGTCCTTGCCCCCGATGAACCCGAGCAGGTACCCCTGCCAGTTGTTCCACGGGGCGTCGGCGGCGAAGCCGTTCGTCACGAGCCCCCAGCCGATCGCCGAAGCGACCGCGAAGATGGCGACCGAGCCCCAGTCCCACGCCCCGTATCGGCCGCGCGCATCGAACAGCGCGACCTCGTCGTAGTCGCGCTTCCGGCGGAGAATGTCCGCGATCAGGATCCCGGCCCACGCAGCGAGCGGCACCCCGAGCGTGATGAGGAAGCTCTGGAAGGGCCCGAGGAAGCCCTCAGCGAAGAACACGACCCAGATCGTTCCCGCGGTGAGGATCAGCCCGTCGATTCCCGCGGCGGCGGGGCGCGGGATCCGGATCCCGAGGCTCAGGAGCGTGAGCCCCGACGAGTAGATGCCGAGCACGGCGCCCGAGACGAGCGCGAGCACCGCGGTGAGCAGGAACGGGATGAGCACCCAGACCGGCAGCAGCGTCGCGAGGGCGCCGATCGGGTCGTTTCCAACGGCGTCCATCAGCTCGGGGTCGGAGCCCGCGAGCAGCAGGCCAAAGACGACAAGGATCACGGGCGCGAGCGCGCCCCCGATCGTGTTCCACAGGATGATCGACCCGTCTGACGCGTCGCGGCGCTGGTAGCGTGACCAGTCGGCCGCGATATTGATCCAGCCGAGGCCGAACCCCGTCATCACCATGACAAGCGCTCCGATGACATGCCCCGTGCTCCCGGCGGGGATCGCCATAACGGCGGCAAGGTCGATGTGCGGTGCCGCGAGCACGATGTAGAGCACCGTCACGGCGCCCGTGATCCATGTCAGGATCGACTGCATCTTCATGATCGTGTGATAGCCAAGCACGGAAGCGATGACGATGAGCGCGGCGACGACGATCGTCGCGACAAGCTTCACCGCGACGCCCCCGTCGCCGCCGAGCTGCGTGATGACCGTCGCGGTGGCGAGCACCGCCATGATCGCGAGGAATGTCTCCCAGCCGATCGAGGTGAGCCAGGAAATGATCCCGGGCACTTTCTGGCCGTGCACCCCGAACGCCGCGCGCGACAGCACCATCGTCGGCGCCGAGCCGCGCTTACCTGCAATGGCGATGACGCCGCACAGGAAGAACGACACGACGACGCCAATCACGGAGACGGCGGTCGCCTGCCAAAACGAGATGCCGAAGCCGAGCACGAACGAGCCGTACGACATCCCGAAAACCGAGACGTTCGCAGCGAACCACGGCCAGAACAGGTCGCGGGGCCGCGCGGTGCGGGCGCCCTCCGGAACGATCTCGATGCCCGTGCGCTCAATGAGTGAGGGCGATGGTTCTTCGTTGGACACGTTGGCCTCCGTGAAGCGGTGGGAGCTCCCCCGTGGAGCTCCCCTGCGACCATCTTTCCAGACACCGACAGTTCTGGGCAGGGCCGTCCCGCGATTAGTCGGCGAGCTGGCCGCGCATTGCCGCTTGCAGCGTGTCGAGCCTCGTGACGCCGAGCTGCAGCGCTTCACGGTGGAAGTCGCGGATGTCGAACGCCCCGCCCCGAGCCTCGGCGCGGCCCTTGGCCTCGTCGCGCAGCTCCTCCCAGATGCGCTGCCCGATCTTGTAGGAGGGGGCCTGGCCCGCCCACCCGAGGTAGCGGAGCACCTCGAAGCGCACGAATCCGTCGTTCATGTTGACGTTTTCTGCGAGGAACTCGAAGGCATAGTCGCCGTCCCAGACCCCACCGCCGTCAGGGCGTTGCTTGCCGAGGTGCACGCCGATGTCGAGCACGACGCGGGCGGCGCGCATCCGCTGGCCGTCGAGCATGCCGAGCCTGTCGGCGGGATCGTCGAGGTAGCCGAGCTGCTCCATGAGTCGCTCGGCGTACAGCGCCCACCCCTCGGCGTTGCCCGAGCTGCCCGCGAGCTGGCGGCGCCACTCGTTGAGCGTACCGCTGTTCACAACGGCCTGGCCGATCTGCAGGTGATGCCCGGGCACACCCTCGTGGTAGACGGTCGTGAGCTCGCGCCAGGTGTCGAACTCGGTGACGCCTTCCGGCACCGACCACCACATACGGCCGGGGCGCGAGAAGTCACTCGACGGGCCGGTGTAGTAGATCCCGCCCTCCTGTGTCGGCGCGATCATGCACTCGAGGGTGCGAATCTCCTCGGGAATGTCGAACTGTGTCGCGCCGAGCTCTGCGACAGCGCGGTCGCTCGTCTCCTGCATCCACTTCTGCAGCGCGTCAGTGCCGTGCAGCTTGCGCGAGGCGTCTCCGTCGAGGCGCTTGATCGCGTCGGCGACGATTCCGGGGCGCGGCTTCTCACCAAGGATCTCGCCTGCGATGCGCTCCTGCTCGTCAACCATGCGACGCAGCTCTTCGACGCCCCACTCGTAGGTCTCGTCGAGGTCGACCTTGGCGCCAAGGAAGACCTCCGACGCGAGCTCGTAGCGTTCGCGCCCAAACGCGTCCGCCTCCGGCGCGTGTGCGGCAAGGTGGGTGTCCAGGAAATTCGCGAGCCCCGCGTACGCCTCAGAGGCGGCGCCGGCGGCCTTCGCGAGATCCTGACGGAGCGACTCGGGCACCGACTCCCCCGCGCGCTCTGCCAGCTCAGCGAAGAACCCCTTCGGCTTATCGCCAGGGGCAGCGCCGCCCGGCACCCCGCCGCGCGGCTGGATGAGCGGCGACATCCCCGCGGTGCGGCGTAGCTGCGCCGCGACCTCGCGGACCTGGCGCAGTGCCGGCACCAGCCCGCGCGCGACGCCCTCGTCGAGCGACTCGCGGTACGACCGCATCGCTTCGGGAACGGCAGCCATGCGCGCGGCGATGTTCGCCCAGTCGCCCTCGGTATCGCTCGGCATGATGTCGAAGATGTCGCGAACCTGCTGGCTCGGCGACTCGATGACGTTGAGGTTGCGCAAGTCTTCCCCGGCAGCGTGACGCGCGAGCGAGAGCTCCAACTCGGCCGTGAGGTCGATCTTCGTGACACGGTCGACGTCATCGGCGGGAGTCGCCTCACGGAGCTTCGCGAGGGTGTCGCGCATCACCCCGGCGACGGTCTCTGACCCCACGGGCGAGAAGTCATTCAGACGAGCGTGGGCGCCCTCGCGCCCGATGTAGCTGCCGGTGATCGGATCGTGCTCCGTGAGCGCGTCAACCCAATCCTCAGCGATCCGGTCAATGGCGGTAGATTCGCGTTCAAGACTCATGAATAGAGCTTATCCACGCGCGGGCGAAAAATAGGGCAGAATAGGGAGGGTGCGCTGCATGATGCCGCGCGCTCACAGATTTCTGAGGAGACACAGTGAAGATCCGCACACGCATCGCAACCGCCGCTTCTGTCGCGCTCGCTACCGTTCTGGTCAGCGCGCCCGCGTTCGCGTCGGAGGGCGTCGAGAAGGTCGACACGCACGCACCGTTCTCGGCAGCTGGCCAGCCCGTTGACGTTGTCGCCATCTCGATCGTCGGCATCGTGCTGCTCGGCGTCATCCTGCTGACTTCGACGCTCGTTGGCAACCTCTTTGAGAAGAGCAAGAAGAAGGCCTAACGCCTCTTTGCACAGGGCGGGTGTCGGCTGTTGCCGGGCCCGCCCTTTGCTGTGCCCGGGCGGTGGTATCACGCCCCGGTCCGCCTCGCCTACGCCGCACGCCCCCGGTCCGCTCCGCCCGCGCGAGAGAGCCCCTTCTCCGCAGGCCTACCCCAATCCAACGGTTGGGAAGTGCCGCTTTTGCGGGGATGGGGCTCTTCGGCGGGTGGTGGCGCGGTGGCCCGACCAGGCCGCGTGACTAGTTGGCGCTCGCAGTGAGGGGGTCGCGCACGACACGGAACGTCGCGACGAGCGGGTCCGCTGCACCGCGCACGTACCCGGTCGGCGACGAGGCGACAGCCTGCAGGAACGTCACGGTCTCCTCCGTGATCTCCTCGCCGGGCACGAGGTTCGGAATTCCGGGAGGGTACGCCGCGAGCGTGTCTGCCGAGATCTGACCGATCGCTTGGTGCGCTGTCACCACGATGCTCTCCGCGAAGAACGCGGCGCGAGGCAGCATGCGCAGCGTGCCGGCCTCCGGGAGTTCGGGGAACGCGCCGAGCTCGCTCGGCCCGCCGTTGCTTTCGAGGGCCTCGGTGGCGACCGCTTCGAGCCCCGCCATGACCCGGTCGATGTCGGGGGTGGCCAGAGCGCCGATCACCGCAACGATAGTCGTGGCCGTCGACATCTCAAAGTAGACACCGAACTCAGAGATCATGCGATCCCGAACCCAGTGGCCGCTCCGTCCGAGGCGCGACACATCGATCGGGATGCGCAGCGGGTCGACACTCACGATATCCGGGAAGTCGCCGAAGTCGTCGCTGATCACGGTGAAGTATTCGCTCGCGCGGAGCCGCTCGCGGAATTCCTCGGAGAGCTCGATCGAGCGCCCGATCTGCTCCTTCCCGTTCATGAGCGCGTGCCGGGCAGAGTCGAGCGAACCCATGAGCAGGGCGCTCGCCGAGGTCGACGCGGTCATCGTGTACGAGCGGTTCACGAGCGGCTCAAGCCGATCGGCGAACTCGGTGTCGCCCATGTGCAGCATTGCCGACTGCGTGAACGATCCCGCGAGCTTGTGCGTGCTCGAGATGACCAGGTCCGCGCCGAGCCGAACGGGTGACTCGGGCAAATCATCGTGGAACCCGAAGTGCGCGCCCCACGCACCGTCGACGATGAGGGCAGCGCCGTGCGCGTGCGCGACGCGGGCGAGGCCTGCGACGTCTGCGGTCGACCCGAAGTAGCTCGGCGACACCACGTAGACGCTCTGCACCGCGCGGCCTGCGTCAGCCTCGGTCGACAGCGCCTCTTCAAGTACCTCCGGGGTGAGCCCGTGGGCGATGCCGTGGTCGTGGTCAACGTTCGGCGCGACGAACGCGGGGATGAGACCCGCGAGCAGCACGCCGTCAGTGAAGCTTGAGTGCGAGCTGCGCTGCATGAGCACGCGCTCGCCGAGGCCGCGGACAGCGAAGGCCGCGGTGCGGTTGCCCTGCGAGGCACCGTTGGTGAGGAACCAGGTGCGGCGGGCGCCCCAGGCCTCGGCCGCGAGCTCGAGCGCCTGCGCGAGGGGGGATCCTGGCCCGAGGTCGATCCCGTCGAGCATGAGTGGCACGTCAAGCTGCACGGCACGGTCACCGAACAGCTTTGCGAGGTGCTCGCCGCCCGCCTCCGGCGCACAGCCGTGCCCAGGGACCATGAGGCTCTGCGGACCGGCGTCTGCGTATCGTTCGAGCGCGGACGCGTAGGGAGCGTCCCGTTGGGTCACATGATTCTCAATAGGCATACCTTTCATAGTGGCCTCGCGCAGCTCACAGGAGAACCCCCGATTCAGCTCCCTAGAGACATATACTGTATGTATCAGGGCGCTGAATTCTTCGCCGCAACCTCAGCTATTCCGGGAGCCCACATGATCGATCTCCGCCAGCTTCAGGCACTCAGCGCGGTCGCCGCCGAGGGATCGGTTGCCCGCGCGGCAGCCCGGCTCGGGTGGAGCCAGCCAACGGTCGACTACCACCTCAAGAACCTCGACAGGCTCGTCGGCACGGAGCTCACCGCACGCAGCAGCAGGGGGTCTCGCCTCACGAACGCGGGCCTCCTCATGCTTGAGCGAGGCGAGGAGATCCTCGGTCTGGCAGATCGCACGCTCACCGACGTCCGCGACCTCGCCGAGCTGGGGCACGTCCGGCTCCGCTTCGGGATCTTTCCGACCGCGGCGGCGCGGATCCTGCCCGGCATCGCTACTCGTCTTTCAGAGCTCGGCATCGAGCTCGATGCCACCCTCGCGGAGGTTATGCCGCTCGTCGGCGGCGTCAACCAGCACACGCTCGATGCCGCACTCGTGTACGCGGCGGGCAGCTACGCGCTTCCCCTCCGGTCAGAAGTGCACACGACCCACGTGTTCACCGACCCGATGCTTCTCGCGCTGCCGGCGCACCACGAGCTCGCGCACATTGAGGAGTTCGACACGACCACGCTGCTACAGCTCGGCAGCGCAAACTGGGTGATGGGGTCGACGCCGGGCGACACGCTCGACGACCTCGTGCGCGAGCTGTTCGACGAGACCCGCGTGAAGCTCAACGTGCCAGTGCGCACCGACGACTACGCCGTGGTACTCGGTCTCATCGCGGCGAACATGGGCGTGGCCCTCGTACCCTCGCTCATGCGGAGCAGCGCACCCGAGGGCGTCGTGCTCCGGCCCATCGCCGACGACAGGTTCACACGCGAGCTCCTACTTGCCGCCCCCGCAGGCCCCGCGGGCCCAAGTGCCGCGGTGCGGCAACTCGCCGAGGCGGTGCGACGCTCGATCAGCGCGCTCGACTCGAAGCACACGGGGCAGGTCTAGCGGCCCGATAACGCGGCCCGCGACACAGCCGGCCCGAAAACGCGAGCGGGCGCCCACCACCGGAGTGGCGGGCACCCTGCGTCAAGCTGCAGGGATCGGGCTACTCGCCGATCTCGCCAGCCGCGACGGTCTCGGCGAGCGCGTGCACCTGCGCGAGGTGGTGCGCGCTGTAGAAGTCGGCCTCGCTGAGGCGGCGCGTATCGTCTGCCGAGCGGTCGCCGTGCCCAAGCACCGCGGTCGCGATGGTCGCGTGCATCCAACCACCCACGAGGGTTGCGAGCATCTCTTGAAACGGCACCGACACCGCGAACGCGTCGCGCGGGCTCGACGCGAACCCGAGGAGTGCCTGCGTCGCGCGTTCGGCGGAGGCCACGGCCCGCTCGGTGCGCTCTGCCACACGGCTCGCGGCGGCATCGCCCGTCGCGGTGAGCGCCTCGAGCTGCTCGCGAATCATCGCGAACACCTGCCCGATCGTCTGCCCACCGTCGCGAAGCACCTTGCGCCCGACAAGGTCGTTCGACTGGATCGCGGTGGTGCCCTCATAGATCGGCAGGATGCGCGAGTCGCGGAAGTGCTGTGCCGCGCCGGTCTCCTCGATGAACCCCATGCCGCCGTGCACCTGCACGGCGTCTGACGACACGTGCACTGCTTGCTCGGTGAGCCACGACTTGAGAACGGGCACAAAGAGCTCGGCAAGCGCCCCAGTGCCGTCAGTCTCGGCGCGGTCGTGCACGTCGCCGACGAGCACGGAGAAGGCTCGCATCGCGGAGATGCGGCTCGACATCGACAGCAACAGGCGACGGACGTCGGGGTGACCGGCGATCGGCGTGCCGTCGGGCAGGCCGATCACGGCGCCCTGCACACGGGTGTGAGCGTACGACAGCGCGCGCTGGTAGGCGCGGTCTGCGACGCCGAGGCCCTGCACACCGATGCCAACGCGCGCCTCGTTCATCATGACGAACATGCCCATGAGGCCCTGGTTCAACTCGCCAACGAGGTAACCCGTCGCATCTTCAAACTGCAGCACGCAGGTCGGGCTCGCATGGATACCAAGCTTGTGCTCGAGCCCCACTGTCACGACGGAGTTTCGCTCGCCCGGAGCGCCCGCAGCGTCGAGCTTGAACTTCGGCACGACGAAGAGCGACAGACCGCGGTGCCCCTCAGGAGCACCCTCAGTGCGGGCAAGCACGAGGTGGACGATGTTGTCGGCGACATCGTGGTCGCCCCACGTGATGAAGATCTTCTGACCGCTCACGGCCCAGCTGCCGTCACCGTTCTCGCGCGCCATTGTGCGCACTGCGCCAAGGTCGCTGCCAGCCTGCGGCTCGGTGAGGTTCATGGTGCCCGTCCACTCACCGCTCACAAGCTTCGGGAGGTAGGCGGCGCGAATCTCGTCTGATGCGTTCGCCTGGATGGCTCGGATCGCACCGTGGCTCAGGCCGGGGCAGAGCGCGAAGGCGGCGTTCGACGCGTTCCAGAACTCAGAGAGCGCTGCAGTGACGGATCCGGGAAGCCCATCTCCCCCGGCCTCTTCAGCGACAGATGCCGACACCCAGCCCGCCTCGGCGAAAGACTTGTAGGCCTCCTTGAAACCGTCGGGCGTGCGCACGTTTCCGTCGACGAGCTGTGAGCCCTGCTGGTCGCCAACGCGATCCAGCGGCGCGAACACCTCGGCGGCGAATTCGCCAGCCGCTTCGAGGGCGTCACCCGCGTCTGAGGCGCTGAGCGCGCCAGCGGTGGCGCGGGCCACCACATCGGTTCCGAAGGCCTCGCCGAGCAAGAACGCGTAGTCCGCAACTGGCGGCACGTACGTCGCAGCGTCGGGAACACTCTGCGGGGCGAAATTTGCGATTGCCATACTCGACACTCCATCGTTTGTCGTCCGGTGCGCATCCGGGGTCGCGGCGCGCGTCACCAGAAGTATGCCTGACACTCAGTCTCAAAGCAAGGTCGCTCGGGAGCCAGGCCCCCCGGATTCCGCTTGTTGCCAACAGAACATATGCGAGACCGCGTCTCACCCCTGTGCTAGCTTTCACTCATGATCGACAGGAACGCACCCCCGCCGGCAACAGCAGCGGCGTCACCGCAGGCGACGGCGGTGCGCTACCTCACCGAGCACGGCTACGAGCAGACAACGACGAGCAGCCTTGCTGACGCGATCGGCATGAGTCGCAGCACCTTTTTCAGGCGGTTCGGCAGCAAGGAAGACGTCGTCTTCGCCGACCACGACCTCGCGCTCAGCCAACTACAGGAGCAGCTCGACGCCTCAGAGCTCAGCGCGTCAGCGACCATCGCCCAGGGCACGCTCGAGGTCTCCCGGGTGCTCACCCGCGACCCGGTCACCGCGAGGATGCGCTCACAACTGCTGCGCAGCACTCCCCTGCTGCGCGAGCGCGAGCTCGTCATCACTCACCGCTACGAGCGCATGTTCCAGCGCTACCTTGCACGCGTCGCCGCCCCCGGCACTCCGGACTGGGGTTCGATCGCCGCCGCCGCCGCGATCGTCGCCGTTCACAACGCCGCGCTGCGCCGCTGGATGAAGTTCGGTGACAATCACGCGTTCGAGGAGCTTGAGCGCGAACTCACCGATCTGCTGGGCAGGTTCGCCCCGTGGTTTGGCGGCGAGCGCGGCGTCTCACGGGTCGTCGTCGCTTCGTTCAGCACGGATACCGCGCCCGAGGACGTGCTGCGGGCGGTCGCCGCGCAGCTCTCGTAGGGCGGAGGGACCGGCGCGAACTGCTGCGAGGCAGGTGCCCCGGCCCGTTGAGCGGGAGCCGGGGCACGCGCGCCGCCTCTGCAGCTAGCCGAGCCTCACTTCTTCGTTGGCGTCCGCCGCCGAGCGAGTCGCCCGGCGAGCCCGGATGCGTCCGCTGACTGCAAAACCGAGTACCAGGATCAGTAGCGCGTACAGAGTGAGCACGATCGGCCCCTGCACGAGCACGGAGAAGTCGCCGTTTGCGCTCATCGTCGCGTCGCGTAGGCTCGTTTCGGCGAGCGGGCCGAGCACCATGCCGATGATGAGCGGGGCGATCGGGAAGTCGAGCGCACGCATAAGGAACCCGACGATACCGACGCCGAGCAGCACAAGCAGGTCGAAGGTGGACCCCGACGTCGCGTAGATACCGAACGCACAGAATACCGTGATGCCTGCGTAGAGGTAGGGCCGCGGAATGAGCAGCAACCGCGCCCACAGCATCGCGAACGGCAGATTGAGGATCAGGAGCACAATCATCGCGATGAAGAAGCTGGCGAGCAGCGCCCACACCAGATCGGGGGCGCGCTCGAACAGCAGTGGGCCCGGCTGGAGCCCGTACTGCCGAAACGCGGCGAGCATGATCGCAGCGGTCGCCGAGATCGGCAGCCCGAGCGCGAGCAGCGCGCCCATGGCCATGCCCGTCGTCGAGTTGCCGGCAGCCTCCGGGGCGGCGAGACCGCGGATCGCGCCCGTACCGAACTTCGGCTGCGCACGCCTGGCATCGAGTCGCTTCTCAAGCCCGTACGCGAGGAACGTAGGGATCTCGGAGCCGCCCGCGGGGATCACGCCGAACGGCAGCCCGATCGCGGTACCGCGCACCCATGCGGGTGCCGCCTCGCGCAGCTCCGCGCGCGATAGCCACGGCCGCCCCTTGGGCCGAATGATCGTGCCGCCGGAGACGTGCCGTTCGAGGCAGGCGACGTAGATCACCTCGCCGAGCGCGAGCACGGCGACCGTGACGGTGACGAGCGAGATGCCGTCGAACAGGTTCGGCGAGTCCATCGTGAAGCGAGGCGCCCCGGAGACGCCGTCGATACCGATGACCGCGATCCCGAGCCCGATGAACAGTGACGCGAGGCCCCTGATCGCGCTGTCAGTGACGACCGAGGAAGTGGCAGCGAACGCAAATACTGCGAGCGCGAAGAACTCGGCCGGGCCGAACCGGGTCGAGAAGTCGGCGAGCACGGGGGCGAGGAATACCACAACCACGGAGGCCACGATCCCGCCGATGAACGCGCCGATCGCCGCGGTCGCGAGTGCCTGCGCGGCCCGACCATTGAGCGCCATCTTGTGGCCTTCGAACGTCGACGCGATCGCCGAGGCCTGGCCCGGGGTGTTCATGAGAATGCCCATCGTCGAGTCGCCGAAGAGGCCCCCAAAGTAGACGCCCGCGAACATGATGAACGCGGCGGTCGGCTCGAGCGAGAACGTGACCGGCAGCAGCAAGGCGACGGCCATCGAGGAGCCAAGCCCAGGCAGCACGCCGACCGCGGTTCCAAGGATGCACCCAATGAGCACCCAGAGTAGGTTTTGCGGGGTCAGCGCGCCGGCAAATCCGTCGAGTAGCAGTTGCAGTGTGTCCATGTCAGAACTCCCAGCCCAGAACGCCAGACGGGAGCGACATCCCGAGCGCCATGTCGAATGCGATGTAGACGAGCGAACTCAGCGTGAGCCCGACGACGAGACTTACGAGCGGGCGGCGCGTGCCAAACCCCCGCGCGACGCCCCAAAACAGCAGTGCCGCGGCAATAATCCACCCGAGGTACGGCAAGGCGAGAGTAAACGCCAGAAACGATCCGATCACCCAGGCGAGCGATACCCAATCGATCCTGACCTCGCGAGCAGGTTGCGCGCCGACGTCGCTTCCTTCAAGCAGGATCGCGGGAGGCTCAGCACTCCCCTGCGCCGGCGCGCGCCGATGCTCGCGCAGCGCAGCGACCGCGAGCAGGATCGCGAAGAGCGTGAGCCCACTGGCGATGAGCGCGGGGAAAAACCTCGGCCCTGGGAAGGCAGTGCCCTCAGGCACCCGCATCGTAATCATGCCGATCGCGAGATATCCCGCGAAGGCGAGCAGCACACCGGGCATGATGAGCTGCACAAGCACGGCCCTGCGGCGATCCTTCCCAGCGGTCAGCGTGATCTCTTCGCCGACGACGGCGGACATCGCCGTCGGATTATTCGAGTAGCTCATTGCCCCATCTCCTCGTACAGACGCGAAATGCGCTCGCGCTCGGTTGCCAAGAACGCCGCGACATCGGGGCCCACCATGAAGTGTTCGCTCCAGTGATAGCGGTCGACCGCGGACTCCCACTCCGGGGTTGCGACCGAATCCTCGATGAGCTCGGTGAGCTGCGCCGCCTCATCGTCGGTGATCGCGGCGGGTGCCGCAAGCATGCGCCAATTCGCGAGGGTGACGTCGTAGCCCTGCTCGCGCGCTGTCGGAATGTCGATGCCCGCGACGGGCTCTTCCGCGATCAGCGCAAGCGCCCGGAGGCGGCCTGACTCGATCTGGTCGATGTTGTCTGGGTATCCACCTGCGGCAGCCTGCGCCGTGCCGTTGAGCAGCGCCGCGACGGCCTCACCGCCGCCATCAGACGAGATATAGGTGGTATCGACGGGGTCGATGCCCGCGGCGAGCGCGAGGTCGGTCACGACGAGCTGGTCGAAGGATCCGCCACCAGTCCAGGGCACCGCCCCAGGGCCGGCCTGCCACGCGGCGACGAGGTCCTCAAGCGTCTCGTACGGCGAGTCGGCTGGCACGACAATGACGTCGTACTCATCGAACAACACGGCGAGCGGGGTAACGTCGTCAAGCGTCGCGGCCGAGCCGTATTGGATCGTCGCCGCGAGCAGCCCCGTTCCGCCAACGAGAAGTGTGTTCGCGCGCCCCTCAAGCCGGGTCATGTTTCCGAGCGCGATCGTACCGCCAGCGCCTGGCATGTTGACGACCTGCACGTTTGCCGTCAGGCCGTTCGCGCGCTGCGCCTGCTGCATCTCGCGGGCAACGGTGTCCCAGCCACCGCCGGCGGCCGCTGGCGCCACAATTGTGAGGGATGACGCGATGTCTTGCCCCACCGACGCGGCACTGATGGAGCCAAACGCCGCGACCCCAATCGCGGTGGCGGCGATCACGCCTCCGATGAGTCTTGTGACGGGCCGAGCCCGCCACTGATGTTCGCGCGGTTCCACCGCGCTGGAAGGTGCTTCCACGGGTTTTCACTCCTTTGTGAGGGCGCCGGTGCGCCGTACTCGGGACTAACAGTGCCAGGGCCCCTGGGCCTGCGAGCCCCTCGGCCTCTTTGACGTCATTGATGCTCACGACGCCCGGAAGTCGAAAGCTGGCGCCCGCCTAGACTGGAGCCTCGACAAGGAGGTGACGACGGTGTCACAGAGACTCACAACACGCGGGGTGCGGCTTCTCATGCTGTTTGCACCAACAATCATCGTGGTCGCCGTCGCCGTGCTCACCACAGGCATCGCATACGCCGTGCAGGAACGAGGGATTCGTGAGGCGACCGGCGAGCGCGTCTCGAGCGTCGCATCGAGCCTCGCTGAGCTCACACAGGTCCGCTCGGCGCTCGCGCTCGTGCACACAGACATCTCCGCAGCCGCCACCGAGCTCCAACCGCTCGCCGATGTGTTCGAGCGGGCCGCGGGCGTCGACTACGTCGTCATTACCGACGAGCACGGCATCCGCGCAACTCACCCGACTCCTTCGGAGCGTGGACAGCGAGTCTCGACAGACAACGCCTCGGTGATTGCTGGTGAGTCTTTTCTCGGTACGGAGACGGGAACCATCGGGCGCACGCTCAGAGCGAAAGTACCCGTGCGTGGGGACGACGAGGAGATAATTGGCACACTCTCGGTCGGCATTCTTGAGAGTCGCATAGCGGAGGACTCGTCTGAGGCCCTCCGACGGCTCCTGCCGTGGGCGCTCGGCGCGCTCGTGCTCGGCACACTTCTCAGCTCGGCCATCGCAGCGCTGCTCGAACGCAGGTTTAGGAGATTCGACGAGGCGGCACGAGAGCACGAGGGGCTGCGGCGCACGGCCGCGGCGTTGCAGGAGCAGTCGCACGAGTTCGTCACACGGCTACACGTGGTTCACGGTCTTGTCACCCACGGTGACACCAGCGAGGCTCTCCGATACATCGAGGGAGTCTCCCCCGTCACCACGACGGTGCACGGCGAGAGTCTGAGCACCCAGCCGCTGCTTCGGGCGACGGTCGACGCGCTGCGCGCCGAGCTTGGCGCGCACGGAGCCAGGCTCGAGGCCGAGTTGGCGGTCACGAGCGAGGTCGACGAGGAGGTGAGCCTCGTCATCGCGAACCTCTGCAGGAACGCGGGTGAAGCACACGCGACTGTCGTGCGCTGTGCACTGACCGAGCTAGATGGAGTTTTCCACGGCGACATCTCCGATGACGGCGACGGCATCGCGCCCGACGTAGCCGAGCGCTTGTTCACGCGCGGCGTATCGACGAAGGCAGACCGCAACGGCACGGGTCGCGGCATCGGCCTCGACCTCGTACGCCGAGCTGTGACGCGGCGGGGCGGGGCGATCGAGGTCAGCCGCTCGCAGGCGGGCGGTGCTAGGTTCCGGTTTACGATGGTGGCGCAATGAGTGCTTCACACAGAGGTTCCGAAATCAGCGTACTCATCGTCGACGACGATGCGGGCGCGCGACAGCTACACAGTCGCTTCCTCACGAATGCTCCGGGCTTCGCCGTCATCGCGGCGGTTGGTACCGGAAGGGCCGCGATCGAGTGCATTGTGCGCGGCGAGGTAGATCTCGTACTGCTCGACATGCGGCTTCCTGACATCAGCGGTGTTGAGGTACTCAACCGGGTACGCACGCTCGGGCCCGCTTCACCCGATGTACTCGTCATCAGCGCCTCGCAGGATCGCGTGACGGTTCGACAGGCACTCGCAGGCCATGTGGTCGGCTATCTCGTGAAGCCATTCACTGAGTCGGCTTTCCTCCACCGGCTGCACACCTACAGGAATGATCTTGAGCGCGGCCGAACTCGCCCGGTGGATACGCGCGAGCTCCCCCTCGCGCAGGGCGAGATTGACAGGCTGCTGTCCACGGGCAGCGTGCAAGCGCGCCGGGAAGACGCCGAGGCAGGGCATCGGTCGAGCGACCGGGGAGGCTCTGGGAGGCCAGGGCCGGCGCTTCAGCCGCCGCAGGGGCGCCTCCCGAAAGGGATCTCGCAGGTCACCCTCGTGGAGATCGTCGCAGCTCTGGACCCGGTGGCTCCGCTCACATCTGCGGCCGTCGCCGAGGCGTGCGCGGTGTCGTCGGCGACGGCGCGACGCTATCTCGACTACCTTGTCAGCATCGGATCGATAGACCTGTCGCACAGGTACGGCAGGCGTGGCAGGCCCGAGGTGCTCTACAGGCTCGTTCCTCCGCCGGGGGTTTAGGGCTTTTACTTGCCGGCCGGGCGGATCAGCATCTCGGAGATCGTGCCGTCGGGCTCGACCCGCACCTCAAGCGAGAACGATTCAGAGTTCGCGGCGGTGATCCGTGCCGCGCCGAGCACATCGCTCACATCGGCGTACGCAGTTGTCTTGTACGGCTTGAGCGGGCGAACGCCCTCGTTCAGTTGCTCCGCGAGATCCTCCACCGACACCTGCGCAAGGAACTCCTTCGTGAACCGACCCTCGAGCTGGTCGACGGTCACGTCGGTGTCGGCGTTCAGCAGGCCGAGAGCCCACTCGATCTGGCCTGCCGCCGCGGTCTCCGGGATCACGACGACGCCGCCCGGGTCGCTTGTCTCGGGGGCCGAGCTCGGAGACGTGCAGCCCGACAGCAGGAGGCCTGCCGTGATCGCGAACGCCGCAGCTGCGCCGCCCGCGCGCCGGCGCGAGGTTGGGTGCTGCGAGAGCGAGGTGAGTGGTGCGCGCATGCGTGGCCTCCGTGCGGGTCGTCAGATGGGGTACTCGTGCCAACCTATCAACGCCTTGGGAACGCCGCACAACGAGGAGGGCGCCCCGACCGCTCTCGCGGCACGGGGCGCCCCAGACGTTGCCGGCCTCACACCGGCGCGTTGCTACCCTCCGAAGGAGACGTAGCCCGCGATGAGGTAGGCGATGAACGACAGCGCCGCCGCGAACCCTGCGTAGGGCAGGATCGAGAGCATGAGGTTCAGCGGCTTCACGCCAACCGACTTCGACGCGAGGATCATGCCGTCGCCGTACAGGCAGGTCGTCGAGCCGAGGGCAGCGCCCGAGAACACGGCTGCGCCGGCGAGTACGGGGTCAACGCCAACGGCAATGGCGAGCGGGAGTACGACGGGAGTAATGACCGCCGCGAGGTCCCAGAACGCGCCCGTCGCGTAGGCGTACAGACCACACACGAGGAATACGATGGCGGGCAGAAGCGCGCCGTTCATGATGGGCTCGGTCGCTCCGATGACCCAGTCGGCGAGCTGAAGGTCCATGTTGATCTGCTGGACCATGAAGGCGAGCACGAACAGCACCATGACATAGGCCATGCTCATGATGCCCTCGAACGCCTGCTCCACGACGTCCTTGAAGGTCATGCGGCGCTGGACGAGGTAGAGGATGATCGCAACGACGACGGCAGCCGCGGCGCCCTTCACGATGTCGACCTCGGTAAGAATCGTCACGACGACGAGCGTGATAATCGGGATCAGGAAGTTAAAGGGAAGCGGACGCTTGCTCTCGGCACCGTCTTCAGCGAGCTCGAAGGCGCGCTCTTCCGGGGTAAGCCCCTCGGGCAGGGGGTCGCCAGTCCGGTCGACGCGCAGCTGCTCGCGCTTGAGCGGGCCAACGAGCGGCAGCACACCGAGGGCGAGGAGCAGGCCAACCGCGAGCGCGATCCAGCCGAAGAAGACGTACGGCAGGCCCGCAATGTAGGCGCCGAAGCCTGAGCCGTTGACCGTGACGCCGTCTTGTTCGAGCAGCGCGGAAAAGAAGATCGCCCAGGTCGAGAACGGGATGATCACGGCGATCGGGGCCGAGGTCAGCTTGACGATCGAGCCGAGCATCGTGCGGGGCACGTTGTAGCGATCGGTCACGCGCTTCATAGAGGTGCCGACGGTGAGCGCGTTCAGATAGTCATCAATGAACAGCGCGATCGTCAGCAGCCAGGTCAGCAGCAGCGACTTACGCCGGGAGTTCACGAACCGCTCTGTCCACTTCGCAAAGTCGTTCACCGCCCCCGACACGTTGAAGTAGGCGATGAGAATGCCGAACAGCACGACGACGAGCACCAGCCAGTGCACGGTCTCGTTTGACAGCGACGACCCCACAAGACCAACGAGGGAATCGAAGAACCCCCAGCCGCCGATGAGGATCGCGCCGACGACGGCGCCCGAGAACAGGCCGAGGAGCGCTCGCTTAGTGAGCACCGACACGACAAGGACGGTTATGACTGGCAGCAGCGCCAGTGCAGTGTTTTGGACCACGGTGGCCTTTCGAGGGAGCGACGGTGCCGCTCGATGGGTGGGATAGAGCTACTCGATGTGGGAGGTGTGGAGCCCGTCGAGATAGGTCGCGCGTACGGGGAGCTTGGCGAGATCGTCGCCTGGCACCTCGAGCGGATCTTCAGACCACACAGTGAGGTCTGCGTGTGCACCGGCACGGATGATGCCGAGGTCGTCGTCGCCCTGTGCGAGCGCTGCGCCGCGGGTGTACCCGTGGAGCGCCTGAGCGGCGGTAAGTCGTTCTTCTGGCTCGTAGACAAAGCCTCCAGCGTCACCCGGGGCGCGACGGAGCATCGCCCAAGCGAGGCCGACGCGTGCGTCGAGGTCGGCGATCGGCCAGTCCGAGCCGAGGGCGAGTGGTGCCCCTGCGCGGAGCACCGTGCCTGCCGCCCAGCCGCGTGAAGCGCGCTCGGGGCCGAGGCGGCGGGCCCACTCGTCAGACCCGTCAGGGATGCGCCACTGGAGGTGCGGCAGCTGCATGGATGCCGTGATGCCGTTCGCCGCGAGGCGTGCGACGTCGGTAGGGGTGAGCGTTTCAAGGTGCTCGATGCGGTGCGGCACCCCGGTGCGTGCGATCGGACCGGCCGCTTCATATGCGGTGATCGTTTCGCCGACCGCGCGATCACCAATAGCGTGGGTTGCGATCTGGAATCCTGCCTGGGCAAACTCGCGAACGGCCGCAGCGAAATCAGCCTGGTCGGGCCAAAACCCCGTCGTGCCGTGGCCGTCGGCGTCGGCGTCATATAGCCAGCCAGCGCCCGTATCGATCACGCCATCAGCGTAGAGCTTGATGACGCCGCCGCGCCAGCGGCTACCGCCACGGTCAACCTGCGCCTTGATGGCGGCGCGGGTCTCGGCGGAGTAACTCGGCTTGATATCCATCGCGCTCACAATGCGCACGGGCAGGCCCATGCCGGTCCCGTCGAGCTCTTCGAGCAGGTCGAGGGTCTCGCTGTTGCCGTCCATGATCGACCCGCCGGTGAGGCCCGAGCGGCGCATCTTCGCGAACGTGGCACGTGCCGCCTCGAGCGTCTCTTCGCGGCTCGGCTTCGGCGCTACCTCGAGAACAGGCTGGTACGCGCTGTCCTCTCGCAGTTCGCCGGTCGGCGTCCCCCCAGAGCCGACCACAATCTCCGACGTGTCATCGAACGAACGCGCGCCGGTGATGCCGGCGCGCCGCAGCGCCTCCGTGCTCGCGACCGCCGTATGGAAGTCGAAGAAAAACACCATCGCGGGCAACTCCCCCACGACATCATCGAGGAACTGCGAGGTGAGCGGCGCGCCGTCGAACACGGCATAGTCGAGATTCCACCCGCGGACCCAGCCCCCACTGGCTCCCGCGCGCACCCGATCGGTCTCCGCGAGCAGCGCCGTGCGCAGCTCGCGGAGGTCTCGCACACCGCCGAGATCGGCGCCCTGGCACAGCTCCACGCCCTGGATCGGGTGTAGATGGGCATCGATGAGCCCCGGCGTGATCGTCGAACCGCTCGCGTCGTCCACTCGAGTGCGTGCCCCGCGGAAGGCTTCGTCGATTTCCCCGGGCTTCCCCAGCGCGAGAATTCGACCTCCGGCGACCGCAATGGCGCGTGGAGCGTCAGAGCCGTCGCCAGCAACCATTGAGTGCACGCGCGCGCCCGTAATGATCAGGTCTGCGGTCGTTTCTCGCACGGTGGTCCCCCTTGGTTCGTGTGACCCCGTATCCTCGACTGAGACGCGGAGCAACTTTAATTTACGCAGATTCAATAATGTCTGCAACCCCGCGAGACAAGGATGCGTCATGACAACGGCCCCCGAGGCACATCGACCGGCAGGTCGGCCCCGAAAAGCGGTGCTCTCCCGCGAGCGCATTCTCGAGGCGGCGTTTGAGCTCACCGACACCAGGGGCGGGGACTTCACGCTGGCCGCGCTCGCGCGGAACCTCGAGGTGCGCCCCTCCGCGCTGCACCACTATTTCTCGGGGAAAGACGAGCTCATCGCGGGCATGCGCGGCCAGCTCACCCGCCGGGTAGGAGACCACGGCTTTGAGACCCGCCCGTGGGAGGTAGCCATTGCAGCCTGGGCCCGCGCCTATCTGGCCACGCTCGGCGCGCACCCAGGTATCATTGCCGCGCTCGCGACGCTGCCCGTGGACGATGAGCCAGAGTCGATCATCGACTACGAGCGCATCGCATCAGCGATGCGGCGTGACGGCTACCCCGAAAAGCGGATCGTGCCCGCCATCGTCGCAATCGAATCGTTCGTTATTGGCTCGGCGCTCGACTCGCTCGCGCCCGAAGATAACCTGCGCCCCGTCAACAACCCCGAGCTCGCCCCAAACCTCACGAGCGCAGAGGAACGCGCGCGCGAGCACGCCGCCGAGCTACGCACAACCGTAACGATGGAAACCTTCGAGTTTGGGCTCTCGGCACTCATCGCCGGTCTCGTTGCCGCGGCGTAGGCAGCACTCGCGACCTAGACCGACTGCTGTTCGGCCGCGGCCTCGGCCTCTCGTACGAAGAGCGCGACAATCGCGCCGAGCGATGCGATCACGCCTCCGATAATGAAGGCCACCCTGGTTCCGTGGGCGAGCGCCTCGGCGTCGACCGCGACTGGGTCGCCTCCGGCCCAGGAGACCGAGACGAGCGTCATCACGGTCACAAACAGGGCCGTGCCAGCCGCGCCCGAGACCTGCTGCACCGTTGAGAGCATGGCGCTGCCGTGGGAGGCGAGCTCGACGGGCAGCGAACCGAGCGACACCGAGAACAGCGGCGTGAAGACGCCAGCGAGCCCGACGCTCAGTACGAGGTGCGTCGCGAGTACCTGCCAGACCGTCGTCGTGTCCGTGAAGAGGCCCATGCTCAAGAGAGCGAGTGCTGTCACGATCGTGCCGGGGATGAGCATCGGGCGAACGCCCCGCGCATCGATGATGCGCCCGACCACGGGCCCGAGCAGCCCCATGAGCAGGCCGCCGGGGAGGAGCAGTAGGCCGGTCTGCAGCGGCGTGAGGCCAAGCACGTTCTGCGCGTAGATCGGCACGAGGATGAGCGATCCGAACAGCGCCATCGAGGCGCACGCGATCAGGATCACCGAGAGCGAGTACGGGCGGCTCTTGAACGTGCGCAGGTCGAGCAGCGCGCCGTCCGTCCGCTGCAGCGACAGCTGACGCCAGACGAACAGCGCGAGCGCAACAGCCCCAATTGCCGCGGGGATGAACGGGGGCACGAGCGCCGCGCCGTTTGCGGCGCTGCCGATCTCGCTGAGCCCGAAGACAAGCCCGCCGAAGCCGAGCACGGAGAGAAGCACGGAAAGCACGTCGATCGAGGTCCGCTTGCGCACACCTACGTTCGGCATGCGTACGCCGCCGAGCACGAGCGCCACGATCGCGATCGGGAGCACGAGCAGGAACAGCCAGCGCCAGCTGAGCACCTCGAGAATCATGCCAGACACGGTCGGCCCGAGTGCGGGCGCGACCGACATGACGATCGAGATCCGGCCCATAATGCGGCCGCGCTGCCCCGGCGGCACGAGCGTGACGACGGTCGTCATGAGCAGCGGCATCATGATCGCGGTGCCGCACGCCTGCACGATACGACCCACGAGCAGCATCGGCAGTCCCGGCGCGAGCGCCGCGACGAGCGTGCCGACACTGAAGAGCGTCATCGCGGCAATGAACAGCGCCCGGGTAGGAACGCGCTGAATGAGCATGCCAGTAATCGGGATCACGACGCTCATGGTGAGCAGGAACGCCGTGGTGAGCCACTGCCCCTCGGACGCCGAGATACCGAGGGTGTGCATGAGCTCAGGTAGCGCGACCCCCATGATCGTCTCGTTGAGGATCACGACGAACGCTGACCCAAGGAGCAGCCAGATCGCAAGCTGTTCGCGCGCGCCAAAGGCCCGCTCGGCGGGCTCGTTCGGCTTGTGGAATTCGTCGAAGTTTTGGGCGTCGTCTGAAGTTGGCATAGAAGGGATATTCTATGTCAACTTGGCTCCCCGCAGGGAACCAAGAGTGACCACTGGGTTAATGGGCGCTAACGGGCCGGTCAGCGCAGGCGCTTCCGACATCTTCCGGGAGGCCCAGCGCCGCACGCGTTGCGGCGGCGGCCGTGCCGATGGCCTTGGCTCCTTCCCAGGAGTAATCCACGAGATCGGCCGCGGGAAGTTTCGCGGCGTGCGCCGCCTGCTCAGCATCGGCGGCCAGGGTCTCGGCGACCTCCGCTACCCCGCTCTCGGCCTTCGCCGGCCACGCCACCGTCTCGTCGGAGAGAGTCTCCGATGCCGCCGTTGACGCCCGCTCAAGGCCTGCGAGGGCAACCTCGAGCGCCGCGGTGTCGCCTGCATCGCCTCTCGAAAGCACGAGCCGCAGGCGGTCGACCTCAAGGTCTACGCCCTCCCACGCGGCGTTCACGGGGCAGATCGCATCAAGATAGCGCGCGCCGGCCGCCGAAACCGTCAGCTCCTCGGGCTCTGGCTCGGGGGCGGTACACCCCGTGAGCGCGAGCGCGACCACAACCGCCAGCCCTCCCACATGTTTCGCTCTCACGCTTCGAGGATATCGGGGTTAGGCTACGTGAATGGCACGTTACCTCACAGAAGCGGATGCGGCCGAGGCCGGCATCGCCATCGTCCACGAGCCCGAGGCGCAGCGCTTCGCGGTGCACCAGCAGACCGATACAGGCTCGCAGGTCGTCGGCGAGGCCCACTACTCGTTCCCGCGCGAGGGCGTCGTTGACTTCGACCACACGCTGGTCGACGGGTCGCTCCGCGGCACGGGCCTCTCGGGCCTGCTCGCGCGCCGGGCACTCACCTCCGACGTCGCGGCCGCGAACCGCGTACAGGCCTCGTGCTGGTTCATCGAGGGCTACATCGCGAAGCACCCCGAGCTGCTCAGCCAGCCCGAATAACCGAGCGGGCTACTTCGAGCCTTTGAGCCTGATCCGGTCCTTCAGACTCGGCTTCGGTGCCTGCTGCTTGATGAGCGACGTGAGGTCCTTCTCAATCAGCTGCTGAATGCGATCGTCACGGTTGTTTCGGTAATCCTCGTCGTGGCCGCCGCTGTAGTACGGATGGCTTGCGCGCTCCTTCAACGAGTCGCCGATCTCGGCCCACGCAAGCCCCCGGGCGCGCTCGACGGTTGAATCGAGGTACTCCTCGTCCTCGGTCCGCGCGCGCAGCTCGGCGGCGACCTGCTCATACACCTCTTGCCGGTGCTTCAGCGTGCGGCTGTCGCTGTTGCCGTACTCGGTCTCGCTCCACGCACTCCGACCGGTGTCTTTGATCTCGCCGCGCACTCGCGCGATGTGGCGCGCGTCGCGCTCGCGCTCAGCGGCGAGCTCGTTCAGTGCGTTGCGCACCATCTCGAGGATTTGCGCTTCGTCGTAGTCGGCGTGCTCCTTAAGCGCGTTCATGATGATCGCGTTCTTCACGGTCATCCGAACGGCGACGTCGGCGACAAGCAACCCCTGTTCGACGATCTCCTCAACGGGGGCGAGCACGCGCTTCGGGAGACGGCGCGGCGGCTGAGCTTGCCGCTTACGCTTCGAAAACCAGCCCAACTTCGCCTCCTCTCAAGACACCCTCACCATTATCTCGTATTGCGGAGCGCGAGGAAGCATCTCTCACCGAACAGTGATGCGTGCGCGCTGCGTCATTGCAGTGTTGCCAGGTCACGATGGCCTCAGGCGAGCGGGGAGGCCCAGACGGAGTTCGATGCCGCTTTGCCGAGCAGCACCTGCTGCCCGGTCCCAGCGACGGCAACTGCCGTGGTCTCGGAGTAGGGCTCACCCTCGAGTATGTCGAGTTCGGCGTCGACGACGATGCCACGCGATGCGAAGTACTGCAGCATCTCGGGGTCAGCGTCAGAGATGCGCTCGACCCGAACCTTGCACGGCGCCTCGATATCGGTGAGCAGCTGCGCCACGGGCTTGTGCACGAGACCGTCAGCGCTCGGGATCGGGTCGCCGTGGGGGTCGCGCGTCGGGTAGTCGAGCACGCGATCGATCCGGTTCACGAGTTCATCAGACACCGCGTGCTCGAGCCTGTCGGCCTCGTCGTGCACCTCGTCCCACGAGTAGTCGAGCACGCGCACGAGGAACGTCTCAAGCAGCCGGTGCCTGCGGGTCATCACGACGGCGAGCTCGCGCCCCTCGTCGGTCAGCGTCACGGTGCCGTATCGCTGGTGGTCGATGAGCCCCGAGTCCGCGAGCTTGCGCAGCGCGTCCGAGACCGTCGACAGCCGTACCCCGGCCGACTCAGCGATCGCCGAATTCGTGATCGGCGTATCCGACCACTCCTCAAGGCTCCAGATCACCTTGAGATAGTTCTGCATGCTCGCAGTGATGTTTTCAACACTCACCTTGCAAGCGTACCCCGTCACCCGCGCGGAGCAGGAGATTCGCGCAGCACGGCGGCGAGCGCGCCCAGCCCCGCTTCAAAGGCGGTGTCGTCTGAGCCGCCGAGTCCGATGACCAGCCCAGACATGCCCGCTCCGCTCCGCTGCCAGTACCCGCCAAGCGGCTCGGCTCCCAGCCCAGCCGCTCGGGTGCGCTCAACAACGTCGACCTCTCGGCGCCGGAGCGCGACCGCGTCGGGGCCGACGAACTCGATGACGGCGTGAAGGCCACCGTCCATCGGCCGAACTCTGACCCCGCGCGCACCGGCGAGCCGCTCTGAGACCAGATCGCGGCGCTCGGCGTAGCGGCGAAGCAGCCTCGCGGTGTGCCGCCTGAGCTCACCCGTCGCGAGGTAGTGCGCGAGCGCGAACTGCACGACCGACGAAACCGGGCCGCCGAGTTCTCTGCGCACCGGCTCGATCATAGATCGGACCCCTTCGGGTGCTAGCAGATACCCGGCTGACAGGGAGGGCGCGACAGTGCGCGAGAACGTGCCGAGCAGCACAACCGAGCCGTGCACGTCATCGTCGAGGGCAGCAAGCGTCGGCAGCGGGCTCCCGGTGAAGCGGAGCTCGGAGTCGAAGTCATCCTCGACGATGACGACGCCGCCACGCCGCGCCCAAGCAAGCAGTTCTCGGCGCCGCACGAGCGGCAGCGACCCGCCGAGTGGGTATTGATGGCTCGGCGTCACGATGACGAGGTCAAGCACGCCCTCGGGTAGACGCGACGTGTCGAGCCCCTCGCTGTCGGTAGGTAGGGCGACGATGCGGGCGCCGTGCCGGGCGGCCA
Organism: Leucobacter sp.; assembly: GCA_052094845.1. Lineage (GTDB taxonomy): Bacteria > Actinomycetota > Actinomycetes > Actinomycetales > Microbacteriaceae > Leucobacter. Next base: position 93,789 of record JBQDKK010000005.1, on the reverse strand, counting down.
CACCGCGCAGCGAGGGCAGGCCCGGATCCTCGACGCCGACGACAAGGCCGCGCCCGCGCGTCGTGCCGAGGGAGGTGAGCAGCAGCCCGAGCCCCTCACGGGTACCCGCCGTCACGATGACGTCGGCCGCCGAGCGCGCAGTGGCGCGCATGCGCCGCAGGTGGTCGGCAACCTCCTCGCGCAGGCGCGGGTCGCCGAGCGCTGGCGCGACGAGGTGGGCGCGCGACGCGGCCTCCCGCCAGGCGGCGCGCCACGCGGGGCTGTTGATCGCGCTCGGGATCGGCTCCCCCGGCGCAAGCGGAGCCCGGCCACGCGGGGCGCCACTGTCCTCAACCGCCGCGGGCCGCTTCTCGGGCCGCGGGGCTCGCGGGCGATCGTCGGCTACGCGTTCCAGACGCTGCGGCGGCGCCGTGTCGAGCTCGGGGTTCACGGCGGTGCCGCGCCCGTGTACGGCGACGAGGTACCCCTCCGCGATGAGTTGTTCGTAGGCGGCGACGACGACACCGCGGGCGACGCCGAGCCTGCGTGCGAGTTCGCGGGTTGCTGGGACGGGCTCGGCAGGCCTGAGCGTGCCGGCGTCGATCGCCTCGCGGAGCGCCGCCGCGAGCTGCACGGGCAGAGGGGCGTCGAGTTCCCTGTCAAGTTCGACAGGGAACTCGCGTGGAGCACCCCGAGTGCCCCCCGCCGCGCCTGGTCCTGTCATGCTGTAAGCGTAGCGTCGCGGGAACGGCTGCCGGGGCTACAGCCCCAGGCCGTTCTCGCCCGCGGCATGCGGCGCAAGTATCTCGGCGATCTCCCCCGCGTCAAGCTCTTCGACGCGCTTCGGCTGCCACTTGGGGTTCCGGTCTTTGTCGACGAGCTGAGCACGCACGCCCTCCGCAAAGTTCGGCAGCACTGCGAGCCTCGGCACGATCCTGTAGTCGTCCTCGAGCACGCCGCGCACGTCGAGCCCCTCGGCGCGCGTGCGCGCGATCTGCGACACGGTCACAACGAGCGACACCGGGCACATCCCGCGCACGATCTCGGCGGTCTGGCGGGCGGCCGGGACATCGCTTGTTTCAAGCCCGTTGAGGAGTGCGGCAGTCGCGCCGACTGGGTCGGCGACAGCGTAGACGCTGTTGAGCGCCGCATCTGCGATCGGGTCGAACCACTCGCGCACCGCGTTCAGCGGCGCCTCGGGCACCGGCACAGCGAACTCGGCGACTGTTTCCGCCGGGTCGCCGCCGGCGGCGAGAGCCGCGCGGAGGTCGTCGATGCGCGCGCTGTCGATGAGCGTGTCTGCGAAGCCGAGCGCGATCGCGTCGGCCGGGCCCATCTCACTCGCGGTGATCGCGAGGTATTCGCCGAGCCGGCCCGGCGCGTTCGCGAGCAGGTAGTGGCCGCCCACGTCGGGCATGATGCCGATGCGCGCCTCGGGCATCGCGAGGCGGCTGCGCTCTGTGACGATCCGGAACGCGGCGTGCCCGCCGAGCCCGATCCCGCCACCCATCGCGATTCCGTCCATGATCGCGACGACGGGCACGTCTGAAGCGTGGACGCGGTAGTCGACGCGGTACTCGGCACCGAACAGTGCTCGTGGGTCACCCCCGAAGGCGATCTGCTTGATATCGCCGCCGCCGCAGAACCCGCGCTCGCCCGCGCCGTCGAGCACAATCGCGCTCGATCCGGTAGCCGCATCAAGCGCGGCATCGAGGCCGGCGAACATCTCGGTGTTGAGCGCGTTGATTGCGCGCGGTCGGTTGAGTGTCACCCGTGTGATCGCGCCTTCGCGTGCAGCGAGGATGAGCGGTTCGGAAACGTCAGCGTTCATATCGCCACGGTATCAGCCCCACCGGCGCGGCGCATGGGCTCCGCTGTTCGCTAGGCTCGAGACCGTGTTCGACAACCGCTACGACAACGACCCGATCGCCCAGATGAAGCCGCGCCGCGGCCCTGTCGAGCGCGCCGAGGTGGAGCTCACAAAGGGCCTCGTTGTCGAGCACAGTCTCACGGAGTTCTGTGGCGCCGTCGTTGACGCCCGCGATGGAGTGCTGAAGCTTGAGGACTTTGACGGCGCTGTGCGCGGGTTTCCGCTCTCAGACGCTTTCCTCGTTGACGGCAAGCCCGTGAAGTTCGTGCCACCCAAACGGGCCAAGGTGCGGCAGCGCACCGCCTCAGGCTCGTTCGCGGCCCCGCTCGAGCGGGCGCGCGTCGCGATGCCGAGCCGTATCTTCGTCGAGGGCAAGCACGACGCCGAGCTCGTCGAGCAGGTCTGGGGTGACGACCTCCGTATCGAGGGCATCGTCGTCGAACTCCTCGACGGCGCGGATCACCTGGAGCGGGTACTCGCCGAGTTCAAGCCGGGCCCGGGGCGCCGCGCCGGCGTGCTGCTCGACCACCTCGTCACCGGTTCGAAAGAGACGCGGATCGCGGAGGCGATCGCGCGCGGCCCGCACGGCGGCCACGTGCGCATCGTCGGCCACCCGTACATTGACATCTGGGAGGCCGTGAAGCCGGCGCGGCTTGGGCTCGCCGAGTGGCCAAAGATTCCGCGCGGCATCGACTGGAAGACGGGCATCTGCCGCGCGCTCGGGTGGCCGTCGGACGACCTCGCAGACACGGCGGAGGCGTGGCAACGCATCCGCGGCCGGGTGCGAAACTTCCGCGACCTCGAGCCACAGCTCGTCGGCAGGGTCGAGGAACTCATCGACTTTGTCTCTGTCGGGCACTGACTCAGCTACGTCGGCGTAGGCTGAGTGGATCACGAAACAGAGGGTGGGTGCGATGGCTGAGCCGACCAAAGCTATATATCTGTTGATGCCCGAGTGGCAGGGCTCGGCGTCGTCGCGCGCGATGCTCATCACCGACGGCGCATCTCACCTCCGAGAAGATCTCCCGCCCGCGGCGCGTTTCGACGTTCCCGTGCCGCAGCAGGCTGGTGACGCGCTCGGCACACCCGTCGCGCGCCTGAGCTCGGTCGTCGCGGCGCGTGACGCCGCGCGCGAGATCCTTCGCGGTGCGGAGGAGCCCGCAATCACGCTCGGCGGCGACTGCGCGTCGACGCTCGCGGGCCTCGACCGCGCGGTCGAGCGCGACCCGAACGTCGCCGTGCTCTGGTTCGATGCGCACCCCGACCTGCAGCACCCGAGCACGTCGCCCTCTGGCGCGGCCTCGGGCATGGCGCTGCGCCACGCTCTCGGGCAGGGCATCGCCGACCTCAACGGCGCGCACCCCGTAGAGCCGGCGCGAGTGTTGCTCGTTGGGGCCCGCGAGGTCGATCCCGAGGAAGCGCAGGCGATTGACGAGCTCGGATTGCGAGCAATTCCGGCGTCGACCGAGAGCCCCGCGGAGGCGATTGCCGGCTGGCTCGCCGAGGTAGGAGCGACGAGTGTCTACGTGCACATCGACCTCGACGTGCTCGACCCTGCCGAGTTCGCCGCGGTGCACTCCCCCGTACCGTTCGGCCTTGCGGTTTCCGACCTCGCGGGCGCCGTGCGAGCCGCCGTTGCACAGGCCCCGCTCGCTGGCGCGGCGATCTGCGAGTTCGCCCCGGCATCCGCCGAGGTCGCTGCCGACGACTCGCCAACGGTGCTCCGGCTGCTCGCGGCCCTCGTTTCAGGGGGCAGCCGGTGACGGCCCCGGCTCGCGAGACGCCCGCACGACCCCAGCGCAATCTGCCGCTCGCGTGGTTCGGCTACGCCTACGCCACGGCCGTGGGCTTCATCTGGGGCAGCATCTGGTCGACCGGCGCGGTCGAACGCATCGACGGGCTGTGGGTGTTCCGCGGCATGCCCCGGTGGACGTTTGGAAGGGGCGGCAGCTGCGTTGGCTCGTGCTACCTCACCGACGAAAACGTGAGCCCCGCGATCATCAGGCACGAGCAGGTACACCGGCGCCAGTGGCGGCGCTACGGCCTGGCAATGCCGTTCCTCTACTTCTTGGCCGGCCGCAACCCCCTCACCAATAGGTTTGAGGTCGAAGCCGGGCTGCGCGACGGCGGCTACGTGCGCTAATTGCCGCCCAGCACGGAACCGACCACGCGGTTCGTAACAACACTGCAACAAGGTCGACTTCTCGGCGTCACTTCGAGTTTGCCCAGCGTAGTCTCGTTCCTCGACACCCGCGCAGCGAGGCGCAGGCGTTCAGCGCATAGCTTTCCGGCGCTGATCCCGTCTGCGTGCGCCATGCGTCAACGCAGGCTCCGAAACTGACCCATCTGCCCCGTCGCAGATCGACCCCGAGGAGTCACCGTGAGTGAGTCGAACCCGCAGTCGCCGACCTACACGAAACGCAAGCGCTCGAAGACCCCCATCGTCATCGGCGTCATCATTGTTGTCGGCCTCATCGCCGCCGTCGCAGCCTACTTCGCCCTCACTCGCCCCACGGAGGGCGGCGACGCGAAGAAGGAGATCGCGGTCGGGCTCGTCCTCGAGCCCACAAGCCTCGACATTCGTAACGACGCCGGCGTCGCGACGGGGCAGGTGCTCATCGACAACGTCTACCAGGGCCTCGTCGGCATCGAGCCCGGCAGCATCGCCGACATCGTCCCCGTCCTCGCAACGAAGATGCCCGAGGTGAGTGCCGACGGCCTCGAGTACACGTTCACCCTGCGTTCGGGCGTAACGTTCCACTCAGGCGCCGAGCTCACGGTAGACGACGTCGTGGCGTCGCTGACCGGCGCGCTGACGGCGGACGCTGTCGGTTTCGACGCGAAGGTTGAGCAGGTTGACGCCGACACCCTGATGATCGTGCTCGGGGAGCCCAACTCCCGCCTCCTGTGGGAGCTCGCTGGCTCGGCCGGCGTCATCCTTGAGGGCGGCTCGACCGACGGGCTGCAGAACTCGGCCAACGGCACCGGCCCCTTCGAGTTCACGCGGTGGAAGCAGGGCGACAGCATCACGCTTGACAGGTTCGCCGACTACTGGGGCGAGCCCGCAATGGTTGACCGTGCGACGTTCCGATTCTTCCCCGAGGGCCGTGCTGCCGTCAACGCGCTGAAGGACGGCGATGTCGATGTCCACACCGCCCTGCTCTCCCCACTGCGCGCAGAATTCGAGGGCAACGCGAACTTCGAAATGGTCCGCGCCGAGAGCGCTGACGTTTTCACGCTTGCCTACAACAGCGCCCGCGCGCCCTTCGATGACCCCCGCGTGCGCAAGGCGCTGAGCATGGCGATCAATGGTGAGACCCTCGTCGCCTCGCAGAACGGCGATGCCGTGCAACTCGGAAGCCCCATCACCAAGGGCGAGCCGGGCTACGTCGACCTCACCGATGTGAACGCCTACGACCCCGAGGCAGCGCGCGCGCTGCTCGCCGAGGCCGGCCAGTCGAACCTCAGCCTCACCATCACCTCGCCGAACTTCTACGACACCGCGGCGCTCGACATGGTCACGAGCCAGCTCGCAGAGATTGGGGTCTCCGCGAAGGTGAAGCCCGTCGAGTTCCCGACCTGGCTGAACGACGTCTACTCGAACCACGATTTCGACCTCAGCTATGTCGACCACGCGGAAGCGCGCGACCTCGGTAACTACGCCAACCCCGGGTACTACTTCGGCTACGACAACCCTGAGGTTCAGCGCCTGTACGCAGAGTCGATCGCAAGCACCGACGCCGGTGCCGAGGCGAAGCTGCTCGAGGATGCCGCACGCATCATCGCGGAGGATGCCCCCGCGAAGTGGCTGTTCAACTACACGCCGACAAACGTCATCAGCACGAAGGTCAGCGGCTTCCCGAGCGTGAACACCAACGCTCGTGTGAGCCTCGCCGGCGTCTCGATCGACTAACCGGTCACACCGTCCACTCGGGCTCGGGGGCCGCCGCGCAGGCGCTCCCCGAGCCCGAACACGTCTCACGCCTACGCACACAGGAGGCCACAGAGTGAGTAGTCTCGGAACGTGACGCGATTCATCATTGGCCGCGCAGGCCTCCTGGCTCTCGCCTGGTTCGTCGCGAGCGTGCTCATCTTCGCAACGCTGCGAATCCTCCCGGGCGACGTTGCCCAGGTCATTGGAGGCACCCAGGCTTCCCCTGCCCAGGTCGAGGCCCTCCGTGAGCAACTGGGCCTCAACCGCCCGCTGTTTGCCCAGTACTTCGACTGGATCGGCGGCGTGCTGCGATTCGATCTCGGGCACTCCGTGGTCACGGGAACAGAGATTTCCTCTGAGCTCGCCGAGAAGGCGGAGGTCACCATTCCGCTCACGATCATGTCGCTCGCCGTCGTCCTGCTCGTGGCGTTGCCGCTCGGGGTCTTCGCCGCATACCGCAATTCGACGGCGCTCGGGCAGCTCGTGTCGGCCTCGAGCGTGCTCGCCTCAGCGATCCCTGTCGTCTGGGCTGGCCTCCTCGGCACCCTCGTGCTCTCGTCTTGGCTTGGCTGGTTGCCCTCCCAGGGATTCCCGCAAGACGGGTGGGAGCAGCCGCTCCAGGCGCTCCGGTCGCTCGTGCTCCCTGCACTCACGATCGGGCTCATCGAGGGCGCGATTCTGTTCAGGCTTGTGCGCAGCGCGACGCTGCGCGCGCTCGACGCCGACCACGTGCGCACCGCGATGTCGCAGGGCAACTCGAGGCTCCGCGCGCTGCTCACGCAGGGGCTCCCGGGCGTCGGGCTGTCGATCATCTCGATGCTCGGCCTCCAGGCCGCGGCGCTGCTCGTCGGGGCCGTTGTCGTCGAGCAGCTGTTCAGCCTCCCAGGCCTCGGCACGATGCTCGTGTCTGACGTCGGCGAGCGCGACCTCCCGAAGGTCCAGTCGACGCTTCTGGTACTCACCTCCGTGATTCTCGTCATGGGGGCTCTTGTCGACGTGGTGCACCGCCTCATCGACCCGCGGCTCCGAGCGGAGGGCGAAGAATGAAGACGCTGCGAAAAGTCATGCGGCGGCCCGTCGGTGCCTTCGCTGTAGGCGTGCTTGTGCTCGTCGCCTGCGTATCGATCGCCTCCTACTTCTGGCTGCCACAAGACCCGAATCACGCGACGGGGAACGTCTGGTTGCGGCCCTCGGGTGAGCACTGGCTCGGCACTGACGGCAGCGGCCGCGACATCGCGTCACGCCTCATCGCAGGCAGCCGCGTCTCATTCGGTGTCGCGCTGGGTACCGGCGCCCTCGCGAGCCTCATCGGTTTCGTGCTCGCGCTGCTCGGCGGGCTCGGGGGGCGCCCCGTGCGCGAGGTTGTGGCCGTCGGCATCGACGTGCTCGTCGCGTTCCCGACCACGCTCCTCGCGATCATGCTCACCGCGGTCTTCGGCAGCGGCATCCCGATCGTCGTCGCCGCGCTCGGGGTCGCGTTCGGCGTCTCAATGGGCCGCGTGCTTCGCGCCGAGTTCCGTCAGGTGCAGGGCGCCGACTTCGTGGTCGCCGCCCAGGTCGCCGGGCTCTCACGCGCCCGGATCCTGTTCCGCCATCTCATCCCGAGCGTGCTCCCCGTCTACATCGTGCAGGTCACCTGGACGATGGGCACGGCGGTGCTCGCCGAGGCGAGCCTGAGCTACCTCGGGTTCGGAGCTCCGAAGGACGTGCCGTCCTGGGGCGGAATGCTCGCGTCGACGCAGCGCTTCGTGTCTGTCTACCCGGAAACCGTGGTCTGGCCGGGTCTCGCCATCACGGTCACGGTGCTCGCGTTCTTCCTATTCGGCGACCAGCTCCGAGACGCGCTCGACATGCGCGACCCGGCGGATGAGACTGCTGAGGTGCCCCGGTGAACGAACAGCACGACACCGTGGAGACGGGCGCGACCGAGCTCGTCGTCAAGGATCTCCGGGTCGCAATCGGCGGCACCGAGATTCTGCACGGCATCAGCTTCAATCTCGAGGCAGGCGAACGGCTCGGCATCATCGGCGGCTCGGGCTCGGGCAAGACGATGACTGCTCTCGCGATCGCTGGGCTCCTCCCCCGCGAGGCGACGGTGAGCGGCTCGGTGCGGGCGAACGGGCGCGAGTTGCTCGGGCTGAGCGACCGCGAGCTCGCAGCGATCCGCGGCGACCGCATTGGCATGGTCTTCCAGGAGCCGAAGACAGCGCTGAGCCCGTTCCGCAGGCTCGGCACCCAAATGACGGAGGCGCTCGCCATCCACTACCACCTCGGTCGCGATCAGCGGCGCGAGGCGGCACTCAGACTCGCGCGGCAGGTCGGGCTCCGCGATCCTGAGCGCATTGTGCGCGCGTACCCGCACGAGGTATCGGGCGGCCAGCGGCAGCGCGCGGCGATCGCCGCGGCGATCTCGGCGTCTCCCGGGCTCTTGCTCGCCGACGAACCGACGACCGCGCTCGACGTGACCGTGCAGCGCGGCATCCTCGAGCTGTTTACCGAAATCACTGACCGCGACGAGTGCTCACTCGTCTGCATCACGCACGACATCGCGGTCGTGAACCAGGTGGCCGAGCGCGTGCTCGTGTTCGCCGACGGGCAGATCGTCGAGCAGGGCAGCGTTCGCGAGATTCTCGAGCGCCCCACCCACGAGGTCACGCGGGCGCTCATCGCGGCTGCGGGAGGGGAAGCGGCATGAACGACCAGACTCCGGCCGCCACATGGACGGGCAGTACCCCCTGGACCGGGCAGTTGAATCTCCCGGACGCGGAACAGCGCGCCCGAGAGGCAGGTCACCCGCTCGTCGAGCTCACTGGCGTCTCAAAAGAGTTTCGTACGCCGGCACGCAAGCTCTTTGAACGCGGCCAGGTCGTGCGCGCGCTCGACGGCGCCTCCCTCACGATCGAGCGGGGCGAGAGCGTCGCGATCGTCGGGGAATCAGGATCGGGCAAGACCACGCTCATCAGGCAGCTCCTCGGCCTGAGCAAGCCGACCACCGGCACCGTGCGCTTCGCGGGCCGCGAGGTCGACGCCCGGTCTGGCGACCTGGGCTGGCTGCGCCGCCGCACCGGCCTCGTCTTCCAAGACCCGTACTCGTCGTTCAACCCGCGGCGCACCATCGAGCAGTCGGTCTCGGAGTCGCTCGAGGGCGCAGGCATCGCCGGAGACCACGGCGCTATGGTGCGCGCCGTGCTGGAGCGCGTCGGTCTACCAGCGAGCGCAGCGACCCGGTACCCGGACGCCTTCTCGGGCGGGCAGCGGCAGCGCATCGCCGTCGCCCGCGCGATCGTCCACGGCCCCGAGCTACTCGTCGGCGACGAACCCGTCAGCGCGCTCGACGTGCTCGTGCGGGCGCGCGTGCTGGGCCTCCTTGCCGAGCTGCGGGAAGAGTTCGGGCTCACCCTCGTGACGATCACGCACGACCTCGGCATCGTGCCGCAGCTCGCTGAGCGCACGGTGGTCATGCAGGGCGGCAAGATCGTCGAAGACGGGCCAACCGCCGAGCTTCTCGAGGCCCCAACGCACCCGTACACACGGGAGCTCGTCGCCTCGCGGCTGCGGCTCCCCGACACCACCTGGCGCGGCGAGGCCAGCGCCAACCGAGCGAAGGATCAGACATGAGCATCGACACCGTGCGCGCCGACCTGCTGGCGCAGGCCTGGAACGGAACCATTCTCGAATTCCCCGAGTCGAGCGCGACGGTCGAACTCGCCGCGAAGCAGGCCGGCACCGAACCCGCGCGAATCGCGAAGACGCTCGCATTTGCGAGCACGACCGACGAGCCCGGCGCGATCCTCGTTGTCGCCGCGGGCGACGCGAAGGTCAACGGCGGCATGTTCAAGCGCGAGTTCCGCGCGAAACCGAGCATGCTGAAGTTCGACGACGTTGAGCGGCTCACGGGTCACCCCGTCGGCGGCGTGTGCCCGTTTGCGAACCCCGACGAGGCGCGCGTCTACCTCGACGCGTCGCTCAGGCGGTTCGCGACTGTGTTCCCGGCCGCGGGCAGCGCGAACTCGGCTGTCGAGATGACGATCGCCGAACTTGAGGAGCTGAGCGATGCGCTCGGGTGGGTCGACGTCTGCACCGGCTGGCGCGACGAGGATTAACCGGGCTAGACAGTGAGGCCGCGGAGAATCGCGTCTCGCAGGTCTGCTGGTGCAGCGCCATCGCGCTCTTCCTCGCAGGCACGTCGCACGGCCGAGGTGAGGCGCGCGCACACGCTCTGTTCGTTCTGGCAGTCGGCACAGTGCTCGAGGTGCTCCCGAATCGGGGCCGATTCCTCAGCGCACAGCTCACCGCGCAGCAACTCATAAATGTTGGCTTTGGCTTTGTCGCATCCGCAGTCGCTCATCGCGCGGCTCCCTTCGTTGTCGGTGTTGTGGTTGCCTGTTCGGCTCTGTCTAGTCCAACGCCCTGCTCGCGCGCGTATTCCCCAAGCACCTGCCTGAGCTTCGCCCGCCCCCGGTGGAGGCGACTCATCACGGTGCCGATCGGCACCTCCTGAATGTCCGCGATCTCTTGGTAGCTGAAGCCCTCAACGTCGGCGAGGTATACCGCCATGCGGAAGTCTTCGGCGAGGTCATTCAACGCGCTCGTCACGACCGAATCGGGCGTGCGATCGATCGCCTCTGCCTCCGCCGACTGTGACGACATCGCGGTCGTAGACTCGGCGCCTCCGAGCTGCCAATCCTCAAGCTCCTCGACTGCCCCGAGGAAGGGCTGACGCTGCTTCTTGCGGTACGTGTTGATGTAGCTGTTTGTCATGATGCGGTACAGCCAGGCCTTCAGGTTCGTGCCCTCCTGGAACGAGGCGAACGCCTGATAGGCCTTCAGGAAGGTCTCCTGCACGAGATCCTGCGCATCCTGCGGGTTGCGCGTCATCTTCATCGCGGCGCCAAACAGCTGGTCAAGGAGCGGCAACGCCTCGTCGGCGAAGCGGGCCTTGAGGGTCGCGGACTCGTCGTCCTGTTCGTGGCTCTTCACCCTTCGATCCTAACCACCCCTCGCTATGAATCCCGTCATCTGGCGACTTCCCTACGCTCTCGTAGCGAAGCCCGGTAAGCTCAGACTGATGCTGGCAGCAAAATTGAACCGCGGAAACGAAGACGACGGCAAGAGCGCGGGCGATATTCCCGACGACGTCGTCGAAGCTTGGGCTGCCCCGGCAGTCGACACTGACTCCGCGGGTGACCGCGCCACGCTCAACGCGTACGTGCCCCTCCCCGGCTCGAAGTCGTTGACGGGGCGCGAGCTGATCCTCTCCGCGCTCGCGGATGCGCCGGGCACGCTCCGCGTTCCGCTGCACTCGCGCGACACCGATCTCATGGTTGAGGCGCTGCGCCTTCTCGGCACGTCGATCGACCCGTTGCCTGGCAAGAACCCCTACGGCCCCGACCTCCGGGTCACCCCCGCCACCGAGCTCACCGGCTCCACGAGCATCGATTGCGGTCTCGCTGGTACCGTGATGCGCTTCGTGCCGGCGGTAGCGGCACTCGCCCTCGGGCCGGTCTCCTTCGACGGCGACCCCTACGCCCGCAAGCGCCCGATGCGCCCGGTACTCGACGCGCTCCGGGCGCTCGGCGCCGACATCTCTGACGATGGCCGGGGCGCGCTGCCCTTCACCGTGCACGGCGGCGGCAGGCTCCGCGGTGGTCGGGTCGAGGTCGACGCCTCACTGTCGAGCCAGTTCGTGTCAGCGCTGCTGCTCTCGGCCCCGCGCTTCGAGGAGGGCGTGCACGTCGTCCACACTGGTGAGCGGCTGCCGAGCGTGCCGCACATTGAAATGACACTTGAGGCGCTGCGTGCCCGCGGCGTCGAGGCCGACTCCCCCGCGACCGGTGAGTGGCGCGTGAAGCCCGGCCCGATCGGCGCTCGCGACATCACGATCGAGCCCGACCTCTCAAACGCCGCCCCGTTCCTCGCAGCAGCGCTCGCGGTCGGGGGAACCGTCACCATCCCGCACTGGCCAGCCGAGACGACACAGGTGGGCGACCAGCTGCGCGAGCTTCTCCCCGAGTTCGGCGGCACCGCCGTGCTCGAGCACGGTGCGCTCACGGTCACGGGAACGGGAGCGCTTCGCGGCGTGAACATCCACATGCCCGACGCAGGCGAACTCTCGCCCACCCTCGTCGGCCTCGCGGCGCTCGCGGCGCTGCCCCGCGCCGACGGTTCGCCCGGCGAGCCGAGCACGATCACTGGCATCGGCCATACCCGCCACCACGAGACCGACCGCATCGCGGCGCTCGTCGCGGAGATCAACGGGCTCGGTGGCCGAGCTGAGGAGCTCGAGGACGGCATCGCGATCCACCCCGCGGAGCTGCACGGCGGGCCGTGGCGCGCGTACGCAGACCATCGCATCGCGACGACGGGAGCGCTCATCGGCCTGCTCGTCCCCGGAGTGCTGATCGATGACATCGCATCGACTTCGAAGACTCTCCCTGAGTTCCCTGAGCTCTGGCAGGGCCTGCTCGGCGCTGACAACGACACCGACCGTGACCCGCTCGGCTTCGGGCTCGACATAGCCGCCGAGGGCGCGGTTTCGGGCGCCCAGATCGCCGGCGGCCTCGGGCGCATCGCGCGCGGCTTCCTCGAAGGGATCTGACCGCGTGAGCTGGTTCAACGTCGACGACGATGACGACGCCCCCTACGGCGAGTACGCTGACCACGAGGTGCGGGCGCGCCCAAACCCGAAGGCCAACCGGCCCCGAACGAAGCGCCGCCCCGAGCACTCCGACGCCGTCATCGGCATGGTGACCGCGGTTGACCGCGGCCGCTACACCGCGCTCGTGCCCGCGACCCCGGCGGTAAAGGGCGGGCCGAAGGCGCTCCCCGAACGCGTCGTGGTCGCCGCGCGTGCTCGCGAGCTGCGGAAAACGGCGATCGTCATCGGAGACCGGGTGCAGCTCGTCGGCGACGTGTCAGGGACGGAGGGGTCGCTTGCGCGCATCGTCTCGGTTGAGGATCGCGCGACGGTGCTTCGGCGCAGCGCCGACGACAGCGACCGCGTCGAGCGCATCATGGTCGCCAACGCCGAGCAGATGCTCATCGTTGTCGCCGCCGCGAACCCCGAGCCGCGCGTACGTCTCGTCGACAGGTACCTCGTCGCGGCGTACGACGCCGGGATCCAGCCTCTCATCTGCCTGACCAAGATCGACCTCGCAGACCCAGAACCGTTCCTCGAGAACTTCGCCGCGCTCGAGGTCCCGGTCTTTCGTTCGGCCCCCGGCGCGTGGGAGGACGACTCGACGGAGGGCGTGCTCTCGCAGATCCGGGAGACGCTTGCCGGCAAGACCACGGTGTTTGTCGGCCACTCGGGCGTCGGAAAGTCGACGCTCATCAACGCGCTCGTCCCGGAGGCCGACCGCGCGACGGGCCACGTGAACGAGGTCACGGGCCGCGGCCGCCACACCTCATCCTCGTCCGTTGCGCTCAGCGCGCCTACCCCGGGGGCCGCCGGGGGCGACACCGGCTGGGTCATCGATACCCCCGGCGTGCGCTCCTTTGGGCTGGGCCATGTGACAAGCGATGGCATCCTGCGCGGGTTCACTGACCTGATCCCGCTCCTCGACGCTTGCCCGCGCGGCTGCACTCACACCGACGAAGCGCCGGACTGCGAGCTCGACCTCGCGATCGCTGACGGCCGACTCGACGCACTCGGTGCGAGGCGGGTCGAGTCGCTCCGCCGCCTACTGAAGTAGCCCGGGTTCTCACACGCTCCGCGTACACTGGGGGCATGTCTGACGAGCAGCCGCAACAGCCCCCGACCCCGCGCTACGCGCCGCCGCCTACCCAGGCGCCGGCACCGAGCTATCCCCGGCAGGTCGCGCCCAAGCCGCTCCCCGACCTCGCCCGCGGGTACCAGGCGCTCGTGGCGTTCACGCAGCCGCTCTTGAGCGTCGTGTTCCCCGTGCTCGGGCTGTTCTTGATCGGGGTGTACGGCCTGGGCCTTGGCGCGTGGGCCGGCCTCGCAGGCCCCTCGCTCATGCTGGCGTTCATTGGGTGGCTCTGCATCGTCGGTGGAGTTGTCACGAGCGGCGTCATCGTCCGCCGGATGGTGACGGACTTCGCGCGTTCCGGTAGCTACTTCAGCGCCCTGCTGTGGCTCGGGATCGTCGTGCCGAGCTTTGGCCTGATCCTCATCCTCATCTCCCCGCTCGCGAGCCCATATGCGATCACCTCGGGTTCGCTGAACGGGTTTCCGATGCTCGGACTCTTCGTCGTCTGCGTCATCCTCACGCCGCTCGTCGGCCTCACGCAGGCGATGAGTGTGCGCCGTGTGGCGCGGGGGTTCGGGGCCGCCGGGGTGTCTGCGCTCTGGGCGTTCCAGCAGGGCAACCTTGCGCGCGAGCACCAGTACCTCGCGCAGTTCGCGGTGCCGCAGCAGTTCGCGCAGCCGGCGCCCTATGGCCAGCAGCCTCCCCCTGTCCAGCAGCCGCCGTATGTCCAGCAGCCGCCTGCCAGCGGCCCCGGGCAGCCGGGTCTCAGGTAGAGCCCGGGCCCCTGGCCCTGGTCGCCGCTAGGCTGGGTGCATGACTGAACGTGTGATCCTTGAGCCAGGTATGCCCGCCCCCGACTTCACGCTGCTCGACCAAGACGGCACCGAACGAAGCCTCAGCGAGTTCCGTGGTTCAAAGCTCGTTATCTTCTTTTACCCCCAGGCGATGACGCCCGCGTGCACGACTGAGGCCTGCGAGTTTCAGGAGTCCACGGCCCCGCTCGCAGCGGCAGGCTATAGCGTTATCGGCGTTTCGCGCGACGCGGTCGACAAGCTGAAGCGATTCGCCGAGCGCGATGGCCTCGAGTACCCGCTGCTCAGCGACCCCGATACCGCGGTGCACCGCGCGTACGGCACGTTCGGCGAGAAGAACAGCTACGGGCGAATCGTCGAGGGCGTGATCCGTTCGACCTTCATCATTGACGAAGAGGGCAAGGTTGAGCGCGCGCTCTACAACATCAAGGCAACCGGCCACGTCGCTCGCGTGCTGAAGATGGTGGGCGTCTAGCAGCGCGCCAGGCAACCGTTCCGCCACCAAGGGTTCACCCCGCCGCGCCTCTGGGCCGACGGGGTGAACTGCGTTTCGGCCCTCATGTGGGGCACCGGAGAGGCGGCGATGCGCGGCTAGCTGGGCTGCGGCGCGCCCTGTGCGGGCTTTCCGACGAGGATCGCAGACGCGAATCCGGCGACCGCGAGAACAAGGAGCAGCGCGCCGATCGCGGGCGTACCCAGGATGCCCTGGAACACCCCAAGGGCGGCGGCGAACATGAGCACGTGGATGGTCACGGCCGAACCGCGCACCCAACTCCCCTGTCGCCGCAACGCTCCGAGCAGGGTGATCGCGACCCACACGCACGAAATGATGACGCTGAGCAGCAAGCTGATCCAGAGCGGGGCGAGCGCGTCGCGTTCTGGCCCGGCCGCCGGAAACGTCGGGATCATGGTCACGACGAGCGCGAGCCCCAGCACCAGTTCGACGGAGAGTGCTGCTGCGAGCACAACCCAGGCGGAGCGTGAGCGCATATTCGTCACCATACCTATTCGTTTCCTGAAACAACAGCAAAAAGCCTATTGTCTTTCGTTCAATTCCGTGGAACCATATATTCATCAGAGTTTCGCGCACGCCGGTGTGAGCATTCTCAGTCACGTTGACAAAAGGCAACGCGCGATCTCTCTTAGGCTACCTGGCCTTTGCTGATTAGCGCGTGTACAGATTGAGCATCGCACGTGCGACGCAGAGGAGGTAAGTATGGATTGGCGTGAACAGGCTGCGTGCCTGACCGTAGATCCCGAGCTGTTCTTTCCGGTTGGAAACACCGGGCCGGCAGTGGATCAGATTGAGCGAGCGAAGGCCGTCTGCGCCCGCTGCCCAGTGACGGAAATGTGCCTCCAGTACGCAATGGACACCGGCCAGGATTCCGGCGTCTGGGGCGGCCTCAGCGAGGACGAGCGCCGCGCTCTCAAGCGTCGCGCAGCACGCGCCCGCCGCGCTTCCTAAGCGTCTCCCGCCGCTCACGCGGCCGCAAGCGAGTCCCGGTTCCCGAAAGGGCACCGGGACTCGCTGCGTTGTACGGGGCTACGCCGGATACGGCTGTGGGCCGCGCCCGACCGAAGTCAGGCGCGGCCCACAGCCGCTTGTCCGTAGTCCGCTGCCGAATCGGCAGCATGCCGCTAGTCGGTGCCGGAGTCGAACGCAGCCGCGAGGCCGAGTTCGTCGCCATTCTCGTCGATGCCGCCGACAGCGGTCGCGATCTCGTCCGCACCGCCAGCCTCAAGCTTGCCGACGAGCTCAGCGGTCGCGCCGCCGACGAGGCCCATTGCCGCGTACTGCTCGAGGCGCTGACGCGAGTCAGCGATGTCGAGGTTACGCATGGTGAGCTGGCCGATGCGGTCTTCGGGGCCGAAGGCAGCACCGACGGTGCGCTCCATCGAGAGCTTCTCGGGGTGGTAGCTGAGGTTCGGGCCCTCGGTGTTGAGGATCGTGTAGTCGTCGCCGCGGCGCAGGCGCAGCGTGACCTCGCCGGTAACAGCCGAGCCGACCCAACGCTGCAGCGCTTCGCGGAGCATGAGCGACTCGGGGTCGAGCCAGCGGCCCTCGTACATGAGACGACCGAGCTTCCGGCCGTCGTTGTGGTACGAAGCGAGCGTGTTCTCGTTGTGAATCGCGTTCACGAGGCGCTCGTACGTGATGTGTAGCAGCGCCATGCCCGGGGCCTCGTAGATGCCGCGCGACTTCGCCTCAATGATGCGGTTCTCGATCTGGTCGGAGATACCGAGGCCGTGACGACCACCGATCGCGTTCGCTTCGTACACGAGCGCTACGGGATCGTCGTACTCAACGCCGTTGATCGCGACGGGGCGCCCTGCTTCGAAACGAACCGAGACTTCCTCAGTGACGACCTCGACGTCTTCGCGCCAGGCGGCGACGCCCATGATGGGAGTCACGATATCGAGCCCGTTGTCGAGGAACTCGAGGTGCTTCGCCTCGTGGCTTGCGCCCCAGATGTTCGCGTCGGTCGAGTACGCCTTCTCGGCCGAGTCGCGGTACGGGTAGCCGTGCGCGACGAGCCACTCGCTCATCTCGTGTCGGCCACCAAGCTCTTCAACGAACTGGCTGTCGAGCCACGGCTTGTAGATGCGAAGCGAGGGGTTCGCCATGAGACCGTAGCGGTAGAAGCGCTCGATGTCGTTGCCCTTGTAGGTCGAACCGTCGCCCCAGATGTCGACGCCGTCTTCCTTCATCGCGCGGACGAGCAGCGTGCCCGTCACTGCGCGACCGACGGGGGTCGTGTTGAAGTAGGTCTTGCCACCCGAGCGCACGTTGAACGCGCCGGTCTGCAGCGCCACGAAGCCTTCCTCAACGAGAGCGCGCTTGGCGTCAACGTGACGCGCGATCTCTGCGCCGTACTCCTTCGCGCGGGCCGCGACACCGTCGAGGTCTGGCTCGTCGTACTGGCCAATGTCTGCGGTATAGGTGCAGGGAATCGCACCGTTTTCGCGCATCCATGCAACAGCGCATGAGGTGTCGAGACCACCGGAGAACGCGATACCAACGCGCTCGCCTACAGGAAGGGAAGAAAGAACTTTGGACATGCCTCTATCCTACGGGTGCTTGACGCGCCGGGTGAACGCTCCGTTCCCCCGACCAACACCCTCCGGGCTCGGCGAGTTTCACATGAGATCGAGCGCCGCCACTTGATCGCGCTCGGCGGCCAGCTCGGCGACGGAGGCGTCGATCCGCGCTCGCGAGAATTCGTCGACGCTGAGCCCCTCGACGACTTGCCACTGCCCGTTGATCGAGCGCGCCGGAACCGAGGCGATGAGGCCCTCCGGAATCCCGTAGGCGCCCGTTGACGGGAGCGAGACCGAGGTCCACGGCGCCGGGGCGCCGGACGTCGCAGCCGCGTTGCCCGTGCCGAGCATCCAATCGCGGACGTGATCGATAGCCGCGTTCGCCGCCGATGCGACGGACGAGCCGCCGCGCACCTCAATGATTTCGGCCCCGCGATTCGCGACCTTGTCTGCGTAAGCGCCGCGGCCCCAATCTGCCCCGACGACATCGAGCGCTGGGCGCCCCGCCACCGTTGCGTGGCTAAGATCTGGGTACTGCGTTGTCGAGTGGTTGCCCCAGATCGTCACTCCGGAGATGTCTGCGACCGCGGTGCCCGCGCGCTCGGCGAGCAGGCCGACCGCGCGGTTGTGGTCGAGCCGCGTGAGCGCCGTGAAGCGTTCGGCGGGCACGTCAGGCGCATTGCGCTGCGCGATCAGCGCGTTGGTGTTCGCGGGGTTACCGACGACGAGCACCCTGACGTCTTCCGCCGCGTGGTCGTTGATCGCACGCCCCTGCGGGCCGAAGATCGCACCGTTCGCCGCGAGGAGGTCGGCGCGCTCCATCCCTGCCGTGCGGGGGCGCGAGCCGACAAGCAGAGCGACGTTTGCCCCGTCAAAGCCGCGCTCGGGCGCCGTGGCAATGTCGACGCTCGCGAGCAGCGGGAAAGCGCAATCCGTGAGTTCGAGGGCTGCACCTTCGGCGCCTTTCACACCCTGCGGAATTTCGAGCAGTCGAAGCGCGACGGGCTGTTCGGGGCCAAACATGGCTCCCGACGCGATTCTAAACATCGCAGCGTACCCGATCTGGCCACCCGCCCCCGTAACCGTGACGGTGATGGGTGCGGGGCTGCCCGCACCGCCCGTTGTTGATGAGGTCATCATGGCTCCGTTCGCTGCGCTGCTGTTGGTGAGGCTGTTGGTCGTGCTGGTCGTGGTGCTATGCGTTGAGGCGTGCGTATTCCGCGAGTACCGCGTCTGAGAACGGCGGCCAGACCTCAGCCGACCACTCGCCGAAGTTGCGGTCAGCGAGGCCGACGCACGCGAGCCCCGCGACGGGATCAACCCACAGGAACGTGCCCGCCTGGCCGAAGTGGCCAAACGTCTGCGGGCTATTCGTGCCACCCGTCCAGTGCGGTGCCTTCGAATCCTTGATCTCAAAGCCAAGGCCCCAGTCGTTCGGGCGCTGGCGGCCGTAGCCAGGCAGCACGCCGTCAATCCCGGGGAACACGACCTGGGTCGCCTGCGCGATCGTCTCAGGGTGCAGAATGCTCGGATTCTGCAGTTCCGCGGCAAAGCGCGACAGGTCGGCGGCGGTCGAGACCCCGCCAGCGGCGGGGCTGCCCGTGAGCTTCGTGGAGTGCATGCCGAGGGGCTCGAGCAGCCCCTCACGCAGGTATTCCGCGAACGGCATCTCGGCGCGCTCTGTAAAAGTCTCAGCGAGCACGTCGATACCGAGGTTTGAGTAGATGCGCCGCTGGCCGGGGCGGCTTCGCACGGTGTCTTCCGAGAAGTCGAGCCCCGAGGCGTGCGCGAGCAGGTGCCGAATCGTGGAACCCTCGGGGCCCGCCGGGTCGTCGAGCTCGAGCGCCCCCTCCTCGATCGCGAGCAGGATCGCGCTGGCGCTCAACAGCTTCGTCACCGAGGCGAGGGCGAACTGCCTCTCTTGGTCCCCTCGAGAACCCACAACCGTTCCGTCTTTCGCAATGACTGCAACGGCAGCGTTGTCGACGGGCCAGGTATCGATGAGGCTCAGACTCTCCATGGGCTCCACGCTACTCCGTCGGCCCGAGAGCCCCGCAACTTTGTCTAAGGATTGACGTAGTTGGTACCACTCCAAGTACGTCAAAACCGAGACAAAGCTGGGGCGCAGGGCGAGGTGCCAGCTCCCTTGCTTACCGGGCGTCCATCTCGTGTGGGTTCGACCCGAAGTTCTTCTGCTCGTCGAGGGCGTCAATGGCGGCCATCTCGGCGTCCGAGAGCTCGAAGTCGAAGATCTGAGCATTCTCCACCATGCGCTCGGCGCGCACGGTCTTCGGGAACACGATGCGCCCCTGCTGCGCGTGCCAGCGGAGAATCACCTGAGCCGGGGTCTTCGAGTGCGCGGCGGCGGCGTCGGCGATTGCCGGGCGCTCGAACAGGTCTGACTTGCCCTGCGCCAGCGGCCCCCAGGCTTCGATGCGGGTGCCCTTCGAGTTGCAGTACTCGACGAGTTCGCGGCGCTGGTGCAGCGGGTGCAGTTCGATCTGGTTCACGGTCGGCACGATGCCGGTCTCCGAGATGATCTCCTCGAGGTCAGAGATCTCGAAGTTCGAGACACCGATCGAGGCCGCGCGCCCCGACTCGTGGATCTTCAACAGCGACTTCCACGCGGTGAGCGCCTCGCCAAACATCGGCTGCGGCCAGTGCACGAGGTAGAGGTCGACGCGGTCAAGCCCGAGCTTCTCGAGGCTCTCGGCGAAGGCCTCCTCGCCGCGGGTCTGGTCGCTGTTCCAAAGCTTCGTGGTCACGAACAGCTCATCGCGCGGGATGCCGCTCGCGGCGATCGCAGCCCCCACCTCGGCCTCGTTCCGGTAGATCGCGGCGGTATCGATGTGACGGTAGCCTGCGGCGAGCGCATCGGCGACAACGCGCTCCGCTTCGCCTGGGTCGACCTTGAAGACGCCCAGCCCAAGCTGGGGAATCTCGGTGCCGTCGTGCAGGGTGATGTTCGGGATATCGAGTGCAGCCACAGTCTCTCCTTGAAGTCGAATGGGTGCCAGTCTATGACTCGCGCGATAATGGATCCTGTTATGTCGAACCCCGAAGGCCACGCCCCCCGCATCGAGTTCCCAGAGGAGCTCCCGGTCTCGCAGATGCGAGACGAAATCCAGCAGGCGATTTCCGACCACCAGGTCGTTATCGTCGCGGGCGAGACGGGGTCGGGAAAGACCACGCAGCTCCCGAAAATCGCGCTCGCTCTCGGCCGCGAGCGGATCGCGCACACGCAGCCGCGCAGGATCGCCGCCCGCACAATCGCCGAGCGCATCGCCGAGGAGACCGGCACCGAGCTGGGCGGGCTCGTCGGCTACCAGGTACGGTTCACTGATCAGGCGTCGAAGGACACGAAGATCCGGCTGATGACCGACGGCATTCTGCTGAACGCGATCCACCGCGACCGTGATCTCAAGGCGTACGACACGATCATCATCGACGAGGCCCACGAGCGTTCGTTGAACATCGACTTCCTGCTCGGGTATTTGCGCACGCTCCTGCCCCGCCGCCCCGATCTGAAGGTGATCATTACGTCGGCGACGATCGATCCCGAATCGTTCGCGAAGCACTTCGCCGACCACCGCACGGGCGAGCCCGCCCCCATCATTGAGGTGTCGGGCCGCACCTACCCCGTCGAGATTCGGTACCGGCCACTCATCGAAGAGCGCGAGGTCATCGACCCGAAAACGAAGCAGGCGAAGACCCGCAAGATTGAGCGCGACGTGTTCGAGGCGATCGGCGAGGCCGTCGACGAGCTCGGGCGCGAGTCACGCGGCGACGTACTCGTGTTCCTCTCGGGCGAAGCGGAGATCCGCGACACGGCTGACGCGCTGCAGGGGCGCGCGGGTCGCGGCGGGCCTGCGAACCGCACCGAGATCCTCCCCCTCTACGGCAGGCTCTCGGCGGCCGAGCAGCATCGGGTGTTCGAGCGTCGGCAGGATTCGGGCGCGCGCCGGATCGTGCTCGCGACGAACGTCGCCGAGACCTCGCTCACCGTTCCAGGGATCAAGTACGTCATCGATGCCGGCACGGCGCGCATCTCGCGCTACTCGTCGCGGTCAAAGGTACAGCGGCTCCCGATCGAGGCGATCTCTCAGGCGAGCGCGAACCAGCGCTCCGGCCGGTCGGGGCGCACGAGCAACGGCATCGCGATCAGGCTGTACAGCGAGGAAGACTTCGAGTCGCGCCCCCCGTTCACGGAGCCGGAGATTCGGCGCACCGGCCTTGCCAGCGTCATCCTGCAGATGCTGTCGCTCGGGTTGGGCGACATCGCGGGCTTCCCGTTCCTCACTCCCCCGGACCAGCGCGGTATCCGCGACGGCCTCGGCCTGCTCGAAGAGCTCGGGGCGGTGCGGCCCGCTGGCCGGGGACGCGCGAAGCGCGGCGCAGACGCGCCGGCTTCTGACGGTGCGACCCACGCGATCACAAAGACGGGCCGCGAGCTCGCCCGCCTGCCGATCGAGCCTCGGTTCGCGCGTATGGTCATCGAGGCGCGCAGGCACGAGGTCGTCCCCGAAGTGCTCGCGATTGTCGCGGGGCTCACGATCCAAGACGTGCGCGAGCGGCCCGTCGCTGAGCGCGCGCAGGCCGACCAGTTCCACGCCCGGTTCAATGACCCGCTCGGCGACCTCATGACCCTGCTGAACCTCTGGAACCACCTGCAGAAGCAGCAGGCGGAGCTCTCATCGAGCGCGTTCCGCAGGCTCTGCAAAAAGGAGTTCTTGAACTTCTTGCGGGTGCGTGAGTGGATGGACCTCGTCAGGCAGCTCTCGCGGGCAGCGGGCATCAAGGGGCAGGTGCGCGAGGTGACCGGCGGGTCAGCGGAGCTCATCCACCGGTCGGTGCTTGCTGGCCTCCTCTCCCAGCTCGGCGTGCGCGATGATCGGCAGGATCGGAGCGCCCCGGGCCGCGCTCGCGAGGTGCCCGGCGCGGTGAAGCGCAAGCCGGCGCAAGAGTATCTCGGCTCGCGCGGCACCCGGTTCGTGCTCTATCCGGGCTCGGTGCTCGCGAAGAAACCGCCGGAGGTCGTGATGAGCGTTGAGCTCGTCGAGACGAGTCGCCTCTTCGCCCGCTCGAACGCTCAGGTCGAGCCCGAGTGGGCCGAGGAGCTCGCGGGGTCCCTGGCGAAGCGGCAGCTTTCCGAGCCCCGCTGGGAGCGCAAGCAGGGCGCGGCCGTCGCGACCGAGCGCGTCACACTGTACGGCGTGCCCATCGTGACCGGCCGTCGCGTGCAGCTCTCTCGCTTCGACCCAGTTGAGGCGCGCGAGCTGTTCATCAGACACGCGCTCGTCGATGGCGACTGGGATTCACCCCAGGCGTTCGATCGTGCGAATCACCAGCTCCGGCGCGAGCTCGTGCAGCTCGAGGAGCGTACTCGCCGCCGCGACATTCTCGACGGCGACGAAGCGGTGTTCGAGTTCTACGATGCCCGCATCCCGAAGGATGTCGCGAGCACCCGCGACTTCGAGGGCTGGTGGAAGACAAAGCGGTCGGAAGACCCGCAGTACCTGCATCTCAAGCGCGAAGACCTTATCGAGGAAGAAACCGTTGACATCGACGAGGCCGAGTACCCGCGCCAGTGGCAGCACGGCGACCAGTCGCTGAAGCTGAAGTATCGCTTCGACCCGACGAGCGAGGACGACGGCGTGACGGTCAACGTTCCGCTGCCGCTGCTCCCCCGCCTCGCGCAGGGCGACTTTGAGAAGCTTGTGCCCGGCATGCGCGAGGAGCTCGTCACGGCGCTCATCAAGACACTGCCAAAGGCGATCCGTAAACACGTCGTGCCCGCAGCGGACTGGGCGCGCACGCTGCTCAGCGCGGTCGGCCCGAAGCTTGACGGTGCCGGTGCGGGTGGCCTCGGCGCGGGTGGCACCAACGTGTCGCTCACGCAGCTGCTCGCCGATGAGATCAGGCGCCGCACGAGCCAGCAGGTGCAGCCGAGCGACTTCGACCCGTCGCGCCTCCCGGCGCACCTCACGCCAACCTTCCGCGTGATCGACGCGCGCGGCCGCACTGTCGGAGCTGGCAAGGATCTCGCCGAGCTCCAGTCAAAGCACAAGGAGCAGGCGACAAAGGGCGTCGCCAGGGTTGCGCAGGCAGCGCTCCCGAAGAGCGAGCTCGAGCGCACCGGCGCGACGACGTGGGATTTTGGCGACCTCCCCAAGCACGTGGATTCGAGCTACGCGAAAGGTCGCTCGGGCAGCGCCGGCGTCGTTCGCGCCTACCCGGCGATCGTGGATCGGCGCACGAGCGTCGACCTCGGGCTCGTCGCCGACGAGGCCGAGCAGCGGCGCGCGTCGCGGCGCGGAATTCGCCGCCTCGTCGTGCTGTCGAGCCCATCACCCGCGAGCTACGTGCGCGACCACCTCTCGAACCAGGAGAAGCTGCTGCTCGGGGCAGGCCCGTACCGCTCGCTCGACACCGCGATCGCCGACGTGTCGCTCGCCGTTGCCGACCGGGTGATTCAGCGCCACGCACCCGACGGGCTCGTCTGGCGCGCGGCCGACTTCGAGGCGATCGCGAACGACTACGCACGCAGCCTCATCGACGAGATCTACGGCACAATCGCGCTCACCGCAAAGGTGCTCGACGGTGCGAGGCTCGCGAAGAAGGCGATCGACCAGGCGAAATCGCTGCAGGTGCTCGGCCAGGTCGCCGACGCCGCAAAGCAGCTCGACGGTCTCGTGTTCGACGGCTTTGTGTCGCGGACAGGCGCGACCCAGCTCGAGCGCGTTCCCGTCTACCTCGAAGCGCTGAAGCTGCGCATGCAGGCGCTGCCCACGAACCCCGGCCGCGACCGCGCGTGGCAGAACGACGTCGACCGCGCGCTCGTGCTCTTCGACGAGGCAGGTGGGAAAATCCCGCTGCCCGCGGACCCACCCCCGCACCTTGAGCGCGCACGCTGGCTCATCGAGGAGTTCCGGGTCAGCCTGTTCGCGCAGCAGCTGCGTGCGGCCGAAGCAGTGTCGCTGCAGCGCATCCAGAAGGCCCTCGCGGGCTAGCACCTGTGCGGCGGCTCAGCCGCCATCACCCGGACGCACGAGGTGCCCGCTCCAGGATCGTCCCCTCTTCCCCTCGTCGACCGTCGAACGCCAGAGGGCGGCCTCGAGCGCGTTCAGTTGGCCGCAGAGGAAGGCGATGTCCGCGATTGTTTCCTGTGCCTTGGTTCTTGGAGTGTTCCCCGCGGTCTCAGAACCCTTTGGCGGTGTCTCGAGGGTTCCCGCCGGGAAGTCGCTGCGAGCGAGAGGGCCGTTGCCACAGCAAACGTGGCAACGGCCCAGGTCGGGCTCGGGCGAGAAATGCGCGGCATGATAGCTCGCTCCCTTACGAATCCTGAGCGGGTCAACCCGACCATTGCAGCACCCCTCAACACGGGCTCTCGATGCCCCCAAATATTCACCGTGCCAAAACGGCGAACCGGCTCGAATTGCGAAGGCCTTGAGCACTAGAATCGCCTGATGGGCATTTACCGTGAGCTCGCACGTAATGAGGGCGTTTTTCGTATTCTTTTCTCGCAGCTCACGGCGAGGTTCCCGTTTGGGATGCTGTCCATCATTGTGCTGTTGCACATGCAGGAGCAGTTCGGCGAGTACACCGCTGCCGGCATCGTGCTTGCGACGCAGAGCATCGGCCAGGCGATCTCGGGGCCGCTCTCGAGCCGCCTTATGGGCCGCTTCGGGATGCGCCGAGTGCTCTGGATCACCTCGGTGCTCTGCAGCGGCTTCATCGTGCTCATCGCGTTCGTGCACCTGCCGCTCGCGGTCACCGCGCTGATCTCGTTCTCGATCGGGCTCACCACGCCGCCGATCACGCCCGCGGTGCGCACGCTCTACCCGCGGCTCGTGCCGGGCAAGCAGATCTCCGCGCTGTTCTCGCTCGATGCGGCGGCACAAGAGCTCATCTGGGTGCTTGGCCCGGTCATCGCCGTGTTCGTCGCAGCGCAGTTTGGAACCGCGGTAGGTCTGTCGGTCGCGGCCGCGTTCATGCTGTGCGGCGGCGCCTGGTTCATCATGAGCCGCCCCGTCGGTGTCGTGAAGATCCCGCCGTCGAAGGCGAGCCTCGGCGCGGTGCTCAAGCGCCCGACCGTCATCATTGCGACGGTCATCGGCTTCTTCTTCGTTGCGTCGTTCGCCGCGATTGAGGCTGGCGTCGTGCGCGCGTTCGCGCCCGCCGCGGAGGGCGGCCACTCGAGCATCGAGTCGGGTATCGTGCTCGCCGTGTTCGCTGGCGGCTCGCTCGTGGGCGGCCTCATCATCGGGCACCGGCCGCTGCGCCCCTGGTCGCTCGCGATCAGGATCGGCATCGTGCTTCTCGGTACGGCCGCCTGCCTCGTAAGTCTGAACATCTGGTGGCTCTCGATCGTGCTGTTCATCGGCGGGCTCGGAACCGCCCCGACGTTCGCGGGCATCTCGAGCATGATCGGTTCGACGATTAAGTTCTCCGAGACCGCAGAGGCATTCGGGTGGATCGGCACCGGCCAGCTCGTCGGCGTCGCAACCGGCTCGGCTGTCGCGGGCGTTGCCATTGACGCGATGGGGGCCCAGGGCGCGATCATCGTGTCGACCGCCCTCATCACGATCGCAGGTGTTATCGCCCTGTGTACGACGAAGTGGGTGCCCGACCTCAAGGACCGCGACATCGAGCAGCCGCCCGAGACCGGCACGATCACGCTCCCGCTTCCGTAACGTTCGCGCGTGAGCCACTTCCGCGCACGCCCGGGGTGGCGCTATCTTTAGCGCATGACAAGCAAGCGATATGCCGCGAGCCTCGCGGCCGCGCTCCTCGCGCTCGGCCTTGCCGGGTGCTCAGCGGCTTCCCCCGAAGTCACGGTGGGGCCGGTTCCGCTCCAACCAGATGGCGGCGGGTCTTCCGCCGTGGCGGAAGGGTCGCTCGCTGACAACGGCGACCTCACCCGCCTCGGTGCCGAGACATCGCAGCCAAGCGCGGTGCGTTCAATCGTGCGCACCGCGAACGTCACGATGACCGTGACATCCGCGCGCGCCGCGGCCCAAGAGATCGGCGCCCTCGCCGAGCGGCTTGGCGGCTCCGTCACGGCGCAGACGCTCACGGGCGAAGGCGGCACGGTGTTCGCGGGCGACATCGGCATTAAGGTGCCGACGGACAAGCTCGACGACGCGATCGCTGAGCTGGGGAAGCTTGGCAACATCACCTCCGAGCAGCGCTCATCCGACGACATCACCGAGATGCACGTCGATCTGAAGGCGCGCGTAGCCGCGCTCGAGGCGTCGGTCGATCGGCTCACCCAGCTCATGGAGCAGTCGGCGACAACGAGCGAGCTCATCGAAGCGGAGACTGCGCTCTCCGCGCGCCAGCAAGAGCTCGACGGGCTGCGGGCGCAGCTCGAATCAGTCGAAGGCCAGGTCACCGAAGCGAGCATCTGGGTGTCGTTCGGCGAAGCGAGCGCGCTACCCGGCGGAGGCCCCCGTACGTTCTGGGACGCGCTGCAGGCCGGCTTCTCCTCGATCGGATCGTTCTTTGTCGGGGCGTTTATCGCCCTCGGGTTCGCACTCCCCTGGCTCGTGCTTGCGGCGCTCATTGCCCTCGCGATCATCATCCCAATCCGCAGACGACGACGCGCCCGAGCGACCCCGCCCGCTGAGAAACCACTGAGCGCAGATTCGACGGAATCAGTCGCAGAGCCCGACGCTCCCTAGCGAATCACGCGTAGTACACGCCTGTTCCTTACCTAATAAGCAGCACATGGGGCGCTAGTGCTCCGCACCGAGGTGTGAAAGACTAGCCTGAACCAGTCACCGACGAAGTCACTAAGGAGTGAGTCAACTATGGGCACCTTCGCCGTCATTAACCCGGCTACGGGCGAGAAGCTCGCAGAGTACCCGGACGCGACAGCTGCTGATATCGAAGCGGCGCTCGCTTCGACGCAGCAGACCTACCAGGAGTGGTCACGCAAGACCACCGTCGCCGAGCGTGCGGCACTCGCCAAGCGCGCGGCGGAGCTCTTCGACGAGCGCAAGGAAGAACTCGGCGCGATCATCAACCGCGAGATGGGCAAGCCCCTCGATCAGTCGATCGGCGAGGCTGAGTTCTCGGGCGCAATCACCGCTGCGTTCGCAGACAACGCTGAGAAGTGGCTCGCAGACGAGCACCTTGAGGTTGAAGACGGTCTGAAGACCTTCTTCCGCTTCCAGGGAACCGGCGTGATCCTCGGCATCATGCCGTGGAACTACCCGTACTACCAGGTCGCGCGCTTCGCTGTGCCGAACCTCATCCTCGGCAACACCATTGTCCTGAAGCACGCAGCGCAGTGCCCCGAGTCGGCACTCGCACTCGAGCAGCTCTTCCTCGACGCTGGCTTCCCGAAGGGCGCCTACGTCAACATCTTCGCGACGCACGACCAGATCAGCGACATCATCGCTGACGACCGCGTGCAGGGCGTTTCGCTCACCGGTTCGGAGCGCGCAGGCGCGATCGTCGCTGAGCAGGCGGGCCGCGCGCTGAAGAAGTGCGTGCTTGAGCTCGGCGGCTCGGACGTCTTCCTCGTGCTCGACTCGGCAAACCTCGACCACGCTGTCGAGCACGCTGTTGGCGGCCGCATGGAGAACACCGGCCAGGCGTGCAACGGTTCGAAGCGCATCGTGGTCATGGACAAGTACTTCGACGAGTTCTCGGAGAAGTTCCAGGCCGCTATCGCCGGCCAGTCGTACGGCGACGGCGACTTCGGCCCGATGTCGTCTGACGCCGCGACCAAGACGCTCACCGCGCAGGTTCAGGGCGCGATCGACCAGGGCGCAGACGTTGTCGTGGGCAACAACGCCCCCGAGGGTAACGTCTACACCCCGTCGATCATCACGAACATCACCCCGGCGATGGACGTCTACAGCCAGGAGCTCTTCGGCCCCGTCGCGCAGCTGTACAAGGTATCGAGCGACGAAGAAGCGATCCAGCTCGCCAACTCCTCGCCCTACGGCCTCGGCTCCGTCATCATCTGCGACGATCTCGATCGCGCCGAGCAGGTTGGTAACCAGCTCGACGTCGGCATGGTCTTCATCGGCGGTGCCGGCCTCGAGGGCGCTGACGTGCCCTTCGGCGGCGTGAAGAAGTCGGGCTACGGGCGTGAGCTCGGCAAGGTCGGCATGCTCGAGTTCGCGAACAAGAAGCTCTTCCGCTACGCGGGCTAAGCGCTTGCCAAAGCACTGAGGGGGTGCGGTTCCGATCGGATCCGCACCCCCTCAGTGCTTTACGGTGGCTCGCGGGCTAGCGTTCGAGCAGCCGCAGCTGCAGCATCGCTTCGAACCTGTCGTCGGCGTTCTCGAGATCGATACCGCTGATCTCGACGGCGCGACGCAGCCGGTACCTAAACGTATTCGGGTGCACGAACAGCATGTCCGCAGCCTTCGCGACGTCGCCGAAGTGGTCGAACCAGGCCCGCAGGGTGTCGACGAGGTGCCCCTTCTGCTTCGCGTCGTGCTCCATGAGCCTTGACACCGGGCCCGTAAACTCGTCACCGCGCACCGCCATGAGGTCTCGCAGCTCAAGCATGAGCACTGAGGCGTGCACGTCGCTGAGTCTGGCGACGCGAGACCGCGCGAGCCCCTGGCGCTTGCGCAGCCTGGGCTCGGTCTCTGGCTGCTGGGCCACGGCCTGGCCAGCTGCGGGCTCCAGAAGTGCCCTGAGCACGCGCCTCGCCGACGACCGCGACCGCGCAATACCGCCGATGTCCTCGGCCGGCGGCCCGACGGCGATGACGGCAGACATACGACTGCCGACCCTGTCGAGGAAGTCTTCCATCGTGCGCACCGCGTGGTCGCCGGTCGGGTCGTTCGGCTCAGGCAGGATCCCGTAGGCCGTGTCGCCGAGCAGCGCGACCGCGGAGCCCGGACGCATCGCCGACAGGTGCACGGCGAGCGCGTCTGCGAAGCGCTCGCGGTCGGCCATCAGCGCCTGATCGCCGCCGCTGCCGCCGCCCTGCTCCGTGTCGGTGAGCACCGCCGCGACGACGCACACGGGTTGGCCCGAAAGGTTCAGGCGCGCGAGCGCCTCGCTCGCGCCGTGCCCGCCCTCAAGCGCCGTGCTCAAGAGCTCGGCGCGCAGCCGACGCTGCACGTCTGCGCCCGCTCGCACGCGGAGCAGGTGGAGGGCGACGAGCTTCGCCGCGTCGCGCAGCGTGATCCGGCGCTCCTCGGTCAGCGGCCCGTCCATCGCCGCCCAAATTGAGCCGAGCACCTCGTCGCCCGCTCGCACGCCGATCGCGACGCGCTGCGTCGACATGTCGGCCTCGGCTTCGATGCGCGAGATGACGACGGGGTCCTCGCTGCGATAGAGCTCGCGGAACACGCCCTGCTGGGTGAGCTGGTGACGGTACCGCTCGGGCACGCGCCGACCGATGATTGTCTCGGCACGCGCCGGATCCGCTTCCTCCTGCCTGCCCGAGAACGCGAGCACGCGCGACGACCTATCCTCAATCGTCACGGGCGCGTCGAGCAGCGACGAGATCGCGTTCGCGACCGCGAAGAGGTCACCCGACGGGATTCCACCGAGCGAGTCGACGTGAGTGTCCCCCACGTCGTCTTCCGCAAGCAGCGAGCGCAGCAGCGCGGCAAGCTGCGTCCACGTCGCGCCGCGCGCCAGCCCGAGCACGACGATGCCGTGCTCGTCGGCCGCGCGCTGCGCTTCCTCAGTGATCTCGACCGGCGAACGAACGACAACGGCCGCGACCGAGTGGCTCGCGAGCCCCTCGAGCACCTCAGCCAGCGCCGCACTTCCGTGGACCCCGACGCCGAGTACGACCGCGTGGCGCGGGTAGACCGGCTCGTCGACGGGGTCGTAGATCACGACACCGCCAACGTCTTGCTGGTCGTCGATGCGGCCGTGGGCGACCTCGAGCAGGGTAAGCCCGAGGTCGTCCAACACCCGGCCGAGGCTGAACCGGGTAAATCGTGGTTCTTGCCGGTCGCTCATGAAGGGAAGCATATCGTTAGCACCCGTCTTCCGGCGTGAGCGGCGCCCGCACGGCTAGACCGCGATCCACTCGACGCTGGTGGTGAACTCCTCGAGCAGCTCTGGGATCGGCGCGACGCCGAGACCTGGGCCCGTCGGAACGGTGAGGTGACCGTTCTCCATGACCCAGGGCTCGGTGATGTCGGTCTTGTAGAAGCGGTTGCTCGACGACACGTCGCCGGGGAGCGTGAAGCCGGGAAGCGACGCGAGTGCGATGTTCGCCGCGCGGCCAATACCCGACTCGAGCATGCCGCCGCACCATACTGGAACGCCCGCGGCCACGGCGATGTCGTGGATGCGTCGTGCCTCGAGGTAGCCCCCGACGCGGCCCGGCTTGATGTTGATGATGCTCGTCGCACCGAGGCGGATCGCCGCCGACGCGGTCTGGGCTGAGGTCACCGACTCGTCGAGGCAGATCGGAGTCTTGAGCATCTTCGCGAGGTCTGCGTGTCCGACGATGTCTTCTTCTTCCAGCGGCTGCTCGATGAGCAGCAGGTCGAAGTCGTCGAGCTTCGCGAGGTGCCGGGCGTCGCGCAGGGTGTACGCGGTGTTCGCGTCGACCTGCAGCTGGATCTCGTCGCCGAAGCGCTCGCGCACGGCGCGCACCGCCTCAATGTCCCAACCCGGCTCGATCTTCAGCTTGATGCGCACGTAGCCCTCGTCGATGTAGCCACCGACGGCGTCAAGCAGCTCAGGGATCGAATCCATGATGCCGACCGAGACACCGCAGGGCACGACGTCGCGCGCGGAGCCGAGCTCACGCCCGAACGAGCGGCCCTCGGCGCGCAGCTCGGCGTCGAGCACGGCGGTCTCGAGCGCGGCCTTCGCCATCGGGTGGCCCTTAAACTTGTGCAGCGCCTGGCCGACCCCGTTCGCGTCGGTGACGTTTGCGATGGCCTCGATGAAGTAGCGCTTCATGATGTCGGCCGCGCCATCGGTGTACTCGGGCGAGTACAGCGGGTCGCCGAGGGTGACGCATTCGCCCCAGCCCTCGGCCTCGTCAGTGACGGCCTTGACGAGCAAGATGTCGCGCGCAGTCTGCGTGCTAAACGACGTGCGGAACGGCGATACGAGGGGCAGCCCAACGCGGCGCAGCTCAAAGCCTTCGATCTTCATCAGTCTTGTTCTCCTTCAGTTGATGCGTGTTGCAAGATGTAGCCGGTTCCGCGCTGGAACCCGACGATGCGGGCGCCGCTGTTCAGGTGCGAGGTGAGCTGCTCGCGGATCAGACCGCGCCACTCACGGGCGCCGTCAGGATCGCTGATGCGGAGCCCCTCGATGTCGTCAGGGATCGCGACCGCGAACCCCTCGGCAGGCGCAACCGCCGAGCGGTCACCGCCGGCGAGCCGCGAGACGTTGTCGTCGAGCAGGTGCCACCGCACGAGCAGTCTGTCGCTCAGGTCGCCCGCGTTGATCGTGTCGGCCATGAGCCCGTAAAAGTTCTCAAGGTACTCGACGGGAACCGCACCGAGCTTGTTGAAGTTGAAGCTCGCGTTGCGCGAGACGAGCGGATCATACGTCCACTCAATCGCCTCGATGCCGCGGTCGAGCGCCCAGGCCCGCTGGTGCAGCTTGATTCCGTAGCCGACCGACTTCCCGACCAGCCCCGGCACCACACCCGTGATGTGGCTGTGCAGGGTCGACCGCTCCGGGCTCGAGTGCAGCCCGAGCGCCGCGCCGACGAGCTCGCCGTCGAGGAATGCGCCCGCGATGTAGTTGCCCGTCTTCCCGAGTACCCGCATGATTTCCTTGGGCACAACGGGGTTGTCGGCGGTGCGGCCCCAGATGAGGGCGAGCAGGTCGATCACCTGGGCTTCCTCTTCGCTGCCGCTCATCTCACGCACGGTCACGCCGGTGATGGCGGCCGCGCGCTCGGCATCGGCGTGCGCCTGCTGCCGCATGTGTGGGGTGATGCGTTCTTCAGCCATCATGCACCGGCTTTCGGGTCGTTGAGGAGGCTCGCTACGAGCTCGGTCAGCAGCAGGGTTCTCGGTTCGATCTCGGCGATGAGCACGTGCTCGCTCTCGGCGTGAGCGCCACCGCCAACGGCTCCGAGACCGTCAAGCGTTGGCACGCCGATGCCCGCGGTGAAGTTGCCGTCGCTCGCCCCGCCGACTGCGACGCCCTCGAGCGGGTCGAGCCCGAGGCGCGAGGCGATGGCCTGTGCTCGGTCAAACAGTTCCGCGGCTGACGCGCTCTCAAACGGGGGCCGGTTCGGCCCGCCGATGACCTCGAGCTGCGCGCCCCCAAGTACCGGGCGCAGGGCGAGCATGGCCTCGTGGACCCGATCCTGCTCGGCGAACGTGCGTGCGCGCACGTCGACCTTGAATGACGCCCGAGCCGGCACCGTGTTGCTTGTCGTGCCCGAAGTCGCCACCGTCGGCGTCACCGTCGTGCCGAGTTCCGGGTTCCCGAGGCCCGCAACGGCGATGAGCTGATGCGCGAGCTCGAGCGAGGCGTTCACGCCCTTCTCGGGTTCGAGGCCCGCGTGAGACGCGACGCCGTAGACGACGAGCTCGTAGAGCGAGACGCCCTTGCGCTCAATCTTCAGCGCGCCGCCGTCGGCCGACGCCTCAAGCACGAGCGCCGCGCTCGCGCCCCTCGCGGTTTCCTCGATGAGGGCGCGCGAGCTCGGCGACCCGAGCTCCTCGTCGCCCGTGACGAGGATGGTCACGCCGTCGCGGTCGCCGAGCGCTGCGACAGCGTGTAGCGCCATGGCGAGGCCGGTCTTCATATCGAAGCAGCCTGGGCCGGTGAGCACGCCCTCGGCGTTCGTGAAGGGCAGCCGCGCGAGGGTGCCGAGGGGCCACACCGTGTCGTGATGCGCGACGAGCAGCACCCGCGTCGTCTCGCCGAAGCTCCACTTCAGGTGGCTCACGCCATCGATGAGGATCCGCTCGGGTGCGGTGCCGAGCAGCTCACTGCCGAGCTCGGCAACGAGCGCGGCAGACGCGGCGACCGCGTCGTGGTCGTCTGATGGGGACTCGCATTCGACGAGCGTGTGGATCGTCTCGACGATGTCATCGAGGCGCACCGGGTGCGGTGTCATGTCGATGGACCTTTCTTCTGTTCCGGGCGGCTCGTGGCCGCCCGGGGCAAGCGTGTGGGGTGGAGGTTTACCGGAGTTGGCCGCGAAGCCCGCGCCCGGGGTAGGCGTCGACAACGATGTCTTCGTCGCGCACGACAAACTCGCCGGCGACGAGCACGTGCTCGATGCCGATCGATGGCCTCGTGCTCGCGAGGTAGGTCGCCTGGTCGGTGACGCGCTCGGCATCGATCACGACGACGTCGGCGTCAGCTCCGACTGCGAGGTGGCCCTTCTGCGCGAACGCGGGGGTCGTCGAGTCCATGACGCGCGCGGGCAGGTAGCTGCAGCGTCGGAACGCTTCAAGCCAGCTCCACGCCCGCTGCTCGCGGACCATCATGCGCAGCGACCTCGCGAACGTGCCGGAGGTGCGCGGGTGCGTGCTGCCGCCCTCGGGCAGCGGCCAGTCGCGCGTATCGACGCTGCCGTCGGGCCAGTTCACCTGCATCGCGTCTGAGGCCACGATGCCGTCGGGGAACGCGAGTGCGCGCTCGAGCAGCGCCCGGTCCGCCGGGTTCTCGTCGTCAAGGAACTCGACGATACACGCGGCGCCCGGGTCAGTCTTGCGCATGTGGCGCAAGTGGTCTGCGTCGCGGATACGCTCCCTCGTCGCAACGATCACAATGTTCGCCGGGGTGATCCCCCACACGCCGAGGCGCTCGGGGGCGAGGAAGGCCGCGCCGATGCCCGTGCTACCGGCCCCGTACGGGTAGGTCTCGACGGTCATCGCGGCCCCGCCCGCCTTCGCTCGCTCGATCACGCCGAGCGTGCGGTCAATGTGCCTGCGCGAGGTGCTGTTGACGTGGCAGTGGTGCACCTGGCCGCCGAACTCCATCGCAGCGCGGGCGGCCTCCTCGGTGCCGTCCATCGGCGTCGTCGGGTCGGCCTCGGTGATCTCGCGGACGTGGGTGAACGTCGGCACGCCTGCGCGCGCCGCGAGCTCGTTCACGGCGAGGTACTCGGCCGGGTCGGTGCGGGGGGCGTAGCCCTGCAGGATCCCGATCCCGAGCGCCCCGTCCGCGATCTCGCTCTCCAGGCGGCCGAGCCACGCCCGCAACTGCGCGGGCGTCGAGTCGGCCTGCCACGCCGGGTCGCCGAGGATCGAGAGGCCCTCGGCGAAGTCGGCGTTCGCCGAACGACCGGAGAGCACCTCTGCGCGGGCCATGCCCCAGGAAGCGGAGAACCCGAAGTTGATGGGCCGCCCCTCCTGCATCGCCTTCTCGTAGGCGAGTTCGACGGGCAGCAGGCCCGCCTCAAGCTCGAGCGCCGTTGTCACGCCGTCGCGGGCCTGAAGCCGCTGACCCGCGATCGAGTTCACGTGGCTGTGCAGGTCAACGAAACCGGGGCCGACAATCTTGCCTGCCACGTCGAGCTCGTCAGCGCCCTCGACCTGAAGTTCAAGGCCGATGGCGGCGATCTTGCCGTTCTCGATGAGCACGTCGGCGACGCGATCGGTTCCGGTTCCCGGATCGACCACGCGCCCGCCGCGCAACAGCACGCGGTTCATCAGGCCGCCGCTTCGACGGCGTCGCGCTTGCGGAGGCAGCGAATGTCAGCGTACAGGCACGGGTGTCCGTCAACGGTCGTGAACGTAAGTTGCGACCAGGTGGAGAGCGCGTCCGGGCGAGAGACGAACCGGTTCGGCTTCGCGGTCGGTAGCACGTCGAAGACCGTTGAGGTGACCGAGCTCGGGTCGAGACCCTGCGACAGCTTCGCCTTCACCTGGCCCTCTTCCGTCTTGTACACCTCGACCGAGGTGATGAAGTCGCCGTAGGTTCCGAGCCACTCGTCTTTGACGACGGCCTCGGTCGCGGGGCCCGAGGGAGCGGTGCCTGCGCCCGTCGTCACGCCGACGAACTCGCGCGCGAACGCGTCGACGATCTCGCCGCCGGCCCGGTTCGCGATGCCACCGTTACAGAACACGACGATAACGACGCCGTCGTCGGGGAGCACCTGGAACCAGGCCTTGTTGCCGACCGTGGTGCCACCGTG
This sequence comes from Leucobacter sp., assembly GCA_052094845.1. Taxonomy (GTDB): domain Bacteria; phylum Actinomycetota; class Actinomycetes; order Actinomycetales; family Microbacteriaceae; genus Leucobacter. The sequence goes on along the minus strand of JBQDKK010000005.1, from coordinate 58,379 downwards.
CCAAAAGAGCCTGTGGCCCTCCCACTCGTCAAGAATCCAGCCGAGGCCCCACTGTGGCGACAGCGCGTCGGCGTCGCCCAGGTCAGCCTGTACCTGGGCCATGAGCTCGACCGACTCCGGGCTCAGCACGTTCGTGCCGGCCACGCCGAGACCCCCGCGCAAGAACGAGCGCCCGAAGTCGAGCAGGTCATCGACGCTGCTGTTGATGATGCCGGCGGGCCCCACGGAGCGCGGGAGGGCGGTCGTCGGTGCGGGAACCCAATCCTGCGCGCCCGTGTCTCGGGTGTGCCCGTGCTGGTACCGGTGGCTCATGATCTGCTCGGGAAGCGTCAAGAACTGCTGCAGGTCGAGGCGCTGGCTGATGCGCGCCTGCACCGACGCGTCCCAGGTGCGGCCGTCGATGAGCTCGATAATGCGGCCGAGCACGACCCAGCCCGAGTTGCAGTACGACCAGCCGTTCCCGGGAGTGAAGAGCGGCTCGGCGTCCTTCAGCAGGGCAACGTACTTCTCGATGCAGTCGTCGCCACGGCCGGTGTCGGTGAAGACGTCGCCGTTGATGCCAGACGTGTGCGAGAGCAGGTGGCGGATGGTGATTTTCGTGCCATCGTCCTGCGTCGAGAGCGGGGTGTCAGGGAGCAGCTCTGAGACGAGAGTCTCGAGCTCGAGCTTTCCTTCTTCGCGCAGCTGCATGATCATCGTCGCGGTGATGATCTTCGTGACGGAGCCGATCTGGCAGAGCGTGTCGCGGGTCGTCTCGACGCCGGTGCGGTTGTTCGCCAGGCCGGTGCTCGCGACGAAGCGCTGCTCGACCCCGGTGTCGCCGTCGATGCGCAGCACGCCCGCGACGATGCCGGGAACGTGGTGCCGCCTCGCGGTCTCGCCGAGAAACTGCTCCCAGCGCGCGGTGTCGAAAGCAAGTGGGTTCAGCGTGTTCGTCATCATTGACTCCTAGTTCTGGTGTGGTGTGCTGGTGCTACTTGACGAGGATCATCGCGGTGTAGAACTCGTCGATGCCCGACGCCTCAACGCCCTGCGAGAAGCTCTTGCCCGAGGTCATCGCAAACGGAACGTAGTCGGCCGACTGGTACATCTCGGCCTCCGCGGTCTCCCAGGCGGCGCAGGCCTCCGCGCCGGTGTGCTGGTTCGCCTCGGCGACGAGCTCATCGAACTTCGGGTTGTTGAGCGCAGCGAAGTTGTTGCCCTTCGGCGGGGTCTCCCCCGTGAAGTACACCATGAGCGCGCTCGGCACGGGGAAGTTTGCGGAGAGCATGATGGTGTCGATCACCGAGGCCGCGCCGGGCTTGCTGATCTCTTCGATGAACGCACCGTAGTCAGCGCCGTGGTGGTTCACGCCGACGCCAATTGCGCCCCACTGATCGGCCATCATCTCGGCGGTCGCCGCAGTCTCGGCGCCCTTCGACTGCCAGGCGAACTCAAGCACGAGCGGCTGCCCATCCTTCGAGCGCTTACCGTCGGCGCCCTTTTTCCAGCCTGCCTTGTCGAGCATCTTTTCGGCTGCCGCGACGTCAGTCTTTGGGAGGTTCGGGCTCGCCGCGTCGTACTGGCAGACCTGCGGGTTCGCGACGGCGAGGCGCTGGGCGCGCTCGCCCTTGCCAGCGGAGCTCACCTGCATGAGCTCGTCAAGGTTCAGCGCCTTCGTCAGCGCGATGCGCACGTCCCGGTCGGCGGTCGGCTTGCCCTCGGCCTGACTGTAGAGGATGCCGCCGCTCAGCAGCTTGCCTGTCGCGTACACGTCGACCTGGCCCTCAAGCCGGTCGGCGTCGGGGCCCGAGACGGTCGCGAGGTTAAGCTCCTTCGACAGCAGCAGGTTGGCGCGAGTGCTCTCGTTCTCTACGATGCTGATGACCACCGTCTTCGGCACGCCGGGCGTCGCTCCTGTTGGCGCGCCCTTGGGGGCCCACGTGTAGTCGTCGCGGCGCTCAAGGGTGTAGTGGTCACCCGTGACGGCGTCGGTCATCTTGTAGAGGCCGGTGCCGTTCGTGGAGGTCGCAATGGTCTTCGGGTCGTCGAGCGCAGCCTGGCAATAGATCGGCATCGTACCGATCGCGGTGATGCGGAAGGGGTCGGGCTCGGTCGTCGTGATAGTGACGCTCTTGTCGTCATTCTCGATCTTTGCGTCGGAGGGCACAACAAGGTTGATTGCGGTCGAGTTGTTCGCCGGGTCAGCGATCCACCGGAAGTTGTTCGCGATCGTCTCGGCGGTGAGCTTTGTGCCGTCCGAGCACACCGCGTCGTCGCGTACCTCGAAGTGCAGCGACGTCGGCGTCTCCTCCCACTCCATCGCGAGCCAGCCCTGGGCGGTGCCCTCGGTGTCGAAGTACACGAGCGATTCGTAGGCCCACGGGGTGACCGATCCGAGCACCGCACTCGGGTTGAGCGAGGTGAAGAGCATGCCCGGGTCACGGGTGAGCCCGAAGTTCAGCGTGCCGTCGATGACGGGTTCGCCGCCGCCCGCGCTGCCAGTGCCGCTGCCGGCGCCACCGCCGGTGCAGCCGGAGAGCGCGAGCGCCCCAACGGCCGCGAGGCCAAGCATCTTGTACGCCTTCATAGTGTGTTCCTTCGTGTTGAGGCTCAGGATTCCATCATCTCGGGAGTGCGCACCCGAGCTCTTCGGTGTGGGTTACAAATTTGCACACCCAAGCTGTGCCCCTGAACAGTTCGTGTGGTGTGGCCCGCGGTTCGGGCCTGGGCGCCCAGAGAGGTGTAGCGATGGGGCGCCACCGGACTCAGCCCGGCGACGCCCCATCGCTCACTCAGTTACTTGACGAGAATCGTGCTCGGCGCGAACTTCTCGATGCCGTACTCGCTAATGCCCTGCGCGTAGGTGGGGTGCGACATCATCGCGAACGGCACATAGTCGGCCGACGCGTACATTTCTCCCTCGGCTGCTTCCCAGGCCTTGCAGCCCTCGGCGCCGGTGCTGTTGTTCGCCTTCTTCACGAGCTCATCGAACTTCGGGTTCTTGAGCGCGGCAAAGTTGTTGCCCTTCGGCGGGGTCTCACCCGTGAAGTACACCATCAGGGCGCTCGGAACCGGGTAGTTCGCGTTAAGCCACATCACGTCGATCTTCGAGGCGGCACCGGGGGTGCTGATCTTCTCGATGAACGCGCCGTACTCGGAGCCGTCGTGGTTCACGCCCACGCCGATCTCAGCCCACTGGTCGGCCATCATCTCGGCGGTTGACGCAATCTCGGCGCCCTTCGACTGCCACGCAAACTCGAGCACGAGCGGCTGCCCATCCTTCGAGCGCTTCCCGTCGGCGCCCTTCACCCAGCCGGCCTCATCGAGCAGCTTCTCAGCGCCCGCGACGTCGGTCTTCGGCAGGTTCGGGCCGACGGCGTCGTACTGGCAGACCTGCGGGTCAACCGTTGCGAGGCGCTGAGCGCGCTCACCCTTGCCCGCCGTGCTCACCTGCATAAGCTCGTCAAGGTCGAGCGCCTTCGTGAGCGCGATGCGCACGTTCTTGTCTGCGGTCGGGCGCCCCTCGGCCTGGCTGTAGAGGAAGCCACCCGTGAGCAGCATGCCCGAGTTGAGCACGTCGACCTTGCCCTCAAGGCGATCGCCGTCGGGGCCGGTGATTGTGCCGACGTTGAGCTCACCCGAGAGCAGCAGGTTCGCGCGCGTGCTCTCATTCTCGATGATCTTCAGCACGACGTTCTTCGGAACGCCGGGGGTCGTGCCAATGGCGGCGCCCTCGGGGGCCCAGCTGTAATCGTCGCGGCGCTCAAGCGTGAGGTGGTCGCCCGTGACGACCTCGGTGACGTTGAACATGCCGGTGCCGTTGCTCGCTGTCGAAACCGACTGCGGGTCGTCGAGCGCGGCCTGGCAGTAGATGGCCTGCGAGCCGATGGCAGTGATCATGAACGGGTCGGGGTCGACCGTCGTGATCGTGATGCTCTTGTCGTCGTTCTCGATCTTCGCGGTCGAGGGGACGACGAGGTTGATCGCGGTCGAGTTGTTCGCCGGGTCGGCGATCCAGCGGAAGTTGTTCGCGATGGTCTCCGCCGTGAGCTTCGTGCCGTCAGCACAGACCGCGTCGTCGCGCACCTCGAAGTGCAGTGACGTCGGCGTCTGTTCCCAGTCAGTCGCGAGCCACCCCTGCGGCTGGCCGTCCGCGTCGAAGTAGATGAGCGACTCGTATGCCCATTGGCTCACCGAGCCGAGCGTGCCGCTCGCGTTCAGCGGGCTGAAGAGCATCCCGGGGTCACGCGCAATCGCGTAGTTCAGCGTGCCATCGATGACGGGCTCGCCACCGCTCTCAGAGCCGGTGCCGGTTCCGCCACCACCGCCGCCTGTGCACGCCGACAGCGCCAGCGCCCCCACGGCCGCGAGGCCAACAATTGTGTACGCCTTCATAGTGTGTTCCTTCGTGTTGAAGCCCAGGGCAACCCCTTCGGGCGAGCGTGCGCGACACTTCAGTGTGCTGCGCACATGCGCTCGCCCGGGTCACCACCCTGAGCTGGATGGGTGAGTCGGATTGGATGAATCGGTCGTTACAGCGTGGGAACCGCGGCGATGAGCTCGCGGGTGTAGTCGTGCTGCGGCTCGTGCATGACGTCGAGTGTCTCCCCCACCTCAACGAGGCTGCCCTGGCGCATCACCGCAACGCGGTCGCACACGAGCCGCACGACGGCGAGGTTGTGGCTGATGAACAGCATCGAGAAGCCGAGGTCGCGCTGCAGCTGCTTGAGCAGGTTGAGCACCGAACCCTGAACGGAAACATCGAGCGCCGAGGTAATCTCGTCGGCGAGGATCACGGCGGGCTTCGCCGCGATCGCTCGGGCCACGGCGACGCGCTGCCGCTGGCCGCCGGAGAGCTGCGTCGGCATCCGCTGCGCGGTGTCGGCTGGCAGGGCTACCGCTCGCAGCAGGTTCGAGATCTCGTCTTTGCGAGCGCGTACAGCGGGGATCGCCGAGCCGTCACGCTTATGCGCCGCGACGAGAGCCTCATCGAGCGACTGTCCAATCGTTCGTCGGGGGTTGAAGCACGACTGCGGGTCTTGGAAGATCATCTGCACCCGGCGACGCTCGCGCAGCATCTTGCCGCGTGCGTGAGAGATCTCGTTCCCCTCAAGTTCGACCCGACCGTCAGACGGTTCGGCGAGGCCGACCGCGGCGCGGGCGAGGGTGGACTTGCCCGAGCCAGACTCACCGACGAGGCCGAGCACCTCACCCGCGCGCAGCTCGAGGCTCACGTCGTTCACCGCTTTGAACGAGGAGATGCCGTGGCCGTAGGTGATGCTCACCGAGTCGAATACGAGTTGGTTGCTCACTTCAGGGCTCCTTCAAAGTCGATCAGGCGCACCGCGCCGGTTGGCGGCATGACGGCCTCGATGACACCGATGGGCGAGGTGCCCGAGAAGTCAGCGTCGTCGGGGATCGATGCCATCGCCTCGCCGCGCGGGCTCTCCATCGTCGGAACGGTCGCCATGAGCGCCTGCGTGTATGGGTGCGCGGCGTTGCCGTTCCGCAGCTCGTCGGAGCTGATGTCTTCCACGATCCGACCCCGGTACATCACGAGCACGCGCGTGCAGAGCGAGGTCACCACGGCAATGTCGTGCGAGACGAACATGATCGCCGTACCGTCCTCCTCATTGATCTGCTTGAGCAGCTTGAGGATGCCAGCCTGCACGGTGACGTCGAGCGCGGTGGTCGGCTCGTCGGCGAGAATCAGCGACGGCTTGCCCATAAGCCCCGCGGCGATCATCGCGCGCTGGCGCATGCCGCCCGAGTACTCGTGCGGGTACTGCGAGTAGCGGCGCTCGGCGTCGGGAATCTTCACGGCGTTCAACCGCTCGATCGCCGCGTCCTTCGCCTCGGCCTTGCTCATGTCGAGGTGCAGCAGCCCGCTCTCGGCGACCTGCGTGCCGACGTGAAGCGCCGGGTTCAGCGACGACATCGGGTCTTGGAACACCATCGCGAGCTTCGTGCCGAAGTGATGGTCGAGCGACCTGGGGTGCCCCTCCTCGCTGAGCACGAGGTCTTCACCGTCGAAGCTCGCCGAGCGCGACGTGACGTGCAGCGGGGCCTCGAGCAGCCCGGCGATCGACATGAGAGTGAGGCTCTTCCCCGATCCTGATTCGCCGACGACGCCGACGATCTCGCCGCGACCGACGTCGAATGAGACGCCGTCGACAAGCGGGCGAAGCGACGTTCCGCCCTGCGGCGCGAACACCTTCAGGCCCCGAACGGAGAGCACTGTGTCGCTCGACGCATCAGTCGAAACGTTCTCGCCCCGGCGCTTGACCTCGGCAGCGTTCTCAGCGCGAGACAGCTTGAGCTTCTTGAGCAGACGCGACGAGAGGTTGCGCTGCACACCGGTGCGAAGCGTGCGGTTCAGCACCTCGCCCAGGAGCACGAACGTCATGCCCGCGAGGATGATCGCCATGCCGGGCACGAGCGCCAGGGTCGGGGTGACGAAGATGCGGCTGATGCCCTCGTTGAGCATGCGGCCCCAGTCGTACTGCGGCACCTGGACGCCGAGTCCGAGGAACGAGAGGCCAGCGAACGCGAGCAGGGTGCCGCCCGCGGTGAGCGTGGCGTTCACGAGCAGCGGGTCGCGGATGTTCGGCAGCACGTGCCTGAACACGATCTGGCGCTTCGGCACGCCAAGCACGAGCGCGGCGGAGACGTAGTCGCGCCCCCACACAGACGCGGCGAGGTTGTGCACGAGGCGCCCGTAGTTCGGCATCATCGCGATCGCAATCGCGAAGCTCGCCGCCATCGCGCTCTGGCCAAGGATCACGGAGAAGGCGATCGCGAGCAGCAGGCCCGGGAACGCAACACCGATGTTGATGCCGGCAACGAGCCACCGGCCCGCGCGACCGCCGAGCACGAGCGGCATGAGGCCGAGCACGACGCCACAGACGATGCCGATGATGGTGGCGGTAAGCGCCATCACGATCGACAGGCGCGTCGCCACGAGCGTGCGCAGCAGGATGTCGCGGCCGCTGCCGTCGGTGCCAAAAACGTGTTCGGCGCTTGGCGGCTGCGAAATCTGGCTCGCGTTCGTCACCGCGGCCTGCTCGCCCCAGATGATGGGGGCGAAGATCGCGAGGAACAGGAGGGCGCCGAGGGTCACCATCGAGGCGATGCCGAGCGGCGTGCGCAGTACTGCGAGCAAGCGCTGTGTCATTGTCATGATTTATCCAATGCGGTACGGGGATCCAGCAGGATCAGCAGGACGTCGATAACGAGGTTGATGAGCAGCACCACTGCCCCGTAGAAGATGATGATCGCCTGAACGAGCGGGTAGTCCTTGCCCTGGATCGACTGGACGATGACGCCGCCGAGGCCGGGCCACGCGAAGATACCCTCGACGATGACAGTTCCCGCGATCATGCCGCCAAGGGCCATGCCCGAGATCGTCAGCGTCGACGTAAGCAGGTTCGGAAGCACGTGCTTGCGGTACAGGCGCACCGGCGACATGCGCCGCGCTCGGGCCGTGCGAACGTAGTCCTGCTGCAGCACGGTGAGCGTCTCAGCCCGCACGATGCGGGTGAGACCCGCGGCCGGCCCGAAGGCCAGCGCCGTGACCGGCAAGATATACGATGTGAAATCGCCCCTTCCCGCGACCGGCAGCAGGTCGAGCGTCACCGCGAAGAAGTAGACGAGCAGGATCCCGGCGAGGAACTCGGGGATGAGCGCGAGCACCGCGGTCACCGAGTTGAAGCCGGCGTCGACGCCGGGGCGACGCTCACCGTGCGTGAGCGCACCGAAGGTGAGGCCGAGGCAGATCGCAACGAAGAGCGCGATCGCGACGGCTGACCACGCGATCTCAAGCGTCGCAGGAGCGCGCTGCATGATGACGTCGATCACCGGCATACGCGAGCTGATCGACTCACCGAGGTCGCCCGTGAAGAGCCCCTTCCAGAACGAGAAGTACTGGACGATGACCGGCCGGTCGAGCCCGAGCTCGACGCGACGCGCCTCAACGGCTTCGGGCGACGCGTTCTCGCCAGCCGACACGCGCGCGGGGTCGCCGGGGATGAGCTGCATGAGCAAGAACGTGACCGTAATGAGCACGAACATCGAGACGACGAAGTAGCCGCCGCGGCGAAGCAGGTACGCTGCCCAGGGCTTGCGGGCCAAGAACGACTCCCGCTTCTGCGGTTTGGGTGTCTCAGTGTCCGTTATTGGACTCGCAGAAATTGCTGGCATGCGCTCTCCTCGCCGTTGGGTCGTAGCTGCTCTGTTCAGTATTACGGAGAAGGGAATCGTGTCGCATTGTCGGACGCGCCAAGCAACGAACCCAAAAACTGTTCGGCCTACCAACATCGACTTCTGGATACCTCATAGGCTTCGAGATTGGAGGCCTTACGCTTCGCGACGGTGCGACGCCGCCGCTTCACATCCCCTTGGAAAGGTTAGTAATGCGCGTATACATTTCGATCGATATGGAGGGTGTCGCCGGCATCGCCACGATGGACCAGGTTGTCCGAGGCGGCCACGGCTACCCACGCGCGCAGCAACTCATGACCGGCGAGGCGAACGCCGCCATCGAGGGTGCATTCGCGGGCGGCGCGACCGAGGTGACCATCAACGACAGCCACGGCACGATGGACAACCTCATTCACGAAGATCTTGACCAGCGCGCCCGCGTCGTATTCGGCAGCCCCAAGCTTGACTGCATGGCCGAGGGCATCGACAAAGACCACGACGTTGCGCTCTTCATCGGCTACCACGCCGCCGCAGGCGGGCCCGGGGTCATGGCGCACACCTACTCGTCGCTCTTCGCCGAAGTCCGCGTCAACGGCACCTCGGTTTCCGAAGCCGACGTGAACGCGCTGCAGGCGGCCGCGGTCGGCGTGCCCGTCGCGCTCCTCACCGGCGATGACGTGATCTGCGCCGACATCGCGACCTCGCTCCCCGGCATCGCGACGGTGACCGTGAAGGACTCGCACGGCTACAACGCGGCCGACTCAGTCTCCCCCACCGAGTCGCGCCGCCTCATCCACGACGCGGCGAAACGCGCCGTGGAGAACGCCTCGTCGCTCAGCGTCGCTCCCACCCCCGAGATCTTCGAGGTGGAGATCGACATGCCGAACATCCCCTCCGCGGAGCTCGCGCAGATGATCCCGACTGCCGAGCGCACCGCGATCCGCACGATCAAGCTCACCGCGCGCTCGCCGCGCGAGGCCGTGAACTTCATCACCGCGTGCTACCAGTTCGCCGCCGCGTCGCTGCGCGGCATGCTGCCGCTCATCAACCGCTAGCCACCACGCACGCAAGAGCCCGGGCCCCTTCACGGGGCCCGGGCTCCCCCGTTGTCGCCTGGCTGCTGGGAACTCGGGCTAGCCGAGTGCGTCAGAGAGCAGGCGCGCGATGTCACCGATCGCACGGTCTGCCGCCGGGTTGCGCGACTGCAGCGTCTTGCCGCGCAGGAAGACGGCGATCGCGTGGCGCTTGCCACCCGGGAACTCGACGACGCCGATCTCGTTGCGCACCATGCCGATCGTGCCGGTCTTGCCGCTGATCTTCACGTCATCGCGAGGGAAGCCGGCGCTCAGGCGGTGCGGCCACACCTGCATGCCGAGGATGCGACGCGCCTCGGCGCACGCCTCGGGTGTCGCCGCGGCGTCCGTCCAGATCTGCTGCAGCAGCGACGTCGCCTCGCGCGGCGTCGTGCGGTTGGTCTTTTCGGGGGTCGCGGCGGTGAAGGTCACGGCGGTGTCGTAGTCCACGCTCGCCATGCCATCGATGGTGCCGATGCCGGCGGCCGCGAGATCTTTCGCGATGTCGTCAAAAATCACCGAGCAGTCACCGGTGAGCTGCGTGCCGGGCAGCCCGAGCTCACGCATCGTCGCGTTGACGCGATCCACAGTGACAAGCCCCGTGACGATATCGGTCGCCGCGTTGTCACTCACGGTGATCATCGAGGTCGCGATGTCGCGAAGCGACCAGTCGGCGACGTCAGAAAACACGCTCAGGCCCGTGGGCCCCATCGTCGCATCCGACGGCGACACCTCGATGCGCTGGGCGGGGTCGAGCTCGCCCGCGGCCACCTGGCGCACGTACTCGACGAGCACGGGAACTTTGAAGACCGAAGCCGTCACGGTGGGGTCGTCAGAGCGGAAGCCGACCTCTCGGCCTGTGTCAATATCGCGGGCGTGCGCGAACGCGAACACCCCCGCGTCTTCGGCGACCTTGGCAATCTGGGCGGTGAGGGTATCTTCATCGATAAGTTTCGTGCTCATACTGAGCAGACTAGTGGCAGCCGCGACGCGCGACGTTGTGAGCACAGACGAGAGCACCCACCCCGGTTCGTCGCAAAGAACAACGCACCCGTCCGGCTTGTGACCAGGCGGGTGCGTTGCGGAATCCCGTGTGAGAGCGCTACTTGCCGAGCAGCTCGTTCACGAGGTTGTCTGCGGCGACCACTGTGGTGATGCCGCGAGCTTCGGCCTCATCGAAGACGCGCGAGAGCGTGTCACCGATCGCGTCAATACGCGCGATTCGCTCGTCGATCGTGTCGCCCTCGGCACCGAGGTAGAGCACGCCGCCGGCGTTGACAAGGTAGTCGGGGGCGTAGAGGATCCCGCGCGAGGCGAGCTGTTCCGCGCCGTTTGCCTGCGCGAGCTGGTTGTTGGCGGGGCCGACTACCGCGGCGACCTCGAGCTCGTCGATCACCTGCGGCGAGAGCATGCCGCCAACGCCCGCGGGCATGAACACGTCCGCGGAAACGCGGTGGGCTTCGGCGGGCGCGACCCAATCGGCGCCGAGCCCACGAGCCAGCTCCTGCTTCGCGTCGTTGATGTCTGACAGAGTGAGCACCGCGCCCTCAGCGGCGAGGCGCTCGGCAAGCGCGGATCCTACGTGGCCGAGGCCCACGATCGTGATCTTGCGCCCCTTGGGGTCGGTGCTGCCGTGCGTGCGGCGGAGCGTCTCGCGGAGCGCGGAATAGACGCCGCGCGCCGTGTAGGCGCCCGGGTCGCCGAGGCCACCCTGGTCGGCTGGCAGGCCGACGGCGTGCTCTGTGAGCTCAGAGACGACGGCCATATCGGCCGCGGTCGTGCCAACGTCTTCGGCCGTGAGGTAGGCGCCGCCGAGCGCCTCGACGGCGTCGCCGAGGTCGAGGAACGCGTTCCGGCGCAGCTCGCCCGTGAGCTGCTGGCCCGGTTCGAGCACGATGACGGACTTGCCGCCGCCGAGCTGGAGGCCCGCGAGCGCGTTCTTCGAGGTCATGCCGCGCGACAGGCGCAGCGCGTCGGCGAGCGCTTCGCCCCAGCCGCTGTAGCTCCACACGCGGCAGCCGCCAAGCGCGGGGCCGAGCTTGGTGCTGTGCACGGCGACGATAATCGTGAGCCCCGAACGGGCCCCCGTCGAAATATTGACCTTCTCGTGGTCGAGGAACGGAAACGAACCAGCGACGTTCTCATCGGCGAGAGCGGGCTGGGCCAGGGTAGAAGCACTAGTCATGCAGAGAATTCAATCGAGCACTAGCGAATCCGACAAGTGGCGCCCGAGTTATTGATCGTTTTGATCGATGCATTCACATCCGGGTGGGACTACCTTGAACAGTATGCATGTCCTTGACGCCACCGACCGCCGCATCCTCACGGTCTTAGACGCCGACCCGCGGGCCACCGTGCAGGCCATCGCGTACAGGCTCGGGCTCGCGCGCGGCACGGTGCACACCCGGCTCGACAAGCTGCAGACCTCGGGCGCGCTCAGGGCGAACTCGCTGCGCCTCGACCCGCCGGCCCTCGGCTGGCCACTGCGGGCCCGCATCACCGCCGAAGCGAATCAGGAAGAGCTCGAGGGCATGATTGCCGACCTCGAGCTCATCCCTGAGATCACCGAGTGCTTCGCAGTGTCGGGTCCGAGCGACCTCGCGATCGAGATCGTCGCCCGAGACGCCGACGACGTCTACCGCGTCACGCAAGAGATCATGAAGTGCCGCGGCGTCATCCGCACGTCGACCGCCATCATGCTCCGCGGTCTGATCGCTAGGCGCCAGCACCAGCTGCTGTAGCGGCGCGGGGCTACTGGCCCATGACGTACTCGACCGAGGGCCCAGCCGTCCAACCGCCATCGACCGCGAGTTCGGCCCCCGTCGTGTACGAGGCCGCGTCCGAGAGCAGGTAAGTGACCGCCGCCACGAGCTCCTCGGGCCGCCCGACTCGCTGCATCGGGTTGTTCGGGAATGCGCCCTCTTCCAGGCTGATGCCTGTCGGAGCAGTCATGGGGGTGAGCACCATGCCGGGGTGCACCGAGTTCACCCGAATCTTGTGCCTACCGAGCTCGACGGCTGCGACCTTGCTGAGCCCACGAACGCCCCACTTCGCCGCGCCGTACGCGCCGGTGAGCGCGAGGCCGATGATCCCCGCCGCAGACGAGATGTTCACGATCGACCCGCTCCCCCCGTCGCGCATTGCCGGGGTGACTGCGCGCATCCCGAGGTAGACCGAGCGCAGATTCACGGCAATAATCTTGTCGAACACTTCGACGGACTCCTCGACCGCGGGCACGCCCGAGGCAGAAACGCCCGCGTTATTGACGAGGCCGTCGATGCGGCCGAATGCTTCAAGCGCGTGGGCGACGGCGGCGTCCCACGAACCCGGGTCGGTCACGTCGAGCGTCACGAAAGACGCCCGTTCACCGAGCTCGCTCGCGAGGGCCGTGCCCTCATCAGCGAGAAGGTCCGCAATGACAACAGATCCACCCGCCTGAACGATGCCGCGGGCGTAGGCGGCCCCGAGGCCGCGAGCCGCTCCCGTAACGAGAACGACTTTGTCTTCGAGTGAGGTGTGCATGGTGTTCCTTTCCTTGGTCGCCACGCACCGAGCGTGGCGAAGCTATGCCTGCAGCGGGGCCTCGGCCGCCACAAGGGCGGCTCGCATCGCGAGTTCTGGGTCGACGTCGGCCTGCACGACCGCGCTCAGCGCGGCAATGACCGCGACAACAACACGACCGGCTGTGACCCACGCTTCAGACCCGCCCTGCGCATGCCCGCCCAACCTCGCGACATCCTCACGGATGAGCGCGGCCGTGTCGAAGCTCGCCGCCTGCCACACGGCGCGAAGCGAGACGTCTTGAAACACGATGGGCATGAGCTGTCGCGCTCGCACCGCGAACTCCGCCCCCAGCGTCGCCGCGAAAGCGCGCGCGACACCGTCGACGAGCCCTGCCGAAGTCGGCGTCGCCCGAAGCTCTTCGGCGAGGAGCCGGTTGCCCTCGTCAAGGAGCGGGCGCAGGCTCTCCTCCTTCGTCGCGAACATGCGATAGAAGGTTCGCTCGGACACGCCACCGGCCGCCGCAAGCTCTTTCACGGTCAGCGATGCATCTCCGTGCGCAACGAGCGCCGCTGCGCAGGCCTCAGACACCTCCAGCTTGGTTTTGCGCGCTGAAGGAGACTGCATACCTCAAGGATACCAGCTTTGGCAGAAACTGCCAGTTCCCTCGTCCGACGTCAGTTGCGGTCGAGGAAAGCCCCCGCGAGGAACTCGCCAAGCGCTTCCGGTGCGTCGAGCGGCAGCACCGCGGCGACGTACTGATCGGGCCGCACAACGACGACCGCGCCGTCGCGGCTGACGTCGCGCAGCTCAAAGATGTCTTCATCAGCGTTCGCCGCGTAGATCTTCTCGTAGTCGGTCATACCGAGCGGGCCCGATGCGGGCAGGAAGAGCTTCGACTGCTGCTCGAGGCGCACTTCGCGGTGCGGCTGCTGCAGCACGGCCTTCACGTCGAAGATCGAGTCAAGGTCTGCACCCGCGGGGGTGAACCGTTTAATCGGTGATGCCTCGCTCCCAAGCATCCAGTCGGCCCAGCGCCCGAGCCGCTCGCCCGATCGGTCGGCGAACGCGTACACGCGGTAGCGCCCGTCGGCACGGTGGTGGTGGCCGAGGTGCACGGGCACGGCGTCGGCAACGCGAGTCGTCATGACCGACTTGAACCGCTTGCCGATCGGGAAGCCTGCGGCGAGCGCCTGGTACTCGAGGCCACTCGTGAGCATCGAGTCGGTGTACTCCGTCATGAAGCCCGCGGGGAACTCGGCGGTCTGCACGTAGAACTCCTCAAGCTGCGAAGGCGAGTCGAACTCCTCGGGCTTCTTTGCCATGAGCGTCGACCACTCGCGGTCAAAGTCGATGAGGTTCTTAGCGGTCACTCGGCGCTCCTCCGAGTAGGTCTCGAGCAGCGACTCGGGGCTGCGTCCGTCAAGGACGTAGCCGAGCTTCCAGCCCAGGTTCCAGCCATCCTGCATCGAGACATTCATACCCTGGCCCGCCTTCGCGCTGTGCGTATGACAAGCGTCGCCCATCAGGAACACGCGGCCCTTGCCGTCGGGCGACGTCTCGGCGTCGTCGAAGCGGTCGGTGAGCCGGTGGCCCACCTCGTACACGCTGTGCCACGGAACGTCGCGAACGTCGATCGTGTAGGGGCTGAGGATCGCGTTCGCTTTGGCGATCACATCCTCGAGCGGCGTGTCCCGGACCTTGCGATCGTCACCCTCGGCGACCTCGCCGAGGTCGACGTAGATCCGGCACAGGTGGTTACCCTCGCGCGGAATATGCAAGATGCTTCCGGCCTCGGAGTGGATGATGCATTTCTTGCGAATGTCAGGGAAGTCGGTCACGGCGAGCACGTCCATGACGCCCCAGGCATGCATCGACGTCGACCCCGAAAGCGACCCGCCGATCGACCGGCGCACGCGGGAGCTGGCCCCGTCTGCACCGATGACGTACTTCGCCCGCACGACGCGCGTCTCGCCGCGCGCGGCGTCGGCCGAGGCCTCAGCGTTAATACCTGCGCCACTCTGGCCAGTGACCTCGCGAAGCGTGACCGCTACGGGGTACTCCCCCGAGCCAACTTCGAGCCCTTCGAACTCGTAGCCGTAATCGACGTCACCGCGCGCGGGTGCCCTGCGGGCATACTCGGCGAAGTAGTCGATCACTCGGGCCTGGTTCACGATGAGGTGCGGGAACTCACTGATGCCCGCCGGGTCATCATCGGTGACCGAGCTGCGCACAATGTGAGCGGGGTTCTCGGGGTCGGGCGTCCAGAAGTTCGTCTCGGTGATCTGGTAGGCCTCGTCGATGATCTGGCGGGCGAACCCAAACGCCTGGAACGTCTCGACACTGCGGGCCTGAATCCCGTCGGCCTGGCCGAGTACGAGTCGCGAGTCGCGGCGCTCGACGACACGGGTCACGACGTTCGGGAACTGGGCGAGCTGCGCGGCCGCAACGATTCCGGCGGGGCCCGAGCCGACGATCAAGACGTCAACCTCGTCAGGCAGCTCGTCGGGGCGGTTCAGCCCCACGCCGTCAGCTGGCAGCACGCGAGGATCCGTGGAAACATAGCCATGATGGTGGAACTGCATGCGTGAACCTCACTTCATTGTGCCCGAGAGCCTTGTGTTCGATAGTTGAACACTAAATTCGAATACTGCACACCAGTGTATGGGTGCGGGGCACATCGCACAACACCGACCAACGACAACCGAGGAGAGCCATTGTCCACGACACAGCCCGCCGGCTCGCAGACGCTCGCACGCGGCCTGCGAGCGCTCGAGATCCTCGCCGAGGCGCGCTCCCCCATCTCAATCGCCCGGCTCTCCGAAGAGCTTGGCGTGCACCGCTCGAACACGTACCGGTTGCTGCGCACCCTTGAGGAGCACAGGTTCGCGATCCGCGACGACGCTGGACTCATTCGCTTGGGCCCGCGGATCGCTGCACTCGCCCACGGCGTCGCCCCGCACCTGAATACCGCCGCGGCACCCGTGCTCACGGAGCTCGCGCACGACCTCGGCATGACCGCATTTCTCACCGTGCTCGACGCGGGCGACATTGTCACCCTCGCATCGGTTGAGCCGGGTAACGTCGACGCGAGCATCGCCCGCAACCCGGGCGTTCGCCACCCGTGGGATCGCGGCGCCCCTGGCCACGCGATCGAATCGACGCTGTCACCGGCCGAGCGGGAGGCGATCCTCGGCACCCCCGACGTGAGCGCCGCAGCGCTCGAGGCCCGCGAGCTCGGCTACGCGCTCAGCGAGAGCGAGGTCATCGATGGCGTGACCTCGATCGCCGTCCCGCTGCGCATCCCCGGCGAGCCCCCGGCCGCGATCGCGATCGTCCATTTCCGCCTCCCCGAGTCCGTCGACGAGGTCGCAGCGCGCCTCCACCGCGCGGTGCGAGAGGTACTCGCAAGCTACCGGTGAGCCGGCATCACACCAATCCGCTACACTACAGATTGTCCACCTGGCCAGGCCGGGTAAGGCACCCGAAAAAGGGGCGCTGCTGCGAGCATTCGCGAGACATACACGGTCATCATTCACCGCTCGATCCAATGAAGGATTCGCAGATGTCTCTCTCGCAACCAGTTTCGTCGACCCCTGTTTCGCTCGCCGCGGCCACCGCGAAGGCGCTCGCGCGCCACGCCAGCCAGAGCTTCGGGCTCATGGGCAACGGCAATGCGCACCTCATCGATAACCTCGGCACTGCCGGAGTGAGCTATACGGCAGTGCGGCACGAGGCGGCGACCGTCGCGGCCGCCGACGCCTACACACGCGTGAGCGGCAAGCTCGCGATCGCGACCACGACGTACGGCGCCGGATTTACGAACACCCTGACCGCGCTCGCCGAGGCCGCGCAGGCACGCACCCCGATACTCGTCGTCGTGGGCGATGCCCCGTCGAGTGGCCCGCGCCCCTGGGACGTGGACGAAGAAATGCTGAGCGCTGCAGTCGGCGTGCGCCTCTTCACCCTAGGCGTCGCTGGGGTCGCAGACACCGTCGACAGGGCAGCGGCGTACGCGCTCCGCATGCGGCGCCCCGTGGTGCTCGGACTCCCGTACGACCTGGTGAACGCCGCCGTGGTTCAGCCGGAGCCCGCGTCGGCTGCCGCGGGGGCCGCTCGTCCTGCCGCCCCTGGTGCTCCAACCACCCCTGGCGCTCCCGCAGAGATCGACATGAGCGACCCCGCGGTGCTTGCGGAGCTCTCGGTCTCGGTTGCCGCCGCTGATCCTCAGCCCACTACTCCCCCCGCCCCAACTGCGATGATGCCGGGCGCGATCGTCTCAACCTCTACGATCCCCGCACCCCACCGCATCGAGGCAGCCGCCGAGGCGCTCAGCCGCGCGAAGCGACCGATCATCATCGCGGGTCACGGCGCCCACCTTGCCGGGGCGTCCGCCGAACTCGGCGCGCTCGCCGCCCAGCTCGGCGCACTCACCGCGACAACGGCGCTCGCGCGAGGGATCTTCCCCGAAGCCCAGTACGACCTTGGCGTCGCGGGCGGCTTCGGGCAGCCCGAGGCAATGGCCGTGGTGCAGGAAGCTGACGTCGCGCTCGTCGTCGGCGCGAGCCTCAACCAGTTCACGATGCGATTCGGTGAGCTCTTCGGCGAGGGCACGACCGTGCTCCGCGTCGACACCGAGCAGGTGAGCCCGCCAAAGACCGTCCACCCCGTCACACACCAGTTGCTGCAGGGCGGCGCGGTCGAGACGCTGCGCGCTCTCGCCGCCGCGCTGGCTGGCTCCGGGGAAACCCGCAGCCAAGGCTGGCGCGACACCGTTGCAGGGCTTGAGGCTGGTGGCGCCCTCCGATCCCGATTCGCCGGCGCGAGCGAATTCTGCGCAGACGGCCTGCTCGACCCGCGAGGCGTCGCCGCGCGCATCGGCGAGCTGCTGCCGGAAGACCGCCACGTGACGAGCGACGGCGGGCACTTCATCGCATGGGCGAACATGTTCTGGCCGATCGCTTCGCCAGAGCGTATGATCATGGTCGGCACCGCGTACCAGACCATCGGGCTCGGCTTCTGCACGGTGCCGGGCGTCGCCGCGGCCGCACCGGAATCGACGGTCGTGCTCACCACGGGCGACGGCGGGGGCCTCATGGCGCTTGCTGACCTCGAGTCGGCTATTCGCACGGCGCGCAGCCAGGTGATCGTCGTGTGGAACGACAGCGCCTACAGCGCCGAGGTTCACCTCTACGGCGAGATGGGCCTCGACAAGGCTCCCATGATGATTCCGACGGTCGACTTTGCAGGGGTCGCGTCGGCGCTCGGGGCTCGCGGCGTCGTTGTACGCTCGCTTGCTGACCTTGAAGCCCTCGGCGAGTGGACGGCCGCCGGGGCTGAGGGCACCATTGTGCTCGACTGCCGAGTCTCGGGCTCGGTCGTCGCTGACTACCAGCGTGAGGTGCAGCGGGTAAACGGGCTCGACGTCCCGGCCGTGTAGCGGCTGGGTCGCGGTTGGTCAGTGGGCTAGCCGGGTTGGTCAGTGGGCTAGCCGGGTTGGTCAGTGGGCTAGCCGGGTTGGTCGGGTTGGTCGGGTTCCACGAGCTCGGCGGGCGCCTTTCGACACTTCCCCGTGCCCAGCACATCATTCTCGGGAGCGCACACGCTATTTCACCCGAAGAAGATGTGATCACACGAAAGACATGTGGCAGAAAGCGGGCGACCTCCGCAAATTCCAGACACTGGACCCTGGTTCGGGCGCGGGCCAGCCATGAAGCGTCGCCCACAGGCGCAATGCGCTTCGCCATTTGGAACCCTTCTCCACAGTCGTGCCCGCCTCGGTTTCCGCTCCAATCTCGCTTGCGAGGCTGGACGCATGCCTTTGCAGACCCGCTTGACGCAGACCAACAACGAGTTACTGCACACCGATGACTTGCTTCGGCAAGGGCTCAACCACGCCCACATCGCCCGCGCTGTCACCGAGCAGAGACTCACTCGGATCCGTCGCGGATACTACGTTGATGGGACGCGTTGGCGAGCGGCATTGCCAGAGGAGAAGCACCTTCTCGCAATCCGGGCAGCAGCGCGTGCAACAGATGCGCTTCCGACCCGATCTGCAACGCCGATGACCCAACCGGCACTCCCACTAGCACCCTCACCGAAGTTTCCACCAGTTTTCTCTCATCGGAGCGCAGCGACCCTGCACCGCTGGCCCGTGTGGGCACCCTGGATTGCAGGTTTTGCGAGCAATCCGCTTCGTACAAGTGTCACCGTTGGCGCAAGCCGGCGCGCGAGTTCGTCCCGGGTCGTTAAGCGATTTAATGCGGAGCTGCTGGACGACGAGACCGTCCAGATGACCGGCCGCGCTGACGAACCCAGTATTGTCGCGACCTCGCCCGAGCGCACGCTCTCAGATCTTGCCCGTTCAGATGCGTTTGGGGTTGCCCTCGTCGCAGCCGATGCGCATTTGCGACTCGTTGCACGTGTCGGCCGGCAGACCAATCCGGTGGCGCTTTCGGGGTGGCGAGCAAGAATGCTGGCCCGGGCGGCAGCGTTGGAGTCCCGGCTGGGCTCGTCTGCCGTTCGGGCAATGATCCAACTCGCTGATCCGCGCGCAGACTCCCCCTTGGAATCCGTCAGCCGCATGAGATTCGCCCAGTTGGGTCTCGACGTCGACCTCCAGGTACCAGTCAAGGGTCCGCATGGCGGGACGTTCTTCCTCGACTTCTACGTTCCAAGCCTTGGCTTGTGGGGCGAGTGTGACGGCCGGTCTAAGTACACCGACGCTCGCTTTCGAGGCGGGAAGTCAGCCGAGGAGATTGTCTACGAGGAGAAGCGGCGAGCAGATTGGATCACCGGGAAGACGGGGCTACGCTTGATTCGGTGGGGCGTCGAGGAAGTCCGCACCCTCGCGGCATTCACCGCGCATCTCCGCGCTCTGGGAGTCGCATTCCCGGGAAACCTCGCGAGGCACCCAGACCCCAGCGTCGCCGCAACACTGACACGCGTACCGTAGGGCACATCTTTCTCTCAAGAACACATCGAAGTACACGGAATTAGCGTGTGCGCCGAGGAAGTTCATGTGCTTCGGCTGTCCCGGTCAAGCGAAGCCAGGCTGGGCTAAGCCGGACCGGGTCACAGCAATCACAGACACGGCCTCAAACACCAGGTTCCCCACGGGCCGGCCCACGCCCCCACGAAGGGGCAGAGCAGTTCCGCGGGGAACGAGCGTGCGAGAAATGCGGAATCGGGCTACTTCTCCCAGATGAAGTGGCCCTGCTGCTGCAGCTCTTCGTGCTCCGGGCCGAGCGGAATGTCGGTGCGGTCGCGCAGCAGCAGCGTTGCGATGAACGCGATCACCATCACGCCCGCAATGTAGAACGCCACCGAAGTTGCCGTGCCGGTCGCTGCGACGAGCGCCGACGAGATCATCGGCGCGAACGCGCCTCCCAAGATCGCGCCGATCGCGTAGGTAATCGAGACTCCAGAGAACCGAATAGAGGCTGGGAAGAGCTCCGTGAAGTACGCCGCCTGCGGGCCGTACGTAAGCCCGTTTCCGATGGCGAACAGCGACAGGCCGAGGAACAGCAGCCACACGTTGCCCGTGTTGACGAGCGGGAAGAGCACGAAGATGACCGCGAGGAATGCGATCCAGCCCGCGATGTACGTGTTCTTCCGGCCGATCTTGTCAGAGATGACGCCCGCCAGGAACGTCACAATGAGCCATACGACAGACGCGGCGGCGACGGCGAGCAGCACGTGGGTGCGGTTCATACCGACGTGGCCGCCGTCTTCGATCGGGGTCGTCGCGTAGTTCTGAATGTAGCCGCCGGTGGTCATGTACCCGGCGGCGTTGTTGCCTGCGAAGGTGAGCGCGGCGAGCAGTACGAGCAGCCAGTGCTTCTTGAAGAGCTCGACAACGGGAACCTTGCTCTGCTCCTTGCGCTCCGAGATCTCCGTAAACACGGGGCTCTCTTCGACGGAGCGACGAACGACAATACCGACGACAATCAGCACGAAGCTCAGCAGGAACGGCACGCGCCAGCCCCACTCAAGGAACGCGTCGCCTGGCGAGATGACGCCGGTCATGAGCGCGAGCACCCCAGACGCGAGCAACAGGCCGATCGGAACGCCGATCTGCGGGAACGCACCCATCCGCCCACGCTTGCCCTCGGGCGAGTGCTCAACAGCCATAAGGACGGCGCCGCCCCACTCACCACCCGTTGAGAGCCCCTGCAGCACGCGCAGCAGCACGAGCAGCACCGGAGCGAGCATGCCTGCCTGCGCGTACGTCGGCAGAACACCGATCAGCGTCGTCGCGACGCCCATGAGGATGAGCGTGACCACGAGCATCGCCTTGCGGCCAATCTTGTCGCCGTAGTGCCCCGCAAGGAACGCACCGAGCGGGCGGAAGAGGAAGCTCACGCCAACGGTAGCGAAGGACAGGATCGTTGCGAACTGGGGCCCCGCGGGCTTGAAGAACAGCTCGGCGAAGACGAGGCCCGCGGCACTCGCGTAGAGGAAGAAGTCGTACCACTCGATGGTGGTGCCGATAACTGTAGCGGCGGCGACCCGTCGCAGTTCGCGCTGCGATGTGGGCGCAGCAGTTGGGGAGGACATACCCAGGAGACTCCTTTGTCGTTTAGTGAACAGCGTGTGCGGTAATTGGACACCACAGCTCGGGATTCACCCTACAGGATTCTCGGCTCGCGCGCCGAAACGAACAGGCCCCGCACCCCTCGAACGGGGTACGGGGCCTGGCGCCGCCGAACGGCGGAAGACCTCTGGGGCGACTACGCCCCGGCGAGCTCAGCCTTCTTCCGCAGCCGCAGCGCGTGCAGCAGCGGCTCGGTGTAGCCGTTCGGCTGCGTCGTGCCCTCGAGGATGAGTCGGCGGGCGGCCTCGTACGCTGTCCCGGCGCCGCCCGCGAGGGGCTCGTAGGTCGCATCGGCCGCGTTCTGCCTGTCAACGATCACCGCGCACTTTTCGAGCGCCGCATCGATTTGGCCTTCGGTGATGACCCCGTGCAGCAGCCAGTTCGCGAGCAGTTGGCTGGAGATTCGCAGCGTCGCGCGATCCTCCATGAGACCGACGTCGTGGATATCGGGGACCTTCGAGCATCCGACGCCCTGATCGATCCAGCGCACGACGTAGCCGAGGATCGACTGGACGTTGTTCTCAACCTCGGTCGCAACGACCTCCGGCGTGAGCGCCCCCTCGGGAGCGAGCGGAATCGTGAGGAGCGCGTCAAGACTGTCAGCCGCGAGCGCGGGCAGCCCACGGCGCGCGACAAACGCATCCTGCTGGTGATAGTGCAGGGCGTGCAGCGTCGCCGCGGTCGGCGACGGCACCCACGCCGTCGAAGCACCGGCGCGCACGTGCCCAATCTTCTGCTCGAGCATCGCGGCCATGAGGTCGGGCATCGCCCACATGCCCTTGCCGATCTGAGCACGCCCGTCGAGGCCGCAGTCGACGCCGATCGCGACATTGCGCGCCTCGTAGGTCGGCAGCCACGGCTCCTCGCGGATCGCGCCCTTCGGGAGCATCGCACCCGCGCGCATCGAGGTGTGGATCTCGTCACCCGTGCGGTCGAGGAAGCCGGTGTTGATGAACACGACCCGCTCGCTCGCGGCCGCGATGCACGCTGCGAGGTTCGCCGAGGTGCGACGCTCCTCGTCCATGATGCCGATCTTCAGGGTGTTCGCGGGCAGGCCCAGCAGCTCTTCGACCCTGCCGAACAGCTTCGCGGCAAACGCGACCTCGGCCGAGCCGTGCATCTTGGGCTTCACAATGTACATCGAGCCGGCGCGCGAGTTGCGCCCCGCCGCGGGCCCGCGCAGTTCAACGAGCGAGCCGACCGCGGTCATGACCGCGTCGAGGATGCCCTCGAAGACCTCGGCCCCGTTCGCGTCGCGCACGGCGGGCGTCCGCATGAGGTGGCCGACGTTGCGCACGAACAGCAGCGAGCGGCCGGGCAGCACGAGCGTCTCGCCGTTCGGTGCGGTGTACTCGCGGTCGGGGTTCGCGGTGCGCGTGAAGGTCTCCCCGCCCTTCGATACCTGCTCGGCGAGGCTGCCGTCCATGAGGCCACGCCAGTTGCGGTAGCCGAGCGCCTTGTCGTCGGCGTCAACGGCAGCGACCGAGTCCTCAAGGTCCATGATCGTCGTGAGCGCTGACTCGAGCTCGATGTCGTCGATACCCGCCGCGTCGGTCTCGCCGTTCGTGCCAGACCTGTCGATGACGATGTCGATGTGGAGCCCGTTGTGGCTGAGCAGCACCCGCTCAGGCGCCGCCGCGTCACCCCGGTAGCCGACGAACGCCGCGGGGTCCGCGAGCCCGGTCGTGCCGCCGTCGGACGTCGAGACCACAAGCGCTCCATCGACGACGGCGTAGCCCGTTGCCGTGGTGTGCGATCCCTGCTCGAGCGCGACGTGCGCGTCGAGGAACCGGCGCCCCTCCGCAATGACCGCGGCGCCGCGGGCCGGGTTGTAGCCCGATCCTGGCGCGAGCTCCCCCTCCCGCGAGATCGCGTCGGTGCCGTAGAGCGCGTCGTACAGCGACCCCCAGCGGGCATTCACCGCGTTGAGCGCGAAGCGCGCGTTGAGTAGCGGCACTACGAGCTGCGGGCCTGCGAGCCGCGCGATCTCGGGGTCGACGTTCTCCGTAGCGACGGCGACTTGTGCTGGCTCCGCCTCGAGGTAGCCGATGCCAGAGAGGAATGCCCGGTACTCCGCGAGGTCGGGCTGGCCGGGGCGCTCTGCGTGGTACGCATCGAGCTGGGCCTGAAGGTCGTCGCGGCGAGCGAGCAGCGCTTCATTCTCGGGGGTGAGGTCGGTGAGGATCGCGGCGACGCCGCCCCAGAACGCGTCATCTGCGATGCCTCCCCCGGCCGCGCGATCCGCGGCAAGCGCCTCCTTCGTAAACTCGACGATCGGCGTGGCGACTGAAAGCCCTGCGCGGGTTTCGGTGGGGATCACTTGGTTGTCTCCTCGGATAGGCGGCGTTGGCGCGGGGCGCGAAGCCCTCGTGCTCAACCATAGAGGCGAGGGGCTTGTTTTGGAATACTGATTCCGTATTATGGAATTCATGACGATTCTGCACCGCGAATCCAGCGAGACTGACACCTCCGAGGCGGGCCCCAGCCGCCCGCCCGAGGGCCAGGTGCAGTCGGTTGCACGGGCATTCGCGCTCCTCGAAGCCCTCGCAGACGCGGGCGATCCACTGTCGCTCCAGCCCCTCGCTGAGCGCACGGGGCTCGCCCAGCCCACCGCGCACCGCCTCCTGAAAACCATGCAGGGCCTCGGCTACGCGCGGCAGACGGCGGCGCGCGAGTACGGCCTCGGGCCCGGGCTCATCGGGCTGGGCAACCGCGCGGCCCCGCAACTCGCCGCGCGCGCCCAGCCGCTGCTTCGCGAGCTCGAGGAGCTGTCGCAGGAGACGGCGAACCTCGTCGTGCTCGACGGCACGAACGCGGTCTACGTCGCCCAGCAGCCGTCACGGCACCAAATGCGCATGTTCACGGAGGTCGGCCGCCGAGTGCTCCCGCACGCGGCCGGCGCGGGCAAAGCGATGCTCGCGACGCTGAGCGACACCCGCGTCCGTGCGATCGTCAGGGAGACCGGGTTGCCCCGATACACCGCCACGACGCTCACGACCGAGGATGAGCTGCTGCGCGAGCTGCGCGACACGCGAGGCCGCGGCTACGCACTCGATGACGGCGAGCGCGAGGTCGGCGTCCGGTGCATCGCCGTCGCCGTTCCGGGCTCGACACCGCCCGCCGCGCTCTCCGTGTCGGGCCCGGCTGCCCGCATCACCGACGAGATGGCGCGCCGCGTCGTGGAGGCGCTCCGTGACGCCGCGGCGCGCCTCGCGGGGGCCGGAGCGGCGGCGTAGCGGGATCTCACAGCCTGTTGCCGCAGCTGCCCCTCGAATTTGCTTTCGAGATTTTCGGGGTAGTCTGTGCCCCATGAGTGGGCTGACCGTCATGGAAAGCCTCGGCGCTTTCCGGGGCATGGTCTCGAGCTCGTTCGTGCCACTGGAGGTCACGAGGGAGCGAGAGCGACGCGGCGCGCCCTTCAGCGCGAGCATGGAGTCGCTCGACACCGACGGCATCGCCTTTACCGAAATCGCGGCGCACCCGCACAACGTTGAGCGGACCGAGGCAGGCATCGCCGACGGTGGCTCAGGGTTCTACAAGGTGAGCCTGATGCTCTCGGGCAGCGGTCACCTCGTGCAGGGCGGGCGCGAGCTCGTCATCGGCCCGGGCGACCTCGCCATCTACGACACCTCCCGGCCGTACACGCTTGAGTTCGATGACGCGTTTAAGACGCTCATCGTGATGTTCCCGAAAGATCGGCTCGAACTGCCGTCGTCGCTCACCGACCAGCTCATCGCGGCGCCCCTCGCGGAAGAGCACCCGGGGCTCGTGCCCATCGTCTCGACCTACCTGGCGCAGTTCCCCGCGCAGCTCGCCCCGCTCACCGAGGGCGTTCGCGCGAAGCTCGCCCACACGAGCCTCGACCTGCTCGGCACCCTCTTTGCCGATGTGCTCGACGCATCGCCCGAACAGCGGGATCCGCATCAGCTGCTGCTCCAGCGCATTTGCGGCTACATCGACGATCACCTTGGCTCCCCCGAGCTGTCGCCCGGGTCGATCGCCGCCGCGCACTACATTTCCAAGCGCCACCTTCACGTGCTGTTTCGCAGCGCCGACACCACGGTGTCGAGCTGGATCAAGGAACGCAGGCTCGAGCGCTCACGCGCCGACCTCCGTGACCCCGCGCTCTCTGACCGCACCGTCGCCGCGATCGCGACAAAGTGGGGTTTCAGCGACGCCGCGCACTTCAGCCGCGTGTTCAAGGCCGCGCACGGCGTCTCGCCCCGCGAGTTCCGCAGCGCATAGCTTCCGGCTTCGATCACCGCCCGTCAATCGGGCTGCGCCCACGTGCAAGCCCGCCGCTCACACGCTTGCGATACTGAGGATGGTTCACTCCCTCAACGGCGACAAGGACGGTTTCAATGACGCACGTTCCAGGCTCCCACGCCCCGGATGTCACGCACACGCACGGCAAGCGGATCACGACGCCGCTCGACGTTCGGCATCCGCTCGACCCGCTCACCGGCGATGAGATCGCCGCGGCGCGCGCGATCCTCGTTGAGGCGGGCCTTTTCTCGGAGCACACTCGGGTTCCCCGGATGCTCCCGGTGGACCCCGCGAAAGACGCGCTCGCCGCGTGGCGCGCCGGCGACGCGATGGATCGCAGGATCCGGGTGACGCTGCTCGACCGGGCGACGGGCGTCGCGTCGGAAGCGATCGTGTCGGTGACGCGCGGTGAGGTCGACTCGCTCAACGTCATCCCGAACGGCGAAGCCCCGTACGGGCAGCCGCAGTACCTGTTCGAGGAGTACGACGACGCGGCCGACATCGTGAAGGCCTCCCCCGAGTGGGAGGCGGCGATGCGGCGCCGCGGGCTCGAGGAGCACATTGAGCTCGCGTTCTGCTCGCCGCTCGCGCCAGGCTTCTTCGGCCGCGAGGACGAGGTCGGCAAGCGCATCGTCCGCTCGCACACCTACCTGCGGTTCTCGGAGAACGACAGCCCGTGGGCGCACCCGATCGAGGGCCTCGTCGCGCACGTTGACCTCACCGAGCGGCGCGTCTTCAGGATCGACGACGAGGGCGACGTGCCCGTCCCCGAGCAGCACGGCAACTACACGCTCGACGTGCAGGGCCCGGTGCGCACCTCGCTTAAACCGATCGAGATCACCCAGCCCGAGGGCCCGTCGTTCTCCGTCGACGGCAGCCTGGTGCAGTGGGAGAACTGGAAGTTCCGTGTCGGCTTCAACCAGCAGGAAGGCCTCGTGCTCAACCAGGTCACGTGGCGCGACGGCGATGAGGATCGCTCGGTCGCGACCCGCGCGAGCGTGCCCGAGATGGTCGTGCCGTACGGCGACACGTCGGTGAGCCGGCACTGGATCAGCTATTTCGACGCCGGTGAGTACCTGCTCGGCAAGAACGCGAACTCGCTCGCGCTCGGCTGCGACTGCCTTGGCGTGATCCACTACTTCGACGCATTCGTGCCTGACGACCACGGCAACCCCGTCGTCATTCCGCAGGCCGTGTGCATGCACGAGGAAGACTACGGCATTCTCTGGAAGCACACCGACCTCGCTGGCAACGCCGAGACCCGCCGCAGCCGCCGGCTTGTGGTGAGCTACTTCACGACGATCGGTAACTACGACTACGGGTTCTTCTGGTACTTCTACCTCGACGGCTCGATCCAGATGGAGGCAAAGGCGACCGGGATCGTGTTCGCCGGCGCCGGAATCCCGGGCAGCGAGAACCCGCACGGCCCCGAGATCGCGCCGGGCATCTTCACCCCCGTGCACCAGCACATCTTTTGCGCGCGCCTCGACGTCGCAATCGACGGCGAAGACAATACGCTCCACGAGATCGAGGCCGCGGGCATTCCGACGGGCCCCGATAACCCGTACGGGAACGCGTTCACCTGGACGAACACGCAGCTCACGAGCGAACTGCAGGCGCAGCGCATCGCGAACGGGCTGTCGTCGCGCGTGTGGGAGGTACGCTCCGCTCACCGCAAGAACTACGTCGGCAAGCCTACGGCGTACTGGCTCATCCCTGAGGGGAAGATGCTCCTCGCGGCGCAGCCCGAGGCCACCGTGCACGGGCGCGCGGCGTTCGCGACGAAGCACCTTTGGGGCACCCAGTACAACGCCGACGAGCTCTACCCGGCCGGCTTCTACCCGAACGCGCACGAGCCCGGCGCCGGCCTGCCCGCGTGGACCGCGGCCGACCGCTCGCTCGACGGCGAAGACCTCGTGCTCTGGCATTCGTTCGGGCCGACACACATCCCCCGCACCGAGGACTGGCCGATCATGCCGGTCGACTACTCGGGCTTCTGGTTCAAGCCGCACGGCTTCCTCGACCAGAACCCGGCGATGAACCTGCCGAAAGACGCGCGCGCCGGTGGGTGCTGCGCGGGCGGTGGCTGCGGCTGCTGTGTCGGCGAGGCTGCCGCTGCGGCGGTTCCGGGTGCGCCTGCGGAAAGCCCCGAGCGTAGCGCGGGCTTACGGCTACGGAGCTGACGACGTGCGTGGCCCTTCAGCCGCGATCCCGGTGCACGGGATCGACACCAATGCTGGGGCCACGCGCGGCGAGCTGCTCACTGTCGAGCGGGTCACAGACGGCACCTCCCACGGGGTGCCACACAGGCACTCGTTCACCCAAATCGTGTTCGTTGAGGCTGGCAGCGGGGCTATCCTCGCGGATTTCACGCGCAGCGACCTCGCCCCCGGCGACATACATGTCCTCGCTCCCGGCCAGGTCCACGCGTGGGCGGACCTCTCGGGGCTCGAAGCGACGGCGGCGATGTTCTCCGAGCGCGCGCTCGACCGGGTAGGCCCGCTCCCTGATTCCATCCGCGAGTTACTGCTGTTCGGCGCCGCGTCGATCGCTACGAGCGAGCCAGCCCGGGGGCGCATCCGCACCCTGCTCAGAGCGCTCGGTGAGGCCGGCAGCATCGAGTCCGGCCGCCACCTCGTCCTCGCGCTGCTCTGGGAGTGCACTCATGCGCGCCGCGCCCTCCCGGCCGGGGTCGGTGGCGGCGGCTCGTCACCACTCGCGCACGAATTCATGCGGCTCGCGATGCACGAGCCGCGCGCGGAGCGCACCGTGGCGGCGTGCGCGGCGGCGCTTGCCGTGACCCCGGGCTATCTCGCCGAGCACCTCGCGCAACAGGTGGGAGCCTCTCCGGGCCAGTTGCTCCGCGTAGCGCTCGCGCGCGAGGCCCAGCGGCAGCTCTCAGGCACCGAACTCTCCGTCTCGCAGATCGCTGAGAACCTCGGGTTCAGCGCGGCTTCGTACTTTGCACGGTTCTTTCGCCGCGAGGTCGGGTGCTCACCAAGCGAGTACCGGCAGATCCCGCATTCGTCGCAGGATCACGGCGGCCTGAGCTGATCAGCGCTGGCGCGTGACCGGCACTCGCCGCCAAAAGTGTCAGTCTCACCGACGCGAGTGGCTGGAGACCCATACCCGCTTTTCCTAGGCTCGGGAGCGCGCCCTCGCGCACCCAGACTTCAAAGGAGAAGCGACAATGTCAGAGACTCGCACCGAGCACCTCTTCGTCCGCAATATGCGCAGCTGCGCCTCGGATTTCATCTACGAGGGAGACCCCGCGGGTCTCCCCAACCCGACGAACGTGGACGAGCCACTTGGGCTGATGCGCCCCGCCGACGTGCCCGAGAGCGCCGTCCACATGAGCCACACGTGGATCCGCCCGATCTCCGAGCCCCAACACTGGGTCGATGAGCACGAGCACGACTACGACGAGATCCTCATCTGGACGGGATCCGACCCCGACAGACCCGAGGAGCTCGGCGCCGAACTGTACTTCGAGATCGAGGGCGTGCGGCACTCGGTTACGACCTCTGGCTCCGTCTACATTCCCGCGGGAACGAAGCACTGCCCGCTCGGGTTCACCAGCATCGAGCGCCCGTTCAACTTCAGCGCCCTATCACTGAACGCTGGCTATTCCTCCGAGGACGACGCCCCCGCCGTTGCGAAAAAACTCAGCCCCGCCGCACCACCCTACGAGCGCCTGTTCACTCGGGAACTGCGCGACTGCGCCACGGACATGGTGAACGAGGGCGAAGCGGCAGGGAACGAGCGCCCCGCAAACCTCAGCGAGCCGTGGGCGATCGTGCGAGCCGCCGACGTGCCCGAGGCGCAGGCATACATCACGATGAGCTGGGTGTATCCGACCGATGAGCCGCAGCACTGGGTTGACGAGCATGTCCACGACTATGACGAAGTACTCGTGTGGACGGGGTCAGACCCCGATGCGCCGCACGACCTCGGGGCCGAGGTCACCTTCGAGATCGATGGCGAGCGCCACACGGTCACCACCTCGGGGTCCGTGTACATTCCCGCTGGCACGCGGCACTGCCCGCTCGGGTTCGCCAGGGTCGACAGGCCGTTTCGATTCATGGCGATCGCGCTCTCGGGCGACGGTCACTACCTCTCTGCGGCTGAGCGCGCTGCAGCGGTCGGTTAGCAGGGAAGGGGCTCGCCATGTCTCCCACACGCTATCCCGTCTCCCCCGCCCGCCGGCGCCGGGCGGCGGCCGCGCTCGCGGCCGTCGCGGCAGTCGCCCTTGCGGGTTCTCTCGCAGCGTGCGCGCCGCCAAGCTCGGGCGGTGCCGCGGCTGAGACGCTCACGCTCGGAATGGTGGGCAACAGCAAGGACGAGCGGCAGCCTTACTCGACGCAGAACTCCGTCTCGTCGCAGGCGATCTACCATCAGCTCTACGACGGGCTCACCCGGTTCGACGCTGAGGGCGCCGTGCAGTACGCGCTCGCGGAGTCCATGACCCCGAACGATACGCACGACGTCTGGACGGTGCACCTGCGCGAGGGCGTGAAACTGCACAACGGCGAGGAGTTCGTTGCGGAAGACGTTATCGACAGCCTGCGCTACATGCTCGACCCCGAGAACGCGTACGCGCCCTCGACTCAGCTCAGCTTCATAGACCCTCATGGGCTCAAACGGGTCGATGATTACACCGTCGAGATGACGCTCAACGAACCCTACGGCCCCGTCCCTGATGCGTTCGCCGACGACCGGATGGCGATGCGCAGCGTTCGAGGCGCCTCGGTCGACGAGCCGGTCGGAACTGGCCCCTTCACGCTCGACACGTTCACGGCCGGGCAGCAGGCGATGCTCACCCGGTTCGACGACTACTGGGGCGCCAAGCCAAAGTTCGAGCGGCTCACGGTGCAGTTCTTCCAAGAACAGCCGGCGATTACGAACGCATTGCGGGGCGGCCAGATCGACGTGGCGTACTCGGTGCCGTTCACCGACGTCGAGACGCTTGGGGCCGAGGACGGCATCACCGTGCTCGCGAGCGACAGCGCGAGCTACCTGCTCGTCGAAATGAACACCGCGATCGAACCGTTCAACGACCCCCGGGTGCGCGAGGCGATGCGACTCATCGTAGACCGTGAGCAGATCAGGGACAACGCCTACGGCGGCTACGCGACCGTGGCGAACGATTTCATCGGCAACAACACCGCATGCGCGCCGCCGGAGGTGCCGCAGCGGACGCAGGATCTGGAGCGTGCGAAGCAGCTGCTCGCTGAGGCGGGCGCGCACGACCTATCGGTGGAGCTCGTGACCGACGCCGCATTCCCCGGAATGATGGAGACCGGGCAGCTCATCGCGCAGCAGGCCGCGGAGGCAGGAGTCACGATCGAGGTGCGCAAGCTCGACGTCGCGACCTTCCTCAACCGGTGGCGCGAGTGGCCCTTCCTCATCGGGTTCACGTCGAACCCCTACCTCGTCACGGCGACCAACCACTTCCTGCCCGGCGGCGAGGAGAACGCGACCAACTTCGACGACGCCGAGTACAACGCAATCGCCGAGAAGCTGTACGCGTCAACGGACCCCGAGGAGCAGTGTGGCTACGTTGCCGAGCTGCAGGCGATCGAGCACGAACGCGGCGGGGACATCGTGCCGACCTACTCGCAGGTCGTCACTGCATACCGCGACCGCGTTGTCGGGCTTCAGGAGGACCTGTACGGGCGCGCCGCCTACCAGTTCGGCGGCGTGAGCCTCGCAGGCTGACCTTCGCAGGCTGACCCTCGCAGGCTGAGACGGCGAGGCTGCTGGGGCGAACCGTTCGCTCTCAGGCAACCCCCCAGCCCTCGCCGACAAGACCGCGAGACCGCCCGCGACCTATCCTGAACAGCACCAGGCACGATTCCTCGAAGTGGAGAGATACATGTTGAGCTACGAAGAGCTACTCGCCGCCGTGACCGCGAAGAGCGGCGATAGCCGTGAGGTTCGCGATCCTGCGACCGACGCCGTCATCGGCCAGGCGCCCGTAAGCGATGTTGCCGCGCTCGACGTGGCGATCGATCGGGCCGAGGCGGCCCAGCGGGCATGGGCCGCGCTCGGCCACGAGGCGCGGAGCGACTACCTGAATCGGGCGGCCGACGCGATCGAGGCGCACGCCGAGCCGCTCGCCGAGCTGCTCTCGCGCGAGCAGGGCAAGCCGCTGAACGGCCCGAACGCTCGGTTCGAGGTCGGCGGGTCTATCGCATGGACTCGGGCCGCAGCCGACACCCCGCTCCCCGTCGAGGTCGTCGTCGACGACGAGTCAGGCTATGCCGAACTGCATTACCGCCCCATCGGCGTCGTCGGCGCGATCTCGCCGTGGAACTGGCCGATGATGATCTCGATCTGGCAGATCGCGCCCTCGCTGCGCATGGGCAACACCGTCGTGATCAAGCCGGCGGAGACGACGACGCTCTCCGTGCTCGCGCTCGTGCACGTGATGAACACGGTGCTCCCGGAAGGCGTGCTAAACATCGTACCGGGCCCGGGCCGCACGGTCGGTGACGCGCTCACGCGCAGCCCGAAGATCGGCAAAATCATGTTCACCGGTTCGACCCCGGTCGGCAAGCGCATCATCGAGGCCTCGGCACCGAACGTCACGCGGCTCACGCTCGAGTTGGGTGGGAACGACGCGGGGATCGTGCTGCCAGATGTGGATCCGAAGGCGATCGCTGAAGATCTGTTCTGGGGCGCGTTCATCAACACCGGGCAGACGTGCGCGGCGCTCAAGCGCCTGTACGTGCACGATTCGGTGTACGACGCCGTGGTTGAAGAGCTCGCGGCGGTGGCTGCGGCCGTGCCGATGGGCGTTGGGCTCGACGAGCAGAATGTGCTTGGGCCGCTGCAGAACCGGGCGCAGTTTGACATCGTCGACAGGCTCGTTGAGTCGGCGAAGGCCTCGGGAGCGCGCGTTGTGCTCGGCGGGAACCCCGACCGCGAGGCCGTCGGCAATTTCTACCCGGCGACACTCATCGCTGACATCGACGCGCACCAAGAACTCGTGCTCGAGGAGCAGTTCGGCCCCGCACTGCCCATCATCCGGTACTCCGACGTCGACGAGGCAGTCGCGCTCGCCAACGAACTTGAGGTCGGCCTCGGCTCGTCGGTGTGGTCCTCGGATCGTGCCAAGGCGCTCGAGGTAGCGGCGCGGCTCGAGGCCGGTACCACCTGGATCAACTCGCACGGCGGCCTCCACCCGATGATCCCGTTCGGCGGCGCGAAGCAGTCAGGCTACGGCAGGGAGTTCGGCGTGCTCGGGCTGAAGGCCGTCGCCGAACCGCACGTGATCAGCGGTTAGCCCGCGGGGCTCCCGCCCGGAGCAGTTCGCACACGAGGAGGGCCTCCCGAGACGAATGTCTCGGGAGGCCCTCCTCGTGTGCGCTAGTTACCAGCGCGGCTTGCGCTTGCCGTCTGAGCGATCGTTGCCGCGGTCGTTTCCGCCGTAGCCACCACGGTCACCGCCGTAGCCCCCGCGTCCGCCACGGTCTCCGCCGCGGTCACCACGGTCGTCGCGCCCGCGGTAACCGCCGCGATCGCCGCGGTCGCTGCCGTACCCGCGGTCGTTGCCGCCGCGGTAGCCGCCACGGTCTCCCCCGCGATCTCCGCGATCGTTGCCGTATCCGCCACGATCCCCACGGTCATCACGCCCGCGGTAGCCGCCCCGGTCTCCGCCGCGGTCATCACGCCCGCGGTAGCCGCCACGGTCTCCACCGCGATCGCCGCGATCGTAACCACCACGACCGCCGCGGTCACCGCGATCCTCCCAGCCCTTGCCGCGCGGGCCGGGGCCTGAATCCTCGCGAAGCTCAATGAGCTTGCCGCTGATGCGGGTGTCTGCAAGCGCGGCCACCGTCTCGGCCGACAGCTTCTTCGGGAGCTCAACGAGCGAGAAGTCGTCACGCACCTGGATGCGGCCGAAGTCGTCGCGGGTGAGCCCGCCCTCGTTCGCGATCGCACCGATGATCTGGCCGGGCTGAATCTTCTGGCGGCGGCCCACCTCGATGCGGTACATCTGCAGGTCATCGCGCTGCGCGCGCGGCTCACGCTTCTCGCGGTCGAACCGGCCACCGCGGTCGTCGCGACCGCCACGGTCGCCGCGATCCCGATCGCGCTGCCCGTCCTCGAGGAAGCGAGCTGCCTGCTGGCGGTCGCGCGCAAACTTCTGATCGTCAGACTCGTCGAGCAGCAGCTTCGTCTTGCCCTGCGAAACGACCGCGAGCGCGGCAGCAACGTCAGTCTCGGGCACATCATGGTGACGCACGTAGTGGTCGATGATGTCGCGGAAGCGCTCAATGCGGCCCGTCTCCCCGAGCGCCGCGGTGATCGCGTCGTCGAAGCGGGTGAGGCGGGTCGCGTTGACCTCTTCGACGCGGGGCAGCTGCATCTGCGTGAGCGTCTGCTTCGTTGCCTTCTCGATCGAGGTGAGCATGCGACGCTCGCGCGGCGTGACGAAGCTGATCGCGTCGCCCGAGCGGCCGGCGCGGCCCGTGCGGCCGATGCGGTGCACGTACGACTCAGTGTCGATCGGCAGGTCGAAGTTCACGACGTGGCTGATCCGCTCAACGTCGAGGCCGCGCGCGGCGACGTCGGTGGCGACGAGGATGTCGAGGCGCCCGTCCTTCAGCGACTGCACGGTGCGCTCGCGCACGTTCTGCGGCACGTCGCCGTTGATGGCGGCGGCGGAGTAGCCGCGCGCGCGGAGCTTCTCGGCGACCTGCTCGGAGTCCCCGCGGGTGCGGGTGAAGACGATGAGGCCGTCGAAGTCTTCGACCTCAAGAACGCGGGTGAGCGCGTCAACCTTCTGCATGTACGAGACGACGATGTAGCGCTGCGTGATGTTCGAGGAGGTCTGCGTCTTGCCCGCGATCTTCACCTCACGCGGGTCGTTGAGGTACTGCTGCGAGATGCGGCGAATCTGGTTCGGCATCGTGGCCGAGAACAGCGCGACCTGCT
This sequence comes from Leucobacter sp., assembly GCA_052094845.1. Classification (GTDB taxonomy): domain Bacteria; phylum Actinomycetota; class Actinomycetes; order Actinomycetales; family Microbacteriaceae; genus Leucobacter. The sequence continues at coordinate 23,819 of JBQDKK010000005.1, read as the reverse complement.
TCTCCTTCGGCGTGTCAGCGAGGATAGTCTCGACGTCCTCAGCAAAGCCCATCTTGAGCATCTCGTCGGCCTCGTCAAGTACGAGGTACTTGATCTGGGTGAGGTCGAGCGAGCCGCGCTTCAGGTGGTCCATGATGCGGCCCGGCGTGCCCACGACGATGTCAACGCCGCGGCGCAGAGCCGAAAGCTGCTGGCCGTATGCCTGGCCACCGTAAACGGGAAGCAGGTGCACCTCGGGCAGCTTCGACGCGAAGCTCTCGAAAGCCTCGCACACCTGGAGCGCGAGCTCACGGGTCGGAGCGAGCACGAGGGCTTGCGGCACGCCCTGGCCGGGCTCGATGCGCGACAGGATCGGCAGCGCGAACGCCGCGGTCTTGCCTGTGCCGGTCTGGGCGAGGCCGACGACGTCTCGCCCCGACAGGAGGGTCGGGATCGTCGCCGCCTGAATGGCGGACGGGGTCTCGTAGCCGACGGAGGTGATTGCTTCGAGCACCTTCGGCGCGAGGCCGAGGTCTGCGAAGGTCACTCGCTCGGTCTCAGCGTCGGCGTCGGTTGCGTCGGCGCTCTTTGTGGGAGCGTCGGCTGCCGGAGCGTCGTTTGCGGGAGCGGAGGAAGTTTCGGGGGCGTTCGCGGGAGCGGCTTCTGGCGACTCGGTCTGCGCGTCAGCCGGAGCGGTCTCGGCAGCGATGGTTTCGTCTGCGGACTCGGGCGCGGTGTTCTCGGAAGAGGGCATCGTATCAGTCTACACCCACATGGTATACGCGGAGGAACACCCGCGCGCGGTCGCACTCGTTATGCCTCCGTGACAGCCGGAGACGCGGGAGGCGCCCTCCTGACGGTATCCTTATTCCCAAGCTCGATTCATGAGCGAGATTGGCTTCACCTTCAAAGAGGATTCGGTGACGATGAGCGCTGCAGTTCAGCCCCTTCAAGACTCAAGCATGCGCCCGCCACTCATGAATTTCGATTCGTTCACGGAAGTGGCTTCGTCGGCCTTCGTTCCCCTCGCGATCAACAGCGGCCAACAGCACAACTTCCGGGGATACCTGCGAACGGCGGCTGTTGACCGGCTCGGGTTCACCGAGCTCTACGCTTCCGCGCACGAGGTCGAGCGGACGCCGACACTCGCGAACCAGGGCGGCGACCATTACATGCTTGGCATCATGGTGCAGGGCTCGGCATTGCTCGTGCAGGGCGGGCGCGAACTCGTGATGCAAGAGGGCGACATCACCATCTACGACACGGGGCAGCCGTTCTCGTTGAACTTTGAGAACGATTCCAAGAACTTCGTCATCCTGCTCCCCAAAGACATGCTCGCGCTGCCGCAAGAGCTCATTGGCGAGGTGACCGCGACCAGGCTTCCCGCCGACTCGCGTGCCGGCGCTCTCGCTTCCCAGTTCCTGCTGCAGGTTCCCGGGGCGCTTCACCGCGCGTTCCACGAGGTGAACATGCGCATCGCCCGTACTTCGGTAGACCTCGTTGAGACCCTTTTGACCCTCGCGCTCGGCACGGAGCGGCTTGAGCAAGACCCGCACCAGGTGCTGCTGCGCAAGATTCGCGAGTACATCGACGCGCACCTCAGCTCGCCTGACCTCGACCCGAGCCAGATCGCCGCCGCGCATCACATTTCGACGCGCCACCTCCACGGACTCTTTAAGACGCAAGGCACCACCGTATCGGGCTACATTCGCACGCAGCGACTCGAGCGTTGCCGGCAAGACCTCATGAACCCGATCTTTGCCGACCGACCAGTGTCCGCGATCGCGTCGCGCTACGGCTTCATCGACGCAGCACACTTCAGCCGCGTCTTCCGCGCGCACTTCGATGCGACGCCCACTGAGGTGCGCGCTAGCCGCCTGTCGTAGGCAGCCCGAGAAATGTCCCAGCACGACCGGGCTGGGTGCATCGCCGTGACCCCACAAGCTTCATAGCCTGGAGATCGGTGGCGTTCAGGCGACACCGCGCATCACTACAAGCCACCTCCGGAGGAACAATGACGAACAAGTACGACGGCCTCTTTGTCACCCACATGCCCAACATCGGCGAAGACTTCACCAACGAGGGTGACGCCGCGGGCCTGCCCACGCCGACGAACACGGGCGAGGCGCTCGGCCTCGTCCGGGCCGAAGACGTGCCCGAGAGCAAGATCCACATGAGTCACATCTGGATCTTTGAGACCGACGAGCCTCAGCACTGGGTGAACGAGCATGAGCACGACTACGACGAGATCCTCACCTGGACGGGCACCGACCCCGACAACCCGACGGACCTCGGCGCAGAGCTGTACTTCGATATCGAAGGGGTTCGCCACACCGTCACGACCTCCGGCAGCGTCTACATTCCAGCGGGCGTGCGCCACTGCCCGCTCGGCTTCACCAAGGTCACCAGGCCGTTCAATTTCAGCGCGCTGTCATTGAACGGGAGCTATGGCTCTGACGAGAACGCCGGCCTCATCGATCAGCTCAAGGCCGACGGCAAGCTCTAGCCGCCGGAACGGACAATGACGATGGAACAGCACACGACAGCGGCAGCCGTCCGCGAGGCCGTCGAACTCTACGTCGCCGGGGTGCGCGCGAATGACCCAGAAACCGTGAAGCGCGCGTTCAGCGACGACGCGGTCATGTGGGGCTACCTTGGCCCCACCTACGTCACGCAGTCAGGGAAGTCGTTCGCGGACGAGGTCGTCGCGACGGCACCGCCGGAAGACCCCCAGTACCGCTATGAGATTCACAGCGTGGAGGTACACGGGAGCATCGCGAGCGCGGTGCTTGAAGAGCAGGCCTATCTCGGCGCGAACTTCCGCAACCAGTTCGGTCTCGTTCTGATCGAGGGAGTCTGGCGAATCACGAGCAAGGTCTTCACGACGACGTAGCGACGTAGCGACGCAACCAGCGCTGAGAAAGCCCGGCACACCTCTCGGTGGGCCGGGCTTCTCAGCGCCGGAGCTGGCTAGTCTTTGTGGCTCTGGTACGTGGGGTTCAGCGACAGCGCGCTGAACCGGAAGGGGCGATCAACACGGTTGAAACCGAGAGGGCAGTGCACGGTTCCCGCGGGAATGTAGACGCTGCCCGAGGTCGTGATGATGTGGCGCTCGCCGTCGATCTCCATGTAGATCTCGGCACCGAGATCGCGCGGGTCTTCGGGGTTCGATCCCGTCCAGATCAGGATCTCGTCGTAGTCGTGCACGTGCGGGTTCACCCAGTGCACAGGCTCCGTCGTCTCGTGCACCCAGATGTGGCTCATGTTGATCTTGCTCTCCGGCACTACGTCCGGGTGCATGAGCCAGAACCCCTCCCCCAGGTTCTCGGGCTGCACGAGGCCCGCGGCTTCGCCCTCGTTGCTCATCTCGCCGGTCTTGATGACGGGCATATCGCTCACGAAGAGGCGCTGGTACTCAGTCGACATACTGTTCCTTTCGTCTGTGGCATCCACTCCGATGCCACCACTTTCGACGTTACGGGGCCGCTCGAGCACGGCCAAGGCTTCGGCGGGCACGCTGCTCAGTGGGTCAACAGACGTGCACGCTAAGGAGGCTACCGGGTGACGGTAGTGCCCGCGGGCCTGCCTGGCCGGCGCTGCCACCCGCTCCACAGGGGGCGGTAGCCCATGCGGCACCAGAAGGGGCCCGACCGCGGGTTCTGTGCGGCGTACCCGAGCAAAATCCGGTCGAAGCCCTCCGCTTCGATGCGGGCGTGGGCGAACTCCACGACGGCTTCACCGATGCCCCCTCCGCGCACGGTGGGGCGGAGGTACATCGCCTGAATGAACGCGACGCCACCGCCCTGCGCGCACGCCTGCAGGTGGCGTTCGCGATTCAGCTCGATACTGAGGTAGCCGACGGCCTCGCCGCGCTGCTCGATGACCCACGTCCACTCGGGGTCGATCGCGAGCCTGACCTCGATCCCGACCTGGAGAATTGCGGCCGCGCCTGGCCTGTCGGCGAGGCCTCCGTGCTGGGCGTCGTGGACGAGCAGCTCAGAGTCAAGCACGCCGAGGAGCGGGGCATCGGCTGGCGTCGCCAGGCGCAGTGTCACGCCGCCCGCTTTGAGCCGGGCCTCCGCCTCCGATTGGGCGACGCCTCGAGCGCCCACGCGGATCCCGGTGATATCGACGCAGGCAAAGCCCTGCGAGAGGAGCGGCCGCACAAGCCCGGAGTCGCGGCTTGGCACCTTCACTGACAGGCAAGTCTCCCAGTCACCGTCTTCCCCGAGGCGTGGCGCCGTGTCCGCGACCCACTCGCGCAGCAGTGTTCCCGCCGCTGACTCGTCGCCGTCCCAGCGAAGTTCGAGGGAAGAGGTCACGAGCGGCCCCCAAATTGCCTCAGGATCGCTCGCGGTGAGCACCGTCTCGCGGGAGACTGCGAGCGCGTGATCCGTGCTCCCTGAGCCGGCACGGCGAACGACCGCATCGCCCGGGTTCAGCGACCGCACGGGCAGCTGCGGGTCGATCTCGCGTTCGCGCTCCGACATCCGCGCGAGTAGCAGCGCCAGGTCTGTGTTCTGTGCCGTCATGTTCAATCGGTCTCCGTTCAGTACTACGACGCTGAGCCCCCAGAGGGTACGCGACAGCGCGTCCAGATCCCGAGCGTATCCGCTGCCCACAGGTCGAGGATTGTCATTGCCGGTACTGCCGTTGCCGAGCCCTGCACACCTGCTTGAGCTCGAGGCGCTGCTCTCCCAGACTGAGAACTCAGGCTCACGGATTTGAGAGGAGACAGACGTGACTCGCACAACTCAGGTATCAGCGCACTACGCGGCAGGTGCCCATGGCGACCTTGCCGGGATGATGGCTGACTTCGCGCCCGACATTGAATGGGTCGAAGCAGCGGGGTTTCCCTTGGCAGGCACCTACCGCGGCCCCTCGGAGATCGCGGGGCAGGTGTTCGCACGCATTGCGGCGGAGTGGGAGGGCTTTGGAATGGTCCCTGACGAGCTTTTCGAGAGCGGCGAGACCGTGATCGCGCTTGGCAGGTACGTCGGCACTCACCGAGCCACCGGCCGTGAGCTTGAGGCCCGCGCCGTTCACGTCTGGCGTTTTACCGGGGCCTTAATCACCGGGTTCGAACAGGTCACCGATACGCTGCTCGTAGCACGCGCAGCAGAGCAGGGAAGCAAATGACACACAGCACCGAAGAACAGTTCGCGGGCACGCCGTCTGGGCGAAAGGCCCGTGACCTCGGCATTGATATCGGCACGCTGCCGAGCGGGCCGCGCAACGCGATCACCGACGTCGCCGGGGTACGAGTCGGTCACACGACGCTCATTTCAGGCGACGGCGAACTCGTGCGCGGCGAAGGGCCGGTCAGGACGGGCGTGACGGTCGTGATCCCGACGGAGGAGCCGTGGAAGCGCCCGGTCTTCGCCGCCCCGCACCGCCTGAACGGCAATGGCGAGATGACCGGGCTCGAATGGGTCAGGGAGTCAGGCCTGCTCACCTCGTATATCGGCCTCACAAATACGCACAGCGTCGGTGTCGTGCGCGACGCGCTCGTCGCACACGAGGGCACCACGAGACCCACGGGTGAGGACTATTGGTCGCTTCCCGTCGTCGCCGAAACCTGGGACGGCGCGCTCAACGATTTGAACGGTTTTCACGTACGGCCCGAACACGTCGAGGCCGCCATCGCGAGCGCGCACGGCGGCCACGTCGCTGAGGGCTCCGTTGGCAGCGGGACCGGCATGATTGCGCACGGCTTCAAGGGTGGCATCGGCACCGCGTCGCGCGTGATCGCCGACATCGATGGCGGCTTCACCGTCGGCGTGCTCGTGCAGGCGAACCACGGCCGCCGAGACCGCTTCGCTGTCAACGGCACCCTGATCGGTCCGCGCATCACGCTTCCGAGCGACGCTGAGACGGGCGGTGCCGAAGTGCCGGACGCGCGGTTCACAACCCAGTTGCCGGAGGGCAGCGGATCCATCATCGTCATCGTGGCCACCGATGCACCTTTGCTCCCCCACCAGTGCGCGCGGCTCGCGCAGCGCGCCACGTTCGGGATAGGGCGACTCGGCGGCGCGGGGGAAAACGGGAGTGGCGACCTGACGCTGTGCTTTGCGACGGGCAGCGGCGACATCCCGGCCGGATTCTCGGAGGGCAAGGCTCCCGTGAGCTTCCCGGTCACCGCGCTGAGCAATGACCGCATCGACCCGCTCTTCTACGCGGCTATCGAAGCAACGGAGGAGGCGATCGTGAACGCGATGCTCGCGTCAGACACGATGGTCGGAATCAACGGTGCGACGAGGTACGGGCTCCCGCACGACCAGCTTCTCAGCCTGCTGTCGCAGTAGCTCACGCGGTTGCACGAGGCGAGAGGGGCGCTGTTGCCAGTGAGCCCTGATGTCAGGTGACCACGGGTGCCACGGCCACGTTCGCCGCGCGTCGGCCGGAACTACTTTTCCCGAGCCTTATCGGCTTCCTCGGCGATACGCAGGTGTTCATCGAACTTCTCCCCGATCTCAGACTCCGGGACCATCACGTCATCACCCGGCAAAACCTCGCCCCGCTCGCGCGCAGCATGGTCCTTCCGGTTGAATTCCACATTGTCGCCGGGCGAGCACGGGGCGATCGCCCCCAACTGATACGAACGCTCTGACGCGCTCGTATCAAAACTCGCTCGAAGAACAGGCCCGCCCGAGCCATACACAACAGGCCAATCCGTGTCCTCACCCGTCACATACACCGACATGCCAAGAGACTCCCAGTACGCGGCAATTTTCTGCGCGTCCCCCCGTTGATCGCTGCCTTGTGGGGCCCAATAGTCATACGAATACTGGCTCGCATTATTCGGATCGCTCTCACACGGCGCCGCGTACGCTGTTCCGCGCGCCCACCAGCCCGTCACGTCGAGCTGCTTCGACGAGTCCTGTACCAGCTGCACGACCTTGTCGCGGCCTTCCCTTGCGGTCATCTCAGGTTCCTCCGGTTTCTTTGCACACCCTGAAAGTAGGACGAGTACTGATAGCCCCGCTACGATCCCTGCCGCTGTCTTTCTCAGCTTCACCACGTCCCGCTCCTCATGACAGCCTTTTCGTATTCAGTCGGCTCTGATGGGAGCACGTACTCAGTGAGCTTGTCAGTCTCACCCTTAATCGCCCAGGCAGTATTTTTGAGCGACTCCGCATCCTTGCTGAAGTATCCGCCGCCACCAGCTACCAGCGGATCGTGGGCAATTACTGGTTCACCCGCGTCACCGCCGGTATCAACACCGAACTGCTGGCCACCAAACCCGGGGTCCATCGGGTTGACCTTGTGGTCACCCAAGAAGCTCCGCCCCTTGGACGCCCACTTATCTCCAGGCCCCGGGTCGAGGATACCGATGTCTCTGGCCTGCCCCGAGTACACGTTCTTGGCGTTCAGCTGCGACGCACTCGTGATGCTGTCAGGCAGCCCGGCCGACCCGAGTGTGATGAAGTTCTTCACGTTTACGCCCGGCTGCGTGAGGGCGACCGCGGCGGTCGTACTGCCGTACGAGTGTGCAACAATATCGAGTTGCGGCATCGATCCACCCCTCACCGCGGCGAGTCCACGTAACGCCGCGGCCAGGTTGTTTCCGCCGGCAATCGCACGCTTTGAATCAAGCACCCCAAAGTCACTGTTTCCATCAATTGGCACCGGCGGCGTTTCGTACCCAATCCACGCCACCACCGCGCTTCCCCGTGGAAGCAGCGAATGGAGGTTCTGGGCGGCACTCGTCCAGCCCTTCATGCCGGTCGTGTCGGTCCCCATCCCGGGGATCGCGTACGCGACGCTCGTGGCCGTATCCAGGTTCCCAATCGAGACCGCTGCGAGCGGCGGCTGGTCCTGAGTCAATGAAATCAAGAATCGTGCAGCTCCCCCATCGGCAGGGTCAAGCGCAGCCTCGATGTTTTCAAGAGCTGCGAGCTGCGTCTCCAGCACCGCCACGTCCGAGCCAACTGCTTTGAGACGCGCGATCTCGGCCGTGGCCTCTTTAATTGCCGCCTTCAGCGCGACCCGGTTCGCATAGTCACGCGCCCCGTACGGCAGCCCCTCCAAATTGCCAAACAGCACCGCAAACCCCTCAAGCAACAGTTTCTGCTGAGCCGAAAAAGGGTCTTTCGTTCCCTCCGGCGGATTCATCCCCTGCCACCACTCATAGATCGCCACCGGGTCCATGAATTCCAGCCGCCGCTGCAACACCGGGAACGCCCCGAAGAGCAGATTGATCTCCTCCGCGGAAAGCGTCGACAGCGCTTCCAGCAGCGCATCATCGCTCAGCGGGTTCACCGCGGTCGCCGAGAGGTCAAGCGCTGCGTTCGACAGCGATCCACCACCCGCAGCCTCGAACGCGGCCGCGACCCCGTCAATCCAGTCGACATCAAGGCGATTCTCGTTCAAGAACTGTTGGAACCCGCTGATAAAGCTCGTCGACCCGATTCGCACCCACCCACACGAGCCGGTAAACGCACTCCACGCGTTCCGCACCGACGACAACTCCGTGTCAAGATCAATATTGCTCGCGCCGCTCTGCGACACGAACGAACGCAGCTTCACAGGGTCCGCAGAGGACTTCCCAGATTTGAATCTGGAAGTCACCCGGCTCCGCTGTTGCGCAGAGAACGACGCCGAAACGCTGGGCGCGGCGACCGGCACCTCCGACGGTCGCGGGTCGAAGAACGAATCGACGCCAGCCGTGAAGCTGTCACCAAACGCATCGCTTTGCCGCCGCTGTTCTCGCTCTGCCTCGCGTGCCCGCCACGACGCGAGCTCTTCTTGCCGAGCGCGCTCCTCTTTGGCTTTCAGTTTTGCTTCTTTGATCTCCTGGGCAAGATCGTAAAGCGCTCGGGCCAGCTTGACGCGATCGAGCTTCTCGGCATCCACGGCAAGCTTGAACAGTGTCGCATAGGCGCCCTGAAACCCTTCAGACGCACGCCCAGCGGCACCGCTTCGAAACTGGCTCTGGCCACGCAGCACGTCATCTCCGGCTTCGAGCACCTGGACGAGCTCGTCAGCAACAGCATCATCGAACTCAATCGACACGATCACACGCCCCTCAGATCGGCACGCACGAACCGCAATGCATGCGCAAGAACAGAAAATGGGGGCGCCGATACCGGCACCCCCAACTCCTACGACGATACGGCGAACGCTAGTCGCTGCGCAAATCGGATATTCATTTTGATGGCCGCGAGACCCCGTCCCCTCCGTTCGACGCCGAAACGCTCACCCCACAGGCAGATCCAGCGTGTTCGCGAGCAGCCCCTGCGTGTAGGGGTCGGCTGGGTGGTCGAGCACCGCGTCTACCTCGCCGTATTCGACGATCTCGCCACGGTTCAGCACCGCCACCCGGTGCGCGATGTTGCGTACCACGGCGAGGTTGTGGGTGACGAAGATCATTCCAAGGCCGTCCTTCAGCAGCCCTCGCAGCAGGTCAAGTACCGCGGATTGCACGAGCACGTCGAGCGCCGAGGTCACCTCGTCGCAGATGAGCAGCTCGGGTGAGGCGAGCAGTGCCCGCGCGATTGCGACCCGCTGCCGTTGTCCGCCCGAGAGTTCGGCGGGGTACATCTGGGCCATGCGACGCGGCAGCTCGACCCTGTCAAGCGCCTCGGCGATTTGGCGCCTTGCCTCCGCGCCGCCCGTCCCGTGAAACAGCTCGAGCGGTGTGCGCAGAATCGCCTCGACGGTGTGGCGCGGGTTCAGCGACCCGTACGGGTTCTGGAAGATGTACTGCGCGGCCTGCCGGTCGGCGTGGCTGCGCTTCGCTGCGGACTTCGAGAGCTGTCGGCCCCCGAGCGCCGCCTCCCCTTCCCAGTTGTCATGCAGCCCGATGAGACACCGTGAGAATGTGCTCTTGCCCGATCCTGATTCGCCGACGATCGCGAGGCACTCTCCGGCCCGCACCGTCAGGTCGATGCCGTGCAGCACCTGCGTGTGCCCGTAGGCCGCCGTAAGGCCCGAGACCCGCAGGAGCGGCTGCTCATCGTCCGGCGCCGCAGCGAGCTCATCGCCCTCCCACGGCGAACGCACCTTCGTAGAGGGGGTCGCCGCGATGAGCTGCTGCGAGTACGGGTGCGTGGGTTCGAGCAGCACGTTGCGCGCCCTGCCCGTCTCCACGATGTGCCCGTCTTTCATGACGATGGTGGAGTCGGCGACCTCAGCGACGACGGCGAGGTCGTGCGTGACATAGATCGAGGCGATCTCGTACTCCGCGCACAACCGCTTCACCAGTTCGAGGACGCGCATTTGCGTTGAAACGTCGAGGCCCGTCGTTGGTTCGTCGAGCACGATGAGGCGGGGCTGGGCGATCACGGCCATGGCGATCGCGATGCGCTGCTGCTGCCCGCCAGATAGCTCGCTTGCGCGGCGCCTGATGAACGCGTCGTCGTTCGGCAGCCCGACGGCGTCGAGTACCTCGCGAACCTTCGCGAGCGCTTCATCGCGCGGCGCATCGATGGCCTCGAGCAGCTGGGTTGAGAGCCGCATCGAGGGGTTCAGCGCGGTCGCGGGGTCTTGGGCGACGTAGCTCACGAGCCCGCGGCGCGCAGCGCGCAGCCCCGCGGCGTCGAGGGCGAGGATGTCGGTGCCCTCGATCACGACGGAGCCCTGGCTGATGCGTGCGCCGGGGCGAGCATACCCAAGCAGCGCGAGCGAGAGCGTGCTCTTGCCGGAGCCAGACTCGCCGACGATGCCCATGACCTCGCCTGGTTCGAGCGAAAGCGACACCTGCTCGATGATCGGGGCGCCCGTCGATTCGAGCACGACCTCGAGGTCGGTAACTGTGATTGCGGCCATGACTACTTCCCCTCGGTGCGAGCGATGACGCGCGCGCCACCCTCGGCGATCAGATTTCCACCGACGGTGAAGAGCACGATCATGACGATCGGCGCCAGCACCGCCCACGGCTGGGTTGCGAGCCCCGTCCGGTTCTCACTCACCATCAGGCCCCAGTCGGGCGTCGGGGGCTGGATCCCGTACCCAATAAAGCTGATGGATGCGAGGATGCCGACCGCCCACATGAGACGCACACCGAACTCGACGAGCAGTGGCGACGTGATGTTCGGCAGGATCTCCCGCACGATGAGCTTGCGGCCCGGGATGCCGACGGACTGCGCCCACAGCACGAACTCGCGCCGGCAGATCGGCTGCGCCGCGCCACGAATCACGCGGGCAACGCCGGGAATCAGAGCGAGCACGACGAGCAGCACCAGCAGCGCGGGGCTCGGGCCGAGCACCGACACGAACATCAGCGCCATCAGGATGCCCGGGAACGCGAGCAGCACGTCCATGATTCGCATGAGGATCGTGTCGGTCCAGCCGCGGTAGTACGCCGCGACCATACCGATCACCGCCCCAATAGCCACGGAGAGCACCGCGGCGAGGGGCGCCATCCACGCGAGGTGGATACCACCCGACAGCACGCGTGACAGGACGTCGCGGCCGAGCTGATCGGAGCCGAGTAAGAGACCGCCGCCGGGGGCGGCGTAGGGGGTCGTAATCGGCTCAGTCGGCGCGTGCGGCGCAAGGAAACGGCCGAACACAGCGAGCGCAGCGGTCACCACGACGAGGATCAGGCCCCACCGCACCTGCTTCGATGCGAGGAACCGCGTGAGCACACGGGACTTCGGTCGCGCCGCGCCGTCGCTGGCGGTCTCAGGTTCATGCTGTTGTGTCATGGCTATTCCTTCCGCCCCGCCGACCCGGCGTCCGAGAACAGGTCAGCGATGAAGTTGAACACGAAGTACGCCGAGGCGATGATGAGCACGACGGCCTGGATGAGCGGGAGGTCGCGGTTGCCGACAGACTCGACGAGTGTGAGCCCGATGCCCGGGTACGAGAAGAGGTACTCGACGACGACGGTGCCGCCGATGAGAAACGCGGCCACGAGCGAGGCCGCCGGGATGATCGGCGCGAGCGCGTTCGGCAGCGCGTGCCGGTACAGGATGCGCCTCGTGCTCAGCCCTTTGAGCTGCGCCGTCTGAATGTACTCGCTACTCATGACGTCGATGAACGAGACGCGCACCAGCCTTGAGAGGTATGCGACCCCACCGATCACGAGCGTCGCGACGGGCAGCACGATCGCGAGCGGATGCCACCACGGCATATCTGCGGGCGGGATCAGCGCGACGGGCGGGAAGATGCGAAACACCGTTGTGCCAAACAGCGCAATGAGCACGGTGCCGAGCACGAACTCGGGGACTGCGTTCACGACCATCGACGTCCCCATGAAGAGTTTGTCGAACACCTTGTCCTTGCGCTGCGCTGCGATGATGCCGACGACGAGCGAGATCGGCATCATGATCACGAGCGCGAGCGCGCCGAGGGTGAGCGAGTTGCGGAGGCGGATCGCGAGGGTGTCTGCGACTGGCACGCCGTTTGTGAGGGAGACGCCCCAATCGCCTCGCAGGATCCCGGTGAGCCAGTTCACGTATTGCTGCCACACCGGCAGGTTGAGGCCCAGCTGCTCGCGAACGATTTCGAGCCGCTCAGGCGTCGCGTTCACGCCCAGGATCACGCGGGCGACGTCGCCCGGCATCGCCTGCGTGGCAAAGAAGATCAGGATCGAGACGAGCAGCAGCGTGATGACACCCTGCAGCGCTTTCCCTCCCCACTTCTTGAATAGTCGTACCCGTCGCTGTCGGGTGCGATCCCCTCCCCGCTCCGCGGAGAGTGCAATCATCTCAGTCATTCTCGTCGGCTCCTTCCACCCGTCACGTCGGACTCTAGCGATTCTTGGGCCGTGCCCGTCGCTCGGCACCGACAGCTTTCGGGTGGGATACGTCGGTCGTGTTGGGTTACCGAGAGCGCCGCTTCCTTGCGTCGCCCCGAATCAGACAGGTGCCCGATCAGTACTCATGGTTCGCCAGCGGGGCCGCGACCACAATGGGCACGCCCCGTTCTTGCCCGGCGAGTCAAACAGCCTTCACTCGACGACAACCCCCCTGGGGCGCGCAGCTACAAAGCTAGAAGTAGCCCAGTTCAACGCCGACCCGACAGCAAGGAGGTTCCATGCCAGCGAACCGCTCACTGTCAGTGGCGGCCCCCGTGTTCCCCGTGCACGACATCGCGCCGCGCAACGGGCAGGCCGGCACCCCGGTCATCATCGTCGAGCCGATTACGGCAGACGTCGCGATCGGCTCGCCGCACCGCCACGCGTTCACCCAACTCGTGCTCGTCGAGCGCGGCACGGGCACCCACCAGGTCGACTTTGCGAGTGTGCCGATCAGGGCGGGCGAGCTCCACCTGCTCGCCCCCGGCCAGGTGCACCACTGGCAGGCTGACCCGGGGCTTCGCTGCCTCGCGATCCTCTTCTCAGAAGACGCGCTCGACCCGCTCGGCCTGCTCCCCGACCGAATCCGCGAACTGCTGCTGCTCGGCGCCGCGCCGATCGCCCCGTCAGCGACCGCCCTCGCCCGGATGCGCCGCTTCTTCGCCGCGATCAAGGACGCGCCGTCGCCCGAAACCGGGGCGTACATCCTCGCCGCACTGCTGCACGAATGCGCAGACGCCTCGGCCGAGCACCAGACGCTCGGCTCACACTCTGTGCTAACCCGTGACTTCATGCGATGCGTGCTCCGCAGCCCAGACGCCCGGCTCACCGTCGCGAGCTGCGCGGCCCGTCTCAACGTGACCGCGGGATACCTGGCCGAGCAGGTCGTCGCCGACACCGGGTCAACCCCGGGGCGCATCCTCCGCACCGCCATCGCGCGCGAAGCGCAGCGGCTGCTCAGCGGGAGCGACCTCAGCGCCGCGCAGATCTCAAGCAAGCTCGGGTTCAGCGAGCCCTCCTACTTCTCCCGCTTCTTCCGCCGAGAGGTCGGCTCAACACCAACCGAATACCGCGGGCTCGGCACCGACGCCGTTGCCCGCCCCCGAAAGGAACGCCATGCAAGCTGATGTACTGTTCGAACGAGCGACGCTGTTCGACGGGCACGACCTCCTCCCCTCGCCCGTGTCAATCGCGATCGCGGGTGGCCTTGTCACGGCGGTCAGTGAAGAGAGCCTCGAACACCTTGTCGGCCCCCACACCCAGCGCCGGGACATGCGGGGGGCGTTCGTTATGCCAGGCCTTGTCGACGTTCACAATCACCACGCGATCGCCGGCCGCGCTGAGCTCTTTGAACTCTCGCTGCCCGTCGGCGCCTCACGCGACGAGATACTCGCGGCCGTTGCCGCGCACGCCGCGCACACCCCGGAGGGCGGCTGGATCACCGGTGGCCCCTGGGGCACGAATCTCCTCGCCGAACTCAACTCGCTCGAATCACTCGCGCTCTTGGACGAGGCCGCTCAGGGTCGCGCGGTTGTGCTCATCGAAGACAGCAGGCACAACCGGTGGGCCTCAAGCGAGGCGCTGCGCCGTGCCGGTATCGACCATGCGTCCGGCTCCGCCGATGCTTCGGCTGACGCCGGGGTGCTCCGAGACCGCGAGACCCAGCGCCCGACGGGCGTGCTGCTCGAACGCGCCGGGCTGCTCGTCGAACACGCGCTCGCCGCGCAGGGCGGTTTCAGCGAGGCGCAGCACCGTGCGTCGGCCCAGCACGGCGTCGCCGTACTGAACAGTTTCGGCGTAACAACGTTCCAAGACGCAGCCGCGTCACGGGACATCCTCGCCGCGCTCAAGCAACTCGACGACTCCGACGAGCTCAATGCCTGGGTCGTCTCATCAATCACGATGAACGACGACATCTTCGGCTTCTCGCCCGTCGGGCAAGCTCTCGTCGATCTCGCAGAGCCGTACCGTTCCAGGCACCACCGCCCCGACTTCGTCAAGGTGTTCCTTGATGGCGTGCCGCCCGCGCGCACAGCGGCATTCCTTGAGCCCTACCTCCCCGACGACGAGCACGGCCACGACTTCGCGGGAGCGCTGCTGATACCGCAAGCAGAGTTTGGGGCACTCGTCGAGAGCGTCGCCGGGCAGGGGCTTGGGGTGAAAGTACACTGCGCTGGAGACGCCTCCGCCCGAGCCGTGCTCGACACAGTCGAGCACCTGCGCCGGTCAGGCGACCACACCACTCGGGTACACATCGCGCACGGCCAGATCCTTGCCGAGAGCGATATTCCGCGGCTCGCCGAGCTTGACGTCACGGCAGACATGTCGCCCTTCGTGTGGTTTCCCGGCGTGATCCCGACCGCGCTTACGCAGGTGCTCCCCGCCGAGGTTGCCTCTCGCGTGCAGCCGACCCGCGATCTACTTGAGAACGGGGCGCTCCTCGCGATGGGCTCGGACTGGCCGGTCAGCCCGACTCCGAACCCGTGGGTGGGTATCCACGGGCTCGTCACGCGGGCCGACCCGTTCCGCCAGACCCCAGGAACGCTGTGGCCCGAGCAGGCGCTCACCGTCGGCGAGGCGCTTCGCATCTGCACCGCAAACGGCGCCGAAGCGATGGGCCTTGGCGCGGTCACGGGCAGGATCGCCGAGGGATACTCGGCCGACCTGATCCTGCTCGATGCGAGCCCGTTCGACCGCGACCCACACACGCTCGTCGACACGCGAGTGCTCGAAACCTGGTTTGAGGGGCGCGTCGTCCACCGGGCGAATGACTAGCCGCCGCAAGCGCCTAGCTCCCGCAGCGCGCACCGGCCCCGGCCTGATCCTGCTCCTGGGCCTCCTTGAGGCGTTTGGCCCACTCTCGATGGATCTGTACATGCCAGCCCTCCCTGAGCTCGCGGCGACGCTCGATACGAGCGACTCCCTGGCCCAGCTGACGATGTCAGTCTGCATGCTCGGGCTGGGTATCGGGCAGCTCATCGCTGGCCCGCTCAGCGACCGCTTCGGGAGGCGGCCTCCGCTTCTCGTCGGCGTCGCCGCGTTCACCGTGTTCTCGGCGGCGTGCGCGCTCGCCCCCTCTGTCGAGTGGCTGCTGGTGTTCCGGGCGGCCCAGGGCATCGGCGGCGCGGCCGGCATGGTTGTCACGCTTGCGATCGCACGCGACCTGTTTGCTGGGCCCGAACTCTCAAAGATGCTCTCCTGGCTCGCGCTCGTCGGCGCCACCGCACCGATTGTCGCGCCCGTGCTCGGAGGCCAGCTCACGGTGGTCATGGACTGGCGGGGCATCTTCCTCGTGCTCGGAGGGCTCGGCGCCGTACTCTTCGCGGCGGCCGCACTCTGGCTTCCCGAGTCACTTCCTGTGACCAAGCGCAGCGCAGGCGGCGGGCGGTCGCTGTTCGCGGACGCGCGGGTGCTGCTCGGCCCTGGCCCGTATCGGGTCGTGCTCGCAATCTCGGCGATCTCAGGGGTCGCGTTCTTCTCGTACCTGTCGATGTCGAGCTTCGTGCTGCAGAACGGCTTCGGCGTCTCGCCGCAGCTCTTCGGCATCATGTTCGCGCTCGGTTCGCTGTGCAATGTTGTGGGTTCCCAGACAAACCGGGTGCTCGTCGGCAGGTTCTCACCCCTCGAGCTGTACCGAGCGGGCATCGGCATCGCGTGCATAGGCAGCGCGCTTGCGGCGCTCAGCGCGCTGCTGGGATGGGGCCTCGGCCCCTTCGTCGCGGGGCTCGGGCTATACCTCCTGTCGACGGGCTTCACACTCCCCAACCAGAACACGATCGCGCTGGATGCGCACGGTGACCGGGCGGGGTCGGCCGCAGCGCTCATCGGCATGGCCTCGCTCACCGTCGGGCCGATCGTGAGCCCGCTGGCCTCTGCGGGCGGGCTCACGACGGTCACGCTCGGGGTGACGATGGCTGCGGCGAGCGCGGCCGTACTCGTGCTCGGTATGACGGCGCTACGCGCGAAGTAGTCGCGTTCCTAAGTCAGGTGAAGATCTCGCCGGCGCCGTTTCTCGCTCCAAGCCATCGGGCGCTTCATGCACGCAACGGCAATAGGGCGGGCTGGGAAGCGTTCGCTCCCCAGCCCGCCCTTGAGTGTGCCGGTATCAGATGACTACTCGACGGTCACGCCGGTGACGACGTAGGCCGAGCGGCCATACAGGTCAGGCTCCAGGCCCTTCACGTTCGAACGGTGCACCGTAATCTGCTGGCCGTAGACGGGGATGAGGTAGCCGCCGCGCTCGTACTCGATCGTCTGCATCTGCTCGATGAGCTTGCACTGCTCGCCCGTGTCCGTCGTCTGGTAGAGCTTGTCGGCAAGCTCAGCGTACTCGGCGTCGTCGAACGCGGTGCCGTTTTCCGACCCGCCTGGCAGGTAGTGTGCTTTCGCGGTCGTCTCATACGGGCTTGACGTGAAGCTAATGAAGAACGGCCACTCAAGCCAGCGGTCCAGGAAGGTTGCGACATCGAGCTTGCGAACCGAAATGTTCAGGCCCGCCTTCGCAGCGTCGTCCGCGATGAGCTGCGCCATCTCCATCATGCCGGGGAACGCGCCGTCAGTGACGAGTTCGACCGAGGCCCCCTCAGCGCCGGCCTCCGCGATGAGCGCCTTCGCGCCCTCGATGTCTTGCTTCCGCTGCGGAACTGACGGCGGCGCGCACGACGTGTTCTTTCCAACAAAGTCGTTCGCGACCGAAGCGTAGCCGCCGAATGCGTTCGACACGATCCGCTCTCGGTCGACGGACATGCGCAGCGCCTGGCGCACCTTCACGTCGTCGAAGGGCGCGTTCGACGCGTTCATCGCGATGATCGGGTAGGCCGCGGTGTCGCTCACGAGCAACTCAAGATTTGGATCGGCTTCGAGCGCCGGCATCTCAGGGAACGGGATGCCCTGCGCGACGTCGATCTGCCCACCGCGAATAGCGTTCGTCACCGCGTTCTGCTCGGTGAAGTACGAGATCTTCAGGTGCTCGATGTTTGGCTTCTCGCCCCAGTAATCCTCGAACCGGGTGAGCTTCGCCTCCTGGCCGGGCGTGAAGGAGTCGAGCACGAACGGCCCGGTCCCCTCAGGTTTCTCCTCGGTTGCGCCGCCTCGGATGCTGCGCATGTTGATGCGCTCCATTGCGAGCATCTCCGGCACCAGACCGAACGGCTCGGCGAGGTTGAGTTTCACCGTCAGGTCGTCGACGACCTCGATCTGATCTGGGCTCGTGAGCCAGTCGAGCTGCGTTGCGTACGTGAACGCGTTCTCGGGGTCAATCATCCAGCGAAGGCTCTCAGCGACATCCTCGGCGATGAACTTCTCGCCGTTGTGCAGCTTGACGCCATCGCGGAGAGTGATCGTCCAGACATCGTTCGTGTCGTTCGGCTCGATCGACTCGGCGAGTGCGAGCTTGACAGAGCCGTCGCTTGCGCGCTGCGCGAGGCCTTCAAACACCTGCCTGAACAGGGCCGAGCTCGAGGTTGAGCCCTGGAACTGGTACGGATCCTGCGTATCGCCCGTGCTGCCGACCATGCCGATCGTGAGCGAATCCCCACCGGAGCCGCTTGAGGCGGCCGGTGGTGAGCAGCTCGTAAGCACGAGCGAGAGCGCGACTGCCGCGAGCGCTGCGGCCCGCACTCCCTTGCGGGGGTTGATTCGAATTGTCATGTGCAATGTCCTCCTTGACACTTTCTCCGAACATCCCGATGCCTGCGTCGGAGATGTGCAGTTCTCATGGTGAACAGCACTTCGGCCTCGATCAAGCGATGGCACGGCAATGTTCCGCCCGAATCAACTCCCGTGCAGGGAATGACAACCCTACCGCTTCTCCTCGGGCAGGTAATGGCCGTCGCCACTCAGGGCGATCGCAAGGAAACGGAATGGCCGATCGACGCGGTTGAAGCCCAACGGGAATGTACACGGAGCCGGAGGTCGTAACGATGTGCCGTTCCCCCTCGATGTCGAGATAGACCTCCGCCCCGAGGTCTCTCGGATCGTCGGGGTGTCGCCCGTGAACACGAGCACCTCGTCGGTGTCGTGTTCGTGCACCCAAAACGTTTCTTCCCTCGGCGAGGCACCCCTCGCGGGCATCGTGGTACTTTCCGGCGGGACCGAGCGGCCGTTTTCCTGCGCGTCAGTTTGGCTCTGGCGGATGCCCAGCCAGATCGTATACGATCTTGAACGTGGCAGCTTCGGCGCGCGGCACAGCGCCCGACCACTGCCCGCCACACGACACCCCGAAGAAGCGGAGGCCCCTGTGCTTGATCCCTCTCAAATCGCATCCATCGCCGATGAGCTCGTGCAGGCTGACCGCGATCGCGCGGTGCTCCCCCGACTCACATCCCGCTACCCAGACATGGTGATCGAGGACTCGTACGCGATCCAAAAAGAGTGGTCCGATCGCCGCATCGCCGCTGGGGCCCGCCTCGTTGGCCACAAGATCGGCCTCACGTCGAAGGTGATGCAGGTCGCGACAGGAATTACCGAGCCCGACTACGGGGTCATCCACGACGACATGGTCTTCGAGTCTGGCGCGACGCTTGAGTTCGATCGCTTCTCAAACGTTCGCATCGAGGTCGAGCTTGCCTTCGTGCTGTCGAAGCCGCTCGCCGGCCCGGACGTGTCGCTGTTCGACGTGCTCGACGCGACCGCCTACGTCGTTCCGGCGCTTGAGGTGCTGAACTCGCACCTGGAGCTCGAGGGCCGCACGATCGTCGACACCATTTCAGACAACGCCGCGATGGGCGCGATGGTGGTGGGCGGCCGCCCCGTGAAGGTCGACGACGTTGACCTCACCTGGGTGCCCGCACTGCTGTACCGCAACGAGACCATTGAGGACTCGGGCGTTGCCGGCGCCGTGCTCGGGCACCCCGCGCTCGGCGTTGCCTGGCTCGCGAACAAACTCGCTCAGCACGGGCAGTCGCTCGAGGCCGGCGAGATCATCCTTGCGGGCTCATTCACGAAGCCCATGTGGGTCGAGCGCGGCGACACCGTGCACGCAGATTACAACGGACTGGGGTCAGTAACGTGCCGATTCATCTAGAACTCCCGCCAACGCTTCGCGATCGCCTCAAGGAGTCCGATCGCGCGCTGATCGGCCTGTGGGCTACAGCCGGCAGCGCCGTAAACGCCGAGATCGTCGCGGGCAGCGGCACCGACTGGGTGCTCCTCGACGCCGAACACTCCCCCAACGGGCTCGAGTCGCTGCTCGCGCAGCTGCACGCGATGGCTCCGTACCCCGCGACGATCGTGGTCCGACCGCCATACGGCGACACCGTCACGATCAAGCAGTTCCTCGACCTCGGCGCGCAGAACCTGCTCATCCCGATGGTCGATTCGGCAGAACAGGCCGAAGAAGTCGTTCGGGCGACTCGCTACGCCCCCGAAGGCACACGCGGGGTCGGGTCGGCCCTCGCACGCTCGGCACGGTGGAACCGGGTTGAGAACTACCTCGCCCGGGCAAACGACCTCGTGAGCGTGACCGTACAGATTGAGTCGGTCGCAGCCGTGAGCGACGTGCAGCGCATCGTCGCGGTCGACGGCGTCGACGCAGTGTTCGTCGGCCCCGCTGACCTCGCGGCATCGATGGGTTTCCTCGGGCAGCAGTCGCACCCGGCCGTGGTTGATGCGGTGCTGCATGTAATTTCGGCGGCGCGGGCGGCGGGCAAGCCCGTTGGCGTGAACGCGTTCGTGCCGGAGCAGGCGGAGCGCTACATCGAGGCCGGGGCGAACTTCGTCGCGGTGGGCGCCGACGTCGCGCTCCTGGCACGCGCCACCGAAGCGCTAGTCGATCAGTTCATTCCGCCAGGGTCCGAGTGCGCCCCTTCGGGTGGCGCTTCTTCGGATGGCGCTGCCGCACCCCGCGCCAGCTACTAGCCCTACCCTGCCCTGCTCAGCCCTGCCCCTGCCCCTCAACGCGCCAGACAGACACGTTCCGACAAAACACCCCTTCCCCACAGTGCTTTAGGGCCTGTTCTGTAAGGAAGCCGCTCTCCGGCGGGGTGAGGTCGCTAGGACCCCGGGCCCCCGGGGTGGGCCGGCTCGGGCCGACGGGATGGGCCGGCGGGGTGCGGCTGGCGGGCGCCCTCCGGCCCCACCCCCTCAAATTTTCCTTTGGCCCTCAAATCTCGGCGAGATTTGAGGGCCAAAGGAAAAACTGGGGTGGAATGGGCGCACAGGCGCAGCCCCAACAAGCACAGGCCAGCCAGAACCCAAGTACCCCTCGCCAGACAACCCCTCCCCAAACGCCCCCTTCCCAACGACCACCAGATCATATACGATATGAAATACAAAGAAGAGACGAGGTAGTCATGACGCTCGGAAACGAAGCCGCGCTCGACCAAGAACTCGACAGTGAACTCGACACTGAGTTCGAAGACGAGTTGGACAACGAGTTCGGGATCGATATGCCCGGCAAGATCATCGCCGTCCATCTGAACTATCCCTCCCGCATCGCGCAGCGCGGCCGAACGCCCGAGTTCCCCTCCTACTTCTTCAAGCCGGCCTCGTCGCTCGCCCCCACCGGAGGCACCGTCGAGCGCCCAGCCGGCACCGAGCTGCTCGCGTTTGAGGGTGAGATTGCGCTCGTCATCGGCGAGACTGCCCGCTGGGTCTCCCCCGAAGACGGGTGGCAGTACGTCTCGCAGGTGACCGCCGCGAACGATCTCGGGCTCTACGATCTGCGCGCGGCAGACAAGGGCTCGAACGTGCGCAACAAGGGCGGCGATGGCTTCACGCCGATCGGGCCGGTCACGATCCCGACCGAGGGCATCGGCGAGGGCGACTGGCGCGTGCGCACCTGGGTCAACGGTGAGCTTGTGCAGGATGACACGAGCGACACCCTGAAGTTCCCTTTCGGCCAGCTCGTCGCAGACCTCTCGCAGCACATGACGCTTGAGCCGGGCGACGTGATCCTGACAGGCACGCCCGCGGGCTCCTCAGTGCTGCTCCCCGGCGACGTCGTCGAGGTCGAGGTCGACGCGCCGAACGTGCCGGGCGCCCCGACCACCGGTCGCCTCGTCACTACGGTGACCGAGGGCGAGACCGAGTTCGGTGACTTCGGCAACCGCCCCGCCGTCAACGACCTCCAGCGGATCGAGGCGTGGGGCAGCGAGGAAGAGCACGCCGCGGCGGTCGCGGCCGGCCGCGCGACCCCGCTCGACGGACCCGACGACGGACCCGACGCCAGCGCGAGCGCCGCAGCCACCACCGGCACCAGCACGAACGCCAACGCCGGGAGCGCACCTGCGAGCCCACTCACGCCTGAGATCCGCGAGCTGCTCAGCGGAGTCGCCGTCGCGACGGTCTCGGCTGCACTCCGCAAGCGCGGCTACACCGAGATCTTCATCGACGGCGTCTACCCGAACCACGAGGGCGATGCGATCCTCGGCACCGCGAAGACGCTCCGCTTCATCCCCTTCCGCCCTGACCTCTTCAAGGAGCACGCGGGCGGCTTCAACGCGCAGAAGCGCGCCTTCGACACCGTGAATGAGGGTGAGGTGCTCGTCGTTGAGGCGCGCGGCGTCCCGTCAACCGGCACCGTCGGCGACGTCTTGGCGCTCCGCGCGCAGGTTCGCGGCGCGGCCGGCGTCGTCACCGACGGCGGGGTGCGCGACTTCGCGGCAGTGCAAGAGTTCGACATTCCGGTGTTCTCACAGGGCGCGCACCCGAGCGTGCTCGGTCGCCGCCACGTTCCGTGGGAGACCGATGTGACGATCGCGTGCGGTGGGGCCGCCGTACAGCCAGGCGACATCATCATGGGCGACCGCGACGGGGTCATCGTGATCCCGCCCTTCTTGCTCGCCGAGGTCGCTGCCGAGGCCGCCGCCCAGGAGCTCGAGGACGGTTGGGTTGCCGACCGCGTCGCTGAGGGGCACGCCGTCGATGGGCTGTTCCCGATGAACGCAGAGTGGCGCGCCCGCTACGTCGCCGAAACCGGCAGGGGCTAGCTGTGAGCTCCGAATCGAAGTCTGAGCGCGCGTACCGCCTCATCCGGGGCAGGATCGACGCCGGCGAGTACATGCCCGGCTACCGGCTCGTGCTCGCTCCGATCGCGGCCGAGCTCGACATGTCTGTCGTGCCTGTGCGCGAGGCGATTCGCCGTCTCGAGGCAGAGCAGCTCGTCACGTTCGAGCGCAACGTCGGCGCCCAGGTGTCGCTGGTGAAGGAGACCGAGTACCTGCACACGATGCAGACGCTCGCGCTCGTGGAGGGCTCGGCGACGGGCCTGGCCGCGCCGTTCATCACGAAGGATCAAATCACCCGTGCGCGCGCCGTCAACGAGACGATGCGTGAGTCTCTTGAAGCGTTCGACCCCACGCGGTTCACCGAGCTCAACCTCGAGTTTCACGCGGTGCTGTTCGAGACGTGCCCGAACCCGCACATTCTCGAGCTCGTGCACCGGGGCTGGAACCGCATGAAGGTACTGCGCAACTCGTCGTTCAGTTTCGTGCCCGGCCGCGCGAGCGAGTCGGTCGAGGAGCACGAGCGCATCCTGCAGCTCATCGAGCAGGGCGCGACCCCGCTCGACATTGAGCTCGCGGCACGCGCGCACCGCACGGCCACACTCGACGCTGTGCTCGCGCACTCCGAAGAGCTCAAGCACCCGGTCTCGGCCGCGTGACGCACTCACCCATTTCCAAGTTTCCAACACCCCAACACGGAGGCGACAGCATGACTCACACGAAGCCCGCAGGGCTCCCCGACAAGATCCGCCACTTCATCGACGGGAAGTTCGTCGATTCGGTCGGCGGCGAGGAGTTCGACGTTCTCGATCCCGTATCGAACGAGACCTACATCCAGGCGGCGGCCGGACAGAAGGCCGACATCGACCTCGCCGTTGCGGCCGCACGCCGCGCGTTCACCGAGGGCCCGTGGCCGAAGATGCTGCCGCGTGAGCGCTCGCGGATCCTGCACAAGGTCGCCGACATCGTCGAGTCGCGCGACGCGCAGCTCGCCGAGCTCGAGAGTTTCGACTCGGGGCTGCCGATCACCCAGGCGAAGGGCCAGGCGCGCCGCGCGGCCGAGAACTTCAGGTTCTTCGCAGACCTCATCGTCGCCCAGCACGACGACACGTTCAAGGTGCCGGGCCGCCAGATCAACTACGTGAACCGCA
>JBQDKK010000004.1:0-270131 GCA_052094845.1 Leucobacter sp. | reverse complement strand
GCCGGCCAACAGATGAAAACATTACGCGGGAAACACACAACACACAAATCGGCGCAGCACCGCATCCCTCGATCCCAATGCCTGTCGCGTTTTCACTCGCCCGCCGGGCGTGTCCATTCTGCGCTTCCGCGGCCAGCGACGCCTTCGCTCCCCCGCACGGTGAGCCTGTCGCCCTCGCCGTATTGTTCCTTCAGCACTCGGAGGTTGGCCCAGCTCTCAACCGCGGTGATGGCGGGCTCGGCCCGCAGTCTGTCGGTCACCGCGATCAGCTCTTCCGCCGACTCCCGAGAGAACGTGGCGAGGAAGTTGTAGCTGCCGATCGCGACGGCGAGGAACTCGGGCTCGAGGCCGCGCAGCAGCTCGAGCGCTTCCGGTGTCGTAAGCCTGGTCCTGATCCCCATACCGATCGACGGTGTCTCACGCTGGTGGTCGCGGACGGGCATCGCGACCACCTTGACGACCCCCGCTCGCTTGAGCCGCTCGAAGCGCAGACGCGCACCGCCCGCGGAGAGCCCCGCGGCTTCCCCGAGCTCGCGATAGCTCGCCCTGCCATCTCGCTGGAGGTGGGCAATGACCGCGCGATCCTGCTCGTCGACCTTGAAGTCGGTGTGTCCGGTGCGCAGCGGCGAGTAGCGGTTGACCTCGATGCTCTCGTAGAGGTGCGTGCGCAGGCTGCGCACGCCCGGGATCTCCTGGATGGCCGCGAGCAGCTCCCCCAGGTGCGGGTCGGCGCCGACCCGCACTTCAACGTCGATGGGAAACACTCCGGCGACATCTGCGACGAAGCTCGACTCAGGTAGTTCGATGAGCGCCCGCCTGACGGGCTCGACGGGCCCCTCAACCGCAACCTGCAGATAGGCGAAGCGTTCGAGCCCCAGTAGGTCGGGGCTGATCGACACTGTGAGCCGCAGTTCGTTGGACTCGACGGCCTGCTGCACGATCTGCGTCACGAGTCTTCGGGGCACGCCAAGGTCAGCGGCGATGCGCGAGTAGCTCGCCCGGCCGTCTTCCTGCAGCGCGCGCAGTACCTCCCTACGCACCTGCAGGGCAGGATCACCCATCGCGTTCACGCCCGGAGCACCCCATTTCAGTCGTCTGGGTTCGTGCAAATTCTTATCCAGAATAACCCATGTCAGATTTTGAGTGGTTTATGGAGCGCTAAAGACGACAAATCATCAACGACTCGATTCAATGACTGCATTTTCGTTCGCAACTCCGCGAATCCCGACGTAGGCTACGAAGTCGTCCGCACTCGCGGCAACCAAAGAAGGGACCGTCATGGCGTTGGTGGCATGCAGCCAGTTCACCCCCGTACTCGGGGCAGTGAGCGAGAACGTTGATCGCTCGCTCGAGCTGGTCAAGGAGGCCGCGAGCCGCGGCGCCAAGGTTGTTGTGCTTCCCGAGCTCGCGAGCTCGGGCTACGCATTCGCTGACACCGCGGAGGCCGCGGCGGCGAGCGAGCCGGCAACCGGCAGCGCGGTCGCCAGATGGAGCGAGGCGGCGAGTGAGCTCGGCATCGTGATCGTGGCGGGCTTCGCCGAGACCAACCCCGAGGGAGCCCCGTTCAACAGCGCGGCCCTGCTCGCGCCCGACGCCGATCCCGTGATCTACCGCAAGGCGCACCTGTGGGACAGGGAGCGGCTGATCTTCACACCGGGGAACGACCTCCCGCCAGTCGTCGAAACGCCCGTCGGGCGCATCGGCGTCATGATCTGCTACGACCTCGAGTTCCCCGAGTGGGTGCGGATCGCGGCGCTTCAGGGGGCCGACCTCATCTGCGCGCCGGTGAACTGGCCCGTCGTACAGCGCCCCGCCGGGGAGCGGCCCGGTGAGGTCGTGCGGGTGCAGGCGGAGGCGTCGATGAACCGCGTCGCCATCGTCGCGTGCGATCGCGGTGGCAACGAGCGCGGCGTCGAGTGGTCGGGTGCCTCGGTGATCGTCGACGCCGATGGCTGGCCGCTCGCGCTCACCGATCAGGCGGCGGATCGCCTGCGGCCGGAACCCCTGACCGTTCCAGGCGCAACCGGCGAAGCAGCTGCGAGACCTGCAGCCGATCGAGTCGACCCGGCGACCACGATCATGGCCAATATCGACCTGCAGGCAAGCCGCACGAAGCGGATCGCTGAGTACAGCGACGTGATGGCGGACCGCCGCGCGGACCTGTACGAACGCTTCACCGGATAACCACTCATCACTTCCCCGGGCGCCACCTCTGCCCAGGGGAATCACACACTTTCCGCAACGACCGCGGGAACCTGATAGTTAAGGATAATGATGTCTGCAGACACTTCATCGCCGCGCACCGGCGTGATCGAGACCCGCTCGATCGACGTCGTGCCCATGGCGGAGCGCCACGGAAAGGTGTGGCACCAGGGGCCGTTCTGGTTCACCGGAAACTTCGTGCTCACGACGATGGTCGTCGGGTTCACGGGGCCGAGCCTCGGCCTGAGTGTCTGGTGGACGGTACTCGCTGTCGTGCTCGGGGCGGGCTTCGGCACGTTCTTCATGGCCTTCCACGCGAACCAGGGCCCGACGATGGGTCTCGCTCAGATGATTCAGTCGCGCGCCCAGTTCGGCAGCCGCGGCGCCGTCGTGCCGTTCATCGCGACGGTCTTCGTCTACATCGGCTTCCTCGTGTTCGACACGATCCTCGTCACCCAGGGCATCGGCGTCTACTCTGAGGCGACGTGGTTCTGGTACCCAATCATCATCGCCGTCTCGATCGTGATTGCGGTCGTCGGCCACGACCTCCTGCACTTCATCCAGCGGTGGCTCACCTACGCGCTCGTCGCAGTCTTCGCGATCATCACCGTGTTCGCAATCATCCACTTCACGCAGGCCCCCATCGACCCTGCTGCCGCCGTCGCCACCGCGGGTTGGAGCACCTCCGCGTTCCTGATCCAGTTCTCGCTCTCCGCCGGCTACAACATCAGCTACTCCGTGTACGTGTCTGACTACACTCGCTACCTGCCCGTGACCTCATCGGCGCCGAAGCTCATCTCGTCCGTCTACGCCGGCGCCGGGCTCTCCGCGATCTGGCTCATGTCGCTCGGGGCGGTGCTCGCGAGCTACATCCCCGGCGCAGATCCGATTGGCACTCTCCGAGAGGTCGGCGACATGATCGTGCCCGGGTTCGGCACAGTTGCGGTGCTCGTCTCGGTGCTCGCGCTCGTCTCGATCATGGGTGTGAACGCTTACGGCGCAATGCTCACCGGCGCGAGCGCGATCGACGGGTTCACGCCGGTGAAGCCCACCGTGAAGATGCGGGTGACCGCACTCACGATCGTCGGCATCGTGACACTCGCCATCGCACTCGCGATTCCCGAGAACTACGTCGACAGTTTCAACAGCTTCGTCGGCCTCATGCTGTACTTCCTCGTGCCGTGGTCGGCCGTCAACCTCGTCGACTTCTACCTTGTCCGCAAGGGCCGCTACGCCCTCACCGACATCGTGAACCCGCGCGGCGGCGTATACGGTAAGTGGGCGTGGCGCGGCATCGCGGCGTACGCGCTCGGCTTCGTCGCCATGATCCCGTTCTTCTCGCTGTCGTTCTACACCGGACCTGTGGCGGAGGCGCTCGACGGTGCAGATTTCGCGTTCGCCGTGGGCCTCGTGGTCTCGGGGGTCTCGTACTACTTCTTCTCGCGAGGCCGCGACACCGCGGCCGAAGAGCGGGCGATCGCTCGAAGCGAAGAGGTCTTCGGCACCTGGCACCGCTAGACCGAATCCGAGGATTTCCCGAAGAGGGGCGCGCACGGTTACCGTGCGCGCCCTCTTCCGTCGCGGCGGCAAGCGCCAAGCCGCCGTCTGTATATTGGTGCGATGGCAACCGAAAGCGCTGCGCGCGCGAGTCTCTGGATCGCCTCGGGAACACTGCTGTCGCGGGTGCTTGGCCTTGCCCGCAGCATGGTGCTCGTCGCCGCAGTCGGTGCGACCGGGGTAGCCGCAAATGCGTTCAGCACCGCCAGCCAGGTGACCAACGTGGTGTACACGCTTGTCGCGACGGGCGTGCTCACATCGGTGCTTGTGCCCCAGCTCACCCGTGCTCGGCTGCGGAAGGACGGCGGCGCCGACTACGTCAACAGGCTGATCACGCTCGCGCTCTGTGGCTCGCTCGCGGTCTGCGCCTTGGTCGCCGCGCTGCTCCCCGCGCTCATGGGAGTGCTCGGGGCGAACTGGCGCGATCCCGGCCAGCTCGCGCTCGCGACCGGCTTCGCGTTTTGGCTGCTCCCGCAGATCGTGTTCTTCACGCTGTACACAGTGCTCGGGGAAGTGCTGAACTCCCGAAGCCACTTCGGCCCGTACGCGTGGACGCCCGTGCTCAACAACGTCGTGTCGATCGCTGGCCTCGCGGTGTTCATCTGGCTGCTCGGGGCAGATTCTGACGGCCAGCGGATCGCGGCCGAGTGGCCCTCCGGGGGCACGGCACTCCTCGCGGGCACGACGACGCTCGGGGTCGCGGTGCAGGCGCTTGCCCTCCTCATGTTCCTCCGCAAAGCCGGCGTCTCGTACCGCCCCGACTTCCGCTTCCGCGGCACGGGCCTCGGGGCCACCGCGAAGCTCGGCGGCTGGACGTTCCTCGGCGTGCTCGTCTCGCAGGTCGTCGCGCTGGCGCTCAACCAGGCGATGAACCGCGCAGCGGGCAATGAGGCGGGCATCGCGGCATGGCAGCTCGCGTCGCTCGTCACTGTGCTGCCGCACTCGATCATCGTGATGTCGCTCGTCGCCTCCCGCTTTACCCGCATGAGCGTTGCCGCCGAGCGCGGCGACACGGGAGCGATCAGGGCCGACCTGTCGCTTGTCTCACGGTTCACCGTCGTCGCGATCACGCTCATCGCCGCCGTGATTGCGGTGCTCGCGGGGCCGATTACCCGGATCTTGATGGCGAACTCGAGCGTCGAGCAGCTCTACCCGGTGATGGCTGTGCTGCTCTGCCACGTCACCGGGGCAGTGGCATTCAGCGTGCTGTTCGTGCTGAACCGCGGCTTCTACGCGTACAGCGACACCCGCTCCCCGTTCATCATTCAGGCGGCTATCGCGGTGTGCTCGCTCGCCGCGATAGCCGCGAGCTTCGCCGTGCCGTCCGAGGCGGCGACCGCCTTCATCACGCTCGCCACGAACCTCTTGTTTTGGGTGCAGCTCGCGGTCACGTTCTTCGTGCTGCGGCGCCGACTCGGCGGCGTCGGCGGTAGGGCCATCGGGCGCGCCTGGTGGCAGAGCGCCGTCGCCGCTGCCGTAGCGGTGGTGCCCGGCATGTGGGCGCTGACCTCGTTCGGCGGGATCTTGCTCGAGAGCTGGGCGCTCAGCGGGGTGGGTGCGGCGGTGCTGACCTGTGTCGTGGTCGCCGCGCTCATGACCGTCGTCTACGCCGGAGGCCTGCTGCTCGTGCGGAACGCGGAGGTCAGGCAGGCCTGGGGTCTTGTCGCGGCGCGCCTCGGCCGCAGGTAGCCCGGCTCCGAGCTCCCTGCGGCCGACGCTATCCCTAGCCGGGATAGCCGCGTCCGGGCTACTCCCCCGCGGGGAGCAGCGGCGTGGTGTCGCGCCCAGGCACCGCCGCGCGAGCCGCCGTTCCGGCACGCAGCCAGTCGAGCACGTTCCGGGCGGGGTCGAGCGTGTAGTGCTCGAGTGAGCCGTCCGAGAGAAACGCGACGTGCGGGGTCACAATCACGCGCGGGTCGTTCCTGAGCGGGTGGTCGGCGGCCGGTGGCTCGCCGTGCAGCACATCGACAGCGGCGCCGCGCAGCTGCCCTGAGTCGAGCGCTGCGGTGAGCGCAGCGGGCTCGACGAGCTCGCCGCGGGACACGTTCACGAGGCTCGACCCCGGCCGCATCGCCGCGAACGCGGCCCCGTCGATCGCGCCGTGGGTGTCGGCGGTGAGCGGCAGGTGCAGCGACAGCACGTCCGACTGAGCGATGAGCGCGTCGCGGTCAACGAGTTCGACGCCGTGCACGGGCGCCGTCACGAACGGGTCGTGCGCGATGACCCGGGCGAAGGTCGGGCCCGCGACCTGGGCAAGCCGCTGCGCGATACGCCCGAACCCGAACAGGCCAAGCGTGAGCCCGCTGAGCCGGCGCGGCACCGCGGTCACGTCATCCGTCCAGCCCCCGGCCGCCGTGACCGCGACGCTGCCGCGCAGGTCGCGTTCGAGCGCGAGCATGAGAGTCAGCGCGTGCGCGGCGACCTCTTCGGTCGCCGCGTCAGTGAGGTTCACGACCCAGATGCCGCGCGCCTCGGCCGCGGCGCGGTCGACCATGTCGAAGCCCGCGCTCATTGTCGCGATGAACCCGACGTTCGGCAGCCGCTCGAGCAGGGCCTCGTCGATCCTGGCATAGCCGACCACGAGCGCGACGGCCCGCTCGGCACCCGCGGGAAGATCCTGCGGGTCGCCCGCGCGCGACGGGAGCTCAGCGAGGAGCGTGTCGCAGCCCGCGGCCTCGAGCAGCGCGCGGCCGGGCGCCGGATCGAGGTCAGTCTCGTCGGTGAAAAGGACAAGCGGCCGGGTCATGCTGCCGCTCCGTCCGCGCCGGGGAGCCGATCGAGGTGCGTCGGAGCGAACAGCTCGAGCACTGCGGGCAGCACGACGACCCGGGGGCCACCAGCGGCCAGGGCACGCGCTACGGTCGCGGGGGCGTCCGTGAGCGTCGTCTGCTCGGCGGGAATGCCAAACGACTCGGCGAGCGCGACGTAGTTCGGGCGGGTGAGTTCGGTCGCGGTGGCAGCGCCGAACGCGCCCTCCATGTACTCGCGCAGCACGCCGTACCCGCCGTCGTCAACGATGAGCCACACGACCGGCAGGTCGTGCTGGGCCGCGACCGCGAGCTCGGCGATGCCGTAGAGCGCGCCGCCGTCGCCGGAGACCGCGAGCACGGATCCCGTCTCGCCCAAGATCCTGCGCCCGAACGCCGCGCCCAGCGCCGCGGGGAAGCCGTAACCGAGCCCACCGGCGCCCTGCGCCGAGGCGAACTCGGCGCCGCGCGCATCCCACGCCGACCACGCCCAGTAGGCGAGGATCGTCATGTCCCAGTACACCTTCGTGTCGTCCGCGATCGCCTCCCGCAGCCCGCGCACGAGCGCGATCTCGGCCTCGCGGCCCTGGCCCTCGACGCGGTCGAGCACTGTGCCGAGGAGCGTTTCGATGCTCGCCGTCGCCGCCGCGCGGCGCTCGGGTGTCGACTCACGTCCGGCCGCGGTGACCGCGGCCTCAAGCTCCGCGAGCGCGAGTTTCGCATCGGCGTGAATTCCGATGCCGGGGTGGTTCGAGCCGAGCTTCCCGAGATCGGCCTCGATCTGGATCACGCGACCGTGCGGGCGGAACGTGTGGTAGTTGCTGGAGAGTTCTCCGACGCCGCTGCCTACGATGACGAGCACGTCGGCGTTCTCGAGGAACTCGGTCGTCGCGATGTCCTCGATCCACCCCTGTGCGGAGAGCGGGTGCCCCCAGGGCATTGCGGTCTTGCCGCTGAACGTCGTGACGACTGGCGCGTCCAGGCGCTCCGCGAGCGCGGCGAGCTCGCGCTCCGCACCGGCGCGCACGACGCCGCCGCCGGCGAAGATCACCGGGCGCTCGGCCGCGGCGAGAGCGGCCGCGGCGTGCGCGACGGTCTCGGCGACGGGGGCGAGCGGCGCAGGCGTCTTCGCGAGGGTCGCGCCCGTGAGCACGGGGACGTCGTGAGCGGAGGCAAGCAGGATATCCTGCGGCACCTCGACGAGCACGGGGCCCTGCGGCGCGGCCGCCGCGATGCGCCACGCCTCGGCCATCGCGGTCGGGATCTGCGCCATCGTGCGCACGGTCACGACGTGCTTCACGACCCCGCGGAACGACGCCGACTGGTCGGGCAGTTCGTGCAGGTAGCCGTGGCGGCCGCCGCCGAGCCCTGCAACGGGGATCTGCGCGCTGATCGCGAGGACAGGGATCGAGGAGGCCGCTGCCTCCTGCAGCGCGGCGAGCGAGGTGAGCGCGCCGGGGCCCGTCGAGAGCAGCAGCGGCGCGACGTCGCCGGTCACGCGGGCGAGGCCGTCTGCCATGAACCCGGCGTTGTTCTCGACGCGGGCGCTGAGGTAGGCGAGGTCAGAGCGGCGCAGCGCGTCAAACAGGCCGAGCGCATGCTGTCCAGGGAGCCCGACGACGCCGCGCGCGCCGAGCGCGAGCAGCGTCTCAAGCACGACGTCGCCGCCGATGCGCTGGCCGGTGTCTGGTGTCAGAGTGGTCATTGGTTCCTCCGTAAGAACTGTGTTCGTTCAGGCACTCAGGGGGAATGGGCCGGTCCCGCGGGCGTGCCCTCCGCGGGACCGGTGAGGTGGGGAGTGCTGTTAGCGCTCGATGTCGTTGTAGACGACGTCGTTGACCGCGGTGCGGTCGTCGAGGCTGAGCCTGTGGGTCCACTCGTCGAGCACCTGCGGCGCGACGGGCTTCGTGCAGAGGCTCACGACGACGTAGGTCACGAGGCTCGCAAGCAGGCTGAAGTAAATCGGCTCGTTCGCGAGGATGCCCCAGATGAACATTGAGACGACAACGGTGACGGTGCCGACGAGCATGCTCGCGAGAGCCCCGGCACGGGTGCCGCGCTTCCAGAACAACCCACCGACGATCGCGACGAGCAGGCCGCCAACCAAGATGTCGTACGCGATGGTGAGCGCCGCGACAACGTCGGTGACGAGCGTTGAGATGAACATCGTGATGCCGGCAAGCACGAAGATCGTGACCCGGTAGCTCACCAGGCTGTCGCCGGCAACGTGGCCGTCTTCAAGCTTCGCCTGCTTCGGCTTCATCCCGAGCACGCGCCGCATAGCCGGCATGAGGTCAGAGGTGAACACCGTCGCCGAGGCGATGAGCGCGCCGCTCGCGGTCGACATCATCGCAGAGAGTGCCGCGGCGAGAACGATGCCACGCACACCGGGCGGCAGCATCTCCTGCGCCATGAACGCGAACGCGTCGTCGCGGTTCGGCATATCGGGAAAGAGCACGCGAGCCGCCATACCGATGAGGGCACCGGCGAACGCGTAGAGCAGGCAGTACACGCCTGACGCGATGCCGCCCCACTTCGCGACGCGCGGGGTGCGGGCCGTGACGACGCGCTGCCAGATATCTTGCCCGATGAGCAGGCCGAGGGTGTACACGATGACGTAGGTGACGATGGTCATGCCGCCGATCGACCACGGCGAGAAGAACGAGTCGCCGAGGCGCTCACGAATACCGGCCCAGCCGCCGGCCTCGTCCGAGGCTGTCATGAGGGCGATCGGAAGCAGCAGGAGGAACATGCCGATGGTCTTAATGACGAACTGCACGACGTCGGTCATGGTGATCGACCACATGCCGCCCATGATCGAGTAGACGGCGACGATCGAGCCACCGATGACAACGCCCCACACGTTCGAAATGCCGAACAGTACGTGGAAGATCGTCGCGTAGGCGAGCGTCGAGGTCACGGTGAGCATGAGCGTGTACAGGAACATCACGATGCCCGAGATGAGTCCGTTCGAACCGCCGTAGCGCAGGTCGAGCATCTCGGTGACGGTCGTGACCTTGAGCTTCACGATGCGCTTCGCGAGGAACGCGCTCAGCACGAGGATTCCGAGGCCGATGCAGGTGACGAGCCAGGCGCCCGAGATGCCGTACTCCCAGCCAAGGCCGATGCCGCCGACAGTCGACGCGCCGCCGAGCACGATGGCGCTCATCGCGCCCGAGTACATGAAGCCGCCGAGCCTGCGGCCGGCGACGAGGTAGTCGCTCTTCGACTTGGAGCGCTTCATGCCCCAGTAGCCGACGCCGAGGATACCGACGAGATACGCGGCAATGATGATGTAGTCCAGGACCACAGTGTCCTCCTTGATCCGGTGGTGTGGATCGACACCGATCCATGGTGTCGACGCCGACTGCGTGTTTCTTCTAGGGAAGGTACTCAGGATTCGCGAGGAATACGACGACGATTTATCCTATGTTGTAGGCACAATGGGATGAATCATCTTTTGAGCGGAGGCGGCGTGCACGACGGACCCGACTATCTCGACCGGGCGACGGTGCCGCTCGCGACGCTGCTCGCCGAGCCATCGCTGCAGGCGGAACTCGCTTCGCCCTCCCCCGGTGTGCTGGCCGCAGACCCGGGTCTCGCCGCGCAGATTCGCAGCACCCCGGTCGCCGCGGCGATCGTGATCGAGCTCGAGGACCCGGGCCAGTACATGCTGCCCGGCGACCTCCTCATGGTGACCGGGCTCGCCTTCGCCGACGACGCCGAGCACGACCGCGACTACATCGCGCGGCTGCGGGCGAGCGGGGTATCGGCGCTCGTGTTCGGGCTCGAACCCGTGCACGCCGAAATCCCGGCAACGCTCCTCGCGGCCTGTCGCGAGGCAAACTTCCCGCTCATCGTGCTGCCGCCCCCGATCTACTTTGCGGCGGTCACGAGCATTGTGAACCGCGCGCTCGAGACTGAGCGCACCCGCGCGCTCGAGCACATGAACACGCTCGCGAGGCACCTCACTGAGGCCGTGCTGCAGCACCGGCCGGCGCAGCGACTGGTCGAGCGGCTCGCGACGGAGCAGGGCAGTTGGGCCGCACTCCGCATCGGCGACGAGCTGTACCTCGGGGGTGATCTGCCGCAGGAGCTCGCGCTGACGGAGATGTTCGCCGAGTTTGACGAGCGCCTCCGCCGGCCCCGCGGAGCGAAGGGCGGTCCGTCAACGGCTTTCACCACCGTGCGCGCGGGCGACGTCGACTACGAGGTTGCCGCGCACGAGGCGACACCGCGCACGTCGCGGAACCGCGGTGTCGACGGCAGCGCGATCCTCACCATCGGACGCACCCCGCGCCTCACGCGCATCGACCTCACCGCGCTCCAGCTCGCGGCGAACCTCGTCGGCCTCCTGCTCCAGCTGCCCGCGGCGCAGTCGATGGCCGTCGACCAACTGCTCATGCAGCTGCTCATGGAGCGGCACGGCTCCCAGATACTCGGCGCCGAACGCGATAGGTTCGCCCGGCTTCTTACCAACTCACTCGGCGGAGGCGCGCGGACGGCGCACGCGGTGATCGCAATGCGAGATCCCAATGTTGCAACTGCGGGCGACCCGGTTCCCGCCGGGGAGACCGTCGCCTCCGACACCAACTGGCTCCGTCAACTGCTGCACACCCCGCTCGTTGAGCACCGCGCGAAGCAGCTGCGCGCCTTCGTCGGAAGCGCGCCGACGCCCAGCGAGCTCGAACACGCGGGGCAGCTCGGGTGGCTCCTCGCAGTGAGCAGGCCGCACCCACTGCTTGAACTCCCGAGCGCGATGCAGGAGGCCGAGGAGCTCGCGCGGGCAGCGCTCCACATTGGTACCCACGTCGATGGCACAGCGCCTCCGTCCGAGGCGAGCTGGCCGCTCGGGGCGGCAGCGGATCCGGCCGTTGCGCGCGCCGCTGCCGCGCAGTGGCTCGCGCCGATCCTCACCGCGGACACGGTGGAGCAGCGCGCGGCGCTCACGAGCTGGTTGCGTCAGCACGGATCGTGGGATCGCAGCGCTCGCGAGCTCGGGCTGCACCGAAACACGGTGCGGCGGCTCGTTAGTGAGGCCCAGGTGCGACTCGGGCGCGACCTCGACGACCCGCTCGAGCGGGCGCGGGTGCTGCTCGCGCTCACGGCGCTCGAGGCCGAGCCGATTCCCGGGGCCGTTCCGGCGAAGCGCCCCGGGTAGCTCAGGCGCTCACCTGCGGGTACACGCAGGGCGCCCGGGGGTTTCCCGGGCGCCCTGGCTGCAGTGTGCGGACGCGGTATTAGTCGCGCGCCGCCATAGCGCTCACGAGCTCGTAGACCACGTGGCTCGCCGCGACAGCGGTGATCTGCGCGTGGTCGTACGCGGGCGCAACCTCGACGACGTCTGCGCCCACGATGTGCAGGTCTGCGAGGCCGCGGATGAGGCGAAGCATCTCGCGGCTCGTCAGGCCGCCGGCCTCGGGCGTGCCGGTGCCGGGAGCGTGCGACGGGTCGAGCACGTCGATGTCGATCGAGATGTACAGCGGCTTGTCGCCAACGCGCTTGCGGATCTTCTCTAGAGCCGCGGGAATCCCGTGCTCCTCGATGAACTCGCTCGTCACGATCTGGAAGCCGAGCATCGCGTCGTCCTCGAGATCCTGCTTGCCGTAGAGCGGCCCACGGGTGCCGCCGTGCATCGACGCGGTCATGTCGATGAGGCCCTCTTCTGATGCGCGGCGGAACGGGGTGCCGTGTGTCGTTGGCGCGCCGAAGTAGGTATCCCACGTGTCGAGGTGCGCGTCGAAGTGGAGCACGGCGACCGGGCCGTGCTTTTTGTTGATTGCGCGAAGCAGCGGCAGCGCGATCGTGTGGTCGCCGCCAATCGTGACGATCTTGTCGACCTTTTCGCCGAGCTCGGTCGCGGCTGCCTCGACCTGATCAACGGCCTCGTCGAGGTTGAACGGGTTCGCGACGATGTCGCCTGCGTCAACAACCTGCTTGATGTAGAACGGCGAGACGTCCTGTGCGGGGTTGTACGGGCGCAGGAGGCGCGATGCCTCACGGACGTGGGCGGGGCCGAAGCGTGCGCCCGGGCGGAAGCTCACGCCGGTGTCGAAAGGAACGCCGACGACGGCGATGTCGGCCGCGGGTACGTCTTCGATGCGGGGCAGCTTGGCGAACGTGGCGATGCCGGCGTAGCGGGGGGTCAGACTTGCGTCGACCGGGCCCTGTGGGGTGTGTTCGGTCACAGGTTCTCTCTCCTAACGTGTTGCCTAACAGTAAACTCTTGAATACTATTAGTGAACTTGAGACCAGCATAGACTGAGAGCGCTGGAGCGTCAACGCGCTCACTTCTCCCCTGTCTCCCTGACGAAAGAGGCCACGCCGTGCGACCGATCCACCCCACCGCGGCCGAAACCCAGGTGCAGATCGGCGCGAAGCTCCGCAGCTCGCGCCAGGCCCAGGGGCTCACGCTCGAACAGCTCGCCGCGGCCTCTGATCTCACCAAGGGCTTCATCAGCCGCATCGAACGCGACGAGACGATGCCGAGCGTGCCGACGCTCGTGCAACTCTGCCAGGCGCTCTCACTGCCGATCGGCTCGTTGTTCGAGGAGCCTGACGTGCAGCTTGTCGAACTCGCGGGCGCGCCCCGCATCAATATGGGCGGCATCGGTGCCGATGAGCGCCTCGTCACGCCCCGGGCGGAAGAACGCGTTCAGGTGCTCCGCTCGAGCGTCGAGCCCGGCGGCTCGGGTGGCGACGAGCTCTACACGGTCAGCTGCGACGTCGAGTCGCTGCACGTCGTCTCAGGCGTGGTCGAGGTGCGATTCTCAGACCGCGAGGTGACGCTCACCCCGGGCGACACGCTCACGTTCCCCGGGCGCACACCGCACACGTGGCGCGCGGGCGATACGGGAGCCGAGATCGTCTGGATCCTTGTGCCCGCCGCCTGGAGCGGCTCGCGCTAGACGCGCGGCTACTCTGGCGGGCTGGCCCGCCCCGGCCCTGCCCCGGCCCCGACCCCGGCCCTGCCCCTGCCCCAGCCCCTGCCCTCATTTTCGCGAGAACGCCCCAAATTTCACAGAAGATTGGGGAGCGCTCGCGAAAGTGACGTGCGCGACCGGTCAACGGGTGTCTGCGCGAGTGAGGTTGCATGGGCTCGTGAGCTCGTGAGCTATCGCGCTCGGCGTCTAACCCTCGGGCAAGGTCTCCGCGAGCACCCGAATCGTGTTGCCACCCATGATCGCGTGGATGTCGTCTTCGTCGTACCCGCGATTCATGAGCTCCTGCGTAATGATCGCGAGGTGGCTCGTATCCCAAGCAACCTCGGTCGACCCGTCGTAGTCGCTCCCGAGGGCCGCGGTCTCGATCCCGCCGATCTGCACGACATGATCAATTG
This sequence comes from Leucobacter sp., assembly GCA_052094845.1. Lineage (GTDB taxonomy): Bacteria > Actinomycetota > Actinomycetes > Actinomycetales > Microbacteriaceae > Leucobacter. The sequence continues at coordinate 256,286 of JBQDKK010000004.1, read as the reverse complement.
CATCGACGACTGCCTGCGGGGTGAGCTCGCAGACCGCCGCGTCCCAGTACCCGATCCCGATCACGCCGCCCGTCTCCGCTACACCACGGATCTCCTCGTCAGTGAGGTTGCGGTTCACGTCACAGGTTGCTTGGACCCCGCCGTGGCTCGCGACGACGGGCTTCTCAGCCATCTCGAGCACCTCCGCGATGGTCTGGTGGCTCGCGTGCGCGATGTCCACGACGATCCCGAGGTCTTCCATCTTCGAGATCGCCTTGCGCCCCATGTCCGTGAGCCCGCCTTTGCCGACGCCGTGCATGGAGTCGGCGATCTCGTTGTCGAAGAAGTGCGTGAGGCCAGCCATGCGCATCCCGTCGGCGAACAGCAGGTCGAGGTTCGCGAGGTCGCCCTCAAGATTCTGCAGCCCTTCAACAGAGAACAGCGCTCCGATCACGGGGTCGCCCTCCGACCGGTCGACGAGCAGCTGTTCGAGCTCGGCGCGCGTGGTGATCACGCGCAGCGCGCCGCCCGAGGCCTCGGCGTCACGGGTGAGCTTCGCAGCGTGGTACCTCGACCGCTCAAGTAACGAGAACCAGGTCTTCGGCGGTTGCAGCTGCGCGAACGAGAGTAGCGTGATGTTGTCAGTGTCTCCCGTGTTCGAGTCGTAGTTCTGCCCCTTCGGTGACTTCGACACCGACGAAAACACCTGCAGAGCCACGTTGCCCTCTTCCAACCTGGGCACGTCGACGTGGCCGCGATCGGCGCGGGTGTTCAACGAACGATCCCACATCAGCGTGTCAGAGTGGAGGTCTGCGACCGCGAGCTTCGAGTGCAGCGCGGCAGCCTCTGCCGAGACCTCTGGGATCGGGTCTCCGGTCACCTCGTTCATGCTCCGCTCTGCGATTCCCGGGGCGAGCGCGAAGAACGCGGTTGCGGCAAGCGCAAGGACGAGCACGGTTCCAATAATGGTTCGCCGAACCCAGCGACGACGGTGTCGAGTTTTCATAGCGAAAACGTAGCAGCGCCGAGTGTGGCATCCCGAACGCTTTGCGCAATCCTCACAAGCAAAGGCCGGGGAGCATCACCACTTCTGGTGATCCTCCCCGGCCTGATTCCGAGTTCGCGAGCGCTACGCGCGCACCGCCGCGAGCGTCTTCTTCCCGCGGCGCAGCACGGCGAACTTCCCGTGCAGCAGATCCGCCGCCGAAAGCTCTGCGTCTTCGGACTCGACCTTCGCGTTGTTGACGTACACGCCGCCCTGTGCGATCGCGCGACGAGCCTCGCCGAGACTCTTCACAAGCCCGGCGTCTACGAGTAACTGCGCGACGCTCGCGCCTGCCGCGCCCGAGGCCGCGGGCAGCTCGGACACCGCGCCAGCGAGCGAGGCCTCATCGAGGTCGGAGAGCTCGCCCTGGCCGAAGAGCGCGGCCGAGGCGTCGATCGCGCCCTGCGTCGCCTTCGCGCCGTGTACGAGAGTCGTGACCTCGAGCGCGAGGCGCTTCTGAGCTGCACGCTTGAACGGTTCCTCGGCGACCTGCGTCGCGTAGTCCTCGATCTCGGCGCGGGTGAGGAACGTGAACACCTTCAGGCGATCGACGACGTCAGCATCGGCCTGGTTCAGCCAGAACTGGTAGAACGCGTAGGGCGAGCACATCTCGGGGTTCAGCCAGATCGCATTGCCCTCGCTCTTGCCGAACTTCGTACCGTCAGAGTTCGTGATGAGCGGGGTACCGATCGCGTGCACGCTCGCGCCCTCGGCCTTACGAATGAGCTCCGTGCCGCTCGTGAGATTGCCCCACTGGTCAGACCCGCCCGACTGCAGCTTGCAGTCGTACTGCCGGTACAGCTCGAGGTAATCGAGGCCCTGCAGAATCTGGTAGCTGAACTCCGTGTAGCTGATGCCCTCGTCAGAATCGAGGCGCTTCGCGACAATGTCTTTCTTGATCATCGTGCCGACGCGGAAGTACTTGCCGATCTCGCGCAGGAAATCGATCGCTGACAACGGCGCGGTCCAGTCAAGGTTGTTCACCAGGCGCGCGGCGTTATCGCCCTCGAAACTCAGGTACTTCGAGACCTGCTCGCCGAGCGAGTCCACCCACTGCGAGACCGTCTCGCGCGAGTTCAAGGTGCGCTCGCTCGTGGGTCGCGGGTCGCCAATGAGGCCGGTCGAGCCACCGACGAGGCCGAGCGGGAGGTGCCCCTTCAGTTGCAGGCGGCGCATGAGCAGCAACTGCACGAGGTGCCCGAGGTGCAGGCTCGACGCGGTCGGGTCAAAGCCGCAATAGTACGCGAACGGTTCACCCTCAAGCAGGTTAGACAGCGCTTCAGCGTCAGTCGATACGTGGATCAGCCCGCGCCACTCCAGCTCGGCCCACAGGGTGGGGAAGCTGTCGTCAATGCGCTGGTTGGCCATGAGCTCGGTGCGTTCGTTCATTTCAGACACGCCTCGCAGTTTACCTCGTTTGCTAGGGCCTCCGGGCACTGGGCGTTGGGCACTTGGCCTTGGCCTTGGCCTTGGCCTTGGCCTTGGCCTTGGCCCCGCGGTACCGGTGACCCGGGTACCCCGGTACTATCCCGGCGGCACTCCGGGCCGATCCCCGGGACCGCGCGGCGCGGAAGCATGGGAACCATGACACACGTGATCCTCCAGGCAGACCGCCTCACACAGCAGTACGGCAGTACCCGCGCCCTCGATTCCCTCTCGCTCGCGATCGCCGAGGGCACTTCGACGGCCATCATGGGCGCATCGGGCTCTGGCAAGACCACCCTGCTGCACATGCTCGCCGGCATCCTCACCCCCGACTCGGGGTCGGTGACCTACGCAGGGCAGGCGATCAGCGGGCTCGCCGACGCAGAGCGCAGCAGGCTGCGCCGCGAGCAGTTCGGGTTCGTGTTCCAACAGGGTCTCCTGATCCCGGAGCTCACTGCGGTCGAGAACGTCGCGCTCGCGCCGATGCTAAACGGCGCGAAGAAGAGCGAAGCGATCGGGCCAGCGGCGCAGTGGCTGCACGCGCTCGGTCTCGCGGGAATGGAGGATCGCCGCATCGGCCAACTCTCCGGCGGACAGGCGCAGCGCGTTGCCATTGCCCGGGCCCAGGTCACTGGTGCCCGCGTGATCTTTGCTGACGAGCCGACGGGCGCGCTCGATTCAAACACCTCCCAGGACGTCATGAATGCGCTCCTGTCGAGCACCTCGGGCAACGGCCGTACCCTCGTGGTCGTGACCCACGACCCGAACGTAGCTGCGCGGTGCCAGCGAGTGGTGACTCTGTCGGACGGGCGTATCGTCGCCGACACCGCGCACGCCCCCGGCGCGAACGGGGCCCAGTCATGATCTTGCGTGTTCTGCCGCTGCTATCGCGGCCCAGCCGCCAGGGCGCCGCCGGCCTCTTACTCCCGGGCATCGCTTTCGCGAGCGTCACCGCCCTCCTCGCCATCGTGCTCGGCGGCGCGCAGTCGTTTTGGGGTTTCGACGACGAGATGGCCTACTTCTACGGCTTCCTCGCTGGGCTCGCCCTCGCGCTGATGGTGCCACCTCTGCTCTCGCTCGGGTCGGCTGCGGCGAGGCTTTCGGCTCGACGCCGCGACGACCGACTCGCGGTGCTCCGCCTGCTCGGGGCGACTGGCCGAAGCACTGCTGGGCTCGCAATCTTCGAGTCTGCGGCGGTCGCGTTCGTCGGCGCAGTCGCGGGCGTGCTCATCTCGTACGTCGTTTCTCCGTTGATCGGCATGATCCACTTCCGAGGTGCCGCGATCGGAGTGAGCCAGGCTGCGCTCCCGCTCGCCTGGGCTGGCCTGCTCATCGTCGGCGTTGTTGTCATCGCCGCGCTCAGCGCGATGGTTGGGCTACGAAAGGTCATCATCTCGCCGCTCGGGGTCGCAATGAAGCAGTCGGCTCCGAAGATGCCCTGGGTCCAGGGTCTCGTCGCTGTCGCGGCAATCGTCATCGCGAGCATGACGGTGTCTGGGCTGTCGCAGGCTGACGGCGATACGGGTCTTGCGGTGATGTTGATCGGGGTGCTCATCGCGTTTGCGGTCGCGCTGCTCGCAGTCGACCTCATTGGCGCGTGGGTGCTCTCACTGTTTGGAAGGGCGCGCTTGCGTCGAGCCCAGTCGCCGGTCGATCTCATCTCGGCGAGGCTCGTTCTTGAGTCGCCCCGGGCCGCCTGGCGTCAGGTCTCGGGAGTCGCGATGTCTAGTTTCATGGCGGTGTTTGCTGGTTCGGGGATCGCCCTGCTCGGGGAGGCTTCTGGGGCTGAGGGGGAACTCACGGGCGCGGAGCAGTTCCTCATGGGCGATATGCGCACAGGGCTCGCGATCGTCGTGATCGGAACCTTCATCATGGTCGCGTGCTCGGTCGGGGTGAACCAGGCGGCGCAGATTCTTGACCGTCGCGACGTACACCGGTCACTCGCGATCATGGGCACCCCCCTGTCGGTACAGGACGGCGCGCGGCGTAAGGCAGCAACGTTGCCGCTCGCCGTTGCTTCGGTCGGTTCTGCTGCAGTCGCGGCGGTGCTCTTGTTCCCGCTCTTGGGCGCCGCGCTGATCTTTGCTCCGTTGTCACTCATCACGATGCTCTCGATGATCGTGCTTGGCTACCTGATTGTCATCGGGACGCTTCTGGGTACGCGTCCGCTGTTGCGGGAGGCGGCGCGGGTCGAGGAACGGGTCGAGGGACGGGCCGAGGTTGCGCCGGGCGGGCGAGGCTAGCCTCTGCGTTGATAATTGCCCGCAGATTCGCGCTCTGCTGGTCATGTGACTCGACTCGCACGTCTCCTCGGTGAGGCGCGCGAGTCGAGTACGGTTTCCAGGTCGGATCAGCGCTGACTTACCTAGGTTCGATCGCGCTTTCGAGGTCATCAATCCGACTACTGAGTGAGCCGGCAACCTTGGCGAGCCGAGCTGCGTCTTCAGCTCGCCCCTCGTTGATCTTGGTATTCAGCGCGGCTCTCCCCTCGTCAACGTGGGTAAGGACCTCGCCACGCAACCGGTCGATGCTGGCGTGGAGCCCGTCGCCACGAGCCGTCGCAGAGTCGAACCGGATCTCGATACGAGAGTGAAGCGCGTCGAACCGGTTGATCACATCTGCGGCTCCGGCATCCAACTGGAGCTTCAGCCTGTCGAGGCGTGCTTCTGTCCGCGCGCTAAAAGCATCCGCGCGGTCCTCGAAGCGATCAAAACGCGACTCTAATCGAGCAAGTCGGCCTTCTGACCGCGTCTCAGCCTCCTGGAACCGGGCATCCATGCCAGACTGCATCGACTCGAACCGAGCATCCATCTGGTCAAACCGGGCGTCCACCCTGTCGGAGAGTTCGTCCATCTTGTCAAACCGGCGGTCCATGCCGTCCATCCGCTCGCTGAGCGATGCCTTCACGTCCCTCGTGCTCCAGAGCACAACCGAGATTATCCCTGCAACGCTTGCGAGCACTGCGAGAAACTCCACGAGCCCCATACGCCACCTCCTCAATAGACATCAGCCGTTGCGCAAGTGACTCAACACTACGTCGATAGTCATTGACTTGGGCAAAAAGAGAGATATCTGTGGACAAGTGGCGCTAGGAGACACAAAAGCCGGCCTGTGAGCGAAGCTTCACAGGCCGGCCGAGGTAGGGCACCGCCGAGCGGGCGGGCACCGCCGGTCGGGCACCGCCCGTCAGTCGGCCCCCAGGCCGCCGGGCAGGCGCCCCGGAGGTTACGCGCCGAACTCCGTGAGCCGTTCGGCGAGCTTCGCGAGCTGCTCGGTGACGCGCACCTGCGCAGTCCCGCCAGCGCCAACGCGCGAGTTCACAGACCCCTCGATCGTCAGCACATCACGCACGCCGGGAAGCAGGTGCTCAGACACGCTGAGTAGCTCTTCGTCGCTCGGCTCGTGCAGTTCAAGCCCCCGCTCCTCGCAGTACCGAACGAGTTCGCCTGAAATCTCGTGCGCATCACGGAAGATCACGCCCTGCTTCACGAGCCACTCGGCTACGTCCGTCGCGAGCGAGAAGCCCTGCGGGGCGAGCTCGGCCATGCGGTCAGTGTCAAACCGCATCGTCGCGACCATGCCGGTGAACGCGGGCAGCAGCACTTCGAGCTGCTCGACCGAGTCGAAGACCGGCTCCTTGTCCTCCTGCAGGTCACGGTTGTAGGCGAGCGGCATCGCTTTGAGCGTCGCGAGCAGGCCCATGAGGTTACCGATCAGCCGCCCGGACTTGCCTCGCGCAAGCTCAGCGATGTCGGGGTTCTTCTTCTGCGGCATGATGCTCGACCCTGTCGAGTAACCGTCGTGCAAGCGAACGAAGCCAAACTCTTTGGTGTTCCAGAGGATGATCTCTTCGCTCAGCCGCGACAGGTCGATCCCGATCTGCGCCGTGATAAACGCGAATTCGGCAACGACGTCGCGTGCCGCTGTGCCGTCGATCGAGTTCTCGAGCGGGTCGCCGAGACCGAGCTCAGTGGCGACGAGGCGCGGATCCAGACCGAGCGAAGATCCCGCGAGTGCGCCGCCACCGTAGGGCGATGCGCTCGCGCGCCGTGCCCAGTCACGCAGCCGCTCAAGATCGCGGACGATCGGCCAGGCATGCGCGGCGAGCTGGTGCGCGAGCAGCACCGGCTGCGCGTGCTGGAGGTGCGTGCGGCCGGGCAGGATCGCGCCCTCGTGCGCCACGGCCTGCGCATGGATGGCGCCCGCGAGCTCAACGAGCATCTCGCCGATAACGGCGGCGTGATCGAGCAAGTACATGCGCACCAGGGTCGCGATCTGGTCGTTGCGGCTGCGGCCCGCGCGAAGCTTGCCGCCGAGCTGCACGCCCGTGATCTCGATGAGACCGCGCTCAAGCGCCGAGTGCACGTCCTCGTCTGCCTCGGCGGCGACGAAGCGGCCGTCAGCCACCCGGGCCGAGAGCTCGTCGAGGGCAGCACGCATGTCTGCGAGCTCCGTCTCCGAGAGGTAGCCGGCAGCGGCGAGCGCGCTCGCGTGCGCCTTCGATCCACGGATGTCGTACTGCGCGAGTACCCAGTCAAACTGTGTCGACTTACTGAGCTTCAGCAGCTCGGGAGAGGGGCCACTCGCGAACCGTCCGCCCCAGAGGGCGCCGTCCTCCGCCGCGCGGTTGCTGTTCTCGGCGCCGTTGCGCGTTTCCTCAGTCACTTGCTCTCCTTTAGCAGCCATGCCATCAGCGCCTTCTGCGCGTGCAGTCTGTTTTCCGCTTCGTCCCAGACGACGCTCTGCGGTCCATCGATGACCTCGGGCGCGACCTCGTATTCCCGGTACGCGGGGAGGCAGTGCAGGAAGATCGCGTCGTCCTTCGCCGCAGCCATCAGCTCCGGGGTGACCCGGTATGCCCCGAAGGTTGCGATGCGCTCGGCCTTCTCGGCCTCCTGCCCCATCGAAACCCAGGTGTCGGTGATGACAGCATCGGCGCCAGCCACGGCTTCTGCCGGGTCGGTCAGCACGGTTACGCTGCCGCCAGTCTCGGCCGCGATCTTCTCGGCATCGGCGATGATGTCGGCGCGGGGGTGGAAGCCCGCGGGCCCAGCAACCCGAATGTGCATTCCTGCGGTCGCAAAGCCGAGCAGGTACGAGTGGCCCATGTTGTTCGCGGCGTCGCCGAGATAGGTCGCGGTGAGGCCCTGCAGCTCGCCCTTCTGCTCACGGATCGTCTGCAGGTCGGCCAGAATCTGGCACGGGTGGAAGTCGTCCGACAGCGAGTTGATGACGGGAACGGTCGCGTTCTCGGCCATCTCTTCGAGCCCCGCGTGCGCGTGCGTGCGCCACACGATGAGCGACACCATCCGGGAGAGCACCTTCGCGGTGTCAGAGATCGACTCCTTCGCGCCGAGCTGGGCCTCGCCCGGGTTGACGATAATCGGGTTGCCACCAAGATCGGCGACGCCCGCGGCAAAGCTGAACCGGGTGCGCGTCGAGGTCTTGTCGAAGAAGATTGCGGCAGACTGCGGGCCCTCGAGGGGTCGCTCCGAGAATCGGTCCTGCTTCATTCGCGCAGCGAGGTCGAGCACCTCGCGCTGCTCGGATGGGCTCAGATCGTCGTCTCTCAGAAAGTGCCTAGTCACCCGCCCAGCTTACTCGCCCGCCTCGCCCACCAGAGAACTGGTCCCCCACTCTCCCATCCGGCGTTCCCACGCCGCTGTGGGAGAATCGGGCTATGTCTGTCCCCCGCCTTGTCGCGTTCGATCTTGACGATACGCTTGCACCTTCAAAGTCCCCCGTCCCGCAGCGCATGCTTGACGTGTTCTCACGACTGCTCGAACAGACCACCGTCGCGGTTATTTCTGGCGGCAACTTCGAGCAGTTCGAGTCGCAGCTCGTCTCGCAGCTCGACGGCGCCGACTCGGTGTCGGAGGCCGCGCTTGAGCGCCTGCATCTGCTGCCCACGTGCGGCACGCGCTACGAGCGGCGTGAGGCAGGGGCATGGCACACCGTCTACCGCGAGCACCTTTCCGAGGAGGAACGCGACGGTGCGCTCACGGCGCTCCGCGAAGAGGCACAGCGGCTCGGCCTGTGGGAGGCGGATCCGTGGGGCGAGATTTTGGAAGACCGCGGGTCGCAGGTCACCTTTTCCGCGCTCGGTCAGCGCGCCCCCGTTGATGCGAAGCACGCGTGGGATCCCACGGGAGAGAGGAAGAACACGCTGCGGGCGGCCGTGGCCGCGCGACTTCCCGGCCTCGAGGTCCGCAGCGGCGGGTCGACGTCCGTCGATATCACGCGGCGAGGGATCGACAAGGCCTACGGCATGCGCAAACTCGAGGAGCACACCGGCATCTCTCTCGACGACATGCTCTTCGTCGGCGACAGGCTAGACCCTGACGGGAATGATTACCCGGTCAAGGCCATGGGCGTCAACTGCCACGCGGTCTCGGGCTGGGAAGACACCGCCGCCTACCTAGAGGAGATGCTCGGCGCGTAGTGCTGAGGTGCCACCAGCGCGCCAGCACCCACGCCACCATCCGCCCCGCCCCACCAGTTCCCACTCGACCAGCCCTACCCCGCCAGTTGCCACTCGACCAGCTCCACCATCTGTGATCTGCAGGAGGCATCACGATTCGGCGGGATTCTGGCATACGCACGGCCGATCTCAGGCGTAAGCGCCGAGACCAGCACCCGCAGTCACCAGCCCAAAGCCCAAACACAAAAATGCCCGTGGCCCCAGGAATGGGGCCACGGGCGTTGATGCGGGCTCAAGGCCCGTGAAAGCTAGGCTTCGACGGCCTCGGCAGGAGCATCAACACCGAGCTGCAGCACACGGGTGGTGCGCTCGAGCGACGCCTTCGCGGCCTCCGGGCGACCGTTGAGGCCCTGGCCGAGAGCGGGGACCTGCTCCTTGAAGACCTTCTCCCAATCTGACGTGTAGTCGTCGGGGAAGCAGGTCTTCAGTACGCCGAGCATCGCGTGAACCGCAGTGGAGGCCCCGGGCGAAGCGCCGAGCAGGCCGGCGATCGACCCCTCTGCACCGGTGATGACCTCGGTGCCGAACTGCAGGATGCCGCCGAGCTTCGGGTCCTTCTTCATGACCTGGACGCGCTGGCCAGCGGTGACCATCTCCCAGTCTTCGGTGCGCGCGCTCGGCAGGTACTGGCGCAGGGTTTCCATCTGCTTCTCGCGGCTCGCGAGCAGCTCGGAGACGAGGTACTTCTCGAGCGAGAACTCGGTCAGGCCGACCTTGATCATCGGGCCGAGGTTGTGCGCGCGGATGGAACCGGGGAGGTCCCACCACGAGCCCTTCTTCAGGAAGTTCGGGCTGAAGCCCGCGTACGGTCCGAAGAGGATGCTCTTCTTGCCGTCGATGATGCGGGTGTCGAGGTGCGGCACCGACATCGGGGGCGCACCAACCGCGGCCTTGCCGTAGACCTTCGCGTTGTGCTGCTCGACGATCTCGGGGTTCGAGGTCTTCAGGAACTTACCGCTGATGGGGAAGCCGCCGAAGCCCTTGATCTCGGGGATGCCCGACGACTGCAGCAGCGGGAGCGCCCCGCCGCCCGCGCCGACGAACACGAACTTCGCGTTCGTCACGGTCGAGCCGTAGCCGTTGCGGCTGCGAACGTGCACGTTCCACGTGCCGTCAGCCTTGCGCTTGAGCTTCTGCACCTCGGTCTCGAGGTGCATCTTGGCGCCCTCGCGCTCGAGGTACGCGAACAGCTGGCGCGTGAGCGCGCCGAAGTCGACGTCGGTGCCCGACTCCGACCGCGTCGCGGCGACAACGTCGCTCTTCGCGCGGCGATCGATGACGAGCGGCACCCACTCGGCGATCTTCTCGGGGTCGTCGCTGAACTCCATGTCTGAGAACAATGGCTCGGTCTTCAGCAGCTCGTACCGGCGACGCAGGTAGTCAACGTTGTCCTCGCCGCGCACGAAGGTCATGTGCGGCGTCGGGTTAATGAAGCTCGTCGGCTCCGACAAGATTCCGCGCTCGACGAGGGTGGACCACCACTCGCGGGAGAGCTGGAACTGCTCGTTGATGTTGATCGCCTTGTCGGCGGAGAGGCTGCCGTCCTTGCCCTCGGGCATGTAGTTCAGCTCGCAGAGCGCGGCGTGGCCAGTCCCGGCGTTGTTCCACCCGTTGCTGCTTTCGGTCGCGACTTCGCTGCGGGACTCGAAGACCTCAATGGTCCAGTCCGGGCGCACCTGTTTGATCAGGGTTCCGAGCGTTGCGCTCATCACGCCGCCGCCGATTAGTACGACATCTACCGTGTTTGTGCTCACGATCTTGTAGTGTACCTCGCTTACCGGGGCGCCCGGGCCGAAGGCCGCTCAGGGTGGCCGCTTTATTCGATCGCCGTGCGCCTCGCCTCCGCGAGCGTTTCGGCCCTTGAATCCACGACTCGCGTGTATCCGAGGCGTTCTGCCTCCGCTAAACGCTGCGGCCCGGAGGTGACCGCGCGAATCTCACCGGCCAGTGAAATTTCACCGAAGGCCGCAAATTCGAGGGCAAGCGGCTTGTCGGCGACCGCAGAAATCACGGCCAGCGCGATCGCAAGGTCTGCCGCCGGCTCGGTGAGCTTCACGCCCCCGACCGTCGACACGTACACGTCTTGGTCGTGGAGCCGCACGCGGGCACGGCGTTCGAGCACCGCGAGGATCATTGCCACCCGGGAAGGGTCAACGCCACTCGTCACCCGCCGCGGGTTTGGGGTCGCACTCGACGCGACGAGCGCTTGGATCTCCACGGGCAGCGCCCGACGGCCCTCCATTGCGATCGTCGCGCACGTCCCGCTCACCGGCACGGTACCCCGGCTCAAGAACAGCCCGCTCGGGTCACTCACCTCGGCGATGCCACCGCCCGTCATCTCAAAGCAGCCGACCTCGTCGGTCGGGCCGAAGCGGTTCTTCAGCGTGCGCAGGAACCGCAGTGCCGTGTTGCGATCACCCTCAAAGTGGCAGACCACGTCAACAAGGTGCTCAAGCAGCCTGGGCCCGGCAACTGACCCGTCTTTCGTGACATGGCCGACGAGGATCACAGGCGTCCCGCGATCCTTCGCGACCCTGATGAGCGCGGCGGCGACCTCCCGTACCTGCGATGGGCCGCCCGCGATACCCTCGACCTGATCGCTCGCGAGCGTCTGAACGGAGTCTATGATGATGAGCCCCGGGTCGACCATCTCGATGTGCCCGAGCACCGAGCTCAGGTCGGTCTCCGCGGCGAGATAGAGCGTGTCAACGAGGGCGTCGGTGCGCTCGGCCCGCATGCGAATCTGCCCCGTCGACTCCTCGCCGCTCACGTAGAGCACGCGCGCGCCATGCCTGGCGATGCGCGACGCTACGTCGAGCAGCAGCGTGGACTTCCCGACGCCCGGTTCGCCGGAGAAGAGGATCGCGGCACCGGGCACGATGCCACCGCCGAGCACCCGGTCAAGCTCGGTGATGCCGGTCTGCCGGTGCTTGACCGAGGCGCCCGAGAGCTCGGTGATCGGCCGGGCTTCGCGGCCGGCCTCGGGCGCTGTGGCCTTCGTGGTGCGCGCAAGCGACGCTTTCGCCGCGCCGCGCAGTTCGACCGTGCCCCACTGCTGGCATTCGCCGCAGCGACCAACCCATTTCGCGGCCTGCCAACCGCACTCGGTGCAGGCATACGCACTACTCGTTTTCGCCATGTGTTGAGACTAGCGCCGGCCTCCGACACTCCGGTGTGCCCACGAGTTTTACCCCGATTAGGTTCTGCAGACACTTTCCCGTAAGCTTTTCCGCGGTGACGTGTCCGAGCGGCCGAAGGTGCAACACTCGAAATGTTGTGTAGGCAACCCCTACCGCGGGTTCAAATCCCGCCGTCACCGCCACAAGAAAACCCCCGCTAGACCGAATGGAAACATTCTGGTCGCGGGGGTTTTCTGCGTTTGCGCCCGGCCCGGCCCCGCCCCTTGCCCCTCCTCGCGAGACAGCCCCTTCCCGGCAGAACAGCCCCTTAAACACCGCTGGGAAGGTGCTCTCTTGCAGGGAACTGGCTCTCCGGCCGCCCGCGGAAGGTCACGGCCAGCGCAAACGGGGCTGGGTCGAGGGCCCCGAGGCCCAGACCGCGATCACCGTGATGCAGAGCCTGTCCGTCGTGTAGTCGGCAGCTCCGCACGCTCAAGCACCTCGGCGACGAACGCCGTCACGCGCTCGGAGAGCTCGGCCCTGCGCTCAGCGACCATCACCCCGGCGGGCGGGTCGAGCGGCCCCATCGGCTTCAGCGCGTTCACCCGGGCGTTGCAGTCGAGGTCAATGCACAGGTACGTCCCGAACGTCGAACTGTCCTTCTGCTTCGGCGACGTCGGCGCCGTGAACAGCACCACCTGGTCAAACCTTCGCGGGATCCGGCAGAACTCGCACATCACGGCCCGCCGCACCGAGTTGCGCGTGCGCGTTGTCGTGACCATCACCCCCTGCAGGCCCCGCTCGCCCTCAACGAAGAGGTAGCCGCGCTGCGGGGCGCTCGGGTCACGCCAGCCGAGGTAGTCGCGATCCTCCACCGCGGGGGTAAAGCCGTCGCGCGGCATCCTCGCGGTCTTCCGCGTTGACGCGTCGACGTTCCCCAGTGCGTTACGCAGGGTTGTGAGCGCGTGGGGGCGCATGATGTCTCCTTTTCAAATCTCAGTTCACATAACTTCGAATTTGTACAGGCGTACAAATTACTCGGATAGACTACATGGAGTTCGTGAGAAATGAGGATCGATGGCCTACCTGCCCCGAGAAGCACGCCGCGCGGCGATCATCGAGGCGACCATCCGCGTCATGCTTGCGGACGGTTTCGAGGGTGTCTCAGCGCGATCCGTCGCGGCCGCCGTCGAGGGATCGCCGGGCCTCATTCACCAGCACTTTGAGAGCGTCCCCGAGCTCATCGCAAGCGCCTGGCAGAGGTTTGTGGCCGACAGCCTGGCCGAGTTCGACGAGGCCGTATTCGCGGACGGTGAGGACCCGATCCGCGAGTTCTTCGGCAACCACGTCGACCCCGATCGCGCGGCAGAGGTCAGCCTGTGGGTGAGCGCGTGGGCTTACGCACTCCGCTCCCTCGAGTTCGGCCCCGTCTACGCCGAGACCCTCGGCCAGCTGACCGCGGCGCTTCGCGGTGCGTCACCCGAAATCACTGAGCTCGCGGCCGAACGCACCGTGCTGCTCGGCGTCGCCCTCGCCGGGATGCAGCGCATCGCCCCCGAACAGTACGGCGCCGCCCACCTCGAAGACATCATCGCTGGCTGACCCGACGAACCCACCCAGGAGGAACGCATGCCGCCCACAAGCCCCACAAACCCCACTAACCTCTCGAAGCAGCACCCCGCCGTCTACGAGCAGTTGTCGGCCTTCAGCGCAGCAGCCGAGGAAGCGGCCGCTGATGCCGGGATCGACGCGAAGCTCGTCGAGCTCATCAAGATCCGCGTCTCGCAGCTCAACGGCTGCGCGTTCTGCACGAGGCTGCACAGCCGCGACGCAGTGAAGCTCGGCGAGACGAACGACCGCCTCGCGGTGCTGCCCGCCTGGTGGGAGTCGCAGTATTTCTCGGGCATCGAGGCGGCAGCGCTCGGCCTCGCAGAAGAGGTGACCAGGCTCTCAGTCCCGCAGCGCAATGAGTGGGATACTGGCGCGCTCAGCCCAGAGCAGATCTCAGCAGTGAGCTGGCTCGCGCTCGTCATGGGGGCGTGGAACCGGGTCGCGATCAGAAGCGGCTACCGGGTCGCTCCGTAGCGAGGGGCCCGGCATGGGGGCGCAAGGCGCGCGCCCGGTCAGGATCCCGGTCCCAGCCGTCCCCCACCCCCGACGCGCCCGAAAACTCAGACAGTGATACGGTTTTCTGTGACCCCGATTGACGGGGCGCGGTACGAACGGCACTGGCAGCCGGGGTACAGCGCGCACCGGCGGGGTCTTTTGTGTCGTTTTTGATTTCCCGCAGTGGTGCGCCCTCGCCAGCGCTGCGAGGGAACACTGCGCGCGGTATACCCCAGGGGAGAACCCGTGTCATCACCCACTACGCAGCCCGATAATACGGCGCCGGCGAGTCAGTCACAGCCGCAGAAGGGTGGCTTCTTCGGCCACCCATGGGGGCTCGCGAACCTCGCGGGCGTCGAGATGTGGGAGCGGTTCAGCTTCTACGGCATGCAGGCGCTCCTCGCTTTCTACATCTACTACTCGGTCACAGACGGTGGCCTCGGAATGTCGCAGGCGGCCGCAACGTCGATCGTCGGCGCCTACGGCGGGCTCGTGTACCTCTCGGCGGTGCTCGGCGGCTGGGTCGCCGACCGCGTGCTCGGTGCCGAGCGCACGCTGCTGACGGCCGCGTGCCTCATCATGGCCGGTCACCTCGCGCTCGCACTGGTGCCGGGCATGCTCGGTCTCGCGATCGGCCTCGTGGGCGTCGCGCTCGGCTCAGGGTCACTGAAGACCACCACGTCGACCGTGCTCGGAGACCTCTACGAGAAGGGCGACCAGCGCCGCGACGCCGCGTTCTCGATCTACTACATGGGCGTGAACATCGGCGGTTTCGCCGGGCCGCTGCTCACGAGCGCGCTCTGGGGCTGGAAGGGCTTCCACTGGGGCTTCGGCCTCGCCGCGATCGGCATGGCGATCGGCCTCACTCAGTACCTCGCGATGCGGAAGCACACCGTGAGCGAATCGAGCAGAAAGCCCGCGAACCCGCTGTCAACGAACCAGAAGCGCATCTGGTCGGTCGTGTTCCTAGCCGCGATCGCGGTCATCGCGCTCGCGCTCTCGTTCGGGATCATCACCGCCGAAAACCTCTCGACCGTTGTCGTGGTGCTCATCGTGATCGCTGTGGTCGTGCTCTTCACCGTCATTCTGACGAGCCACCAGGTCTCGGCGCCCGAGCGCCGCCAGGTGTTCTCGTTCATCCCGCTGTTCCTCGCCTCGGCCGTGTTCTGGTCGCTGTCGCAGCAGCAGTTCACGGTGCTCGCGATCTACGCCGACCAGCGACTGAACCGCAACATCTTCGGGTGGGAAATGCCCCCGAGCATGGTGCAGTCGATCAACCCGATCTTCATCATCATCCTCGCCGGTGTCTTCGCCGCCATGTGGGTGAAGCTCGGCGACAGGCAGCCGAGCACCCCGGTGAAGTTCGCGATCGGCACGGCGCTCATGGGCGTCGCCTTCCTGTGTTTCATCCCGTTTGCCGGCGGCGCGAACGGCACCGTCCCGTTCCTCGCTTACGTCGTCATCATTCTGCTGCTCACGCTCGCCGAGCTGAGCATTTCGCCCGTGGGCCAGTCGCTCGCGACGAAACTCGCGCCCCGCGCGTTCCACTCGCAGATGGTCGCGCTGTTCTTCCTGTCGATCTCGCTCGGTTCGGCAGCCTCGGGTTCTCTCTCGCACTTCTACACCCCCGAGAACGAGGTCCCGTACTTCCTCGCGCTCGGTGGCGCGTCGATTGCGGTCGGCGCGATCCTGTTCCTCCTGCGCAAGCCGGTGCTTCGTCTCATGGGTGGCATCCGCTAGCACGAACGCCTACCTCACGGTGCCGGAGGGTCTCAGGGCCCTCCGGCCGTACTTTCCGAAACCGCACAGCGCGTCATGATCAGCATCATTGGCGCGCTGAGTGTTTTCCCACCAAGCTCCGACAGGATGGGATCACTATGAGCCCGAGAAATCTGTTCCGCCTGTTCGCTACCGCGGAAGTCATCACCTGGGCGGGGCTCATTGCCGCGCTCATCCTCCGCGCAACAGGCGTAACCGCCGCCGCCGTCTCCATCGCGGGCGGCATCCACGGGTTCGTGTTCCTCGCCTACTGCGTCACCACAGTCTTCGTCTGGATCAACCAGCGCTGGAAGCTGGGCCTCGGAGTCCTCGGCCTCGCGCTCGCCATCGTGCCGTTCGCCACATACCCCTTCGAACGAGTGATCGACAAGCGAGGCCTCCTCGGAGGGCCCTGGCGGCTGGCACCCGGCGGAGACGCGCCGCGCGGCTTTGTCGAGCACGTCCAGGCCTGGATCCTGCGCCGCCCGTTCCTGTCGATCGCGCTCATCGCCGCCCTCGTCGCGATCGTGTTCGTCGTTCTGCTCTGGTTGGGCCCGCCGGTTCCCAAGGGTTAGGATCTCCGAAAGGAGCAAATACCATGAGCAATCTTGAGTCACAGCCCGACGAAACACTCTGCGCCGCCGGCCCGGGGAGAGCTGGCGAGGTCGAGATTCTCGAGCCGCGTGAGGTACCGCTCGGAGGCCTCCGCGGGATGCCCGTGCGCCGAACGCTCCCGCAGCGCGGTCGCAGCCTGATCGGCACTTGGTGCTTCCTCGATCACTACGGCCCCGATGACGTCGCCGAGACCGGCGGCATGCAGGTGCGAGCCCATCCGCACACGGGGCTGCAGACCGCGAGCTGGCTCTTCACCGGCACGATCGAGCACCGCGACAGCGCCGGCAATCACGCGATGGTGCGGCCCGGGGAGCTCAACCTCATGACCGCGGGCTCAGGCATCAGCCACTCAGAGCGCTCAACGCAAGACACAGCGGTGCTTCACGGCGCGCAACTCTGGATAGCGCTGCCCAAACGGGCCCGGGGCATCGCCAAGCGCTTTGACCACTACGTGCCCCCGGTCGTCACCGGCGACGGGTACGCCGCCAGGGTGTTCCTCGGTTCGCTGCTCGGCGAACGCTCCCCCGTGGAGACGCACACTCCCCTTGTCGGCGCCGAGCTGACCCTCGAGCCGCACTCGGCGCTCAGCCTCACGGTCGACCCGGCGCACGAGCACGGTGTGCTCGTCGACACCGGCGCGGTCACGTTCGCCCCCGGTGGCTCCACGGGAACCGAGCTTGTCGCTGAGGATCTCGGCTTCGCCGCGGCCGGTTGCTCCGAGCTTCGGCTCACGGCCGGCCCCGAGGGCGCCCGAGTTTTGCTCATCGGTGGGGAACCATTCGAGGACGAGCTTGTGATGTGGTGGAACTTTATTGGCGGCTCCCATGAGGAGGTCGCGGCTGCGCGCGACGCGTGGGAAGCGACGATCGCGGCGTTCGACTCGGGCGCCGTCGAGGCCGACGACCGCTACGGCCTCCCTGACAACGAGCCCGAGCCGCCGTTGCCGGCGCCCGTGCTGCCCACCGCGCGGCTCCTACCGCGCAGCAAGCTCGGGCCGCTCCCAGCGACAACCGACACGCTCACCACGGCGAACGGCGCCAACCCGCCCGGCGCTTCGCCACCGTCTTCCGAGGAGGCAACGATGACCGAGACCCCCGACCAGATCAGGGTCGTCCACGAGCCCCAGGCCCCGCGCTACGCGATCTACGTTGGCGACACGCTTGCAGGGTTCGCGGACTACCGCGTCACTGCGCGGGGTGACGCACGCGCGTTCGTGCACACGGAGGTCGATCCCGAGTTCGGCGGGCGCGGCCTCGCCGGTACGCTTGTCACCGAGGCTCTGGCCGACACGCGCGCCGCGGGAATGCGAATCGTGCCGTACTGCCCGTACGTGTCGGCGTGGCTGAAGAAGCACCCCGAGTACGAGGAGATCGTCGATTGGCCGAACACGTAGGTGACCCCATCAGGGTCAGCGCTGTTGTAGTACGCGACCCTGAGGGCAGGGTCCTCAACGTGAGAAAACGCGGCACCCAGTCGCTCATGCTTCCGGGCGGCAAGCCCGAGCCGGGTGAGGATCCGAGGGACACCGCCATCCGCGAGTTCCGAGAGGAGCTTGGCGTCGAGCTCGACCCGCTCCGCCTGCGGGGGCTCGGTGAGTTCCGAGCCCCCGCAGCGAACGAGCCGGAGCGCGACGTTATCGCGCAGGTGTTTGAGCACCCCTACGTCGCTGTGGATCGGCCGCTCGCGGAGATCGAACACCTCGAGTGGGCTGATCCCAGCGCCGCGAACCCCGCGATGGCGCCGCTCAACACCGAGCAGGTGTTTCCGGCGCTGGCCTCCGCGGCGCGTCCGCCGCAGCGCCTCGCCGTGTTTACGGGCTCAGCGTTTGGTAACTCGCCCTCGTTCGCCACGGGCGCGCGGGCGTTCGGCAACGCGATGGGCGAGGCCGGCATCGACCTCGTCTACGGCGGCGGCAAGGTGGGCCTCATGGGCACCGTTGCAGACGCCGTGCTAGCGGCTGGCGGCAGCGCGTTCGGCGTCATCACCGAGGCTCTCCTTGACGGTGAGACCGGCCACACCGGGCTCACCCGACTCGAGGTCGTCGCCACGATGCCTGAGCGCAAGCGCCGAATGGCAGAGCTGACCGACGCGTTCGTCGCGCTGCCCGGCGGGCCCGGTACGCTCGAGGAGATCTTCGAGGTCTGGACCTGGGTGACCCTGGGCATCCACACCAAGCCCGTCGCACTCTACGACATCGACGGCTACTGGCAGCCACTCATCGGCGCGATCGATGCCATGGTTGACGCCGGTTTCTCGAAGCCCGAGGCGCGCGCCGCCCTCATCGTCGCAACCGAGCCCGAGGAGCTCTTCGCGAAAATCAGCGCTTGGGAGCCCCCGCGGCCCAAGTGGTCGTAGTGCCGCGTCGACTACGCTAGGCCCATGGAGAACGCCGAAACACCGCCCACCGCTCGGGGCGCGATGCCGCCCTCGCTCGTGCTGCTGCTCGGGCTCGCGGCGGCCGTCGTCGTGCTCGCTGGCGTCTCCTTCGCACGCGAGGTGATCGGCCCGCTCGCGCTCGCGGCGGTCATTGTGATTATTTGCAATCCCCTGCGGCGCCCGCTCGATCGGCGGGGCTGGCCGAGCTGGGTCTCAACGACGCTCGTCGTCGGGCTGTCCTGGGCCATCCTGCTCGTGCTCGCTGGCATGCTCGCCTTTGCCACCGCAGAGTTCACGCAGCTTGTCATCGCGTACAGCGCCGACCTGCGTCAGACTGCCGACAACCTGTTCGAGTTCTTCACGTCGCTCGGGCTGAGCGACCAATTCACCGACGCGATCACCTCGGTGCTCACGCCCTCTACGATCGTGCAGTACGCGACCTCGCTCGGAAGCAGCATCCTCGGGATCGTCACGGCGCTGTTCTTCATCTTCGCCTACGCCATCTTTATGGCCGCGGACGCGGGCAGGTTCGCGAAGGCGACGCGCGAGTTCGGGCCGTCCGCAGCTCCCCGGGTGCGCCGGTTCGCCGAGTTCAACAGCAACGTGCGCCGCTACTACGTCGTGAACGCCGCGTTCGGCCTTCTCGTCGCGGTCGTCGACGGTCTCGCGCTCTGGGCGCTCGGGGTCCCGGCGCCGCTCGTCTGGGCGATCCTGTCGTTCGTCACCAACTTCGTGCCGAACATCGGTTTCGTGCTCGGACTCGTTCCACCCGCGATCCTCGCGCTCGTCGTCGGCGGCTGGCCGCTCATGCTCGCCGTGATCGCCGTCTATGCCGTCGCGAACGTGCTGCTGCAGGTGCTCATTCAGCCCAAGTTCGTGAGTGACGCGGTGAGCCTGAGCCTCACGCTCAGCTTCGTCTCCGTGCTGTTCTGGACGTTCATCATTGGGCCGCTCGGCGCGACCCTCGCGATCCCGTTCACGCTCCTCGTGCGCGCGCTCGTCCTCGAACGCGACCCGGGCATGAGCTGGCTCCGCTGGCTCTCCGGCGACAACGCAGCGACCGACAGTGGCCGACCGGCCTCAAGCTAAGTCCCTGCCCGGGTCACGCCCGGGCGCGATGGCGGCGCACCGCGGCACGGTTTGCGCATCGCACGGAGCAAAACCGCTGCCTCCCGTTCCTCGTCACGTCGACGACGACGTTCTCGCACGGCGCCGCCTCGCATCGCCCGAGCCGCGTGACGCCGCGGGTCGTCAGGTGCAGCGCGGTGCCGACAGGGATCACCGACCGGAGGACGCCCGGTAGGGACTCCCTGTCGTCGCGGTAGTGCAGGTGCCAGCCCTCGCCGTCATGGTTGACGAGCTGCGGAAAGGCGGCGGCGTCGGCCATCTGGCGGTTGAGAATCTCGGCCCGCCGCTCAGGGTTAGCGACGTCCACCACTCGCAGCCACTCGTCAATGACCGTGCGCACCCCGGCGTGATCGCCCTCGTGGCGCGCGAACCGCATGGTCATACCGAACTCGCGGGTGCGCTCCTCGATTCCGTCGCGGTCGAGGGGCCAGTCATTCGCGAGTGACGCCGCAAGCTGTACCGCGTACGTTCCGTAAGGGTTGAGATGCATAAGGGCATTACATCACGCTTGTCGTATGAGCACCACAGCACTCGCCACCGCACCACAGGCACCCCTCGCACCCCGACCCCACGCGCATGCGTGGCGCACCGCCTCGAGCCACCCGACGTCCGAGGGCATCGTCAGCTACGTCCGGTGCGGGAGGTGCGGCGCACAGCAGGTGAGGCTTCGCCGGCTGGCCGCAGCCGAGCCGCTTGGCGATGCCCAGCGGGGCCGCTAGCGCAGGCGATCCTCCCAGAACCCGCGCAGCTGGCGGCTCTTCGCGAACACGATCTCATCCCACTCCGCGTCCGTGGTTGAGCTGTCGGCAAAGTCCGATGGCACCTTGAACACCTGCAGCGGCACGCCGAACCTGGCGCAGAGCGTCGCGTATGCGTAGCCCTCCATATCGACGAGCTGCGCCCCGATGCCGGCGATGTGGGTGCGCTGCGCGTCGTCCTTCACGAACTGGTCCCCGGTAGCCATCGTGGCCGTCTCCGCGAGCAGCACCTCACCCGAGGGCTCGACCGTTGCCGAGGGCAGCGAGAAGTCGTGCTGCACGAGCGCCGTGACCTGGTAGACGGTGTCGAGCGAGAGCCGATCCTCTCCCTCACCAACGACGCCGGCGGTGCCAAGCACGATGACCCGCTCCACGTCGCCCGCTCGCAGCGCCTCCGCGAGCGAAACCGCGGCGTTGATCTTGCCGACGCCTGTCACCAGGTGCGGTACGTCGGTGAAGGCTGACGCCTCGTCGCCGTGCGCGAATACGAGCAGGGTGCGGCTGTCGGTCATGGAATCTCCTCGAAGTCTGGGCGACTGGGTGGCCGGGCGATTGTGCGGGTAGGCGCCGTGGGAGCAGACCCGTTCGGCCGCGTGCGCGGCTCTTGGGCGCACCGCCGCGACCTATCGCTGTCAAGGCTACCGTGTGGCGCGGGAGCAAACTTTCGAACCGCCACTGGTATTTTTCGAAGACTTGTTCTAGAATATTCAACAGAGCTTGCAAGCGACCGCGATTTCGTCCAGTGCAGGGCCAATCTTCATTCCAGCGAAGTGCGCAGCAGCTCTACGATCCAAGATCGGATCCACCGCCTCATCCGAGGCCAAGCACGCACAGTGTCTGCACTCAGCACAGCGAGCTCATTACCGCCGCACATCACGATGATGGTGCGGCTTCGAAAGGACCTATTCATATGCATACTCAGAACATCACCCCGATCCGACCCGCTCCTCGCACCCCCTACCACTCGCTTGGTGAGGACGCGAAGATGCGGATTCCCGAGTGGGCACAGCACCGTTCGGTGTACCGCAGCGCGGGCCGCACGCTGTACGTCGTGGAGACCGACACGCTCGCTGACGCACGACACGACCTCGCCCGACTCGACAACGCTGGCTGGAACGTGGCAGTACAGTCCGAGGGTGCGTCCGCGCGCATCGCGCTGAGCCGCGCCGCATAGCGCTGAGACGCGCGGCCTGCGACCGCGTTCCACACCTGAGCCCCGTCGCCCACCTTTGGGCAGGCGGGGCTCTTCTGCGTCCGCGGAGCTCCCCCACGCCCACTCCCAGTCCCGCGCCGCTCCCACGCCCACTCCCCCTCCCAGTTCCGCGCCGCTCCCACGCCCCTCCCCTCCCCCTCAAATTTGCCTCAACACCCCAAATACCTTGGGTAATTGAGGTGGAATCGAATATTTGGGGGGGTGGGGGGTGTCCAGGGCTAGCTGGGGGTGGGCGAGGGCTATTTGGGGGGTGGGCGGGGGCGAACTCGCTGCAAGCCGGGGCGTAGCCGCCCGTCACATTCGGCCGCGGGCGGCAGGCGCGCGGCTACACTGGCGGCATGAGTGACGTTGAGCTTGCCGCCGTAGAGAGTTTTGCCCTGGACCACACGAAGGTACTCGCGCCATACGTGAGACTCATCGGCGTCGAGCACGGCCCGAAGGGTGACGCGATCTCAAACTTCGACATCCGCCTCGTGCAGCCCAACGAGGGCGAGATTCCGACGGCGGGCCTCCACACGATCGAGCACACGATCGCGGCCCTGCTGCGCACGCGGTTCGAGGGCCTCATCGATATCTCGCCCTTCGGGTGCCGCACCGGTTTCCACATGATCGTGTGGGGCGAGCCGAGCTCGTCCGAGGTTGCGGCGGCTATCAAGTCATCGCTCACAGACCTCGTCGAGCGCGTCGAGTGGGACGACGTTCCCGGCACGACTGCCGAGAGCTGCGGCAATTACCGCGACCACAGCCTGCACTCCGCGAAGGAGTGGTCAAAGCAGGTGCTCGCCCAGGGCATCAGCGTCGACGCGTTCGACCGCAGCGTCATCGCCTAGCCGGCCGGCGCCGCCCCGCCGGAGCAAGCCGACCGCCCAGCAGCCCGACAGCCACCCCGCCTAGGCGACGAGCCTGGCCCGCGCCTCCCGCGCCCGCGCCCGCACCGCGTCAGCGTCAAGCGTGAGGTGCTCACCGTCCGCGTACACGTGCCTGCCGCCAATGAACACGTGGCGCACGTCGCGCCCGGTCGCGCCATACACGAGGTGCGCGACGAGCGATTCGGGGGCGAGCGGAGTGGCGGCGGTGCCCCGGAGATCCAGAACGACGACGTCGGCGAACTTCCCGGCGGCGAGCGCACCCGACTCGGGGAAGCCGATCGCGGCGGCGCCGCCGCGGGTCGCAATGTCGAGCACCTGCGGCCCGAGCACCGCCGCCGCGTCCTGGCGAGCGCCACGGTGCAGGATCGTGGCGTGCTTCAGCTCCTCGAACAGGTCGAGCGAGTTGTTGCTCGCGACCGAGTCGGTGCCGATCGCAAGTTCGAGGCCCGCGCCGATCATCTCGGGGAACGGCGCGATGCCGTTACCCAGTTTGAGGTTCGAGACCGGGTTATGACTGATGGACGTGGCGGTCTCGGCGAAAGTCGAGATCTCGCTGGCGGTGAGGTGCACGCAGTGCGCCGCGTGTACGTCGGCGTCGAAGAAGTCGAGCGACGCGAGGTGCTCCCCCGGCGTCTTCCCGTACTGCTCACGAATCTGCGCAACCTCCGCCGCCGACTCCGAGACGTGAGTGTGGATGGGGATGTCACCGGCGAGCGCGCGCGAACGCACCTCGCGCAGAAACTCAGGGGTGCAGGTGTACGGCGCGTGTGGCCCGAAGCCGACACGCACCAGCGGGTCTTCACGGTAGCGAGCGGCGAGCCGTTCGACCTCGTCGAGCACCTCGGCGCCGGTCATTGGCGAGACCGTCGGGTAGGCGACGTGGTCGGTCGCGCTGCAGGCGAGCGCCGCGAACACGCGCATCCCCGCGGAGCGCACCCGCTCGATGAGCGCCTCGTCCCAGTAGTACATGTCGGCAAACGCCACCGTGCCGGTCTCGATCATCTCGAGCAGCGCGAGCTCGAGCCCCGCCACGAGATCATCATGGGTGAGACGCTGCTCGATCCCCTGCACCGTCGCGAGCCACTGCATGAAGCTCTCGTCGTCGGAGACGCCTCGCTGCAGGGTCATCGCAGAGTGGGTATGGCCGTTCGTGAGGCCCGGCATGAGCGCGTGACCGGCGAGGTCGTGGGTCACGACGCTCTCAGGGCGCGGGGCCCCAGCGTAGGTGATGCGGCCAGACTCGTCGAACGCGAGTTCAGCCGGCGCCACCGTTCCGGCCGGCGTGAGCATGGAGTCGGCGCGAAGCACTGTCTCAATCGTCATGCGCCCAGGTTACCTGGCGGGCGGTGAGAGCGGCAGCAGACTAGCCCCCGAGCCGCCGCTGCCGCGACGAATAGTCGCGGATCGCGCGGAGGAAGTCGACCTCGCGAAGGTCGGGGTACAGCGCCTCAACGAAGTAGAACTCAGAGTGGGCGGACTGCCAGATCATGAAATCCGAGATGCGCTGCTCGCCAGACGTGCGAATGACGAGATCAGGATCAGCCTGCCCGCGCGTCCACAGGTGCTCGCCGATCTTGTCGGGGGTGAGCGTCTCAGCGAGGTTTTCGAGTGTGCCGCCCGCTTCCTGGTGCGCCTCGATCACGCTGCGAACGGCCGCCGCGATCTCGCTGCGCCCGCCGTAGCCGACCGCGAGGTTCACGTGCAGTCCCGTGTTGCCGCGGGTGCGCTCCTCAGCGGCGGCGAGCGACTCGGCAAGCTCGGGGGCGAGGCCATCGCACGAGCCGACGTGCTGCACCCGCCACTCCGGGTTGCGGGCGAGCTCTGTCGCGAGCTCCCCAATGATGCCAAACAGGTCTTTGAGTTCGTCACTGCCGCGCGCGCCAAGGTTGTCGGCAGAAAGCAGGTACAGAGTCACGACCTTCACGCCCGCGTTTTCGCACCAGCCGAGAAACTCGGGAACCTTGCGCGCGCCGGCGCGGTGCCCGAACGAGGCCCGCTCCTGCAGCCGCTGCTTCGCCCACCGCCGGTTTCCGTCAACAATGACGGCCACGTGGTGCGGCACCCGCGCGTCCACGATCTCTCGGCGCAGCCGCTGCTGGTACAGGCGGTACAGCAGGCCTGTGCGCGGCGGTTTGGGCTGGGAACTCACCTGGGTAGTCTAGCGATTCGTGGCACGCTGCTCCCGGGTATTTACCCAGGCGCTCTCGGGGAAGCCTGGGGAAGCTCTACACATATGCCCGGGCAGTTCTGTCGAGAACATACACTCGGGGCATGACCGGTTCCGATGCCAACCAGGCCGACAGCGACCGCTTCGCGCTCCCGCTGCTCGACGACGCGCTCGACCACGAAGCGGAGCACGGCGGCGAGCCCGAGGGTGAGAGCTCGCCGGCGGAGGTCAAGCCGCTCTGGCGGGGGTGGATCCACGCCGGCACCTTCCCGATCGCGGTCGCTGGCGGCATCGTGCTCATCGCCCTCGCGCACGGCGCGCTCGCGAAGTGGGCGTCCGCGGTCTTCATGCTCACGAGCATGCTGCTCTTCGGCGTCTCGGCGCTGTACCACCGCATCAATTGGAAGCCCGAGACGAAGCAGCTGTTCCGCAGGCTCGACCACGCGAACATCTTCCTCCTGATCGCGGGCACGTACACCCCGATCGCGCTGCTCGCGCTCCCTCCATCGAAGGGGATTCTGCTGCTCGTGCTCGTGTGGGCCGGCGCGCTACTCGGGATCGGGTTCAGGGTGTTCTGGATCGGTGCCCCGCGCTGGCTCTACGTGCCGCTGTACGTGCTGCTCGGCTGGGCGGCGATGATGTACATCGTCGACATCGCGCACGCGAACCTCGCGGCGATGGTACTCGTGATCGTCGGGGGCCTGCTCTACACAGCGGGCTCGGTCGTCTACGGCTTCAAGAAACCGAACCCCGTTCCCGGAGTGTTCGGGTTCCACGAGATCTTCCACTCGCTCACAGTGGTCGCGTTCCTGTGCCACTGGACCGCGGCGCTGCTGCTCGCGCTCGACCCGGTCTATCTCCGGTAGGCGCCACCGCAGCTTCCTCGGGAAAACACTACCTACTCGGCGGCGAGCACCCTGAGCACGGCCTCGCCATAGCGTTCGAGCTTCACCTGGCCGATACCCGAGATCGCGAGCAGCCCCTCGTCGGTCGTCGGCTGGTGCGCCGCGAGCGCTGCGAGCGTCGCGTCGCCAAACACGACATAACCCGGCACGCCCTGCTCTTTCGCCTCCGCGGCGCGCCACGCGCGCAACCTGTCGAACACCTCGGCCTGCTCGACAGAGAGATCGGCTGCGGCAGCGGAGCGCTTCGACCCGCCACCGGAGGATCGTGACGACGTCGCCCGCGAAATAACTTCCTCGCGCATGAGCACCTGTTCCTCGCCGCGCAGCACAGGCTTCGCGGCTTCGCTCGGCCAGAGCACGCCCCACTCGCCCCGCGCTTCGAGCAGCCCGACGGCGACGAGGTGGCGCACGACGCCTCGCCACTGCGCGACGCTCCAGTCGGTGCCGATGCCCCAGGTCGATAGCTCGTCGAGCCGCATCTGTGTAACACGGTCAGACCCCACCCCTCGCAGCACGTCGATGTGCTGGCCAGCGGCGTAGGTGCGGCCTCGCTCGTTCTGCGTGCGAATGACGGTGGAGAGCAGCATCTGCGCCGGGATCGTCGCGTCCCACAGTCTCGGCGGGTCGAGGCAGACGTCACAGTTGCCGCAGCTCTCGGGGGCGTCGAACTGGCCGAAGTAGTTCAGCAGGTAGCGGCGCCTGCACGTGACGCTCTCGCAGAGCGCGAGCATGTGGTCGAGGTGCCTGGTCTGGTTCGCTCGGGTCGCCTGGTCGCCGTCGCCCGAGTCAATGAACTGGCGCTGCTGCACAACGTCAGCAAGGCCGTACGCGAGCCACGCCTCCGAAGGCGCACCGTCGCGACCAGCCCGGCCCGTCTCCTGGTAGTAACCCTCGACCGATTTTGGCAGGTCGATGTGGGCGACGAACCGCACGTCGGGCTTGTCGATCCCCATCCCGAACGCGATCGTGGCGACGACGACAACGCCGTCCTCGCGCAGGAAGCGGGTCTGGGCGTCGAGGCGCACGTCGGCGGGCAGACCAGCGTGGTAGGCGACCGCGTCGATCCCGGCGTCTCGCAGCGCCGCGGCCGTCTGCTCAACGCGCTTCCGACTCAGCGCGTAGACGATCCCTGCCTCGCCCTGGTGCTCGCCGCGGATGAACGCGAGCAGCTGCGCGCGCACGTTCTGCTTCGGCACGATCTGGTAGCGGATGTTCGCGCGGTCGAAGCTCGACACGAAGTGGCGGGCATTGCCGAGGAACAGCCGTTCCGTGATCTCACGGTGCGTCTCGGGGGTCGCCGTCGCGGTGAGCGCGATCCGCGGCACGTCGGGCCACTCGGTCGCGAGGCCACCGAGCCTCAGATAGTCGGGGCGGAAGTCGTGGCCCCACTGCGACACGCAGTGCGCCTCGTCGATCGCGAACAGCGCGACGCGGCCGCGTTTCAAAAACTCGACGGTGCCGGGAACGGCGAGCTGCTCGGGTGCAAGGTAGAGCACGTCGAGCTCGCCGTTTAGGTAGGCGGACTCGACGGCTCGGCGCTCTTCCGGCGCGAGCGACGAGTTCAGCGCGGCAGCGCGCACGCCCGCGAGGCGCAGCGCCATGACCTGGTCGTGCATGAGCGCGACCAGCGGCGACAGCACGATGCCGGTGCCCTCGCGCGCGATCGCGGGGATCTGGTAGCAGAGCGACTTGCCGCCGCCCGTGGGCATGAGCACGACCGCGTCCCCGCCGGCGACGACGTGGCGAATGATCGCCTCCTGCTCGCCACGGAACTCGCTGTACCCGAAGACCTCAGAGAGGATCTCCTGGGGGTCGCGCACTACGCCCGTCATGCAGTCAGGCTCCCGCAGGGCGGGATCCACCGTCCTCGGACGCCTCGTCCGTGGCAGCGAGCTCGGCCGCGATTTCCTCACGGACCTCGTGGCGGTAGCTGTTGCGGCGGATGCGCTTCACGAGTAGGAAGCCGAGCAGGATCACGGCGACGGCGAACACCGCCGTCGCAATGAACCCCTCGGGGCCCGGGGTGACCTTGTCGGCGTTGAACTCCTCGCCCTCGCGAGCGGCGATCGCGATCACCGTCTCGGCGATGACCGACTGGGCGGCGTTCGCCACGCTCATCACAACACTCATCGTGCGTTCTCCTCAATTCCTTCAAACAGATCTGCTTCAAATTCGTTCGTCGCCACTCGCGTGCCCGCGAGCCGGTAGTCCTCAAACGGCCACGCCTGCAACTGGACCTCGTTCGGCCAGAAGAAGAACGAGCTGTCGGGCGAGACCTGGCTCGCGTGCGCGCGGAGCGCATCATCGCGCTTGTCGAGGAACGGGCCGACGTCGACACGGGCGGTGCCGTTGTAGCCGCGGCGCAGCAGCCACTCGCTCATCTCGTCGATGCGCGCGAGCACGGGCGACTCGGGGTCGTTCTCGACGAGCCAGGCGCGGATCGCCAACACGCGCTCGGAGTTGAAGATGTCTTCGTAGTACATCTTCGCGATCTCCCACGGCTCCCCCGCCTCGGGATAGGCGCTCGCGTCGCCCGAGAGCTGCCACGCAATCATGCTGATCTCATGGGTACGGATGTGGTCGGGGTGAGGGTAGCCGCCCTGCTCGTTATACGTGATCATGACGTGCGGCTTAAACTCGCGGATCACGCGCACGAGCGCCTCCGCCGAGACTTCCTTCGGCACGTCGGCGAAGGATCCCGAAGGGATCTCTTCCCCCTCATCGGGAAGGCCTGAGTCTTCGTACCCCAGCCACGTGTGGTCGAAGCCGATGATCTCCTG
The DNA here is from genome assembly GCA_052094845.1 of Leucobacter sp. Lineage (GTDB taxonomy): Bacteria > Actinomycetota > Actinomycetes > Actinomycetales > Microbacteriaceae > Leucobacter. Next base: position 227,562 of record JBQDKK010000004.1, on the reverse strand, counting down.
CGCGCGCGCCATTTCGCTGCGGCGCAGGCCCGCGAGGTCGCGGCGACTCCGTGGGTCGCGCGCGGCGAGCTCGTTCAGCACGTCACCGCGCTCGCCACCCGTGCAGCTCACGATGAGCACCTCAACGCCCCGTTCAAGATAGTGCGCGTAGGTGCCCGCGCCCTTGCTCGATTCGTCGTCGGGATGCGCGTGTACGGCGATCAGTCTGAGCGTCATGGGCGTCCTTTCACATGCAGCGATCATGCGATCCCGATACGCTGGCACGGGACTAGTCTAGCCAGCACACACCGGAGGTTCCCCGTGACCGAAACCGCCAGCGACGCCGTAGCCGACCGCTACGGTGCGAGCCGCTCCAAGCGGTGGGATCGCCGCCTTGGGTGGACGCTCGCGTCGGTTGCGATCGCCGTCGGGCTGCTTGTGGTTGTGTTTGGCAACTGGCGGCAGAGCACGACCGAGTTCCAGAACATCGGCTTCACGCTGCAGAACGAGCCCTCCGAGGGCCACTCCTACAGCGCGACGACAAAGTTCGAGGTCAACGCAGACCCCGGGGTGTCGGTCAGCTGCGCCGTGGAGGCGCTCAACACCACGAAGGCGACCGTCGGCTGGAAGATCGTCGACCTACCAGCGATCGAGACCCGCTCGCAGACAGTCAACGTCGAGATCGTCACGCTCGGCCCGGCGACCGCGGCGCACGCGAAAGCTTGCTGGCCGGTCAATCCGTAGCCTGCTTAGACCACACTGATACCCTGGATACGACGCCCTGCATGACGGGGCGTTCGTCTTAGATCAGCGGGTCCGCTCACCATCGGCGAGCACACCCGCCCCCAAGAAACGAGGACACCATGGCCGAGACCACGCAGACCTGGCTCACGCAGGAGGCATTCGACCGCCTGCAGTCTGAGCTCGACGCTCTCTCTGGCGCTGGCCGCAAGGACATCGCAGCGCGCATCGAGGCGGCTCGCGAGGAGGGTGATCTCAAGGAGAACGGCGGTTACCATGCCGCAAAAGACGAGCAGGGCAAGATGGAGGCGCGCATCCGCGACCTCACCGAGCTGCTGAAGCACTCCACCGTCGGCGAAGCCCCCGAGGCGAACGGCGTTGTCGTCGTCGGTACCGTCGTCACCGCAGAGGTCTTCGGCGATGAAGAGCGCTTCCTGCTCGGTAACCGCAATCTCGCTGACGGCTCAGACCTCGACGTGTACAGCGCCGAAAGCCCCCTCGGCGCCGCTATCCTCGGCCTGAAGGTCGGCGAAGAGGCGAGCTACACTGCGCCCAACGGCAAGGAGATTCCAGTGAAGGTGCTCGCGGTCGACACCTACGCTTAGTTCGCCGCTGGCGATTCAACAGCAAGGGCCCGGGAGCCGTTCAGTGTGAACGGCTCCCGGGCCCTTTCGCTTTCGGCCGCGCTAGTAGCGCTCGCCGACGCGCACCTCGTAGCCCTGGTCGCGGAGCGCCTGAGCGACGGCCTCGCCGTGCTCGGGGCCGCGGGTCTCGATGTGCAGCTCAAGCTCGACCTCGCTGACGGGCAGCTCGGTCGCGTGGCGCGTATGGATCACCTCGACGACGTTCGCGTTCTGCTCGGCGACGATGGTCGCGGTGCGCACGAGCTGGCCCGGCACGTCGGGCAGCAGGATGCGCAGCTTCGTGTAGCGCGCCGACGCCGCGAGGCCGTGGCCGATGACGCGCTGCAAGAGCAGCGGGTCGATGTTGCCGCCGGAGAGGATCACGGAGGTCGGGCCGGTGAGCTCGACCTTGCCCGCGATGATCGCCGCGACGCCAGAGGCACCGGCCGGTTCAACGACGAGCTTTGCGCGCTCAAGCAGCAGCACGATCGCGCGGGCGATGTCGTCATCGCTTACGGTGACGATCTCGTCGACGTACTCGCGCACCGCCTCAAAGTTTCGCGCCCCCGGCCTGGCGACCGCGATACCGTCCGCGATCGTGGGCGAGGTCTTCACCGTGACGGGCTCGCCAGCCTCAAGCGACACTGGGAATGGCGCAGCGTTCTCGGCCTGCACGCCGATAATGCGCATCGGCTTGCCGTGCTTCGCTGCCCACTGCTTCGCCGCGGCCGCGACGCCCGAGATCAGGCCGCCGCCCCCGATCGGAACGATGATCGTCTCGACGTCGGGCGCGCTCTCGAGAATCTCGAGCGCGACAGTGCCCTGGCCCTCGATGACGGCGTGGTCGTCGAACGGCGCGATGAAGACCGCCCCGGTCTCGCGGACAAACTCCTGAGCGGCGACCGCCGTCTCGTCGAAGATATCGCCCGCGAGCTGCACCTCGGCGCCGTAGTTGCGGGTGGCCTGCAGCTTCGGCAGAGCGACGCCCTTCGGCATGAAGATCGTTGCCTTGATCCCGAGCTCGCGCGCCGCGAAGGCAACGCCCTGCGCGTGGTTCCCAGCCGAGGCGGCGACGACGCCGCGCGCCCGCTCCTCCTCCGTGAGCTGGAGCAGCCGGTTGTACGCTCCGCGCAGCTTGTAGGCGCCGGTGCGCTGCAGATTCTCGCACTTCAGGTAGACCTGCGGGGCGCCGCTAATGCCGGCGAGGAAACGTGAGGTCTCAAGCGGCGTTCGCTGCGTAATTCGGTGCACCCGCTCAAGGGCTCGCTCAAAATCTTCAAGCGTTGGTGCCGTGTAGGCCTCGCTCATGCGATGTTTCCTTTCCGCGCGTGTTTCGCTACTTGTTTCGCGCGCGATTTCGCGACGCGATGGACCTGGTCTCTTCGATGAAAGTCTGCCGCCGGGTCGAGGCCCGTCTCCCACTGCCGCTTCGCGAAGACGCCGACGATCGTGTTGGCCGCCGCCGCGATCGGCACCGCGAACAGAGCGCCCGGGATGCCCGCGAGCAAGGTGCCCGTCGTGACCGCGAGCACGACACCGAGCGGGTGCACGCGAACGGCGTTGCCCATCACGAGCGGCTGCAGCACGTGGCCCTCGATCTGGTTCACGAGCACGACAACGCCGAGCATGATGAGCGCGGTCACCGGGCCGTTGTACACGAGCGCAATGAAGGCTGCGAGGGCGCCCGTCACGATCGCACCGAGGAACGGGATGAACGAACCGAGGAAGACGAGGATCGCGACAGGGATCGCAAAGGGCACGCCGAGAATCGCCGCTCCGAGCCCGATACCGACGGCGTCAACGAAGGCGACGAAGATCTGCACGCGCACGTACTGCCCGACCGAGACCCACCCGGCCCGGCCCGCGGCGTCGAACGCGGCGTGAGCGCGCGCGGGCGTGAAGCCCACGACCCAGTACCAGATGCGTTTGCCGTCGATGAGCAGGAAGATGAGCGAGAAGATCGTGAGCAGCGCGCCGGTCGCGACCTGCGTGGCCGTGGTCGCGACGCCGAGCGCGCCAGTCCAGAGCGTGCCCTGGTTGTTCTCGAGCAGCTGCATCGCCTGGGTCATCAGGTCGTCGAGCTGGTCGACAGGGATGCCGAGCGTGTTGTGCTGCACCCAGTCGAGAATCTCGTTCCACACCTCTACCGAGCGCTTCGAGAAGTCGCCGAAGCCGTCGCGCAGTTGCGTCACGATGAGCCAGATGAGCACCCAGAGGGCAGCCACCAACACGCCGAGGGCGCCGACGACGCCCGACCAGCGCGGCAGGCCGCGGCGGATGAACCAGTCAACGACGGGATTGAGCAGCGCGGTGAGCAGGATCGCGATGAGCAGTGGGATCACGATGATCCTCACCTGCACGATGCCCCAGATCAGGGCGCCGACCGCAATCGCGATAATGATGAGTCGCCAGGACCACGCCGCGGCAACGCGCATACCCAGGGGCAGCTCTTCCTCGGCGCGTTTTACGGGCGACACCCTGTCGGGGGTCTTGTTCGGCTCTTCCACGTCCACAGTCTACTGAGCGGCATATGCGGCTTCGTGGTAACGCAGCCAGGTTCGGGGGCTCGCGCCACCGCACGGACGCCTACAGCAGCTTGCGCAGCCACTTCCTCGCGATGCCGTCCTTGGCCGCCGTGTAGGGCGGCATCACCGTTGCGGCGAGCGTGTCTGGGCGCAGTGGCTTCGCAAGCACGGCCTTCTCGTGGCTGAAGATGCGGAAGGAGAGCTCGCCGTGGTAGGCCCCCATACCGCTCTCGCCGACCCCGCCGAACGGCAGCTCTGGGGCGGTGAGGTGCATGACGGGCACGCCGAAGGCGAGTGCGCCCGAGCTCGTCTCGCGCTCCCAGCGCGCCCGCACGGCCGCGTCGTCGCTGAAGACGTAGGCGGCGAGCGGCTTGTCGCGGCCAACGACGAAGCTCAGCGCGTCGTCGAGGTCGTCGACCTCGACAAGCGGGAGGATCGGGCCGAAGATCTCCTCCTGCATCACCCGTGCTTCACGTGAAACCCCCGCGAGCACCGTCGGGTCGATGTGCAGCGCGTTCTCGTCGAACCCGCCACCCACGACGGCGTCACCGTCGCCGAGGTAGCCGACGAGGCGGTCGAACTGCGCGCGGTTCACCACCCGGCCGTAGTCGGGGTTCTGATGCGAGGCCGAGCCGTACAGTTCGTGCACCGCATCGCCGAGCAGCGGGGCGAGCCTCGCGAGCACCGAGCGGGTACCGAGTACGTAGTCGGGGGCGACGCAGGTCTGGCCGGCGTTCATGAACTTCCCCCACACGAGGCGCTTCGCGGCCTCTTCGAGGGGCACCGTCTCATCGACGTAGGCGGGCGACTTGCCGCCGAGCTCGAGCGTGATCGGCGTGAGGTGCTCGGCCGCAGCGCGGGCGACGATACGGCCCACTTTGCCGTTGCCCGTGTAGAAGATGTGGTCGAACCGCTCGGTGAGGAGCGCGGTCGTCTCGGGAACGGCGCCCTCGACGACGGCGATCGCGCGCCTGTCGAGTGTGTCGGGGACGAGCTTGGCAATGAGCGACGCGGTCGCTGGCGCGAGCTCGCTCGGCTTGATCACCACGGCGTTGCCCGCCGCGATCGCACCGATCACGGGCGAGAGCGCGAGCATGAGCGGGTAGTTCCACGGCGCGATAACGAGCGCGACGCCGAGGGGCTCGGGCACCACCCTCCCCGAAGCCGGCTGCAGCGCGAGTGGCAAGCCCACCCGTGTGGGGCGCATCCAGCTGCTGAGGCTCGCGAGGGCGTGGTCGATCTCTGCGACGAGGAACCCAATTTCGGTGAGCTGCGCCTCCGTTGGCGCCTTGCCGAGGTCGTCATTGAGCGCGCGTTCGAACTCCGCGCCCCGGTCAAGCAGCAGGTCGCGCAGGCGCGACAGCTGCTCGCGGCGCCACGACTCGGGTCGCGTCACGCCCTGGTCGAACGAGTAGCGAAGCCCGGCGACGATCCCGGGGATGCGATCAATTGCGGTAAAGCCCATGCGCCCAGAATAGTCTGCGCCCCTGGGCCTGAACAGGTCCAGGGGCGCAGCCCGAGGTGTGCGTGCGTCTTAGCCGTGCAGCGCGGGCACGATCAGATAGATGCCGACGAGCACCGCGATCGCCGAGAGGCCAAAGCAGACGTTCGCCGCGATCGTCGCCCACAGCGGGCGCCCCACTTCGTCGTCGATGTCGTCGTCCTCGTCATCACGATCCGGGCCGATCGGCTCGATCGACCCATCGGGCCTCCGGGCCGGCCTGGGCGGGGTCGCAAGGAACCTGATCCCGAGCGAGTACAGCGCGACGACGAACACGGCGGAGAACAGTGCCGCTCCGAACACGGTCAGGAACGCCATCCAGTTGATCTCGCTCATGCGTTGCCTCCCTCGCGCTGCTTCGCGGCAGCCTGCTTCGCTGCAGCTTTCTTCGCTGCCTTCCGGGCGGCCTTCTCGGCCTCGCGGCGGGCCTTCTCAGCCTCTCGGCGGGCCTTCTCGGCCTCGCGCTTTGCCTTGTCAGACCGCACGGCCGACTGCGCGACGGGGGTGAGCGGCGGAACGGTGCCGGTCTTTGTCGGCACCTTCTTCACACGACCCTTGCCCATGCGCACGGCGTAGCCAGACTCGGCGACGTCGGGCACGGCGATTGCGTTGCCTGCGTCAACCTTGTTGCGGTTAGAACGCCAGAAGATGAAGAGGATGAAGAAGAGGCCGAGCACCGCGTCAACGATGATGCCCCACGTGCCGAGGTGGGCGATGAGGGCGGCGACCGCGCCAACGATGCCGGCCGCGGGCAGCGTGAACAACCAGCCCGACGCGATGCGACCCACGGTGCGCCAGCGAACGGTGGAGCCCTTGCGGCCGAGGCCTGAGCCGATGACCGAGCCCGACGCGACCTGGGTCGTTGAGAGGGCGAAGCCGAGGTGGCTCGATGCGAGGATCGTTGCCGCCGTCGAAGTTTCAGCCGCGAAGCCCTGGGCAGGCTTGACATCAGTGAGGCCCGCCCCGAGGGTGCGGATGATGCGCCAGCCGCCCGAGTAGGTACCGAGCGCGATCGCGACGGCACAGGCCGCGATGACCCAGAGGTGCGGGCCGGTACCCGGCTCCTGCATGCCGGCGGCCACGAGCGTGAGCGTGATGACGCCCATGGTCTTCTGCGCGTCGTTCGTACCGTGCGCGAGCGCAATAAGCGACGACGAGGCGATCTGCGCGTAGCGGAAGCGGCCGCGGCCGTCCTTGCGACCGTCGTGGCGGCGCGTGATCGCGTAAGCGACGCGGGTCGCGGCGAACGCGACGAGGCCGGCCGTGAGCGGGGCCGCGAGCGCGGGGAGCAGGATCTTCGAGAGGAAGACGCCACCGTCAATCGAGGAGAACCCGGCGCCAACAACGGCCGCGCCGATGAGACCACCGAAGAGGGCGTGCGAGGAGCTCGAGGGTAGGCCGTAGAGCCACGTCACGAGGTTCCAGACGATCGCGCCGATGAGGCCCGCAAAGACCATCTCGGGGCTGATCAGCACCCCGCCGTCGCCGCCCTCGCGGATCAGTCCGCCGGAGATCGTTTTCGCGACCTCCGTGGAGAGGAAAGCCCCGACGAGGTTCAGGATGGCCGCGAGCAACACGGCGGTCTTCGGCTTGAGCGCGCCGGTGGCGATGGGCGTGGCCATCGCGTTGGCCGTGTCATGAAAGCCGTTCGTGAAGTCAAAGAAGAGTGCCAGCGCAATAACCAGCAGCACGATGAGGGTGAATTCCACCGTCGCCTTCCGTTCGGCGTTATAAATTGATGAGGTTCATCGCGTGCTCGCTCACACGGGTTTACCACCCGTTCACGCGCGCGCTATCTAAATGTTTGCATCTCGCAATGCTTCGGTCAAGCTGCGGTGAGCCAGTTCACCTCCCGTTCACTTTGCGTGTCTCGGCCCCTGGAATACCCGCGGCACAGCGTATGTTGGGTGGGGTGAGCGAGGTCACTCGCGCACGGTATTCAGGAGGATGCAATGAGCACGGCACAGATTTCAGATTTCACCCCGGTCGCGGGCGCAATCACCATGTTTTCCACCGAGTGGTGCGGCTACTGCAAGCGGCTCAAGACGATGCTCAAGGCGACGGGCATCGACTTCACCGAGGTCGATATCGAGAACACCCCGGGTACGCCCGAACTCGTGGAGCAGGTCAACGGCGGCAACCAGACCGTACCGACGGTCGTGTACCCCGACGGCACGACGGCGACGAACCCGTCGCTGAACGATGTGAAGGCGAAGCTCGGCCTCTAGCGGGGTCTGCCCTCTCGGCCCACAGGGGGCGCATATCTGGGCTACGCGCTCCACACCTGTGGATAGTCACCGTTAGATAGCGCGGTCACCCAGGCTCAGGCCATGACCTCGGCCTTTCTCGCCCACACGGCAATCGGTGAACTCGTCGCCCCGTCTGGGCTGAGCAGCTCAGGGCTCACCCGGCGTGAGCTCGCGGTCGCGGTGCGGGCTGGCGCGCTCGTTCGCATCCGCTCCGGCTGGTACCTCAGCCGCGAAGTGTGGGAGCAGCTGACGGCAGCAGACCGACAGCTCCTTGCGGTCTTCGCGGCGCACCGGAGCGCCTTCGAAGCCCCGGTATTCTCCCACCGAAGCGCAGCCACACTTCACGGGTTGCCGGTCTGGTCGCAGTGGCTTCACGCTGCGGGCGACCAAGCTGCGGGCAGTCACGGCGCCCGCAGCGCCGGCTCTCGTCGGCCAAGTGCTTCGGCCAGCGAGCCTGACCCTAGCGTTGCCCACACCACCGTCTCACCCCCGGGCAGGGTCTCTTCAAACCGCGCGGTCGTACGGCACTCGTCGGAGCTCCCCGACACCGATGTCGAGGCATGGAATGAGCTCGGCGGGCAAGGGTTGTCTCGCCCACTTCGGCTCACCACGGCAGACCGCACCCTCGCAGACCTCGCCGCGACCGCGCCTTTCACTGTCACCCTCGCCTGCGCCGACCATCATCTTCGCGAGATCGCTCGGGTGGGGCGACACATCGACGTCGCGACCGTCGCAGAGTGGCGGGCAGGCATGCTGGACCGGAGCGCCCTGCGGCGTTCGCGCCCCGGCAGCCTCGCTTTGTTCGCAGTGGCGCTGCTCGCCGACCCGCGGTCCGACTCCCCACTCGAGACGCTATCGCGGCTGCGCTTTGCACAGCTCGGGGTCGACGTTGAGCTGCAGGTACCCGTTCGCGGACGCGACGGCCGGAGCCCACTTTTCTTAGACTTCGAGCTCAGCGGGCGCGGTTTTTGGGGCGAAGCCGATGGAAAGCAGAAGTATGTTGGCGCTGAGACGCGTCGGGGTCGAAGCGCCGATGAAGTCGTCTACGCAGAGAAGCGTCGCGCGGAGTGGATCGCCGGGTCCACGGGCCTCAAGCCGATCAGGTGGGGAGCGCCCGAGGTCTTCTCGCTTGCGGGGTTTGCCTCACACCTCGAAGCACACGGCGTCCAGGTGCCCGGAACCCCGAGTTTGCGGTGGGGTTCGAGGGTCGCGAGGTTCCTGCGGGGCTTGCCCTAGAGCCGCGGCCCGGCCCGCCCGGCCCCGACGCCCGGCCCAGGCCCAGTTCACCCACCTTGCACCGTTTCACCCGCTTTTTACGTGCATTTTGCGGGTACATCGGCGCGAAGTGGGTACATCGGCCAACAACCAGGGCCAAGGGCCCAGCCCGAGCCCCGGTCGCGACTCAGCCGAAGTTAAGGCGCACCTCCGCGTAGCGTTCCTCAGGGACGGTCTTCAGCTTGCCGACCGCCTCAGCGAAGGGCACCATCTCGATCCGGTCACCGTGGAGGCCTGCCATGTTGCCCCACTCCCCCGACAGCACCGCGTCAGCCCCGGCGATGCCGGTGCGGGTGGCGAGTACGCGATCAAACGCAGTCGGTGAGCCGCCCCGCTGCACGTGCCCGAGCACCGTCGACCGGGTCTCGATTCCCGTGCGCTCTTCAATCAGTGGGGCAAGCATGTCGGCGACACCCCCGAGGCGTGGGCGCCCGAAGCCGTCGAGGCCCTCGCGGGTTACCGCATCATCCGAGCCCTCGAGCTTGAAGCCCTCAGCGATGACAACAAGCGCCGAGCGCCCGCGGTCACGCACGTTTGCGACCCACTCGCACACCTGCTCGATGCTCTCGGGGAACTCGGGCAGCAGCATCGCCTGGGCGCCACCGGCCATTCCGGCGTGCAGCGCGATCCAGCCCGCGTCGCGGCCCATCACCTCAAGCACCATGCAGCGACGGTGGGAGTCGCCTGTCGTGCGGAGCCTGTCGATCGCCTCAGACGCGATCGACACCGCGGTGTCGAAGCCGAACGTGTAGTCGGTGCCGGCGAGGTCGTTGTCGATCGTCTTCGGGAGGCCGACGACGTTGATGCCCGCCTCCCACAGGATCGAGGAGACCGTCTGGGTTCCATTGCCCCCGATGAGCATCAGCCCGTCGAGGCCATACGTCGCCATCTTTGCGCGCAGCGCGTCAAGAGATTCTGGGGTGACCGGGGCTTCCCACGGCGGCACCCGGCTCGTGCCAATGAAGACACCGCCGAGCGGCGAGAGACCGCGCACCGTCGGCCTGTCGAGCTCGATGAACTCTCCGTCGTGGAAGCCTCGCCAGCCGTCGATGAAGCCGATCATCTCGAAGCCGTGGACGTCAACGCCACGCAGCACCGCGCCGCGGATAGCGGCATTCATGCCCGGGCTATCGCCGCCCGAGCAGAGAACTCCAATACGCATGAGGACAATGCTAGCGGTGGCGCGAATGCCACTGACAGTTCGAATCGCGCCATTTTGGAGCGCGGAACCGCCAGGCCCCCGCCCCCGCCAGGCTAGCGGTCGGAAGCCTCGGCGACGGCTCGGGTCAGCACCCCGATCAGCGCGAGCAGCTGCACCGGATCGGCGTTCTCCTCAGCGGCGGGAGCACCGTCGAGCGCGCGCGCCGCAAGGCCCGCCTTGCCGTCGATGAGCTCGGCGATGCGGGCGTCGATCGTCTGCGCCGCGATGATGCGCCACGCGGTCACGGGCTCTTCCTGGCCGATGCGGTGCACGCGGTCGATCGCCTGCGTCTGCTCGGCGTCAGTCCAGCTGAGCTCGGCGAGCACGACGTTCGACGCGGCCTGCAGGTTAACGCCAACGCCCGCGGCGGTCAGCGAGCACACCGCGACCGAGACGTCGGGGTCGGTGTTGAACGCGTCGATCTGCGTCTGGCGGAACGTCGCGGTCTGCTCGCCCCTGATCGAGACCGTCTTGAGCCCGGCCTCGGCGAGCTGTGCTTCCGCGCGGTCCATGACGTCGATGTGCTTGGCGAAGAACACGACCTTGCCGACCGAGCGCGCGAGCTGCGCGGTGTAGTCAACGGCGAGGCCAGCCTTGGCGACGCCAATTTCGCGCACCATCGTGAAGACGTTGAAGCCGTCGGCGGACGCGTTCGACTCCTCAAGCTCCTGGGCGGCAACCATGCGGATGATCGCCTCGTCCGAGAGCTTCTCGCCGAGCTTGCCCGCCTTGACGGCGGCGAAACGGTCGTAGAGCTTCTGCGCGAGCTTCGCCTCGGCGGCGCGGATACCGCGGCCGAGCTCGTCGTCGAGCTGCACGGGCAGGTCGACAACGCGCTTCGCAGGCAAATCGGCGGCCACGTCGATCTTGCGGCGGCGCACGATACCCATCTCGATGACGCTCTGACGCGCCTCGGGGTAGAACGGCGGGTCTGCGGGCGTCCAGCCGTTGTTCTCAAGCTTGGCCATGAGCTCGGGCCCCGGCTTGTCTGCGTCGGTCCAGCCGAGGAACCGCCAGATGGCGCGGAAGTCGTCAACCTCGTTGATGAGCGGCGTACCGGTCAGCGCGACGAGCAGCGGCTGCGAACCGCGGGTGCGCTCTCGAATGCTCTCGGCGATCGTGAGCACGTTGCGTGAACGCTGCGACTGCGTGTTCTTGATCATGTGCGCCTCGTCGACGACCATGCTCTTAAACCCGAAGCGCGAGATCCAGCTCAGGTGCCTGTCGAGGATGTCGTAGTTCACGACGAACACGTCGGCGAACGCGTCCATCGACTCGCCGTCACCGTGGATGACGGTGACGGTGCGCTGCGGCGTCCACCGCTCGACCTCGCGCGCCCAGTTCATCTTCACAACGTTGGGCACGACGACGAGCATTGGGTACGCGTCAGCGACAGAAGCAGCGAGTACCGACTGCGCGGTCTTCCCGAGGCCCGGCTCGTCGGCGAGCAGGAAGCTGCGGTGCCCGTCACGCACGCTCGCGAGGAAGCGGGCCTGGTGCGGCATGAGCTCGAGCCCGCGGGGCGCGAGCCTGTCGGGAACCGGCGCCTCTGGCAGGTCCATGCAGGCCGCCCCGCCGCCGCCCTGTTCGAACGACTTCAAGAGCGGGTTGAGCAGCTCCCAGTTCGCGAGGCGAACGACGGGGGTCGGCTGCTTCGGAGTTTCGAGCGACGGCGCGAGGAAGGGGTTCGCGAGCATTCGCGAGTGGATCCGCGCGGGCTCGACCTGACGCTCGGCGAGCTCCGGCGGCACGAGGGTCTTGGCGGGCTCGGCCTCGGCCGGGGCCTCCTCGGGAACATCGATGCCAGCCTGCACGAGCATCTTCCGCTTGAGCTGCCTGGTCGCCTCGGTGATCGTCGCGCCCGGTTCGAGCAGCGTGATGAGGCTCGTATCGCGCGCAGCGGTCTTCGCGAGGATCGCGGCGACACCGTCGAGGCGTTTGAGGGTCTCGGCGCGTTCGCTGTCACTCACACCCTCCTCGGTCTTCACGCGGGCGCGCTCCTCGCGCATGAGCAGCGCGATGACCTGGAACTTGGTGCGGTTCTGGGGGCTCGCCTTGCCGCGCTGGGCGGAGGCCTCGACCTCGCGAACCGCGCGAGCGAGCAGAGGGATGATGCCCTCGTTGTGCGCGTGTTTACGCGTTCCGCCCGAGCGCTGACGCTTCGCTGGCTGGCGGGTGGCAGTGCTGCTTGCCAATTGCTCTCCTGGAGGATCTTTGCGTGACACACCGAACTGGGGTGACACGTAGCATGCGCGCCCCTACCAAAAATTCGGGGCGAAGCCGGTCGAGCGTCAAGAATCTGAGCCGCACGCTGTACGGGATTCGAGGTAGACGTCTCTCGACTATGCGTCGATCTTACCACCCGATACTTGGGGGCGCGCCCGAGATGCGCGAACTCGGGCTCGAAGTCAGCCTTCGCGCACGTCGGCGAGTATCGCGCGCGTCTCTGCAACGTCCTCGTGCATGCGAGCGATGAGCGCCTCAACCGAACTGAAGGGCAGCATCTCGCGGATGCGTTTCGCGAAGCGCACCTCCATCTGCTTGCCGTACAGGTCGCCCGCGAAGTCGAGCACGAACGCCTCGACGCGGGGCTCCCCCTCGGGCTCGAAGGTGAGGTTCACACCGACCGAGATCGCGGCGTCGTGCTCAACGCCGTCGATCACCACTGACCCGGCGTAGACGCCGTGAGCGGGCACGAGCCCCTCAACGGCGCCACCGAGGTTCGCCGTCGGAAACCCAAGTTCGCGACCACGCGCGTCGCCGTGCACGACCTCACCACGTACCGAGTGGCACCTGCCGAGCATGGCCCGGGCGGTGACAAGGTCGCCGGCGAGCACCGCGTCGCGGATCATCGTCGACGACACCGCCGCATCCTCGTCGTCACCAACGCTCGCGACGACCTCGACGGTGAAGCCGAGCTTCGGCCCGAGTTCACGCAAGAGCGCGGCATCGCCGAGGCCGCGGTGACCGAAATGGAAGTCCTCACCGAGCAGCACGTGGCGCACGTTCAGCTTGCCGACGAGCACCTGCTCGACGAACTCGGTCGCCGGGATCGCCGCGAACGCCTCATCGAACTGCACCATGACGCAGGTGTCGACGCCCGCGTTCTCGACCAGCTCAAGCCGCTGCGCGCGGCTCGCGAGCGGCTGCGGGCAGATCTCGGGGCGCAGCAGGCTGAGGGGGTTATTCGCGAACGTGAACACGACGGAGTGCAGGTTCTCTGCGCGCGCCTTCCGCAGCAGCGACGAGATGATCGCCTGGTGCCCCCGGTGCACGCCGTCGAACTTACCAACGGCGACGACGGAGCCCGTCTCGAAACTGGCCGGGTCGAGCTCGTCGATCGCGGTAAAGAGCTGCATCAAACCGTCTTCTTTTCCTTGGAAAGCCAGATCAGGCCGAGAACCGGCAAGACGAGCGGGATGAAACCGTAGCCCTGGCCAAAGAACGACCACACCGATGGGTGCGCAAAGAGCTGCGGCATCGCGATGCTGAGCGTACCGACAACGAGCACGCCGACGAGCTCGAACAGCAGCGCCGCCCAGGCGATGGGGCGCCAGACGCCACGGCCGCGGCGGATCAGCGCGATCGTCGCGACGATGTACACGACGCCCGACACGGCGGAGAGGATGTAGGCGAGTGGAGCCTCATCGAATTTCGTGAGGATCTGGTAGACGGAGCGGAACGTCGCCGCCATCGCAAGGATGATGTAGACGGTGATTAGCACCCGCCCGAGCCCGCTCATCTTCTCGCTGCGCTGCTCTGTCTCTGTACTTGTTCCCACGTTGCTCACCCCCCGAGTCTACTCTTCCGCTAGCCCCAGATCACGAGCATGCGGTACGTCATGACCGCGACCGACAGCCCGACAACAGCGAGCACGAGGTTCGCGAAGCGGGTGCGGTCGATGAGCGCCCAGAAGCCCGCGCCGATGGGGAGCGCGAGCGCGACGATGAGGTACATCCAGAACTCGAGCGCGTCGCCAACGGGCGCGTTCCCGGCGAGCGGCGCAACGATCGAGATCACGACCTGCACGACGAGCAGTAGTGCGACGAGCGCCGTCGCACCCATCGTGTAGTCGTTCGGTGACTGCTTGCGAAGCCCCTGCACCGCACACATCACGGCGGCGATCAGCGCGACCGCGATCGTGACGTAGCCGAACCATGCGATCATGCTGCCCCTCCGGGGTGAAGTGACGGGAAGTTTGCGAGGACGTGGGTGCGGCCGCCCTTGACGACTACCAGCCCGACGAGCCTGTCTGCAGGCGCGCCCGGAAGCACCGCTGCAACCACCGGGGCCGGCGGGTGCCGTTCGGGGTCGATCGAGAGGCGCTTGCCGTCTGCGAGGTCTTTCGCTTCGGCCTCACCAAGTTCGAGGACGGGGAACAGTTCGCGCGCGATAGTGGCGGGCGGATACAGCGTGCCCGGATCCCCCGCCGAAGTGCCGTCACCGACGAGCTGGGCGTGCGGCGTCGCCGCGTCGACCGAGAACGGCCCGACGGCGGTGCGTCGCAGCGCGGTGAGATGGCCGCCGACGCCGAGGGCCTCGCCCAGGTCGCGTGCGAGCGCGCGAATGTATGTTCCGGTCGAGCAGCGCACGACAGCGTCGATGTCAATGACATCGACGGGCTCGCCGTCGGGCCCCGGTACGCTCAGGATCCGCGGCTCACCAATATCAAACCCGTGAATCGTGACCGGGCGCTTCTTCAGCACGACCTCTTCGCCGGCGCGCACGCGGTCGTAGGCCCGCTTGCCGTCGACCCGGATCGCGCTCACAGCGCTCGGTGCCTGCTCAATCGGGCCGGTGAGGGCCGCGACGCCATCGGCGATGCGATCCTGATTCGCGAAGACCTCGGCGACGAGGCCGGCGGGTGCCGTCGCTGTGACGTCGCCCTCGCGGTCGTCGGTGACGGTCGCGAGCCCGAGCCGGATCGTCGTCGTGTACGTCTTGTCGAGGCCGACGAGGTACGTGAGCAGCCGCGTCGCCGGGCCAGCCCCGAGCACGAGCAGCCCGGTCGCCATCGGATCGAGCGTGCCGGCGTGCCCGACCTTCTTCGTACCGAGCGCGCGGCGTGACTTCGCGACAACGTCGTGACTCGTCCAGCCCTCAACCTTGTCGACAAGGAGGATGGCGCCCTGCGGCATATCTGCAAACTTCACCCCACAAGCCTAACGCTGAGAAACGTCTCGGGGTCGCGGCGGCTCGTAGACTCGTGGGGTGGCAGACGATCGGCAGGCAGGCTTCGACCCTTCGGCGATGAGCGGCGCGCTCGTCGACTGGTTTGGGCACGCGGCGAGGGATCTGCCCTGGCGGGCACCGGAGACCTCTGCATGGGGCATCCTCGTCTCCGAGTTCATGTCGCAGCAGACGCAGGTTGAGCGCGTCATCCCCCACTGGCTCGAGTGGATGGCGCGCTGGCCGGTGCCATCAGCGCTCGCGGCGGAGGAGCCCGGCGAGGCCGTCCGTGCGTGGAAGCGGCTCGGGTACCCGCGGAGGGCTCTCTGGCTGCACCGGGCTGCCGTGGAGATCGCTGAGCGGCACGGAGACGAGGTGCCGGCCGACGTCGACGCGCTGCTCGCGCTCACCGGGATTGGGCCATACACGGCGCGGGCAGTCGCGGTGTTTGCGTTCGGCGACACGCACCCGGTCGTCGATACCAACACGCGCCGCGTCATCGCGCGCGCCGTGCACGGCAAGGCGGCGGCAGGCATGCCGGCCCCGCGCGACCTCGACGACATGACCGCGCTGCTCCCCTCCGACCGCGAGGCGGCGGCCGTGTTCAACGCGGCGGCGATGGAGCTTGGCGCGACGGTGTGCACGGCCCGGGCTCCGAAGTGTGGCGACTGCCCCATCGCCGAGCTCTGCGAGTGGCGAGGCGCGGGGTACCCCGAGAACGCTCCCGAGAAGCGGCCTCGGCAGGCCTCGTTCGAGGGCAGCGACAGGCAGGCGCGCGGCAAGATCATGCAGTTGTTGCGCGCTGCCACAGCGGCCGTCGAGCCGGCGGAGGCGCTCGCGGCTGCGGCCGAGGGCCGGGGCGGGGCTGCTGGCCGGGCTGCGGCCAAGCCGCGCGACGCGTCCCAGCCGCAGCGCGCCCTCGACTCCCTCATCGCCGACGGGCTCGTCGTCGAGTTCGAGGGGCGGCTCAGGCTTCCCTAGGCTGCGCTTCCCCGTGCGCCCGCTACGCGCACGGGGTGAACCGGGAGTGAAGCAGAATTCATGACACCGTCACACGGCCGTCGAGCTGCGGCCACGCTGTATAGACAACTTGGATACCTGGGCGCCTCACGCGGCGCACGAAAGAGAGGAATCCATGTCAATCGGCAGAATTGCGGGAATAGCGCTCGCGGGCGTCGCGCTGCTTGGGGCGCAGGCCGCGCTTCCCCCGTCGACCGCCGCGGCGGCGGTCACCCAGAGCGAGGTCGCGGCGCCAGCGGCGAGTCTCGAGAGCGGGCGCTACGTCGGCCCGCAGGCCATCACTTTCACGGCCCAGCCCGGCGCCGAGATCAGGTACACGCTCGACGGCACCCACCCCACCAGGCAGAGTCCGCTCGCGAGCGGGCCGATTTCCGTCGAGCGCACCGCGAACGTCACCGCCGTCGCGTTCACTGACCGGAGCGAGAGCCTGCCGACGATCCGCGGCATCCTCGTGAAGACTGCCGAGGAGCCCCTCTCGCAGTTCGCCGTCATGAGCGACATCCATCTCTCGACGGGCACCGGCCCGGCGTGGGACAAGTGGGCGGGATACTTCGACACGCTGAAGCGCATTATGCCGAGCCCCGACGCGATCATCTCAAATGGCGACCAGATCAACGACAACAACTTCAACACCGCGTCAGACCACCAGTACCCGCGCACAATGCTCGAGCAGAACCTCGCGCGCACCGGCATGACCGACACCAAGGTCATGATGTCGTTCGGCAACCACGACGACCGCGTGTACCGGATGGCTGAGCAGTACCCCGATGCCTGGTTCCCCGGCGAGACCGGATACTACGAGTCAGAGATCAACGGCTTCCCCGCTTTCGTCGTGAACACGGAAGCGTGGAACTCGACGCAGGCGAGTTGGCTGTACGGCAGGCTCGATGCGATCTCGAAAGACCCTGCGACACAGGGCCAGCCGGTCTTCGTGTTCGGCCACCGTCCCATCCCGGCCACCGTCTGGGACGGCGCGCAGGCGTCGAACTCAGGCCTCAAGCAGAACCTCAGCGCGTTTCCGCAGGTGGTGTACTTCTCGGGGCACTCCCACTTGAACATCACTGACGAACGCTCGATCCACCAGCAAGACTTCACGTCGGTGAACGAGGGTTCGATGTCGTACGGCGAGAACGACGGCAAGTTCCAGGCGTTCGGGCCGGGCCTAGCGCGCGACGCAACGATTCCGACGGCGCAGTCCGTCGTCGTTGACGTGTACGCGGATCGCATCGAGATCGACAGGATCAACTACGCGGCTGACCCGGGCCGCACCTACACGGACGAGGGCGTCTGGAGCTTCCAAGAGAAGCCGCCGTTCAACTCCTCGGGTTCGCTCGCCGGCCCGACCTGGACGGTTGCGCGCGGCGCCACCCCCGCTGAGACCAAGGCGAAGTTCGCCTACACCCAAGCGAACCGAAACCCGGTCGCACCTTCGTGGGGCCAGGCGCAGCCGACGGTCAGGCAGACCGAAACCGGGCCCGTACTTCGGCTCCCCCAGGCGGGCGACGACCAGTTCACATCCGAATACACGCTCGTCGTGAAAGACGCTCAGACAGGGGCGACAACCACGCTCGTGCCAGCGAACGGCAGAATCTACTCCGACTACGTGGTCGCCCCGAAGCCGGCTGTACTCGATATCCCCCTCGCGGTGCGCGCCGGCGACAGGGTCGGCCAGCCAATCGACCGTGCGCTCGAGCTGGGTCGCAGCTACGAGGCGACGCTGACCGCCTATGACTCTTACGGCAACAAGAGCGCCCCGCGCACCTTCACCTTCACTGCCGGCGACATCAATCGCAGCGCCATCGATGAGGCCGAGACCGCCGCGACACCGATCCTTGACCGCGTCGAACGCGTGCTCGGGCTGCAGTCTCCGGCTGAACCGGAAGACTTCGGCTACGCTGCCGCAGACGTCGCCGCGGCGACGGCCGCTGCGGCCGAACTGCGGGAACTCTTTGAAGCAAAGCCTGCGACGCAGGACGCGGCAGACAGCACCGCCTGGGCAATCACCGATGCCGCCGGCGCGCTCGATGCCATGCTCACACCGGTGAACCGCGCCGACCTGGCGGCCGCAATCACCGAGGCACGCACGGCGCTCGGCTTGCCTGCCAGCGCCGAGAGCGAAGCTCGCGACGCGGGCGACGCGGGCGACGCGACGGCAGAGAAGGCGTTGCGCGCCGAACTCGGCGAGGCCGAGGAGCTGCAGCAGAGGCTGAACGTGGCGCAGGGCACAATCGACACCGCAGCCGCTGAGCTTCGAGAGGCGCTCAGGGTGTGGAAGAACGCCACGGAAGAGAGCGAGCCGGGCACTTCCGGGCCGGGCACTTCCGGACCGGGCACCGAAGGGTCAACGACCGCCCCGGGCAAGGGCTCGGGCAACGACCCGCTCGCGAACACCGGAGCGACGGTGTTCGCTGGCGTTGGCGCGCTCGCCGTCGTCGCGCTCGGCGCGGGCGGTGCCCTGCTGGCGGCGCGCCGCCTCCGCCGCCGCGACTAGCCACACCAAACGCTAGGGGCCCGGCCTGGGAGTGCGATCATCAGCACGCCCAGGCCGGGCCCCTCGAGGTCGAACAGCGCGCTACGCGCGCTCCTCGTCGTCCTCGAGCTCTTCCTCGTCGAGGCCGTCTTCGTCTTCCTCGTCAAAGTCGTCGTCGAGTTCTTCGTCGAGGTCGTCGTCATCAACGTCATCAGCGTCGTCCGATTCCTCCGCGCTTTCGTCGCGCGCCTTCGAGTACGGGTCAGCGTCGCCGGCGTAAGTCGCGCCGGTCGCAAGCGCCCGGGCCTCTTCATCGCGCCGCTTGGCTTCCGCGAGCAGCTCGTTCATATGCTCGGCCGTCGACGGCAGCTCGTCGTGGATGAACTCGAGCGTCGGCGTGAGCCTGGTGCCGAGCTGCTTGCCGACCTCGGTGCGCAGCATGCCCGTGGCCGCCTTCAGCGCGGCCGCCGTGTCTGCCTGCGAGACCTCGTCACCGTAGACGGTGTAGAAGATGCTTGCGCTCTGCAGATCGCCTGTGACGCGCACCTCGGTGATCGTCACGAAGCCCAGACGCGGGTCGCGAAGGCCCTTGTCGAGTCGGCGGGCAACAATCTGGTGGATGCGCTCGGCAACTTTTCCTGCACGTGGATTACTCATGACACCAGCCTACTCTCGGTGAGGCCCCCGTGGAGCGCAGGAAGGCCGAGGGGGCGAACCCCCTCGGCCTTCCTGCTGATCACCTCGCGTTAGCCGCGGGGCTTCTCGACCATCTCGGTGGTCTCGATCTCGTCGCCAGGCTGAATGTCGTTGAACTTGCCGAGGCCGATACCAGCCTCGAAGTCCGTCTTGACCTCAGTGACGTCGTCTTTGAAGCGACGCAGCGACTCGATGGCGAGGCCATCGGCGACGACGACACCCTCGCGGATGACGCGTGCCTTCGCGTTTCGGGTAATGGTGCCCGAGCGCACGATAACACCGGCGATGTTGCCGAACTTCGAGGAGCGGAAGACCTCGCGGATCTCCGCGACGCCCGACTGGACCTCTTCGTACTCCGGCTTGAGCATGCCCGTGAGCGATGCCTCAATATCATCAAGCGCGTTGTAGATGACGTTGTAGAAGCGGATGTCGATGCCCTCGCGCGCAGCGCGCTCGCGAGCCTTGACGTCGGGACGCACGTTGAAGCCGATGACGATCGCGTTGTCGATCGTGGCAAGATCCACGTCCGACTCGGTGATCGCGCCGACGCCGCGGTGCAGGATGCGGAGCTGGACCGAATCGTCCACCTCGATCTTCATGAGCGATTCCTCGAGCGCCTCGACGGCACCCGACACGTCACCCTTGATGATGAGGTTAAGCGACTCAACCTTGCCATCCTCAAGCGCCTTCGTGAACTCTTCGAGGCTGATGCGCTTGCGAGCCTTCGCGAGCATCGCGTTGCGCTCAGCTGCCTCACGCTTCTCAGCGATCTGACGCGCGGTACGGTCCTCGGAGGTGACGAGGAAGGTGTCACCGGCGCGCGGCACGGACGACAGGCCCTGCACCGAAACCGGGCGCGACGGGAGCGCTTCGAGCACGGGCTCGCCGTTCTCGTCGTGCATCGCGCGGACGCGGCCGTAAGCGGTGCCAGCGACGATCGCGTCGCCGACGCGGAGCGTACCTGACTGGATGAGCACGGTAGCAACCGAGCCGCGACCCTTGTCGAGCTTCGCCTCGATCGCGACGCCGCGGGCTTCCTTGTTCGGGTTCGCACGGAGGTCGAGGCCTGCGTCTGCGGTGAGGAGCACTGCCTCAAGCAGGTCGTCGATACCCATGTTGTTCTTCGCCGAAACGTTGACGAACATGACATCGCCGCCCCACTCTTCAGAGACGAGACCGAACTCGGTGAGCTGCTGACGAACCTTATCGGGGTTCGCGCCTTCCTTATCAATCTTGTTCACCGCGACAACGATCGGCACGTTCGCCGACTGTGCGTGGTTCAGCGCCTCAATGGTCTGCGGCATGATGCCGTCGTCAGCCGCGACCACGAGGATCGCGATGTCGGTGACCTGCGCGCCACGGGCACGCATGGCGGTGAACGCCTCGTGACCCGGCGTATCGATGAAGGTCAGCGCGCGCTCGACGCCGTCGTGCTCGGTGTGCACCTGGTACGCACCTATGTGCTGCGTGATGCCGCCGGCCTCACCAGCGCCAACGTCTGCCTTACGGACAGCGTCGAGCAGGCTGGTCTTACCGTGGTCAACGTGACCCATGACGGTGACAACGGGCGGGCGCGCCTCGAGCACGTCGTCGCCCTCTTCTTCAAGCTCAGCCTCGATGTCGATGTCGAAGGCTTCGAGGAGCTCGCGATCCTCATCCTCGGGCGAGACGATCTGGATCTTGTAGCCCAGCTCCTCACCGAGGATCTCGAAGGTCGCCTGGTCGAGCGACTCCGTCGCCGTCGCCATCTCACCGAGGTGGAACAGCACGGT
This sequence comes from Leucobacter sp., assembly GCA_052094845.1. Lineage (GTDB taxonomy): Bacteria > Actinomycetota > Actinomycetes > Actinomycetales > Microbacteriaceae > Leucobacter. Next base: position 206,341 of record JBQDKK010000004.1, on the reverse strand, counting down.
TACGAGGTTCGATGCGCTCGTATCGATCTTGTCCGCGAAGTCAGACAGCGACGCGCCACGGCGCAGTCGGATCGGAGTCGAGCCGTTGCCGCGAGGTACGCTGACGCCGCCAAGCGACGGCGCCTCGCGCATCTCGAATTCTGCCCGCTTCGCCCGCTTCGACTTGCGTGCCTTGCTCTTGGAGCCGCCGCGACCGAACGCGCCAGCCGTACCAGCGCCGCGGCCACCACGGCCACGACCTGCGAAGCCACCTGCGGGGCGCGGTGCGCCGAAGCCGCCACCAGGGCCGCCTGCGCCTCCGGGGCCGCCACCGGGGCGGTTAAAGCCGCCGCCGCCTGGACGCGGGGCGCCGCCGGGACGCGGAGCGCCACCCGGGCGCGGACCGCCTGGACGCCCACCGGGCGCGCCGGGGCCACCCGGGCGCGGTGCCGCGGGGCGCGGGATGTTGCCGGGGTTCGGGCGGTTACGCCCCATGCCCTGGTTCGCAGCGAACGGGTTGTTACCCGGACGCGGCGGGCGGGGAATGCCCATGCCCTGGCTTGAAGCAAACGGGTTGTTTCCGGGGCGCGGGCCATCGGCCTTCGGCGCGCCGGGCTTTGCGGCGCCGCCGGGCTTCGGGGCACCGGGCTTTGCAGCGCCGGGCTTCGCCGGAGCGTCGGCCTTGGGTGCCTCAGCTGGGGTGGCCGGTGCTGCGGGTGCCGGAGCAGCCTTCGGGGCGGCCGGAGTCGCGGGAGCGGCCGGAGCCTCTGCCGCGGGCGCAGCCGGAGCGGGTGCGCCGGGCTTCGGGCCGGGGCGACCCGGCTTCGGTGCGGCGCCTGGCTTCTTCGGAGCCGCGGCCTTCGCGGAGGCAGCCTCAGCGGCGCCCTCCTCGGCCTTAACGAGCTCCGGGTGGTCCTTGACGAACGCCTCGAGCTTGCGCACCGTTGGCGGCATGATCGTCGAGGACGGGGTCTTGACGAACTCGTTGAGTTCGTCGTTCAAAATTTCGACTGCCTTCTTGCTCTCGATACCGAGCTTCTTGGCAATCTCGCTTACGCGTGGGTTAGCCACTTTTCTCCTGTCTGGGTTCACGCCAGACAGGCGAGAACCAAAATTAACGGACGGGTCTCATCGTGAGCCGCTCATTACTTGTCCATCAGCGTTTTCAGCCTGTTCTCTAGTGATTGACCATCGAGTTTCCCCGACGCTCTGAGTGCCCGCGTGAAGGTCCCACGCTGCACTGCAAGATTCATACACTCTGCGGTCTCGTGCACCCAGGCACCTCGTCCTGGCAGCACCGCACGCTCATCAACAATCAGATGACCGTCACGCACCACCACTCGAAGGAGTTCCGCGCGCGCCGCCCGTGTCTTACAGGCAACGCAAGTCCGAATCGGATCCATCTTACCAGCTTCCCGCTGCACGCGTCCCCAGGCGGCAGCTTTTCGGCCGCCCACCTGGGGACACGCTGAGTTTTGTCGGCGCGGGGCCTAGTCGTTCATGATCGAGTCGGGCTGAATGTCGATCTTCGCGCCCGTCAGCTTCGCGGCGAGGCGAGCGTTCTGGCCTTCCTTACCAATCGCGAGCGAGAGCTGGAAGTCAGGCACGAGTGCGCGAACCTGCTTGAGCGACTCGTTGATCATGAACACGTCGGTCACCTTCGCGGGAGACAGTGCGTTCGCGACGAACTTCGGCAGCTCGGGCGAGTAGTCAACGATGTCGATCTTCTCCTCGCCGAGCTCGCTCATGACGGCGCGCACGCGGCTGCCCATCTCGCCGATGCAGGTGCCCTTCGCGTTGATCCCAGCCTGCTTCGCGCGCACGGCAACCTTCGACCGGTGGCCGGCCTCGCGGGCGAGCGAGACAATCTCGACGAGGCCCTCACCGAGCTCGGGAACCTCACGTTCGAACAGCTTCCGAACGAGGCCCGGGTGGGTGCGCGAGAGCACGATCTGCGGGCCCTTCAGGCCCTTGGACACGCTCGTCACGTAGACCCTGACGCGGCTTCCGTGGGGGTATTCCTCGCCCGGAATCTGCTCCTCGGGCGGGATGATGCCCTCAACTTCACCGAGGTCAACGTGCACCATGCGGGGGTTCGGCCCCTGCTGAATGACGCCCGAGACAACCTGCCCCTCTTTGTCCTTGAACTGGCCGAGCACTGCGTCGTCCGAGAGGTCGCGGAGACGCTGGTTGATGACCTGCTTCGCCGCACTCGAGGCGACGCGACCGAACTCGTCGGTTGTGACGTACGCCTCGCCAATGGTGTTGCCCTCGTCGTCGTGCTCGGGCACGAGCACGGAGATCTCGCCGTTCTTTCGGTCGAGGGTGACGCGAACGTCTTCGGTTGCGGGTACCGGAAGCGCCTGGTTCTCGGCGTGCCGCACATACGCAGTCTGGATCGCCTGCTCGATGATCTCGGCGAGCTCTTCGAAGGGAATCTCCCTCTCGCGCTCAAGCCCTCGCAGCATGGCAAGATCGATCTTCACGGTGTCCTCCTGGGTATTGAGATGTCTATTCAGATGTTCCGGCGCCACAGGCGCTTCGGGAGTCTACAAGAATAGCCCACCGGGCTCGATACCACCTCCCGGTACGCTTACAGCATGATGAGCGTCGCGGAATACGAGCCGGTTTCGAGCCACCCGCACGAGCTGGCGAGGCTTGGCGTCGTGCTCGTCGCCGCGGGCAGGGGCGAACGGCTCGGGGCGGGAAAACCGAAGGCCTTCGTCGAACTCGCGGGCGAAACGCTGATTGAGCGCTGCGCGAGAACGATCACGTCGCTTCCCGGCGGCGGCCACCTCGTCGTCGTCGTGCCCGAGGAGCTCGCGGGCGAGACGCTCGCGCTCCTCGCCCAGTTCACTGCGCCGGGATCCCTGTGGGAGCTGTCGGTGACGCCCGGGGGCCGCGAGCGCCACGAGTCCGTGCGATTCGGCGTTGACGCCCTTCCCGAGTACGCCGACGTCGTGCTCGTGCACGATGCGGCCCGCCCGCTCACCCCCGCGGCGCTCTTCGAGCGGGTCGCCGCCGAGGTGCGGCGCACCGCAGCATCCGTGATCCCGGCGCTGCCCGTCGTCGACACGCTCAAGCGCGTCGACACTGACGGTGTCGTTCACGAGACAGTGGATCGCTCGCCGCTCGTCGCCGTGCAGACGCCGCAGGGCTTTCCGCGCGAGCTGCTCGCCGCAGCACACGACAGATTAGGATCCGCGACCGCACCCGTGGGGGCCGAGCAACCGACTGACGACGCCGAGGTCGTACAGCGCGCCGGCGGCACCGTGCTCACTGTTCCGGGCGAGGCACTCGCCCACAAACTCACCACGCCGGGCGACCTCACGCTCTTGCTCGCGTTGCTCGGCGCACAGGGCCTCGGCGCACAGGATGGAGCCTCACTATGACCGCACTCCCCGACATCCGCGTTGGCACGGGCTTTGACGTGCACGCCTACGACAAAACCGCACCCTTGCAGCTCGCCGGGATCCACTGGCCCGGAGAGCCCGGGCTTTCCGGGCACAGTGACGGCGACGCGGTCTGCCACGCGGTGGTCGATGCGCTCTTGAGCGCCGCGGGCCTCGGTGACATTGGCGGCCTCGTTGGCGTTGACCAGCCCGAGACCGAGGGGGCCGCGAGCACCGGGTTCGTGCTGCTCGCGCTCGCGAAGCTCCAAGCCGAGGGCTTCCGGCCAGTGAACGTCTCAGTTCAGATCGTCGGGAACCGGCCGAAGTTCGCCCCGCGCCGCGAAGAGGCCCAGCGGGTCATGACGGAGCTCGTGGGGGCGCCGGTGTCGCTCAGCGCGACCACGACAGACAGGCTCGGCTTCACGGGCCGCGGCGAGGGTATCGCCGCGATCGCGACTGCGCTCATCGCGCGTTAGAACTGCTGCCCCTCGGGCTGGGCAGGGGGTTGCGTGTAGGCGCGGGCAGGGGCCTCATCGACGTCGTCGTCGGCGTCTTCCTTGCTGAACCGCGCGAGGTCGCGCACGTTCTTCTGCACGGCAACCGAGGCGAACAGGCTCATCGCGAACCCGAGCCCGTAGAAGCCCTTCTCGCTCGGCACGAGACTGCCCGCGTTCCACAGGCCGATCGCGAGCAGCGCGAGCGCGAGGACGAGCGAGAACCAGGCGATGCCGTAGTAGATCGCCGTCGTCGGGATGCCCTCAGACCGGTCTCGCACGGTCTTCTGCAGCGACACCGCCGCGAAGAGGCCGAACATGAGAACGGCGAAATAGTAGCCCTTCTCGTTGAGCTCCATCGTCGAGTTGAACAGGCCCACCAGATAGGTCCCGAGCCCAATGAGCAGGGCGAGCCAGGAGGCTCCGATGAACGCGGGTGTGGGCTTCTGCGGTGCTTCAGTGCTGTCGGTCATGCGAGTTTCTCCTTCATCGGCACGAATTACACATGGCGGCGGCAGAACTCAGCTGCCTACGGACAACGTAGTTTGAACCGCATGCCGAATCTCGCACGTGCCCCGGCGCCTCCCCCGGAAACGCACAAGCGGGGCCCGGGCCGAAGCCCGAGCCCCGCTTGCAGCGGATGCGCTAGTTCTTGTAGCTGCCGACGAGGCGAACGGCGCCGCCGTCAACGCCCTTCGCGCCCTGCTCGAACCCAGTAAAGTCGCGCGCGGCCGTCGAGACGGTGCCGACGACCCAGGGGTCGAGGCCCTCTGCGGTCAGCGCGGTCGCGACGAGCGGCGCCTTGTCAGCCGCGACAACGGCGAACATGCCGACGCCGAGGTTCCACGCGCCCTCAAGCGACTCGAGAGTGTGCCCGCCGAGGTCTGCGAGGTGTCGGAACACGGGAAGCGGCGACCAGCTCGCGCGGTCGACCTCGACCCACGAGCCGACGGGCAGCACGCGCGCGAGGTTCGCCGCGATGCCGCCACCGGTGACGTGGCTGAGCGAGTGGATCGCGCCGGCGGTCGCGGGGTCATCGAGCACGCGCAGCAGCGGCGCCGTGTACAGCGCGGTCGGCGTGAGGAGCGCCTCGCCGTAGGTGGCGCCAAGCTCTGCCGAGTGCTGCTCGTAGCCGATGCCCTTGTCTGTCAGGATGTGGCGCACGAGCGAGAAGCCGTTGGAGTGGAGGCCCGACGCCGCCATGGCGATGACGACGTCGCCATCCTGGACGAGGCCGGGGTGCAGCATGCGGTCGGCCTCGACAACGCCGGTCGCGGCGCCCGCGACGTCGTAGTCGTCTGGGCCGAGCAGGCCGGGGTGCTCGGCGGTCTCGCCGCCGACGAGCGCGGTGCCGGTGGCCTCGCAGGCCTCGGCGATGCCGCGCACGATGTCTGCGATGCGCTCGGGGACAACCTTGCCGCACGCGATGTAGTCAGTCATGAAGAGCGGCTTCGCGCCGACAACGACGATGTCATCGACGACCATCGCGACGAGATCTTGCCCGATCGTGTCGTGCTTGTCGATCGCCTGAGCGATCGCGACCTTCGTGCCAACGCCGTCGGTCGACGAGGCGAGCAGAGGCCGCTTGTAGCCGGTCAGCGCCGAAGCGTCGAACATGCCGGCGAAGCCACCGACCCCGCCAAGCACCTCCGGCCCGTGGGTGCGCTGAACGGCCGACTTCATGAGTTCGACGGCGAGGTCTCCGGCGGCAGTGTCAACACCGGACTGGGCATAGATCGACGAGTTTTCGCTCACGCTCTAAGGGTACCCTGCCGCGAGCACGCGTTTCGCCCCGGTACCGTTCACCCATCGTTTACAGGGCGCAAGGTGTGGGAAACTATTAGCTGCGTCGCTTGGCGCCAACACCTACCCAGTGGAGCGAACTCGCAACATGTGCGGCATCGTCGGTATCGTCTCGTCCGAACCCGTCAACCAGCAAATCTATGACAGCCTGCTGCTGCTGCAGCACCGTGGTCAGGACTCGACAGGCATCGCCACCCTGGAAGGCGACTTCTTCCACATGGCGAAAATGAAGGGCCAGGTACGCGAGGGCTACCGCACCCGCGACATGCGCCAGCTCATGGGCAACGTCGGCCTCGGTCACGTCCGCTACGCAACGAAGGGTGACGCAGCCCGCGAAGAAGAGGCGCAGCCCTTCTACGTCGGGGCGCCCTACGGCATCATCCTCGTGCACAACGGCAACCTGACGAACACCCGCGAACTCACGGCCGAGCTGTACAACGTGGATCGTCGCCACCTGAACACCCACTCCGACACCGAGCTGCTACTCAACGTGCTCGCCAACGAGCTGCAGACGAGCATCAAGGGGCTCTCGCTCGACGCCGAGCAGGTGTTCGAGGCGGTGACCAGGCTGCACGAACGCGTCGACGGCTCGTACGCGGCCATCGCGCTCATCGCCGGCTACGGGCTCATCGCGTTCCGCGACCCCAAGGGCATCCGCCCCCTCGTGCTCGGCCACCGACTCTCCGAAGCCGGCACCGACGAGTGGGTCGTCGCTTCCGAGTCGCTCGTGCTCGAGTCGGGCGGCTACGAGATCGTCCGCGACGTTGAACCGGGCGAAGCGATCCTCATCCGCGCTGACGGCACCATGGCCTCGCAGCAGTGCGCACCAAACACGAGCCTCGTGCCGTGCGCGTTCGAGTACATCTACCTCGCGCGCCCCGACTCCGTGCTCAGCGGCATCTCGGTGTACGACGCGCGGCTGCGCATGGGCGACGTACTCGCCGAGCGCATCCGCGAGGAGCTACCGGGCGTGAACATTGACGTCGTCATGCCGATCCCTGACTCGGGCCGCCCCGCTGCCATGCAGCTCGCGCGCAACCTCGGTATCGAGTACCGTGAGGGCTTCTTCAAGAACCGCTACGTCGGCCGCACCTTCATCATGCCTGGCCAGGCGGTGCGCAAGCGCAGCGTGCGCCAGAAGCTCAACGCGATGCACATCGAGTTCAAGGGCAAGGACGTGCTGCTCGTCGACGACTCGATCGTGCGCGGTACGACCTCGCGTGAGATCGTCGAGATGGCCCGCGCCGCCGGAGCCCGCTCTGTGATCTTCGCCTCGGCCGCACCCCCTGTGCTCTTCCCGCACGTGTACGGCATCAACATGCCGTCGCGCGACGAGCTCATCGCCCACGGCCGCACTCCGGCCGAGATCGCAGCCGAGCTCGGCGCCGACCACCTCATCTACCAGACGGTCGAGGGCATGAACCGCGCTATCCTCGCGGGCCAAGACACCGTCACGAAGCTCGAGGAGAGCTGCTTCACTGGCGAGTACATCGCCGGCAACATCGACGAGGAGTACCTCGCCTGGGTTGAGGCGACGCAGACGAGCTAGCGCGACGCCAACACAGCGCGAAGGGGGTGCCGGGGCTTTAGCCCCGGCACCCCCTTCGCGGTTGGCACCTAGGCCGCGCGCACGGTCATGCCACCGTCGACTACCAGGTCGGCCCCCGTAATGAACTTTGCGCGCGGGCCTGCGAGGAAGAGCGCGGCCTCGGCAACGTCCCACGGCTCGCCCATATGCCCGAGCGGAACCTGGCGGTCGCGCTCAGCCCACATCTTCTCGACGCTTTCCGCTCCGTACGCATTCGCGAGGCCGGCGGTGTTCGCGACCATCGGCGTCTTGATAAGCCCCGGGGAGACGGTGTTCACGCGGACCCCGGCCGACGCGAACTCAAGCGCCGTTGTCCGGCTCAGGTGAGTGAGCGCCGCCTTCGAGGTGTAGTAGGTCGCATATGCGGTGCCACCCCACCGAAGCGCGGCGATCGAGGAGATATTCACGATGGCCCCCACCCCCTGCCGAACCATGTGCGGGATGACGTATTTCATCGCGTTGACAGCGGTTTTGAGGTTTACCGCGAGCACGCGATCCCAGTCTTCCGCGGAGGCCTCGGTGACCCCGCCAAGCAGGCTGATCCCGACGTTGTTGTCGAGCACATCGATGCGGCCGTGGGCGCGAATCACCGAGTCCACGAGGCCCGCGACGGCCGCCTCGTCGGTCGCGTCGACCCCGAAGCTCTCCGCCGCCCCGCCCTCGTCGGCGATCATCTCGGCGGTGCGGCGCGCTGACCGCTCGTCGCGGTCGACGCACACGACGTGCGCGCCGTGCCTCGCCATGAGGAGCGCGGTCGCGCGCCCGTTTCCAACCTCGTCGCCGACCGTTCCGGCGCCGACGACGATCGCAATGTTCCCCTCAAGCTCACGCATGTGCGTCTCCGTTCTGCCGCGGGCTGCGGCGCTCAGCGTCATTGGAGCTGGCCCTGGGCCCGGCCGCGGCCTCTGCGATCCAGTCACCCGCGCCGCGGAGCTCCTTCTTCAGCACTTTGCCGTTCGCGCTCCGCGGGAGCTCGGTGAAGTACACGCGCTTCGGCGTGCGCACCCCGCCGAGCTGCTCACGGCAGTAGGCGCGCAGCTCGGCCTCTGAGGCGTGCCCGCCGGGCTGCAGCTCGACGACGGCGGTGACCTGCTCGCCCCAGTCAGGGTGTGGCACCCCGATTACTGCGCAGTCGAGCACTGCCGGGTGGCCCCACAGCGCCTGCTCGACCTCGCTCGGGTAGACGTTGAAGCCGCCGGAGATGATGAGATCCTTCGATCTGTCGGTGATGAACAGGTACCCCGCGGCGTCGAGATGGCCGAGGTCACCCGTTCGCAGCCAACCGTCGACGATAGTCTCGGCGGTCTTCTCCGGCTCCTCGTAGTAGCCCTTCATCACGAGGTCGCCGCGCACACAGATTTCACCCGTTGCCCCCGCGGGCAGCTCGTCGAACGTGAGCGGGTCGCGCACGGTGACTTCGATCAGCGGGCCCGGGCGCCCGCACGAGGCGAGGTTCTCGGCGTCAGCGATCTCTCCGGTCGCCGTGAGGTGGTCCTCGGGCAGTTTGAAGCTGATCGCCGCGACGGCCTCCATTTGCCCGTAGACCTCGAGGAACACCGGCCCGAGCAGCTCGAGGCCGCGCCGCAGCTTCTCGGTCGACATCGGTGCCGCGCCGTACAGCAGGTAGCGCAGGGACGAGAGATCACGCTGCTCGTCCTCGAGGCGGTCGAGCAGCCGGTAGATGACAGTCGGCGGGAGGAACAACTCGGTGACGCCGTGGGTCTCGATCGCGTCGAGCACCGCGTCGGTCGAAGCCCGCGGGATGATCACGGTCGTTCCGCCGCGCGCCGACGCCTGCAGGGAAGAGAACCCCGAGGAGTGCGTCATCGGTGCCGCGGCGAGGTTCACCTGTCTGTCGTGCGGCCCGTACTGCATCGCGAGCATCTGGTGCGCGACCATCACCGACACGTTGCGGTGGGTGTTCATCACGCCCTTTGGTAGCCCCGTCGTTCCGCCCGTCGGCGCGATGACGGCGACGTCGTCGGCGCTCACGTCGTAGGCGGGCGCCGTGTCGGGAAGCGTCGCGGCCCACGCGGTCAGGTCGATGTCACCGACCTCTTCTCTGCGGTCGGCGTCGCCACGGGTTTGCCCGAGCGACACCAGGTGTTTCACGCCCGTCGCCGCCCCGCGAATCTCAGCCACCTGCTCGCCGAGTTCCGGGTGGTAGATGAGCACGTCGACGCCGAATCGCGTGAGCAGCTGTGCGGTCTCGTCGGTCGGGTGGTCGGGGTTCAACGGCACCCAGACGGCGCCGATGCGCCAGGCCGCGAGCACGCACAGCCACGCGAGGGGCGCGTTCGGGGAGAGCACCCCGACCTTGCCGCCCTGAGCGATGCCAAGCTCGGCGAGGCTGCGCGCGATCTGATTCGACATGCGCCTCGCCTCGTCGAAGGTCCAGGACTCATCCGCTGAGACGTAAGCGAGCTCGTTTGGGTTGATCCGCCAGCCGCGGTCAAAGAAGGATACTGCGGTGACCATGACTACTGTGCTCCCAACATGACGACCGAGGCCACTGCCTCTTCGCCGCGGTGGAACCCGCCACCGTTCTCGGCGAGCGCGACCCGCGCGCTCGATACCTGACGCGAACCTGCGCGGCCTCTGAGCTGCTCCGTGAGCTCGAAGATCTGCCCCAGCCCGGTCGCGGCGAGCGGGTGGCCCTTGGAGACGAGGCCGCCCGACGGGTTCACGGGAAGCGCGCCGCCGATGCTCGTCGCGCCGCGCTCGCCCGCGGCCGCTGCCTCCCCCGGCCCGAACAGCCCGAGCACCTCGAGCTGCAGCAGTTCACCGAAGGCCGTCGCGTCGTGCACCTCGGCGACATCGACGGCTTCAGGCCCGAGCCCTGCTTGCTCGTAGGCGCGGCAAGCCGCGACTCCGCTCACGTGGCCGTCAAACGTCGTGAAGTCGCGGTCGCTGCCGGTCGCGAGCGCCGACGCGAGCACTCGCACACCGGCCGAGCTCCGCAGTCGGGCCAGGCCGCGCTCTGAGCAGACAAGCACGGCGGCGGCACCGTCAGTGATCGGGGCGCACATCGGCACCGTGAGGGGAAAGGCGAGCGCTCGCGCCTCCAGCACCTCGTCAGCGCTCATGGGCTTCCTGTAGTGCGCCCGGTGGTTATCGACCGAGTGGCGGTGGTTCTTTTCGGCGATCACCGCGAGCTGCCGCTGGGTGGTGCCGTAGGTGTCCATGTGGTTTCGCGCCATCGCCGCGTAGATATCCATGAAGCTTGAGCTCGGCCCGGCTGGCCTGTCAGCCTCGCCTCCGAGCTCTCGCAGCACGCGCGCGAGCTCCTCCGGCGCGCTCACGTCGTAGGCACCATCGAAGACCGACATCGCGAGAGCCCGGTCGTCGACGTTCATCTTCTCGGCCCCCACCGCGAGCACGACGTCGGCGGCCCCAGAGCGCACATACGCCACAGCGAGGTGAAACGCGGAGGCGCCGCTGGCGCACGCGTTCTCGACGTTCACTACCGGGACACCCTGGATGCCCAGCTCGCGCACCGCAATCTGCCCCGGCACCATATGCTGCCCCTCGAGCGGCGACTGGGTCGTGTTCGCGAAGAACACGGCCTCAACGTCCTTGGTCGTCGCCGAGGCGTCAGCGAGCGCCTCGCGCACAGCCTGGGCTGTGAGCTGTTTTACTGTCAGGTCGCGGTGGATGCCGAACGGGGTCATCCCCGCGCCGGCGATCCACACAGGGGCGAGCGCCATTAGTCGAGCTCCTTCTTGTGGGTTTCAGGGACAAAGCACATGATGATGAGCGAGACCAGGCTGATCCCGGCGACGTACCAGGCGAAGGCGCCGATGTTGCCCTGCGAGCCCATCCACGTCGCGACGTACGGCGCAGTCCCACCGAAGAGCGCGACGGAGACCGCGTAGGGGAACCCGATGCCCGCCGACCGCATCTTGCGCGGGAAGAGCTCGCTGAACACGGCCTGCACGATCGAGGTCGCAGCGGCGATGAACGTGAGCCCCAGCAGCTGCACAGCAAGGAAGCTCATGAACGAGTCGTTGAGGGCGCCGAGCAGCGGCACCGTGGCAACGGTGAAGAACACACCGAACGCGATGAGGAACGGCTTGCGGCCGAACCGGTCAGACAGCGCGCCCATGACGGGCTGTAAGAGCAGGAACCAGGTGAGGGAGATGAGGCTCGCCGTGAGACCCTGCTTCACGTCGAACCCGACGGCGATGTTTGCGTAGGTCGGGAGGAAGCCCGTCCAGATGTAGAACACGATAGCTGACGAGGCGGTCATCCCAAAGACGAAGAAGACGCTCTTCGGGTGGTGTCTGAGGAACGAGAAGAGCCGAACGCGCTCGGCACCGCCGCGCGCATGCGCCGCCGAGGCGAGCTGGTCTTCGTGCAGCGTCTCCGCCGCGTGCGACCTTACCCAAAGCGCGATCAGGGCTGCGACCGCGCCGATGACGAACGGAACGCGCCACCCCCACAAGCTCATCTCCTCGGCGGGCAACAGGTTTGTGAGGAGCGCCGCGATGCCGATCGCGAGCAGATTCGCTGCGGTCGCGCTGATGTAGAAGAAGCTCGAGTAGAACCCACGCTTCCCGGTCGGGGCCGATTCGACGAGAAACGCCGAGCTCGCAGCGTACTCGCCGCCGGCGGAGAGCCCCTGCAGCAGCCGCGCGATGACCAGGATGAGGGGCGCGAACACGCCGATTTGGGCGTAGGTCGGCGAGAACGCGATCATGAGCGACCCAACGCCCATGCCGAGCACCGTGAGCACCAGGATCCGCTTGCGGCCGAACCTATCGGCGAGGTACCCGATGAGTAGGCCGCCGAGCGGCCGTGCGAAGAACCCCACCGCGAAGACGGCCATGGTTCCGAGCAGTGGCACGAGACTGCTGTCGGCGTCCGCGGGGAAGAACTGTGTCGAGAAGTAGATCGCCAGAATCGAGTAGATGTACCAGTCGAACCACTCGACGGCGTTTCCGACGGACGCAGCGAGCAGCTGCTTCGGGCCGTTGATCGGTCTCGGTTCTGCGGTCGCTCCCTCGCTGGGCAGCAGTGAGTCTGTGTGTGCGGTCAACGCCAACCTCCTTGTTGTAGCCGAGGAGCACCTGCCGGGTGGCGGCCTGCTTGGCTATGCGCTTCACTCAGAAACGAGTCTGACGTTGTCGAAAGTTCCAAGCAATGGCTAGAATTCCAAGAGATTTACAGAATGGCCATGCTTTTTTCCAACGAGAATCGGGGGCGTCGATGACGACACCAGACTCCCCAGAGGCTCCGGTCGGCGCTGCCGCCGGCGTTGCAGCGGCAAACGTCGCGCGGTTCGACGCGATCCTCGACGAGCTCGCGCGCGACGACTCCATCGCGGATGCCGTGATCGAGCGCGGCAGGGCCCAGTTTCCCGCCTACGCTGGCGTGCCGGTCGCTGACCTGATCGAGGCGGTCGGTCGCAACCGCGCGCTCGCGATCCAGACGCTCCGCTCAGGCTTCATCCCTCCGCCCGACCAGATCTGGGAGGCCGCGCTCTCGACACACGAGCGGCTCGCCCAGGGGCTGTCCATCACCGACATCATGGGAGGGTTTCGCGAGTCACTCCGGGTGATCCAGAACCGCGTGATCGCGCTCACCACTGAGAGCGGGCTCGACCCGCTCGTCGCACTTCGCGCGTCGACACTGCTGTGGGACTTAGGCGACACCTTCTCGGCGCGGATCTCACTCGCGTATCGCGAGATTCAGATCGCAGACGAGGTCGCTCGGAAGCAGGCGCAAGAGCAGTGGGTCCGGCGCCTGCTCGCCGGCGACCTCACCGAGGCAGAGCACGGGGCCGCGGGCGCGCGGCTCAGCGGGGCGGGGCCCTTCCGCGCGATCGTCACGGAACCGCTCCCGGTCCCCCGCCCCGCCCCGCTTCCCGACACGCTCGTCATGGAGCAGGGCCGCGCGGTCGGGTACCTCACAGCCGACGAAACGCTGCCCGCAACAGTGAGCTACTCCGAGGGGTCGCTCGGCGACTGGCACTCGCTGCCGGAGTCGTACCGGCTCGCCCAGCAGCTGCAGGCGGCGGCCGAGCTGGTGGGCGAATCCGGCCGGATCACGCTCGCCGGAATGAGCTGGCGGATCGGCGTTCCCGCCTCGCCCGCCCTCAACGAGTTTCTGCGTCGCAGCTACATCGAGCCCGTACTCGCGGAAGGCGAGTTTGGCGCGCTCATCCTCGACTCGATCCGAGCCTTCATCGGGCACGGCCTGCGCGTCGACGCTGCCGCGAAGAGTCTGCCGGTGCACCCGAACACGCTGCGGTACCGGATGCAGAAATTCGAAGAGCTCACGGACTCCTCACTCGGCGAATTCGACACCCTGGTTGAGGTCGCGTGGGCGCTGGCCGCCGCGGGCGGGCAGGGAACCGCGCACGCGGACTGAGCAGAAACGACGAGGCCGCCGTGTTCGCGGTGAACACGGCGGCCTCGAAAACTCTTGGGCGGGAACGCTACTCGCTCTTCTTCGGCGCGTCAGGGGCCTCGCCCTTGTCGGCGTCGTCAGTCTTGCCCGACGTATCGTCATCCGAGCGAACTTCCTTCTTCAGGATCTTCATCGACTGGCCCAGGCTCTTCGCGAGCGCGGGCAGCTTCGGCGCACCGAACAGGAGCAGCACAATAAAGACAATGACGATGAGGGTGGGGCCACCCATGTTGCCGATCATGATTAACGCACTCCTCGCTGTTCAACGCTTGCATCAAAACTACCGCAGTTCGCGAAATGGCGCGCGGAGAAGCCTGAGAACAACCGGGAGGCCTCTCAGGTCAGCTACTGCAGGAGGAGGCTCAGCGCCTCACGCCCGAAGCACTAGTTCGTGCCCGCGGTGCCGCTCGGCTTGGTGGGCTCTGACGCCGGTGCAGCGGTGTCAGTGTCGACCGGGTCGTCGCTCGAGACCTCGCGCTTCAAGATCTTCGCCGACTGGCCCAGGCTCTTCGCGAGTGCGGGCAGCTTCGGCGCGCCAAACAGCAGCACGATGATGAAGACGATGACGATGAGGTGCGGTCCGCTCAGTCCCTGAATCATGACGAGCCCCTTTCAATAAGAACTGGCTGATTATTGCACAGCCTGCTGCGCTTCAGCCGCGTTCACTACTCAGCTTTTGTGGCGCCTGCAGCCTCGTCGGCTGCGGGCGCGGGCTGCGCCTCGGCCTGCGTCTCGGCCTCGGGCGCTGTCACTTCAACGCCTTCGCCGACGACGGTGGTGTGCTGCAGCACACCGGTACCGCGCTTACGCTTCGCGGCGGCGTTGAGGATCAGCGCCAGCAGCCCACCAAGTGTGAGGCCGACCGCGCCGCCGATGAGCAGCATAAACCCGGCGATCTGCCCCACCGTGTAGAGGGCCCCCTCGGGCACCTTGAACATCAGCGTGACAAGCGCACCGACGATAGCGCCCGCGATCGCACCGACGAGCAACAGCCGGCCAATACGCACCGATCGCTGAAGTTCGACAGACTGCTGAGTTTCGCTTGACATGAGGCTATTCTCTCAGGTTTCAAATGTGGGTGTCGCCTCAGCGCCGGCGAACGACAGGCAGCAACCCGTCGAGGTTCGCACGCGACCCCGACGCGAGCACACGCGCGGAGGCGATGGCATCGTTCCAGTCGAGTCGGCCGGTCGCGATCCCGATCCATGTTTCCGCGTCCGTCTCGATGACGTTCGGCGGCGTGCCACGCGTGTGAGTGAGGCCTCCCACGCACTGCACCGCGCCGTAGGGCGGCACGCGCACCTCAACAGATTTCCCCGGCGCGAGCTCCGCGAGTTCCTCGAGAAGAAACCGCACCGAGGTCGCAATGTCGGTTCGCTCGGTGCTTCCCGCGTCAACTGCGGCGAGCGCGGCGAGCCCGTCTGCCGCTTGGATCCTGCGTCTGGCCATCTGCCCAGACTATCCTTGAGGGGTGAAGATTCTCGTCCTGGGGCCGGGTGCCCGCGAACACGCCATCGTCCTGTCCCTGCTCTCGGAAGACGCCGAGCACAGCATCGTCTGCGCCCCCGGCAACGCCGGCATCGCGGCGAGCGGCGTCGAGACCGTCGACCTCGCCTTCACCGACCCCGACGCGGTCACCAAGTTCGTCTCAGATCGCGGCTTCGACCTCGTGATCGTCGGGCCCGAGGCGCCGCTCGTTGCCGGGGTCGCCGACCCGCTGCGCGGCGGCGGCGTTCCGGTGTTCGGGCCGAACGCTGACGCCGCCCAGCTCGAGGGCTCGAAGGCGTTCGCGAAGCGCATCATGGACGAGGCTGGCGTACCCACGGGCCGCGCGGCGAAGGTCGCAAGCGCTGCCGAGGCTGGCGCGGTGCTCGACGATTTCGGCGCGCCCTACGTGGTGAAGGCCGACGGCCTCGCCGCGGGCAAGGGGGTGCTCGTCACTGAAGATCGTGACGCCGCAATCGACCACATCGCGACCTGGGCCCCGCACGGCGAGGTGCTCGTCGAAGAGTTCCTTGACGGCCAGGAGGTCTCGCTGTTCTTCTTCGCCGACGGCCACGACGTCGTTGCGCTCACCCCCGCGCAAGACTACAAGCGCATTTTCGACGGCGACCAGGGCCCGAACACGGGCGGCATGGGCGCGTACTCGCCGCTGCCGTGGCTGCCGGGCGGCACCGAGGCGTTCATCGAGGAGATCAAGCGCGACGTTGCTATCCCGACGGTGCGCCAGCTCGAGTCCGAGGGCACCCCGTTCATCGGGCTGCTGTACTGCGGCCTCATCGTCACGTCCAAGGGCGTGAAGGTCATCGAGTTCAACGCCCGCTTCGGTGACCCCGAGACGCAGGTCGTGCTCGCCCGGCTCGAATCACCGCTCTCGGCGTACCTCCTTGCCTCGGCGAACGGCGAGCTCGCGTCGCTTCCCGCCCCCACGTTCTCGGACGAGCCCGCGATGATCGTTGTGCTGGCGAGCGAGGGCTACCCGGGCGACGTCGCGACCGGCCGCGAGATCAACGGGCTCGAGGCTGCTGAGGCCGTCACCGGGGTGCACCTCGTACACGCCGCCACGGCCCGGACCCCGGCCGGCGGCTGGGTCGCGACGGGCGGGCGTGTGCTCGGTGTTGTGTCGCGCGGGCAGAACTTTGCCGAGGCACGGGCTCGGGCGTACTCGGCCCTGAACGAGATCGATCTCGAGGGCGGCCAGTTCCGCACCGACATCGCGGAGCGCGTGGCGTAGTCGCCCGGCGCTGGGCTCGCCCCTCCGCCCGGCGCGGGCTCGCCCCTCCGCCCGGCGCTGGGCTCGGCGCCTCCACCTGCTTTCTGCGGTTCGTATGCCAAATTCCTAGGATTTGGTCATACGGACCGCAGTTTGCATATGTAGCGTCGGCGGTTCAGGGCTTGGGCGACAGGTTTCTGGGGGTGGGCGTGGGCTTGGGCCTGGGCAGCATCTTGCCTCCGGAGCCGCAACCTACGGTGGAGCTAGGCCTTATCCCCGGCATCGCCCCGGATAAGGCTGTCGAAGTCGAGGGCCTCGTCTTCAGGCTCCTCGGTAGTTGGCTGAGCATCGCCATTGGAGGGCTCGGGGGTCTCTGTGTCGGGGGTCTCGTCCACTTCGAGCAGCTCCTCGAGATCGCTCAGCTCGCCGGATTCGACGTCGTCAGCAGGTTCAGACTCGGCGGCTTCAGCGGCTTCAGCCTCATCGCCAGCCTGGTCGTTCTCCGTGGCTTCAGCCTCAACCACCTCAGCAGCCTCAGTATCAACACCCTCAGAGACCTCAGTCTCAACCGGCGCGACGTCTCGGAGGGCGGCTGCGTAATCGGTGAGCAGATCGATCCAGCTCTGTTGGGCGTCGGCGGTGCGCTCGAACGCATCAGGGAAGACCCCGAAGCCCGTCTCGGTGACCATGATGTCGGTCTCGTCACCCTGCGAGCGGAAGGTGATGAGCACGGCGGTTTCGTGCTCGTCACTCCCATCGCGCCAGCGGAAGCCGAGCGCGTGCCCCTCGATGAGCACGTCGACGGCGCCGACCGCGTTCCGGCTCACGGCCTCGCCATTCTCGGCAGTCCAGCGCTCCGCGACCGCGCCGCCAAACACTGCGTCGAGTTCCGCGTCGGGCCACCACGAGGCCCGGAGGGCACCATCGGCAAGATAGTTCCACGCGACCTCTCGGGGCGCCCTCGCTCGCATGCGCGCAATCACCGGTCCGACAACCGCCATGGCCCTCACCCTCCAGTTCTGTTCCCCTCATCATATTCGCGGTTCCGGCGTCCCACCCGGAGTGGGGCGAGAGCGTGCGCGTTCAAGTGGGAGAATGGGAGACGTGAACGCTCTTCCCACTCCCCTCTCGCTGCCCGGCTGGTCACACACCTACTCAGGGAAGGTGCGCGACCTGTATGTTCCGGAAGGCGCTGACGCCGCGACCTCGCCGTACCTGCTCGTGGTCGCGAGCAACCGCGTGAGCGCGTTCGACTTTGTGCTCGAGCCGCCGATTCCGGGGAAGGGCGCGCTGCTCACCGCGCTGTCGAACTGGTGGTTCTCGCGGATCCCGCTTGCGAACCACCTCGCTGTCGGCGAAGGATCCCCGGCCGTGCCCGAGGCCGTGGCCGACCGAGCGGTCGTGTCACGCCGCCTCGACATGTATCCGGTCGAGTGCGTGGTGCGCGGAGCGCTCACCGGGTCGGGCTTCATTGAGTACCAGCAGACCGGTGCGGTGTGCGGCATCGAGCTGCCCGCCGGGCTGAAAGACGGCGATCTGCTCGACGAGCCGATCTACACCCCCGCGTACAAGGCTCCCTTCGGCGAGCACGACGAAAACATCACGTTCGAACGTTCTGCGGAGCTTGTCGGTCAGGACGTTGCCGAGGCGCTCCGGGACGCGTCGCTCAAGATCTTTAGCGAGGCCCGCGAGCTCGCCGCCGAGCACGGCGTTGTCCTCGCAGACACGAAGTTTGAGTTCGGGAAAGATCCCGTGACCGGTGAACTAGTGCTCGCTGACGAAGTACTCACGAGCGACTCGTCACGCTACTGGGACGCGTCGACGTACTTCGACGAGACCCTCTCGGGCCCCGAGCGTCTCGCCTCGTTCGACAAGCAGATCGTGCGCAACTGGCTCGCCGCGAACTGGGACAAGCAGGGTGTGCCGCCCGTGCTGCCCGAAGAGATCGTCGAGCAGACGTACGCCCGCTACCGCGACCTGTTCGTGCGCCTTACCGGCGAAGAGCCCCCGTTCGCCCGCGCGTAGTGGGCTAAAGCCCAGCAGTCAGCCGCGCTATCGTCTGCGCGACCGGCTCCGCCCTTGCGGCGCGGTATCCCGTGCCCGCCCACAGGTGCAGTCTGTCGGTATCGCCCGCCGTGCCCGCCCGCGCCCGCAGCTCACGGGTGAGATGGTGCACGGCGGGGTAGGCAGTGATCTCCTCGTGCGCGTGCCGATCGACGAAACCGTTACGTAGCGCGCGGGCCGGGCGACCCGTAAAGACGCGCGTGATCACAGTCTCGTCGAACTCCCCGGAGGCGAGGGCGCGCCTGTGCGTCTCCGACGTGCCGGCCTCGTCCGTACGAAGCAAGAGCGTTCCGACGGCCACCGCTTCTGCCCCGCCGCTGAGGAAGCCGCGCACGGCGTCAGCGCCGTCAACTCCGCCCGCGGCGATGAGTGGCAGCCGGGAGACCGCCGCTACCTCGGCGAGCGAGTCAGCGGTCGAGCCGTCGGTGATCCTTCGCTGTGCGTCCCAAGCCGCGGAGTGGCCGCCCGCTGCCGGGCCCTGCACGATGAGCGCGTCAACGCCGGCTTCCTCGGCGGCGCGGGCTTCGTCGGCGGTGGTCACGGTAGCGACGACGGCCGATCCCGCACGTTTGAGGAGGGCGATATCGCTCGTCGGCGGCAGCCCAAATGTGAGCGAGACGACGGGCACCGGGTCCTCGCGGAGCACCTGCAGCTTCGCGCCCCACGCGTCGTCGTCTTCCGCCGGGACCTGGCTTAGCCTCAGGCCGTATGCACCGAGCTCGTCCGAGATCGCGGCCGCATACGCTGCGAACCCCGCGGCATCGACTCCGCCTCTGCCCGGGACAAACAGGTTCACGCCGAAATCGCCGGTGCGCCCGCGCAGCGCAGCGACCTCATCGCGAAGCGACTCGGGGGCCTTGTACCCGGCCGCAAGGAACGGGAAGGCACCGGCATCAGCTGCGGCTCCGGCGAGGGCGACCGTTGTCGCACCGCCCGCCATCGGGGCAGCCACGAGCGGGAGTCGGCTGGTCAGGAAAGTCTGAGTCACGTGCCCCTCCAAGGGTTCGGCAGCGGCGGCAGCGCCCGGCGAACGCACCGTGTACAGCCAGGGTAGACTGATTCGGTACGCATCCCGTTTATTTCGCGAACCTGGAGGCACTCCTTGCCCACGATTGTTGTTGATGTCATGCCCAAGGCCGAACTCCTCGACCCCCAGGGTAAGGCGACGACGGGAGCGCTTGAGCGCCTCGGTCACGGCAAGTTTGAGAACGTCCGTATCGGAAAGCGCTTCGAGCTGACCGTGCAGGGCGAGGTCACCGAAGACGTGCTGGCAGAGGTACGCCAGATGGCAGACGAGATCCTCTCGAACTCGGTCATTGAGGACGTCGTCGCGATCTCGGTTGACGGCGTCGCTGTCGAGGCACGCTAATGGCGACCCGCATCGGTGTAGTCACCTTCCCCGGCTCGCTCGACGACCGCGACGCGCAGCGCGCCGTTCGCCTCATCGGCGCCGAGCCCGTCGCGCTCTGGCACGCTGACCACGACCTGCAGGATGTTGACGCGATCATCCTCCCCGGCGGCTTCAGCTACGGCGACTACCTGCGCCCCGGCGCGATCGCGGCGCTCGCTCCGATCATGACCGAGGTCATCGAAGCCGCTGGTAAGGGTATGCCCGTGCTCGGCATCTGCAACGGCTTCCAGATGCTCGTCGAGGCGCACCTGCTGCCCGGCGGCCTGATCCGCAACGCGCACCAGCAGTTCATCCGCCGCGACCAGCGACTCGTCGTTGAGAACGCGTCGACCGCATGGACCAGCTCGTTCACGCAGGGCCAGGAGATCGTCATCCCGTTGAAGAACGGCGACGGCGGCTACATCGCGAGCGACGAGACCCTGAAGCAGCTCGAGGGCGACGGCCTCGTCGCGTTCCGATACGCGGGTATCAACCCGAACGGTTCGCTGAACGACATCGCCGGCCTCACCAATGAGCGCGGCAACGTCGTCGGCCTCATGCCGCACCCCGAGCACGCGATCGAGGCTGGCTTCGGGCCCGACACCTCGGCAGCGATGCGCTCGGGCGTCGACGGTCTCGCGTTCTTCGAGAGCGCACTGAACGCTATCGCGGCACGCGTCTAACGCGGCCCGATACGGGCTCCCGCGGAGCAGGGGCGGGTGGAACTTCGGTTCCACCCGCCCCTGCTTGTTTCTGGCGCTCGTTCCGGCAGGCAAGCGCCGGGCGAGGGCCTGGCGGGGCCAGGCCCAGCTAGTCCACTCGGTAGTAGATCGCGACCTTGTTGCCGGCGTGCTCGATGACCTCAACCTCGGTCCCGAAGACGCGTTCGAGCACCTCGGGCGTCATGATCTCGTCTGGCGTGCCCGACGCAACAAGCTCACCGTCGGCAAGCGCGATGATTCGATCAGCGTACGCGGAGGCAAAGTTCACGTCGTGCACCACGAGCACGATCGTCTTCCCGAGGGCGTCGGCGGCCGCGCGCAACTGCCGCATCATGCCCGCGGCGTGCCGCATGTCGAGGCCCGTGAGAGGCTCGTCGAGCAGCACGTAATCGGTATCCTGCGCGAGCACCATCGCAACGAACGCCCGCTGGCGCTGGCCGCCCGAGAGCTCGTCGATGAAGCGGTCTTCCATCCCGGCGAGGTCGAGGAACGCGATTGCCGCGTGGATCGCGCGCCTGTCGGCCTCGGTCGTGCGGCCGGCGGAGTGAGGGAACCGGCCGAAGGTCACGAGCTGGCGCACCGTGAGCCGGGCCATGAAGTGGTTCTCCTGGCGCAGGATAGACACGACCTTCGCGAGCTCTTTCGGTTTCGCCTGAGTCACGTCGAGGCCGCCGACAGTCACCGTGCCCGCGTCGGCCCCGAGGAGCCTGCCGATGATTGTGAGCATCGTCGATTTGCCTGCGCCGTTCGGGCCGATGAGCGCGGTGATGCCGCCCGGCTCGATGGTGAGGTCGATCGGGCCGAGCACGCGCTTGCCGGCGTAGTCTTTGCCGACGGAGGTGAGCTGGATCAACGCAGCCCCTTTCTGAGCAGGACGATGAGGAAGAGCAGGCCGCCAGCGAACTCGATAATCACGGTCACGAGGCCGCCCGCCGAGAAGATGTGTTTCAGCACGAACGTCGCCCCAAGCAGAGTGACGAGGCCGATACCGATCGCGAGCGGGATGATCTCGGCGTGCGAGTCGTTCCGCGCAAACTGGTAGGCGAGCGTGGCGACGAGGAAGCCGTAGAAGGTCATCGGGCCGACCATCGTGACCGAAACGGAGACGAGCACAGCGACGAGCACGAGGATCGTGACGACCTCGCGCCTGTAGTTCACGCCGAGGCTCACTGCCGCGTCACGGCCGAGCGCGACAACGTCGTAGACCCTGCGGCGGCGCCACACGAACACGAGGATGCCGAGGGCGATGGTTGCCGCGAACGGGAGGTACTCGATGTTGCCGTTGCCGATGCTGCCGAACAGTCGCGCACTGAGCACGTCGAACTCGCTCGGCGTGAGCATCCGCTGCATGAACGTTGAGACGGAGCCGAAGCCAATGCCGAGCACGACGCCAACGAGCAGCAGCAGGTGCAGGTTCGCTCGCTTGCCCGAGAAGAGCCAGCCGTAGAGCGCCGTCGCGAAGATGACCATGAGCCCGCTCTGGGCGAGAATCTTCGGGATGCCCTCGAGCCCGGTCGCGGCCGTTCCGAAGACATACACGAGCGCCGTCTGGGTGAGCACGTAGAGCGCATCAAAGCCAAGAATCGACGGGGTCAGGATCCGGTTCGAGGTCGCCGTGTGGAAGAGCACCGTCGCGACTGCCTGGCAGACCGCGACGAGCGCGATCGTGCCGAGCGAAGCCGCTCGCGACCGAACGATCACCCAGAAGCCGGCGCTGCCGGGCTGCGCCGGGTTCGCGTACACGAGGATCGCGATCGCGAACAGAATCGCGACCGCAAAGACGATTGCGATCGGAAGGAGCTGGCGCCAGCGCGGAAGCGCGGGCTCGGGTGGGATGGGCAGCTCGCCTTCGGGGCTGAGCTGGATGGGTTCACGCACGCGACCGCCCCCGCATCAGGATCGTGATGAAGACTACGGCGCCGACCATGCCGAGCACCATCGAGACCGGGATCTCGAACGGCATTCGAATCGTGCGCCCGATGATGTCGCAGACCGTGACGAGAGCGATGCCTCCCAGGCACACCCACGGCAGGTTGCTGCGGACGTTGTCGCCGCGAAGCGTCGCGACGACGTTGGGAACGACAAGCCCTAAGAACGGGAGGAAACCGACAACGACCGTCGTGACACCGGCGGCAACGGCGACGAGCGCGGTACCGGCGATGAGGATCGTCTCGTACCGCATGCCGACGCTCGTCGCGACCTCACGCCCGAGGCCCGCGACAGTGATGCGGTCGGCGAGGAGGAAGACGAGTAGGGTGACGATCGCGACGATCCAGAGCACCTCGTAGCGGCCGCGGACGACGCTCGTGAAGCTGCCCATGAACCAGGTGCCGACCATCTGCAGCAGGTTGAACTGCACCGCGAGGAATGTCGTGAGGGCGCTGATGACCGCGCCAAGCATGATGCCGATGAGCGGCACGACGAGCGTCGAGCGGATGACGATGCGGCGGAGAATGAGCATGAATGCCATCGCGCCGATGAACGCGAAGAGGCTCGACACGACCATGCGGCCGACGAGCCCGACGCTCGGGGCGACGATCGCGGTGAGGAGGAGGCCGAGCGACGCCCACTCGGTGGTGCCTGAGGTTGTCGCGTCGACGAAGCGGTTCTGCGTGAGCATCTGCATCACAAGGCCGCTCGCTGCCATCGCGGCACCAGCGAGCATGAGGGCGACGGTGCGCGGGACGCGCGTGATCCACATCATTTCGGCGCCGAGCTCACCGTCGGTGATGTCGTAGACGCCGATGAACAGCGACGCCGCGAGCAGCCCGACAACGACGAGCGTCGCGAGCGCGAGCGGCCACACCCTGGCGCGCTTCTCCGGCGCGATCTCGTCGCCTGCGTCTGGCAGCGCTGAGGCGATGCTCGCCCGCGGTGTCACCGGGCGAACGCGGGGACGCCCGCTCTCTCGAGCGGGCGTCCCTTCACCGCCGTTGCCGGCGGACGTGCTGTTCACGTTCATGCTGCTGCGAATGCCGCCTGGATCTGCTCGAACAGGTCGGTGTACGCGTGGATGTCCTCGGTGAGGTAGAAGTTCGCGTCGAGGTAGATGATGTTGCCCTTGGTTACAGCGGGCACGTTCTTCAGTGCCTCCGAGCCGGCGATGAGCTCTGCCGCGGGGGCCGAGCCCTCTTCGCGCTCCTCGGGAGCGAACGAGGCGTCGCGGTCGAGCGCGATAATCCACTCGGGGTTCGAAGCGGCGATGGCCTCGACCGAGATGTCGTCGCCCTGGTGGTCGCTCGAAGCGCCCTCCACCTCGAGCGCGGGCACGAGGCCGAGCGCGCCGAACACGGGGCCAACCGAGCGGCCAACGCCGGGAGCGAGGTACCCGATCTTGCCACCCGAGGTGTTCACTGCCATGACGCTATCGGTGCCGTTGTAGGCCTTCTTCGCGCCGGCGATTGCGTCGTCGAGCTTCTCGTTGGTTGCCTCTGCCTCATCCTCGTGATCGAAGATCTGGCCGAGGATCGTGTTGCCACGCTTGAGCTCGGTCATAAGGTCTTCACCCTCGCGCGGGGCGATGTCGATGACGACCGAGTCGGGGTTCTGCTTCTTGATGTCTTCGTACGAGTCACCGAAGCGGTAGCCGGCGATGATGAGATCGGGCTGCGCCGCGACGATCGCCTCGAGGTTCGGCTCGCGGTGCGAGCCGATGTCGACGACATCCTCGTTGTCGGTGTAGCCCGGCCAGACCGAGCCCATGATGCCCTTCGGGGCGGCTGCAAGCTTCACGTCCCACTCGGTGAGCGTCTCGAAGACGTGGTTGTCGAGCGCGACAACGGTCTTGGGATTCACGGGCACGTCGACGGTGCCGTAGTTGTCGGTGATCGAGACGGTCGAGCCTGCCTCGGGCTTCGCCTCGGCGTCTTCGGCGGGCGACGAGCTGCAGGCGGAGAGCACGAGGGCAGCGCTGGCGGCGATTGCCGCGAGGCCGAGCAGGCGCGGCTTGCGAGAGGTACGGAGAGTCACGGTAATGAATTCCTTAGGACGGGGGTTCGGGTCTTGGCGCGCCGGCTTCCGGGCGGAAGCGAGAAGGGTTCCACGTTGCACCCCGTGCACGGGGATGTGCCCAACGTTGGAACCCACTTAGGTAACCCTAACCTCGAATTCATCTGATGTTCAAGCCTTGCGGCGTTTTATCACCCCGACCTGCAGTTTTTCGAACACCCTTGATGACGGGTTACGCGGGCTCCCCCGTCGCCTGCGCGTACGTGAGCAGCCGCAGTTCGTCACCGCTTGCGAGTGTGATGACGCGATCGCGCTCGGAGAGCCGCTCGAACCCGAGCCGCTCGTACAGCTTCCAGGCGGCCTCCATGAGCGGGCTCGTCTCGAGCACGAGCCTGTCGATACCCCTGATTCTGGCGAGCCGCATGCTGTGCTTCGTCAGCAGCTCCCCGATGCCCCGCCCTCGCGCACGCTGTGAGACGCCGAGCAGCCTGATATCCATCTCCCCTGGCACCGACACCTCGGTGAGTAGTTCGCGGTGCCGCGGCGTCGTGACGGTGCCAAGCAACTCACCAGTCGCCACATCCTCGGCGACCCACACGAGGTGCGCCTCGACGCGCGCCGCCACGTCCGCGATCTGTGAGAGGTAGCCGGGGTCGAGGTGCGCATAGTCGTCGCGGTAGGCGGCGAGCACGAGCTCGCTCACGGCCGGAACTTCCTCGGCCCGGATGAGCCGCACCCGAACGTCAGTGCGCTCCTGCAGACCATAGCGGTAGGTAAGCGAGTCGCCATAGCCAGTGCTCGTGCGCTGCGCGTCGAGCTCGGTAGTGTGCTCGAACCCCAGGCGCGCGTAGAGCCGCTGAGCTGGGTTGCGCACCCCGGTGTCGAGGCGGAGGGCCGACCGGCCCCACCCGAGCGCAACCTCGAGCCCCGCACGCACGAGCGCTTCGCCGATCCCTCGTCCCTGCGCGCCGGGGTCGACGGCAACGAGCCTGAGCTCCGCCTCCCCCTCGCCCGCGAGCTTCGCGTGCGAGGTGCCGGGCCGCAGCACTGAGGCCGCGCCAAGCAACTTGCCGCCCTCCTCGATGACGATGACCTGGCCGTCTGCGTCGCGCCCCGCGGTGTCGTTCACCGAGCGCTCCCACTCGGGGTCGCCGTCGAGGTCGGCCGCATACGGGCCAGCGCCGTAGGCGGCGTTCAGCAGCGCGACCTCAGCGGGGTACTCAGTGGCCAGGATCGGGCGAAACATTGGGTTGGGAGCAGCAGTCACCCAGTTAGTCTAGGGCCGCGTCAGCCCGAGAAACGCCGCTAGAACTGCGGGGGCAGCGGAGCCCCGGGAACCGAGAAGTCTGGCTGGCCGTCAGGCCGGGCCGGGATCGGGCGGCCGTCCGCGAACGTCGGCCACGGAAGCAGGATCTCGGTCGGCTGCTGAGCCTGCTGCGGCGCGACCGGCGATCCAACCTCTGCGGGCGCGTGAGCGGGCTCCGCCGCCGCACCGGCGAGAGGTGCTGCGACCGCAGCCGCCTCGCCGGCGGGAGCGTGCGCTGCGTCAACTGCGAGCGCCGGAGCCGCCGGGGTCACCGGCGCGAAGGGCGCTCCGAGAACGCCAGCCTCGCGCGCAACCTTGTCCGCCGCGCGCTTCGCGGCGCGCTCCTCGGAGTTGTTCGCCCACCGCAGCAGCAGGGTCACCGAGAGCCCCAGCGCCGTCAGAATGAGCACGGCGGTCGCGATCTTCCAGTAAAGATCGGGGATGTGGAGGCGGAACGCCTCGATCCCGACGGGCGCGGTGAAGAGGATCCCGGAGAGCACAGCGAGCACGCTCGTGACGAACGCGAACCGGTTGCCGGCCTCGTCGTCCTCGCGGCCGGTGCGAAGGAGCAGCTCGCAGCAGAGGATCACGAGTCGCGTGACAAGGATCACCAGGAACGACTTCCAGAAGATCTGGAACATCAGCGAGAACGAGTCGTACGGCGTCATCCAGATCACAACGAGCAGCAACCCAAGGATGTACGTGTTCGCGATGAGGGCGACGGGGGCGTACCACTCGTTCGCGCGGTCGCGGCTCGTGTCTATCGCGGTGAGCACGACGAACACCGCGAACAGCGCGAACGTCGAGAAGATTCGCTCGAAACGCCCCTCGAAGTCACCAATAAACAGCAGCGAGATCGATGCGAGGGTGAGGCCTATGAGCAGCACGATGCTCACCCGAAGGAACATCGACAGCTTCTTCTTGCCGGGCGCGGCGACCTGCGGCGCCGGGGCACCCTGGCCTGCGTTGAGGTCGACACCCTGCGGAGTTTGCTGTGGGGCTTGCTGTTCGGTCATACCCCCAGTCTGACACCTGCAGCCCAAGAACACCCAGAGCGTTCTCTAAGAACCCGGAAATCGGTGCGCGCCAGGCGGCCGCCCACCCCTCGTTTCCCCACCCCCGATGGGGCCACTCCCGCAGGGGCAAAGCTGTGCCCGAAAGCCGCGTAGACTGAGGGGGTGACTGACTTCGCTGCCTCTACCATTCGCCCCGATACGGTCGCCGACGCGGCTGCCACCCCCGAGAAGGAACAGCCGTACGCGGCCCTCGGGCTCAAGCCAGACGAGTACAACAAGATCCGCGAGATTCTTGGCCGCCGCCCCACCTCGGGCGAGCTGGCGATGTACTCCGTCATGTGGTCCGAGCACTGCTCGTACAAGTCCTCGAAGATCTACCTGCGCCAGTTCGGCAAGAAGGTCAACGACAAGATGCGCGAGCGCCTGCTCGTCGGCATGGGCGAGAACGCAGGCGTCATCGACGTTGGCGAGGGTCTCGCCGTCACGTTCAAGGTGGAGAGCCACAACCACCCCTCATACATTGAGCCGTTCCAGGGCGCCGCGACCGGCGTTGGCGGCATCATCCGCGACATCATTTCGATGGGCGCCCGCCCCGTTGCGGTCATGGACCAGCTGCGGTTCGGCGCGATTAACGACCCCGATACCGCGCGCGTCGTGCACGGCGTCGTCTCGGGCATTTCGTCGTACGCAAACTGCCTCGGCCTTCCGAACCTCGGCGGTGAGACCGTGTTCGACGGCGTCTACCAGCAGAACCCGCTCGTCAACGCGCTCGGCGTCGGCGTGCTCCGCCACGAAGACCTCCACACCGCGAACGCCTCCGGCCTCGGCAACAAGGTCGTGCTCTTCGGCGCCCGTACCGGCGGCGACGGCATCGGCGGCGCGTCGATCCTCGCTTCCGATTCGTTCGATGAGGGTGGCCCCACGAAGCGCCCCGCCGTGCAGGTTGGCGACCCCTTCGCCGAGAAGGTACTCATCGAGTGCTGCCTCGAACTGTTCCAGGGCGAGCTCGTCGAGGGTATTCAGGATCTCGGCGCGGCCGGCATCTCGTGCGCGACGAGCGAGCTCGCGGCGAACGGTGACGGCGGCATGTTCATCGAGCTCGACAGCGTGCTGCTGCGCGACCCGTCGCTCACGGCTGAGGAGATCCTCATGTCGGAGAGCCAGGAGCGCATGATGGCGATCGTCGCGCCTGAGAAGCTCGACGAGTTCCTCGCGGTGACCGCGAAGTGGGACGTCGAGACGAGCGTGCTCGGTGAGGTCACCGACACGAACCGCCTCGTCATCAACTGGCGCGGCGAGGAGATCGTGAACGTCGACCCCTCGACCGTCGCGGTCGACGGCCCCGTCTACGAGCGCCCCGTCGCCTACCCGACGTGGATCGACGCGCTCCAGGCAGACTCAGTCAACGCCGCGGGCCTCGCACGCGACGAGCACGGTGATGCGCTCCGCGCACAGCTGCTCGCGGTCTCGTCGTCGCCGAACCAGGCAGACGTGTCGTGGGTCACGAACCAGTACGACTACTACGTTGGTGGCAACACCGCCCTGTCGTTCCCCGACGGCGCCGGCATGATTCGCGTGAACGAGGAGACTGGCCTCGGCGTCGCGATCTCGACCGACGCGAACGGCCGCTACTGCCAGCTCGACCCGTACGCTGGCGCGCAGCTCGCGCTCGGCGAGGCGTACCGCAACGTCGCCACCTCGGGCGCCGTGCCGACCGCGGTCACCGACTGCCTGAACTTCGGCAGCCCCGAGAACCCCGAGGTCATGTGGCAGTTCTCGCAGGCCGTTGAGGGCCTGTCTGACGCCTGCCTCGAGCTCGAGGTTCCCGTCACCGGCGGCAACGTGTCGTTCTACAACCAGACGGGCGATACCCCGATCCACCCGACTCCCGTTGTCGGCGTGCTCGGCATCATCGACGACGTCGCGCGCCGCATCCCCTCGGGCTGGCAGGATCAGGGTGAGAACCTCTACCTGCTCGGCGTGACCCGCGACGAGCTCGACGGCTCGGCCTGGGCCGAGGCGGTGCACTCGCACCTCGGTGGGCTTCCCCCGAAGGCAGACCTCGACGCTGAGCGCACGCTCGCTGAGCTGCTCCACGCGGCAAGCCAGGGCGGTTTGCTCTCGGCCGCGGTCGACTTGTCAGAGGGTGGTCTCGCGCAGGCCATCGTCGACGGCGCACTCCGCTTCGGCATCGGCGCTCGCGTATGGATCACGGAGATTATGGAGCGCGACGGTGTCGACGCCGTTGCAGCTCTATTCTCGGAGACCCAGGGCCGTGTGCTCGTCGCCGTACCCCATGAGGAGGACGTGAAGTTCCGCGGCCTCTGCGAGGGTCGGAACTACCCCGTGCTGAAGGTCGGCGTCACCGACCTCGCGGGCGCGGACGCTGCGATCGAGGTTCAGGATCGCTTCACGCTCCCCCTCTCCGAGCTTCGCTCGTCGGTTGAGGCTACGCTGCCCGCGGCGTTTGGCCCGGTTATCGCGGAGTAAGTTTCGCGACAACCGCGTCACTGACGCGTATAGAGCAAACGAGGGCGTCACCCACTGGGTGACGCCCTCGTTTGCGTTGCAGCGGCTGCCGCTACTCAGCCGCCAGGTTTCGTCGAGCACGGAGGGCAATGAAGACCGCCCCGCCCGCCACGAGAATCACACCCGCGATCCCGCCAGCGAGTAGCCAGGCCGAGCCAGTAGAGGCCAGAGGCGCGGCTGGTTCCGGGGCGCCGGGCTTCGGCTTCTCTTTCGCATCCCCTCCGCCCCCTGGCGGAGTGGTCGCGGTCTCGGAAACCTGAATAGTGTAGGTGCGATCCGCAACCCCGAACGCGTTTTCCGCGCTGAGGGTGAACTCGAACGTTCCCGCTTTCTGTGCCGACCCGCCGAGTTCCCCGGTGTCGGTGTCGAGCGTGAGGCCGGCGGGAAGCGCACCATCAGACAGTGCGAGCGCTGGGGAGGGGAAGCCTGTGAGCTCAATCTTGCTCTCATAGGCTTCACCGAGCTGGGTGTCCGGCAGCGACTCCGTCGTAATTTCCGGAACTTCTCCGATGGTCACCGAGTACGAGCGCACCTGATCTCGTTCCACTCCGTTTGAGGCTGTCACCGTGATGTCGTACACCCCTGCCCGGGTCGGTGTGCCCGTTATCCGCCCAGTAGTAGCTTCGAAGCTCAGCCCCTCAGGCAAGTCCCCCGCCAATGAAAGCTGCGGTGCGGGTGTACCAAAGGCGTCAACCTCAGCGGCGTAGGAGTCGCCAACAACTCCGTTCGGCAGCGTGTCCGGCGCAAGCGTAAGCCCCGAAACTCGGGTGCGCGCGATACCCATCGTCGAATCTGATGTGTAGGCCCAGGTGCCTCCGCCCACGGTGTCTGCGCCCGAGATAACTCCCGCCCCATTGAATCCAGTACGCACCGAGCGCAGCACTGTCCCGTCCGTCACTGAAACGAAATGCAGCACCCCGCGGCGCTCCATAACGCTCAGGGTGTCGCCCGTGACGCTCACATGCACTGGAGCGTTGAAGCCGTCAAACGATGTGAGCACCTCAAACTTGTCCACGCTTCGCACCTCGACACGACCACCACTTCGGTCGGGGATGAAGTAGGCAGGCACGGCCGCGTAGTCCGCAACGGTCACGGCGCCCGGCGCATACGGCAGGGTGTGCGCACTGACGGTACTGCCTGAGAGGGCGTTCACAACCGTGAATGAGGATGCCGCTTCCTCCGAGACAAAGATCTCAGACGAGTCTGGCGAGCTGCCGAGCGAGTCCGCGCGAAGCTGGAACGTTCTCTGCACGGCGCCCGTCTCAGGGTCCCGAATCTCGACCGGGCCCTCTGCCCAGCCGACCACAAGGCGCGCGTCTGCAGTTCCGCTCACCGCGACTCGCGGGAAGTCCTTGCCAGATAGCTCGAGTTCGCGTGCCAGCGAGTCTGTCACAGTGTCGTAGACCTTGATATTTCGCGACAGCCTATCGGCGACGTACACTTCGCCTTCGCTACTGCCCGCGGCAGACGGCCTGAACCCGATGCCTCCAGTCACATACCCAAGCGAGTCAGTCACATATTCGACCGCCGAGCTCGTCTCGTTGAACGCAACAACTCCGCCGTTCGGGAGAAACCCCAGGACCGTTCCCGGGCCACCGTGTTCACCAGGCACGTAGGCGACAGCCGACATTCCCGCATCACTGTAAGGGAACGGCTTTGCCGGCCCATAGGCGAATTCCGAGACCACTTTGTCGTCCGCGAGATTCACGCGGAGAATCTTCCCAGCCTCCTGTTCCGTCACGAGCACATGTTCGGCTCCCGGAGCGTTCCCCGGGATCACGGCGATGTTGCGCGCCGAGTTAGGGCTCCCGGCAGCCGGAAGTTTGTGTGTTTCTGTGACCGCCCCCGTCGCGATGTCGATGCGCAACACTTCGCCCTTGTTCCCAGCGTCCACTACAAGCAGGCTGCCGGAGGTTGCCTCAGCGTCGGCACCGGCGGCAATGCCACCAATCCAGCCGCCCCACGGAACCTTGGCCTCCATGACCGTATTGCCCGTTGCGACGTTGACGCCGTAGATTGACGATCCCGAGCTCGCCCCAACGAACAGGGTGCCCTCGGTCCCCTCAGGGTTTCCAACGAAGGCGAGGGACGCAGGCTGGGCCCCGGGAACCGAGATCTCGTCAACCCATGTTCCCGAAGCGATGTCAAACACACCTACGCTGTTTGAGAAGACGGAAACAAAGAAGAGCCGCCCAGCCGCCGAGGTCGCCCCGGAAGCAGCCGCCACCCCGTGCGTTCCGTTGAGCCCGGTCACCGCGGTGACGCTAGCTGTGCCGCTCGGTAGGTCAAGAATCGGGGCGATGCCTGTGTAGGACGAAGTCACCACCACTCTGGCAGGGAGACCATCAGCGCCGGGAAGAGCCACAGCAGATGCGGCACCAAACTGGGCAGGAACCCCGGCGAAGGTCCGAGAGACTTGCGCAGGCCCTATCGCCCGTGTTTGCGGTCCTGCAGCTGAGAGCTCCGTCGTCGCCCCTCGCTCTTCCCCGCTGCTGTCCTCGGCAAGTGCGGGGGTCGTGCTCAGCGCGGGCACGAGCAGGAGACCGGCTGCCAGCGCAACGGCGGTCGCAGCTCGTGTTCGAGTTCGAGTTCGAGTTCGTGTCAGCATGTACATTTCCATTCTTTGTGCCTCGGCCCCGCAGAGCGGGGGCCGATCTTCGGCGGGCGCGCACAGGCGTGCTCGCCTGTGTCCCTGCTAGTGACCTGCGCTGAGCCGACGTGATCGGACGATGAGCAGAGCGCCTGACAGGCCGAGCAGAAGCGCGACTGCGCCGAGTGCCAGCGGCAGGGCCGCACCTGTGCTCGAGAGCACACCCTTGTTGGGGCTCTCTGGTGCAGGACTCGACGGATCCGTTGTGGGCGGCTCCGGTGCGGGCGGGGTGACAACTGGCGGACCAGGCTTCACGGGCTTCTCCGCGACCACGAGTGTGAACGCACGATCCATTTCATTGCCGTGACGATCAGCCGCACGAACTGAAATCCCAAAGGTGCCCGCTTCCGTCGGCGTGCCGCTCAGCGTTCCAGTAGGGCTCAGTTCCAGGCCGGGCACCCCACCTGACAGGACACGAAAACCTGCGGCGGAAGCGGCCCGACTCACAACGCCATCAGTGAATCCGGGAGTCGTATTGAACGTGAATTCATACGGAGTATCGCGAATAGCGTCTTCTGGCTCGTCTGGGGCGAAGTCTGCCCTGGCAACTGAGTAGTTCACCGTCGCCGAAAACGGAGGCCCGTTCGGCACCACAGGCTTTGAAAGGAACACTTCAACGTGCTCAACGTCTTCCTCAAGGTCGCTCCAAACAGCGCCCTCACCGTCCTCGGTAGGTTCGGCGAATTCAACGACAGACTGACGTTCACCAAACGGCATCGAAAAGATCGACACAACGTCGCTTCGAGTGTATTCGGTGGCGCCGACGGGCACGAGCGCGCCGCCACCATCAATCGACTGGTCGTTGAAACCGACCGTAGAAATCTCCGGCCAGGTCTCCAGCATCGAGAGGTCGGTGACATGGTTGCGATTGATGTTCAGCAGGTACAGCTTCTGCTTCCCACGTAGCGGTTCGAGATCACTAATCTCTGCGTCGGGTGCCGAGATGACCATAATGTCGTCGATACCACTGAGCGCCGAGATATCGGATACCTCGGTGTTCTGGAAGTACAGGCTCCCAAGATTCGTGCTCTCGCCGAGCGGTTCAATCGAGTCGATGTTGGTGTACGCGACCTGTAGCCACCCCAGCTTGGTATTGCCACGTAGTGGCTCGAGGGAGGTAATCTCTGTCCAGTTCAGCTCTAGCCAGTTGATGTTCGGCAAGGTTGCGAGTGGGGAGATATCGGAAATAGGGTTCCGGCTTGCAGTAATTTGGCGCATTTTTGGGAGGTCACGGAGCGGTTCCAGCGAGGCGATACTGTTTTGGTCGACGTACAAGTGTTCAAGGTTCGTCGCAAGTTCTAGTCCGGTGAGGTCGCTGATGCCCACATTTTTCGCTGTCAGAGATTGCAGTCTGCGAACATCGCCCTTCGTCAGGCTCGTGGGTGAGCTGATGTTGAGCTTGCGGGCGATCTCACGCCGCAGCACCGGGTCAGGAATCTCAGCGCGCTCACTGTCGTCTGGAAGCGCGCGGGCCTGGCGGGCCGCAATTTGGGCCCGGTCGGCATCCTCATCCACAGCCCCACTGGGGGTGGTAGAACCAAGCCCCGTGTCGGCTCCAATTGGAATATCGACTATCTCAGCAGGAAGCGCGTGGGCAACCGACGGTGTGAGTGCCCCCGCAACAATGATGGTGGTCGCAGCAAGCGCGCCGACGAGCAGCCCTCCCCCGCGCCCTCTCCAGCGCATTCCAACTACCATTGTGCGGCGATGGCCCATAATGCCACTCCTCGCTTCCCGCTCGCTCACCCCTGCCCGGTTGGCAAAGGAAATCAGCTTCAATGGGAACACTGATTTTCTAAGCTAGGTGGTCAACGCGTAGGCCCGTGCGCACTCACGACAGAAATTAGGTGGGCCCTACGCTGAGCATAGGTATAGCTCCGCGTACGGGGAACGGCTTCGGCCACAGACTGGCTCGAGGGCAACGAATCGCTGGTCGCGACGTTTCTAGAAGCGGTCTAGGAAAGCAGTCTCGCGAGGCCTTTCTCTCCCGCTGCAGTGAGCCTCACGGCGCGGGTGCTAGAAGGGAGAGTTTCGATCCATACTCTGTGCTTGAGCGTGTCAAGCAGCATCTCGGCGGCGGGCCCAGCAATATGGTCACGTCGCTCCGTCCAATCAAGGCATGGACGAGTGAGGGGGCGCTTCGGTTGCACTGGCAGGTCGATCCCGAGAGACTCCAACCAGGCCCGTCCCGGCGTAGCGAGGCTGAAGTCAGACCCAAGAAACCCTCTCGCTCGCATGCCGTCGGCGAGCGCAACGCCGAGTTTGCCCGCGAGATGGCGGTAGCAGGTACGAGCTTCTCTGATGGTGCGGTCACGGTGTTGGGCATCAAGCGACTGTTTGGCAGGCCGGACACGGCCGGAAAACGATGCCATGGACTCGACCAATGCCGCAGCCTGTGTGCCAGCGAGCCGAAGGTACCGGTGTCTCCCCTGTCGCACTTCTTCGGCGAGCCCACTGTCGAGCAGCTTGTCCGCATGCTCGCTCGCCGAGGACCTCGCGATCCCGACGGCCCGAGACAGTTCGGTAAGCGTCCAGGCCCTCCCATCCAGCATGAGCAGCAGCATCGACGCGCGAGCATCGTTGGCGAATACGGCGGCCGTTGCCGCCAAGGCCGGGCTGCTCGTCTCTTCCATGCCGAAAACTCTATCGCCGACTGTGTTCGGGCGAGGCCGAACAGTTCGCCCCACAGACTGGATCGCATGTACTCTACTCTTTCGATCGCCCCCTCCGTGTTCTACTTTGGCACTCCCGTGGCCCTACTCACCACAGGGAAGCACGGTGATGCCGTGGCCAACATCACGCCCATCTCGTCGGCCTGGGCGTTGGATGACACCTACGTGCTCGGGCTGAGCGACCTCAGCCAAGCGATGAGCAATCTCCGTGAGAACGGCGAGCTCGTCATCAACCTGCCAGACGCCCCTCTCTGGGAATCAATCGAGCGGATCGCCAAGACGACCGGCGTTGCTGAGGTCCCGCCGCTCAAGCGGGAGGGGTACCGATATGAGTCGAACAAGTGGGCACTCGGCGGGTTCACTCCGCGGCCCAGCGAGGCTGTCTTGCCCCCGCGGATCGCGCAGTGCCCGGTTCAAATGGAAGCTCGCGTCACGAACATGACACCGCTGGGTGACACGGGAGACGCCACGATCGTCCAAGCGAGAGTCTTGCGTACCCACGTGCACCGGTGTCTCGCAGTGCCAGGAACCTCACACATCGATCTCGAGGCCTGGAACCCGATGTATTACACGTTCCGGCACTACTTCTCGCAAGGTGAACGGATCGGGGTCAACTTTCGAGCAGAACAGTGAGAGAGCTCTGCCCCAGTTGGGTGCGCTTGAGCTGGAGCGGAGTAGGCATCCACTGATCGGTCGCAGGTGTGCTGGTGAAAGCCAGTCTCTGAAACCCGTCTCCTCAGACTCGACAGTCACGCTATTGCGAATGCAGGAACCGCGAGAGTTCTTTCCTGCCGCTCATCCCTGCCTTCTTGAGCGCATTCGCAATGTGATTCTCAACGGTTCGCTTACTGATACGCAGGCGCTCAGCTATCTCAATATTGCTGAGCTCTCCGCCGAGCAGACCGATTTCAATCTCCCGAGCACTCAACAACAGTGCAGCTTCGCCCGCGGCAAGCGGCTCAGCCTGCCTCTGCAGGCCAAACGAAAGAATCGATTCAAGGACATCTTCCAGCGGCGAGTCTCCTCGTCTGACATGGCGATAGGCCGCGCCCAGGACGCGAAACAAGAGCTCGGCATCATCTTGTTCCGGTGTCAGCGTCTGCCCCCAAGCTTCAAGGCCTGCTAGATCGTCCGCGAGGAGAAGCCGAACACCGCGGGCCAGTGTTGCGTAGGCGGGAATCTTAGCTGTGTCGTACGCACGTAAGAAAGCGGCTGCGACCCGCTCGTCCCAGCGAATTGTGAGGCTCACTGAAGCGGTTTGCACGGCCCCGAGCCTGTACCCCAATGAAGACTTTGGTCCACAGATGACACGATGGCCGCCGCGTATCCTTCAGGATCCTCCGATAGGCGAATGGTCGAGTCCAAGAAGTCAATGCCCATTCCAATACCGGGGCCGATCGCGGGCAGGCGCGAGGCGGCTTCACGCTGCAAATTATCGCGCAGCCTCGGCTGTCCCGAGAAGTGTGCGAGGCCCGCTTCCAAACAAAAGAGCGCCCCATAGAAGATATTGAGTGAGCTGGAGGGCTGGCCTGCGACAGTTCCTTCGTCGACGTACTCACGCATTGAGGCGATATCCCCCAAGTACAGTGCGCCGACCGCTGCGACGTAGCTGAGCATCGAATACTCCGAACGGCTAAATCGTTCACGGGCAGATTCCCGATGCTGGAGCGCGAGCCGCACTGATTCCCGAACCTGACCTTCAAGATACAGCTGCGCGGTTTCCACGAAGTCGACGAACACGCCGTGCCCGCTCAGCTCCGCGGCGGCCGCTAGCCCGCGCCGCACTGCATCGACATCTCCCAGAGAAAGCGCACAGGTAATCCTCCCGACGAGTTCCCACTCATCCTGTGGAGGGATATCGAAGCGTGCAATCTCTGCCTGCACCCCCATTCCATCCGCCACGTCAAGCCCGGCCATAGCCGCGGAAAGCGAGGTTTCGAGGCTGGGGTTCAACTCCATGAGCTGGGATAGGGTCCGCTGCACACCCTCCAAGTCATGCTCCTCAAACCTCAACCACTGCAGTCTCCGCATCGCGAAAGCAAAGTGCGCCTGCTTGTTTCCGATGCGGTTGGACACCGAAGTGTGCGCGAATACCCGACGTACACGTTCAACCTCACTAGGTACCCCCATCGCCACGCTCAGGTAGGTGAGGGCGTTTACAGCAGTGGGCGCCACTGTCCAAGTTCTAAATGACTCACGCGTCACTAGCTCCTCGTGAGCCACAAATTCTCGTGCGAGCGAAGCAAGAGTGTTTCCGGGAGCATCGCTGGCCACGGTAGTTTCAAAGCCGGTCAGCTCATCCATCGTTTCGCCACCGACGTACACATTTTGACGGGTCCTGTTTACCAGCATTGGCGGCCACACTTGAACAAGCAGTGATGACCTTGCTCCGACCGGGGCCGCGTAGTGCAGCTCAAACACTCGCCGTAAGAGCGACTCCGAGTACTTTTCGACTACGCGGTCTCGAAGCACGGGCCCCTCGTCGGCAAGCCAGCACACCAGCTCCCGTTCGTCGGGTTCGAGTTCCGCGAGGAGCCCGTCGATGAGTGGTGCCATGTGGGCGTTCCACAGTCTTCTTCCAGTGGCGCTCCAATGAGAGCCGGTAAGTTCCAGCAGCCCAGCGTACTGCGCGCTTTGGGCCAGCGCTATGGTCAGGCCGGCGTTCCCACCGGCCTTCCCGTAGATCTGCAAGTGTGTTCGAGTCTCAACCGGGCTTCCGAGAACCGATTCAAGTAAGAGCGCACTACTTGCGAGGTCAAGGTCTGGAACCGGTATGACCATCTCAGGCCAGACCGGAGGAAGTTCAAAGTCACGCGGCTGTCCGACAAGCTCTGTGCTGAGAATCACAACGCCAACCCGTTGACGCAGCACAGAGAGAGCCCGTAGGGAGAGCGAGTCCATGAGATGGACATCGTCGAGCGCGAGAACATCTCTATCGTTCAAGGACGCGGCTAGTGAGTCGACGACTGTCGAGAATTCTCGCTGTCGCGGCCCAAGCGCGAGCGAGTCGCGCAGTCGCTGCAACCCGTAGCCGGGGTATTCGCCCGCAATCCGGTCTCCCCAGACATGCAGCACCTTGATGCCCGCACTTTCGAGAGCCGCAATAGTAGCCTGCAGCACTGTCGTGCGCCCGCTTAAGCGACGACCGACAATTCTGACGTGTCTCCTGGCTCGCACGGCAGCCACTGCCTCGTGCACCGCTTGACCATAGACGAGCATCGCAGCCTCCCCCTTCTGAGACACCGCGTACAGGCGGCTAACGGCCGGAATGTTCACGCGGGAAGATAAGTATTGCACCACACGAACAGCGCCACTAGGTACTATTTGCGCCCGATTCACCTTCCCTCCGAAGATTTGGGTACTGATACCTAGCTGCACGACGCTTGACACTCAGAAGGTCAGCCGCCCGGTGAGGCCACACCACCGGGCGGCTGCACCGCTAGGCAGCAGCAGCTGCGGCCCGAGCCGCGGCCGGCAGGGCTTCCGCGATCCTGCCAATGACCCTGTCGTCATGCGCCGCACTCACGAACCACGCCTCGAACGCGCTCGGAGGCAGGTTTATGCCCGCATCAAGCATCGAGTGGAAGAACGCCCGGTGCTTAGCCGTGTCTTGCCCGAGCACGTCGTCGTAGGTGGCGGGAGCCACTGGGTAGTCGCCGAAGAGCACACTGAGCAGCGTCCCCGCCCGCTGCACCCTGTGTGCGACGCCGGCGGCGGTCAGCGCGTCATCGAGTTCGACGGCGAGCGCGTCCGCGGCGGCGGCAAGCCGCTCGTAGACCGCGTCGTCAGCGTTTCGCAGCGTCGCGAGCCCCGCGGCAACGGCGAGCGGGTTCCCCGAGAGCGTGCCGCCCTGGTACACGGGCCCGAGCGGAGCGAGCTGTTCCATGAGGTCGCGCCGGCCACCGAGCGCTGCGAGCGGCAGCCCGCCACCGACGACCTTGCCGAAGGTGAAGAGGTCGGGCTGTAGACCGTCGGGCATGCTCTCACGCTCGATACCCCAGTAGCCTGAAGCGCTTGCGCGGAACCCGGTGAGCACCTCGTCGGTGATGACGAGCGCGCCGTGAGCGCGGGCGAGGCGGATGAGTCCCTCGGTGAAACCCGGGTCGGGCGGCAGGATGCCCATATTCGCCGCTGCGGACTCCGTGATCACGGCGGCGATCTCGCCGGGGTGCGCCTCGAACGCGTGCTCGAGCGCGGCGAGGTTGTTGTAGGGCAGCACGAGCGTCTGCCCCGCGGTCTCGGCGGTAACCCCAGCCGACCCCGGCAGCCCGAACGTCGCGAGCCCGGAGCCCGCGGCCGCGAGCAGCCCGTCTGAGTGTCCGTGGTAGTGCCCCGCAAATTTGATGATGAGCGGCCGCCCGGTCGCACCACGGGCGACGCGAATCGCGGTCATCGTCGCCTCTGTGCCAGTCGACACGAGACGCACGAGATCGACCTCGGGCATGCGCGTGATGATTTCTTCCGCGAGCTCGTACTCACCGGGCACGGATGCGCCGAACCCGAGACCCCGCGCCGCCGCCTGCTGCACGGCATCGACAACGGCGGGGTGGGCGTGACCGAGGAGGGCGGGGCCCCAGGCCCCGACGAGGTCGACGTACTCGCGACCGTCGGCGTCGGTGACCGTCGCACCGCTTCCGCTGACGAAGAACCTGGGCGTGCCGCCGACCGAGCCGAAGGCGCGCACCGGTGAGTTCACGCCGCCGGGGATGAGCCTCGCGGCCCGCGCGGCGAACTCGGCGTTCGCACCAGCCCCAGCGGCAGCACCCGCCGCACCAACCGCCGCGCTCATCGCAGCCACCCCGCAAGCTCGGTAGCGAAGTAGCTTAGGATCGCATCGGCCCCAGCCCGCTTGATGCCAAGCACCGACTCCTCGATTGCACGCCGCCTGTCGATCCAACCGTTCTGAGCCGCAGCCTCGATCATGGCGGCCTCGCCCGACACCTGGTACGCCCAGACCGGCACGGAGCTCACCGCAGAGACATCGGCGAGCACGTCAAGGTAGCTCATCGCGGGCTTCACCATGACGATGTCGGCGCCCTCGAGCACGTCGAGCTCGGCCTCACGAAGCCCCTCGCGGCGGTTCGCAGGGTCCATCTGGTAACCCTTACGGTCGCCGGTGAGCTGCGAGTCCACCGCCTCGCGGAACGGCCCGTAGAAAGCCGACGCGTACTTCGCCGAGTAGGCGAGCAGCGCGGTGCCCGGGTGCCCGGCGCCGTCGAGCGCCTCGCGCACTGCGGCGACCTGGCCGTCCATCATCCCCGACAGCCCGAGGAGTTCCGACCCGGCCTCGGCCTGCGCGACCGCCATCGCACGGTACCGGTCGAGCGTCGCGTCGTTATCGACATCGCCGCGCTCGGTGAGCACTCCGCAGTGCCCGTGGTCGGTGAACTCGTCAAGGCACAGGTCGGTCTGCACGACGAGCGCGTCGCCCGCCTCGGCGCGAACAGCGGCTGTCGCGACGTTCAGGATGCCGTGTGGATCGTCCGCCGCGCTCCCCCGGGCATCGCGCTCGGCCGGGATCCCGAACAGCATGACGCCGCCGACCCCGGCCGCAGCCGCCTCGGATACCGCGCCCCTCAGCGAGTCGATCGTGTGCTGCACCACGCCGGGCATCGAGCCGATGGGCAGCGGTTCGCTGAGCCCCTCGCGCACGAACATCGGCAGGACGAGATCGCGGGGGTGCAACCTCGTCTCAGCCGTGAGCCCGCGGAGGGCGGGGGTGGCGCGGAGGCGCCTGGGGCGAATGGTCGGGATCATTGGGCTGTTCCTTCTGAATCGGTGGTGAGGAGGTTCGGGGCTGGTTCGGATGTCGCGGCAGCCGCGCGCTGCGCGTGCTCCGCGTACGCCGCGAGGGCGGCGACCGTGCCCGCCGCGGTGTGCTCGGTCGCGACGACCGTGGCGGGGATGCGGAGGCGGGCGAGCTCGCGGGCGGTCGGCTCGCCGATCGCGGCGACCACAATGCGGTCCGGGAGCGGTGCGAAGCGCTCGGCAAGCGCCCGCGCGCCCGAGGAGCTGAACACGAGCGCGGCCCCCAGCAGCGGGAGGAGCTCGGCGTCTGCCGCGGCGTCGGGTGCGACGGGAAGCGTCCGGTAGGCGGTGACCCGCTCCGGGGCGAGGCCTGCCTCGCGCAGCCCGTGCTCGAGCGTCGGTTCGGCGATCTCTGAGAGGGGCAGCAGCACGCGGTGGCTCTCGCTTGGGTGCGCGGCGGGCTGGTCACTCAGTGGGGTGCTCGGAGGCGCAGTTGAACCTGCGCCGACGGGATCGCTCGCGGCCCCGCCCGTCCGGATCACCTCGACAAGGTGGGCCGCCAGTTCGGCACCGGTGAATTCGGGCGGCACGAGATCCACCGCGAAGCCGGCGGCGGTGAGCCGCTCGGCGGTCGCCGGGCCGACCGCCGCAACCCGCGCGGATCCTGGGCGCGCACCCGCGGCGATGAGCGCGGCGGCACCGTGGGCGCTCGTCACCGCGACCCAGTCGTATGCGCCGCTGTTGAGCGCCGCAACGGCGGCCGCAAACGGCGCGCTGTCGAGCGGCGGCACCTGCTCGATGAGTGGGACGAGCACTGCACCGGCCTCGAGGGCGGCCAGCTGCCGCGCGGTCTGTTCGCCGCGTTCCCCGCCGCGGGGCACGAGCACGAGCCGCCCGGCGAGCAGCCGAGCAAGCGGCGTTTGGACGATGGGCGTGTGCTCAGGCAGTTCCGCGGGCGGCGCGTGCTCCGTCTGCTCGATCGGGGCCGATTCCGTCACCGGTTTGCTCCGAGCGGCGCGAGCGCCTCGGCCCCGCGCGCGAGCAGGTCGGCGGCGACCGTGCGGCCGAGCTCGGTGGGGGACGCAGCATCGGGCATGCCTGCGTGCCAGGGCAGCGTCGCGGAGCTGCTGAGCTGCTCTGCGCCGTCGAGCCTGTACACAGTCGCCGTGAGCGTGAGGAGCCCTTCAGCGATGCTCGCTGTCGCGCCAATGGGGGCCGCGCACCCTGCCTCGAGCGTGCCGAGCAGGGCGCGCTCGGCGATTGCTTCCGCGCGGGCGTGCGGGTCGTTGAGAGAAGCAAGCGCCGCGCTCATGAGTTCGCCTTCTGCGTCTGCCTCGCGCAGCTCGACAGCGAGCGCGCCCTGGCCCGGGGCGGGCGGCGCGGCTTCGAGCGGAAAGCGCTCCGAGATCGCGTCACCGCGGCCAATGCGGTCGAGGCCGGCTGCTGCGAGCACGACGGCATCGAGGTCAGCTCCGACGCGTCCGAGGCGGGTGCCGACGTTGCCGCGAATGTCGGAGACCGCGAGGTCTGGGCGGCGCGCGAGCAGCTGGGCGGCGCGACGGGGCGAGCCGGTTCCCACCCGTGCGCCGTTCGGCAGCGTCGCAAGGCTGAGCCCGTCGCGGGCGCAGAGCGCGTCGCGCGGATCCGCTCGCACGGGCACGGCACCGAGC
Source organism: Leucobacter sp. (assembly GCA_052094845.1). Lineage (GTDB taxonomy): Bacteria > Actinomycetota > Actinomycetes > Actinomycetales > Microbacteriaceae > Leucobacter. The sequence goes on along the minus strand of JBQDKK010000004.1, from coordinate 164,246 downwards.
GAGATTCCCTCGCAGGGCCCGGTCGGGAGATCCTTCAGCGAGTGCACGGCGAGGTCGCACTCGCCAGCGATGAGCGCCTCGCGGAGCGCGCTCACGAAGACACCCGTGCCCCCGAGCTGGGCAAGCGGCGCGCGCGACACGTCGCCGTGCGTCGTGATGATCACGAGCGTGACGTCCAGGCCGGTCGCCCGCGCGATTGCCTCGGCGACGTGCGTCGTCTGGGTGACGGCGAGGGCGCTGCCGCGAGTGCCGATCCGGAGTAGCCCTGGGGCTGCGGCGACCGGGCCGGCCGCGCGAGTGACGCGCCCCGGGGTTGTGCTGTCGGTGTTCGTGGCGTTGTTGGCGCTGGTGCTGGTGGCGCTGAATGAGGGCGTGCTTGCGGTCATGCTGGTGATACCGGGCTTTCAGGGTTGGTGAGTGATGCTGCGTATGGCGCGGTCTCGGTTTCGGTTGCTACGGGAACCGGGTGGGCCGCGGTAACTGCGGGCTCTGCGGCCGATGCAGGCGCCGCGGAAGTTGCGGGCACCGCCGGTGCTGGTGGCGCCGCGGGGCCTTGCCTGCCAAGCAGGGTCGCGGCGGCGGCTCTCGCGCCGGGGATCACGGAGGCGAGACCCGTCCCCGAGACCCAGTCGCCAGCGAGTGCGATCCCGCTGGGTGCGCGCAGCCTGGGCTGCGGTCCGGGAGGCGCGCCGACGCTCCAGCGCTGGCGAACGGAGTCGAGCACGCGCTCCGGGTCGATCCCGAGGCCCTTGCCGTCGTCGTCGCAGGTGGTGAGACCGCTACCGTCGCCGTTGCCCAGCCCGAGGCCGAGTATCCGCGAGGCGTCCGCGCAGGCGAGCGCGAGCGCCTCGCGGTCGTCGAGCGCGGCAGTCTCGGGCGGGAGCCCCGCGCGGCCGTAGGAGAGCCGAAGGATGTGCGTGCCCGGGGCGACGAGTGCCGCTCGGTCGGGCCACTTCGCCGTGACGTGCGTGAGTGCCTTTGCCGCGATGCCCGCGCCCGGGGCGACGAGTGCCCCCGTGCCGCGCGGGGCGGCGTCGAGGCGGGCGTCCGCGGTAGCGATTGCGATGACCTCGATGTCGTGCTGAATCGGCGGCTGGGCAGCAGCAGCCGCGCTTGCAAAGCTCAGGAGCGCGCACGCGACCGGCTCTGGCACGGCAAGTACCACGGCCGCGCTGCGCGCGAGCACCGCATCGGTACCGTCGCGGAGCTCCCACTCGGCAACCGCAGGAACGCCCGCCGCAGCCCCGTTGTCACGAGCAGCTTCGAGCACCGCAACGTCGACCCCGGTCCGTGCTGTCACGCCCAGCCTGGCCAGATCGGCCACGAGTGCGTCCACGAGCGCGATCATTCCGCCGTCGAGCGACGCGACCGCGCCTCCCGCGGCAAGGTGCGCGTCACGCAGATCGCGAGCCGCGCGCACAAGCGACCCTGTCCGAGCGTAGGCAGCACGGAGCCCAGGGACGGCCGAGAGGGGCAACCGCTCGGGCTCAGCAGAGTAGACCCCGAGGGTGACAGGGCGTACGAGCCTGTCGAGCACCCTCGCACCGGCCCTGCGGCGCACGAGCTCCGCAATGGTCGTCGAGTCGGCGACGTCCCGCTCGCGCGGGAGCAGCGGCTCGATGGCGGCGCGGAGTGCACCACCGATCCCGAGGTGCCTGCGGGCGGCCGCGGTCATCGGCCGCGCTGGGATGCCGACGGCACCTCCCGGCGGCAGCGGCAGCGAGCCCGCGTCGGCCACCACCCACGCCCCAACGGGTGCTGGGTGTACGACGCGCTCGGCGATCCCCAGCTCTGCGATCAGTTCGGCGACGGCACCGCCCCGCGTCGCGAAGGCCTCGGCCCCGACGTCGAATGTGCTGCCGGCCAACGTGGCGGTGCGGATCCTCCCGCCGAGCACCGCCTCGCGCTCGAGCAGCGTGACGCTGGCTCCCCCGAGGGCAAGCTCGCGCGCGGCTACGAGGCCCGCGATCCCGCCGCCGACGACAACTGCGGTGCCTGAACGCGCAGAGTAGGCGGCTCGAGTACCTGGTGTGTGCCCACTAGCGTTCATGGGCGAGCCGCACGATGTGGGTGAGCACATCGGGATCGGTCTCCGGGGGAACTCCGTGGCCGAGGTTCAGGATGTGCGCGGGCGCACGCTCGCCCCGCGCGATGACGTCGGTGACGTGGGCCTCGAGGACCTCCGGTGGAGCGCTCAGGAACGCAGGGTCAAGGTTTCCCTGGAGCGGGAACAAGTCGCGGAGCCGGCCGCTCGCCTCGTCGAGCGGGAGCCGCCAATCGACGCCGACGGCGTCGGGACCGAGCGCCGCGAGCTCCTCAAGGAGGTGCCCGGATCCGACCGCGAAGTGGATCACCGGAACCCGCAGTCGCGCGGCGGCGTCGCTCGGATTCGGGAACCCAAGCTCGCGTGCGAGCGTCAGCGCCCGCCGCGACGCCGGCGCGACGTTCGCGCGATACGCCTCGACGCTCAGCGATCCCGCCCACGAGTCGAACAGCTGGACAGCGCTCGCGCCCGCCTCAATCTGCGCTTCGAGGAACACCGCGCTGAGATCCGCCGCCCAAGAGAGCAGCTCCCGCCAGGTCTCGGGATCGGAGTGCATGAGCGCCCGCGCGCGGAGATGCTCGCGTGAGGGGCCGCCCTCAACGAGGTAAGCCGCGAGCGTGAACGGTGCCCCCGCGAACCCGATGAGCGGCGTGTCACCGAGCTCGGCAACGGTGAGCGCGACGGCCTCGCGGATCGGGCCGAGCGCCTCGCGCATCCGCTCAGGAGTGAACTCGGCCCGGTACCTTGCAACGTCAGCCGCGGTGCGCACGGGCTCAGCGAACACCGGCCCGGTCCCCGCAACGAGGTCGACGTCGACGCCCGCGACGAGCAGGGGCACGACGATGTCGCTGAAGAACACCGCGGCGTCGACGCCGTGCCGCCGAACGGGCTGCAGCGTGATTTCGCTCGCGACCTCAGGGTTCAAGCAGGCGTCGAGCATACGATGTTGGGATCGCAGCTCACGGTACTCGGGAAGCGAGCGGCCCGCCTGGCGCATAAACCACACGGGGAGACGCTCGGCGCGCTCGCCGCGGAGGGCAAGCAGGAGCGGAGATTCGCTCGTTTGGCCGGAGACAAGTGGGTGAGTTTCGCTAAGAAGTTTCATCGGTCGAGATAGTAACCCATAGATCTGATGTGGTAGATCAGATGTGCTCAGGTTCGGATGATTTGCTTGGTTTTTGACTCCGGCTTCACCCGCTCAAAACAAGAAACTCGCATGCTCCTCTCCCTTTCCTTTAGCCTCGACCGCGCGCCCTTTGAGCTCCTCGAGTCGCTCTCCAAACGCTCCGCCGAGATCGCAGCCGGGCTCGATGATCCCACCCTCACCGCGGGCTCCGTGGTCGTCGCGACCTGCAACCGCTTCGAGGTCTACGCGGAAACGGGCCCGGGTCGCGGCGACGCCGTGCTCGCCAGAATCGCGGCTGCAGCTGGCATCGAACCCGCTGAGCTCAACGCTGTTGCGGCCCTCGCGACCGAGCACGAAACCGCCGCGCACCTGTTCGCCGTCGCATCCGGCCTCGAGTCGGCCGTCGTCGGAGAGAGCGAGATCGCCGGTCAGGTCAGGCGCGCCCACGATGACGCCCGCGACCGCGGCACCCTCACGCACGACCTCGAGCACCTCTTTCGCACAGCGACACGCACTTCGCGCGACGTCGGCCACCGCACCGATATCCGCTCGGCTGGCCGCTCGCTCGTCCGCCTGGCGCTGCGCATCGCCGAGTCGCGGGTTCCCGATTGGCGGACCGTCCGTGTGCTTCTCATCGGCACCGGTGCCTACGCCGGCGCGACCGTCGCTGCGCTCCGTGCCCGCGGCACGGAGCTGATCCACGTCTACTCGCCCTCGGGGCGAGCCGAGACCTACGCCGAGCAGCACGAGCTCACAGTCGTACACGCCGGCGGTCTTGGCGATGCTCTCGCGTCCGCGGATCTCGTGATCGCGTGCACGCGCGCCGAAGAGCCGGTTCTGACCGCGGAGCTGCTCCGCGCGGCGGCGGGCACTGCGGGAACTGCGGGAACTGCGGGAACTGCGGGCACTGCCGCAGGCTCCGAGGCGGACGCGGGCCGACCGCGCCTCCTCATCGACCTCGGCATGCCTCGCAACATAGAGCACGCGGTCGCCGAGCTCCCCCGTGTCGAGCTACTCGACATCGAAACGATCGCGAAGCACGCTCCCGTCGCCGAACTCACTGCTGCCGCCGAGGCGAAGGAGATCGTGCGCGAAGCCGCCGCTGAGTTCGCAGCGTCGCGTGCGGAGCGCGACGCCCTCCCTGCGCTCCTCGCGCTTCGCACGCATGTCATGGGCATCCTCGAGGATGAGCTCTGCCGCGCCCGCGCAGCGTCCGGATCGACCGCCGGCGTGGTCGCTGGGGAAGGGCCGGCTGCCGGTGATCCTGCCGCTTCCGCCGGCGACGCGGTTTCGACCGATACTGACGCCGCCGCCGACCGCACCGCCGACGTGGAGGCGGCGCTTCGGCGATTCACCGGCAAGCTCCTCCATACGCCAATGACGCGGATCCGCACCCTCGGACGCGAGGGCCGCGTGCCGGACGCGGCGGACGCGCTCGAGACGCTCTTCGGGATCGAGTCGCTCCGCCCAGGGAGTTCACCCGACTAGCGCGGCAAGGCGCGATCCGGCCCGCTAATCCTCTCGCGCGGACCGGCCCCGCACGAACACGAGCATCACGAGCCCTGCGGCCATGAGCAGCATGGTAGCCGGGGCCGCGAGCTCGAGCGTGAGGCCGGCTCCGCCGCCGGCACCGTGCGCGTCGATGCCGCCCGTTGCGAGGAAGGTCGTCGGGTCAGTGAGCCCGTGCAGCAGCACCGCCCAGATCAGGTTGCCCGTCACCCGCATCACGAGGTACATGAGCACACCGAACACGAATGTGTACCCGATCGTGCCGAGCACGGTCAGCACCTGCTGGCCCGTGAGGATATTCGCAGAGTGCATCGCCGCAAATAGCAGCGAGGACACGGCCGCGACGACCCACTCCGAGTGTCCGCCGCGCCGGAGCAGTGTGACCGCGATCCCGCGAAACAGCAGCTCCTCAGAGAGCCCGATGAACAGGCCCATCGCAAACGACATCGCAACGACACCGGGGCCGTATGCACCGTAGTCGATGCCGATGAGCCGCAGCACGATCGGGAGCAGCACAACGGCGGGCGCGACCAACATCCACCAGGATCGGCCGACAGGCTGCCTGCCGAACAGCGGTCGCGGGAGCCAGCCAAGGGTCCACGCGAACGCGAGGAGGAGGATCGAACCGAGCACGACGGGCAGCCCGATCCCCGCAAATACGCTGCCGGGGGTCGCAAAGACATTGGGGTCACTGAGATCGCGCACGAGCGGGAGGAACGCGAACGGCGCGGCCTGGTAGACCACAGCGTAGACGGCGACCACGAGTAGCGCCTTCCACCAGCCGCCGCGGTTCCAGAATGCCAGCCAGCGCGACTCGTCCCGCGTGACGCCTGTGTACTCAGTTCCGTGGTCGTTCATGATGCTCCCCCGTCCCAACGGGCCGCGGTGTGGGCGATCCGTGTGGAAAAGCGTACTCCGAGCGCGGGCCGCGCAACAGTGCGGCGTGCGTGGGCGCGGCGCGGCGAGCCGGGAGCCGCTAGCCGCGGGCGGCGAGCCACTCGGCTACGCCCGCGCGGACCACGGCGTGGATCTCCTCGGGCGTGCCAGCGGCGTCCACGACGAGGAAGCGCTCCGGCGAGGCCGCGGCGAGCTCACGGAATGCCACCCGCACAGCCTCGTGGAATTCCTGCTGCTCTGATTCGAGCCGATCGTCCTCGCGCGTCGCACGCCGCGATGCCGCGACTTCGGGCGCGAGGTCGAAGAGTACGGTGAGGTCGGGCCAGAGCCCGCCGACCGCCCACTCGCTGATCCCGCGCACCTCGTCAACGTTGAGGACCCGTCCGACGCCCTGGTAGGCGAGTGAGGAGTCGATGTAGCGATCCTGCACGACGACCGCCCCCCGCTCGATCGCGGGCCGAACAACCTGCGCGATGTGCTGCGCGCGGTCTGCCGCATATAGCAGCGCCTCGGCGCGCGGGTCGACGGCGCCGATCTCGTCGCCGCCGTGCAGCAGCAGCCTGCGCACCTCGACGCCGAGCGGTGTTCCACCCGGCTCGCGGGTACGCACGACCTCGCGGCCCTCGCCGGTCAGCCATTCTTCAAGCATTGCCGCCTGCGTCGTTTTGCCGACGCTATCCCCGCCCTCGAGGGTGATGAACACGCGCGGCCTACTCTGCGGTCTCGGCCGCGGCAGCAGCCTCGGCCGCCTTCTTCGCGGCGTTCGCCTTGCGCGTCTCGGCGGCCTTCTTCGCGGCGGCCGAACGAGCCGGGTCGACGTCCTTCTTCGCCGCCGTTGACTTCTTGGCTGCAGGCTTCTTTGCGGCCGGCTTCTTAGCGGGAGCTTTCTTCTTCGCCGGCGCCTTCTTCTTGGCTGGGCCCTTCGCGCGCTTGATGGCGAGCAGGTCGATCGCACGCTCGAACGTGATCTCCTCGACCGAGTCGCCGCGCGGGATCGTCGCGTTGGTCTCGCCGTCGGTGACGTACGGGCCGAAGCGGCCGTCCTTCACCTTCACGGGCTTACCGCTCACGGGGTCGGCGTCAAACTCCTTGAGCGCCGAGCTCGCCTTGCGGGCACCGTACTTCGGCTGCGCGAGCACCTCAAGCGCGCCCGGGAGGTCGATCGAGAAGATCGTGTCCTCGCTCGGAAGCGTTCGGGTCTCCGTGCCCTTCTTGAGGTACGGGCCGTAGCGGCCGTTCTGCGCGGTGATCGGGTCGCCGGATTCGGGGTCGTTGCCGACGACGCGGGGCAGATCGAGCAAGGCAACTGCGGTGTCCAGGTCGACGGTCGCGGGGTCCATCGATTTGAAGAGCGACGCGGTGCGAGGCTTCTCGCCCTTCGGGAGCTCCTCGTCGTCGTTCGGCAGCTCCTGCACGTACGGGCCGAAGCGGCCGTTCTTCGCGATGACGCGCTTGCCGGTGACCGGGTGCAGGCCGACAACGCGATCCTCTGCGGGCTCGGCGTCGGCGAGCTCGTGAGCGCGTTCGGGGGTGAGCTCGTCAGGAGCCATCCCGTCGGGGATGTTCACGCTGCGCGGCTTGAGCTCGCCGTTCTCGTCAACCTCGCTCTTCTCGTCAAAGACCTCGAGGTAGGGGCCGTACTTGCCGTTGCGGAGCGAAATCTGGTCATCGATCCGGATCGTGTTGATTGCCCGCGCATCGATCTCGCCGAGGTTATCAACAACGCCGCGGAGACCCGGGTGGTTGTCGGTGCCGAAGTAGAACTCCTTGAGCCACTCGGAGCGGTCGGTCTGGCCGGCCGCGATCTCATCGAGGTCGCTCTCCATTTCAGCGGTGAAGTCGTAGTCGACGAGCGCCGCAAAGTGCTCCTCGAGCAGGCGCACCACGGAGAACGCGATCCAGCTCGGCACGAGGGCCTGCCCCTGCTTCGAGACGTAGCCGCGATCCATGATCGTGGAGATCGTGGACGAGTAGGTCGACGGGCGTCCGATCCCGAGCTCTTCGAACCGCTTCGTGAGGCTCGCCTCGGTGTAGCGCGGCGGCGGGCTCGTCTCGTGCTGCTTTGCGATCGGCTCCGTGATCCTGAGCGCCTGGCCCTCCGTGAGCTGCGGCAGTGACACGTTGTTCTTCTCGGCGTCGCCGCGCTTCTCGTCCTTGCCCTCTTCGTAGGCGAGGAGGAAGCCGGGGAAGGTGATGACCGTGCCACTCGCGGTGAACTCCGCTTCGGTGGTTGCCGACCCCTCAGTGACCGTCACGCCGAGCGTGACCGTGGCGGTCGAGCCCTTCGCGTCTGCCATCTGGCTCGCGACGGTGCGCTTCCAAATAAGGTCGTACAGCGAGAACTCACCCTGGGTGAGCTTTCCCTTGAGCTCGCTCGGCCGCACGAAGGTATCGCCTGCGGGGCGGATCGCCTCGTGCGCCTCCTGCGCGCCCTTCGCCTTGCCTGTGTAGACGCGCGGCTTGTCGGGCACGGTCTCGGCGCCGTAGAGCGAAGCTGCCTGGCTGCGCGCCGCCTCGAGCGCCTGCTTCGAGAGCGTCGGCGAGTCGGTACGCATATAGGTGATGTAGCCGTTCTCGTAGAGCGACTGCGCGAACGACATCGTCTGGCGCGAGCTGAAGCGGAGCTTTCGCGAAGCCTCCTGCTGCAGCGTCGACGTCGTGAACGGCGCGGCCGGACGGCGCGTGTGCGGCTTCGTCTCGAGAGTGCGCACGAGCGCCGCGGGGCCCTCGCCGAGGGCGGCGGCGATCGCATCGGCGCGGGTGCCGTCGAGCGCGATGACGCCGGCGCCGGTCGCCTTCGCGGTCAGCTTGCCGGTGTCGTCGAAGTCACCGCCCGAGGCGACGCGATTCCCGTCAAGCCTCACGAGCTTGGCCTCGAACGGCACGCGGTCTGGCGCGTCCTCGGCCGGGTTGAAGCGCGCGGCGATGCTCCAGTACTCGGCGGCGCGGAACGCGAGGCGCTCGCGCTCACGGTCGACGACGAGGCGGGTAGCTGCGGACTGCACGCGGCCTGCGGAGAGCTTTGGCGCGACCTTGCGCCAAAGCACCGGAGAAATGTCGTAGCCGTAGAGGCGGTCGAGGATGCGCCGGGTCTCCTGCGCATCGACGAGCGCGGTATCGAGCTCGCGGGTGTTCCGCTGTGCCTCAGCGATCGCGTCCTTGGTGATCTCATGGAACACCATGCGGTGTACGGGAACCTTCGGCTTCAGTACCTCAAGCAGGTGCCACGCGATGGCCTCACCCTCGCGGTCCTCATCAGTTGCGAGGAAGAGTTCATCGGCGCCCTTGAGCGCTCGCTTCAGCTCGGCGACGGTCTTCTTCTTATTGTCGTTGACGACGTAGTAGGGGGCGAAGCCGTTGTCGACGTCGACGCCGAACTTGCCGAACGGGCCCTTCTTCAGCTCGGCGGGGAGCTCCGACGGCTCGGCGAGGTCGCGAACGTGCCCGACCGAAGACAGTACCTCGTAATCATCACCGAGGTAACCACCAATCGTGCGCGCCTTTGTCGGCGACTCCACGATGACCAGCTTTTTCCCCACGGCACTCCAATTCTCGCCTTTTTATCCCGTACACGCGATTCGTCGCGCAGGGCTCCCTGCACCGCAACGATACACACAGTCACGTGAGAATCTGTCATTACTAGCGACTTCTGGTTTCCGCTAAGGTTTCGCTCCCCTCACGGGTTATCCTGATTCTCAATTCGTTCCCCTTACTTAGAGGCACCACACGTGAGCGCTAGTTTCTTCGCCCTGCTTGATGACATCGCCGTACTCGCCCGTGCCGCGGCAGCCTCAATCGATGACGTCGTTGCCGGCGCAGCGAAAGCCTCCGCGAAGGCGGCAGGCGTCGTCATCGACGACGCGGCCGTCTCACCGCAGTACGTGCAGGGCCTCACCCCGAAGCGCGAGCTGCCCGTGGTGTGGAAGATCACGCGCGGCTCGCTCATGAACAAGGCGATCATCATCGCGGGCATCATGGTGCTGAGCGCGTGGGCGCCGTGGATCTTCCCGTGGCTCCTCATTCTCGGCGGCACCTACCTCGCGTACGAGGGCGCCGAGAAGGTGTGGCACTGGATTCGCCCGAGCCACGCTGACGCCGCCGGCGTCGAGCAGGTCATCGAGCGTACCGAGACCGACGAAAAGCAGATGGTGTCGAGCGCGGTCCGCACCGACCTCGTGCTGAGCATCGAGATCATGCTCATCTCGCTCGCGAACATCGAAGCCTCGTCGTGGGGCATCCGGCTCGCGACGCTCGTCGTCGTCGGGCTGCTCATGACCGTGGCCGTCTACGGCACCGTCGCGCTACTCATCAGGATGGACGACGTCGGGTTCTGGCTCATCAAGCGACCCGTCGCGTGGTTGCAGGCGGTCGGCCGCGGGCTCGTGAAGGCGATGCCGTGGGTGTTCCGCCTACTCACCGTCGTTGGGGCGCTCGCGATGCTCTGGGTCGGCGGCCACATCCTCCTGGTCAACCTGGCCGAGGTGGGCTTCAGCGCCCCCTACGACCTCGTGAGCGGCATCGTCCATTCCGTCACTGTTCCAGGAATCGTCACCTGGCTCATGGATTCCGGACTCTCCGCGGTCTTCGGGCTCGCCTGGGGCTCGGTTGTCATGCTTGTGCTCGGCGTCGTTGCCAGGCTCCGTTTCAAGACGCCCGTCGCGCACTGAACGGAGAGGTGAACTCATGCAGGCACAGTTACTCGTCATTCTCGGTTGTCCGAGTGCTGGCCAGGCGACCGAGAACCTGCGCGCGGCTCTCGACGAGATTGGGGCGCAAGAGGTTCAAGTCGAGACGGTCACAATTTCGTCGAACGCCGATACCGAGGGCGTCGCGTTCGCAGGCTCGCCGACCATTCTGATCGACGGCGAGGATATCTTCGAAGGAGCGCCCCGCACCCGCGAGCTGTCTTGCCGGGTCTACTCTGATTCGAGTGGGCTCTCGGGGTGGCCCACAGCTGACGCGATTGCCGCCGCGCTGCGAGAGCGGCTGTCTGCCCGAACGTAGATCAGGCAAGAACAGCGTTGCAAAACGCTGCGAAGTTTATGGTTTCTCACAGTCGGCGCGCACTGCTCCCCCCGATAAGGTTGAACGCATGGGTGGCAGCGAAAAGACCGCAGCGCAGCGATCCCGACCCCGCGACCGCAAGCAGCAGATTGAGAAGGCTGCCGCGGAGGCCTTTGCCCGGAGCGGGTACCACGCCGTCAGCATGCAGGATATTGCGGACACAGTTGGCATCACCGCAACCGCGCTGTATCGCCACTTCCCGAACAAATATGCCCTGTTCTCGCACACAGCGTTGTCGTTTGCGGACCGGCTGCTCGCGGTGACCGAGGAAGCCGCTTCGAAGGAATACAGCTCCCAGCACGAGGCTCGCCTGGTGCTGGAGGAGCTGATTGATGCCATCTCCGGTGAGTTCGTTGCGAACCGCTCAATCAACGGTGTCTACCGCTGGGAGAGCCGTTATCTTGAGGACGACGATCGAGCCCTGCTCAACAATAGGTTGGCGGTGTTCGGGTCACGGCTCCAGCGCGTGCACACCGCATACCGGCCCGGGCTTCCAGACCAGGAGCGCCTGCTCCTACTGATTGCGACGTTCAGCGTGATCTCAAGTGTCACGCTGCACAACACCCGCATCGCGAAAGCTCGGCTGCGGTCTCTCCTCAATACGCTGGCCTGGAGACTCCTTGATATTGATGTGGAGACCTACCGCGGCAGAACCGTGAGCAACTTCACCCTCCCGCTGCGAGAGGTAGACACACCGCAGGGCAGGCCGGGCTCGCCCCGCCGCGAGCATCTTGTTGACGCGGGCATCAAGCTCTTCGCCGAGCGGGGGTACAACGATGTGAGGATCGAGGACCTCGCTGCCGAAGTCGGCCTCACTCCGTCGGGTGTTTACAGACATTTCGAGGGGAAGACTGCTCTCCTCGCCTCTGCCTACGATCGGGCAGCAGAGTGGCTGGAAGACGCCGCAGTTGCAGCAGAAGCTGGGACAGCCGAAGAACAGCTCCGTCTGCTCTGCAACTACTACGTCGAACACTCGTTCCGCAGCGCCAACCTCATGCGCGTGTACTTCTCGGAGCAGGGAAATCTCACTCCAACCGAGCAGAAGCGGTTCCTGCAGATGGAGAGAGACCACGCTACCCGGTGGAGTTCACTGCTCCAAGAGGTTCACCCCGATTTGAATTCGCGAGACGCCACGGTGCCGCTGTACGCGTTCTTCAGCATCATCGGCGAGCAGCTCGCGCTATTGCCGGAATACGACGGATATGCGACAGCACGATTCCTTGCGTTCGCGGACGCACTACTCGGCCTCGGGGCCGCTCCGGGGCCGGGCCCCGTAAGTTCACCCAGCCCCGAGAGCTGAACCCGCCCACAGCGTTCCGGTCTTGGCAGTGCGGGCGGGATCGAATCAGTCGTTCACTCCCGCGCGAGCTCGCCCGGTGAAACGCAGGAGCCCTAGGCGAACCTCAGTAGCGACCCGTGCTTCCGCACTGCCGGGCCCAAGGTCACAACTCAGCAGATGCGCCCCGTTCGCGGCGGCGGCGAGCTGCGCAGCCTCGCATGGCGCAGGCTCGGCCTCCCGAAGAAGCCCGAGCTCTGCATCGGCTGCGGCGAGCGCGGCCGCGTCGGCCGCGCTCGTAACTTCCTCCCTGGCGACGACGGACTGTGCCGCGACCATGACCGGGAGCGCGAGCGCCACTGCACCGGCGCTGATCGCGACAACGATAGGCACGCTCACAGCTCAGCCCCGCCTGAACCGGCCGGCCTGTTTGGGATACCACGAGCGAACGCCCCTGCCTGCGCAATGGCTGCGCAGCCTCGGCCGGTCACGCGGATTCCTGCTAGCAGCCCCGCACTCGGGGAGCTCGTCGCAACAACACACAGGATTCCGCCGGCCGTACTCCTGGAGAGCTTGGCCGCCCCGGGGTGCTCGGCGATCCTTGCCGCCGCAAGACGATCGTCGCCCCGCGCTTCAAGCCGCGCTACGTCACCGGCGAGGGCGGTAAGCGCGACGCGCTGCGCTGACAGCTGGACTGCGCCGATCGCGAGCCCGAGGACGAGCAGCATCGCCGGAATCGCTACGGCGAACTCCGCCGTCACTGCCCCCCGTTCGTCGCCCCGCAGCGCCCGCAGCGCCCGCAGCGCCCGCAGCGCCCGCAGCGCAGCGAACATCGCGCCCACCCGGCTACCCTGCGCTACCGAGTGCGCCCTGCACGAGCGAGAGCAGCATCGCGCGCACCTCTTCCGAACGCATGATCACGATGAGGAGGCCGGCGAACGCGACCGCTGCCATGATGACGAGCGCATATTCTGCCGTGACCGCCCCGCGTTCGTCTGCGCCAAGCCCGCCGTCCCTCGCCCGCACGGAGCCATCCGAGAGTGACCGGCGCACGGGTTCGTGGCCGTCGGCCTCGGAGTGCCAGCGCCCGGTCGCAGGAGGCGATTCTGGCTCAGCTGGGAAACCCAGGCCTGTGAGCACTTTCTCCTCCTCGCGAACTCGCCCGAGGCGAGCGCGCGGTTTCTGCTGCGTACTGTGCTGCTGCACACGCTGCGTTGTGTTCATCGTGTCCTCCCTATCATTGTGGGCTTCGGCGAAGTCTCGCCGCTGCGTGCCCTGGTGGTGTTTCGATCCTCGCTGCAGCGACGAGATCACGGTGAGGTGCGCCGAGGATTGTGGAGGCTGCGCCGCGATCACCGACGGAATCGTGGTTGTGGACGAAGCCGTGTGTCGCGCTCATCTCGGCAACACGTCGCCAAGCAGAGTGACCACGACGGGGAGCACCCCGACCGCGATGAACGCGGGCAGTTGGCAGGAGGCGAGGGGAAAGAGGATCCGGATCCCGAGCCGCTCGGCCTCGCGCTCGATCGCGGCCTGGCCCCGCGCACGGATTTGGTTCGCCTCGTCGAGCAGCATCGCTGACGTTGGAACGCCCGCCGCTGCCGCGACCTCGAGCACGCGTGCGAGCGGCCGCCCCGCACGCAAGCTGTCGAACGTAACCCACTCGGCTCGCGTCTCGGATACCGCATCAGCAACCCGTCTGAGAGCGAGGCCAGGCGGCGCCCCGCCCGCGAGCGCCACCCACATGAGCTCGCATTCGAGACCCGCTACCCGGTCTTCTCGTTCGACGCGGCCGGTAAGGGCGGCGCTCCACCGGGCCCCGACGATCTGAAGGACAAGACCGATGAGGAGCAGCAGCGCCCCAATGGGGGTGATGAACAGCGGGAACGGATTGAAGCCAAGCAGAAAGCTCACTGCTATCGAAGCAAGCGGGAGCCAGCCGACGAGGGTTGCCGTCATTTTCGGGCCCGCGAGCAGCACTGACCGGCGCCGGTTCGCCTCGGAAATGCTGTCGAGCGCGGCGGCAATACGGTCAAGCGCTGGGGCGAGCGCGGCCCCGCTCTCCTCAGCGAGCAACCAGGCCGCCCCAAGCACCCGCCACTCGGGCCCGTCGAGCCGGGAGAGAGCGGCTCCGACGGAGGCTCCATGTCCGACCTCTGCGATGAGGTCGCGCGTCTCAGGGCGTTGGATCTCCTCGCCCACGGAGCGGATCGCCTGCGCGGACGACATTCCGCCGCGCAACAGCGCTGCGGCCCGGGCGGCCACCGCCGCAGGCACCGATCCTAGTTCCGATTCGCGGCTCTCATCCCAACCGGGGCTACGCCGCCGCAGCAAGGGCGCTCACCTCCAGCGTTCCGCTCTTCCCGATGCGCATCCGCCCGAACTGTGCGATGCGGTGCCTGCCGTTCGCACGGGTGACATGGACGACGAGGTCGAGCACGGTGGCTTGCCGTGCGAGGGTTTGCGGGTCGAGCCCCGCAAGCATCCCGAGGGCTTCGAGCCGGGCCGGCACGTCTGCGATCCGGTTCGCGTGCAGCGTGCCAGCCCCACCCTCGTGGCCCGTGTTCAGCGCTGCGAGCAGCGTCGCGATCTCAGGGCCGCGGCACTCCCCGAGCACGATCCGGTCGGGCCGCATGCGTAGCGTTTCGCGCAGCAACCGGTCGAGCCCAATCTCGCCGACACCCTCAATGTTCGCTTGCCGGGCCTCGAGCGCGATGTGGTGCGGGTGCTCCGGCCGCAGCTCGGCGACGTCCTCGATCGTCACAATCCGCTCGGTCGCGGGTACGAGCGCGAGCAGGGCGCTGAGCAGTGTCGTCTTGCCGCTCCCCGCGCCGCCCGTGATGAGCAGGTTGCGCCGTTTCGAGACGCTGTCGGTCAACATCTCAGCGGCCTCGGGCGAGCAGAGTCCCCCGGCGACGAGACGTGCAAACGTCCTCGCGCGCGGTGCGGGAAGTCGAATCGACAGCGCCGACCCCGCGACCGCAACAGGGTCGAGCACGGCGTGCACCCGGATCCCGTCGCCGAGCCGCACATCAGCGACGGGGTTCAACTCGTCGAGGTGTCTGCCTCCCGCCGCAATGAGCTGGATCGCGAGCCGGCGTACCTCCGCGGCGGGTGCGGCCCACCCCGCAACCAGTTCAATGCCACTCCCACGGTCAACCCACAACCGCCCCGCGCCCCCGCTGGCGTCAAGGAGTATGTCACGCGCCGTGGGGTCATCGACAAGCGGCACGAGGCCGCCGAGCGCGCGCCGCACGTCGCCGGCAAGGGCGTGCGACCGGCGCTGCTCCTGGTGAGACGCTCCCGAGTTCATGGGCACCAGCACAATCGCTGTGGGCCCGATAGGCAAGGCCACGCGGGGAGTTGGGGACAGCGGACGGCCACCCCCTCTTTCGGGGGGCCTGGGGGCGAAGCTCTCGGGTCTAACATTGAGCGAGACAATGATGTTTTCAGATTGAAAGGGTAGCCATGAGCGACGATCACGGCACTATCGAAAGTCTTTCTTCCCTCGCGCACGACGCCGGAGAGAGCTACCCCCCTTCCGCGGAATTCCGCGAACAGGCAAACCAGCATTCGCCCGAGGTGTACTTGCGCGCGGCGGCAGACCCCGAGGCCTACTGGGCGGAGCAGGCGCAGAATCGCCTGACCTGGAAGAAGCCGTTCACTGAGATCCTTGACTGGACGAACCCGCCGTTCGCGAAGTGGTTCGCCGACGGCGAGCTGAACGTCGCGGAGAACTGCCTCGACCGGCACGTTGCGAACGGCCTCGGCGACCGCGTGGCGATCCATTTTGAGGGCGAGCCCGGCGACACCCGCACGCTCACCTACGCCGAGCTCACTCACGAGGTCAAGCGCGCCGCAAACATGCTCACGAGCCTCGGCGTCACCGCGGGCGACCGCGTGGCCATCTACATGCCGATGATCCCGGAGACCGTGATCTCGATGCTTGCCGTCGCGAGGCTCGGCGCCGCGCACTCCGTCGTGTTCGGCGGGTTCAGCGCCGAAAGCCTTCGCGCGCGTATCGACGATGTCGAGGCCGAGCTCGTCATCACCGCCGACGGCGGCTACCGCAAGGGTCGCGTATCGCCCCTGAAGCCCGTCGTCGACCAGGCGCTCGTGCTTGACGACGCAGACGGCAAGCCGAGCACCGTGAAGCACGTGCTCGTGGTCAAGCGCGGCGGCAACGACATCGAAATGACCGAGGGCCGCGACCTGTGGTGGCACGAGGAGATCACGTCGTACGACGGCGAGCACACCCCGAAGGGCTTCCCCGCTGAGAACCCGCTCTTCATCCTCTACACGTCGGGCACGACAGGTAAGCCGAAGGGCATCCTGCACACCTCTGGCGGCTACCTCACCCAGGCGACGACGACCTTTAGTGATGTGTTCGACATCAAGCCCGAGAGCGACGTGTTCTGGTGCACGGCCGACGTCGGTTGGGTGACCGGGCACTCCTACATCGTCTACGGGCCGCTCTCAAACGGCGCGACCCAGGTGATGTACGAGGGCACCCCGGATACGCCCGATTGGGGCCGCTGGTGGCAAATCATCGAGAAGTACAAGGTGTCGATCTTCTACACCGCGCCCACCGCGATCCGCTCCTGCATGAAGGTTGGCCGTCAGGTTCCCGAGCAGTACGACCTCTCGAGCCTGCGCCTCCTCGGCAGCGTCGGCGAGCCCATCAACCCCGAGGCGTGGCGCTGGTACCGCGACATCATCGGAGCGGGTAAGACGCCAATCGTTGACACCTGGTGGCAGACCGAGACCGGCGCCATGATGGTCGCCCCGCTCCCCGGACTCACCTCGTTGAAGCCCGGCAGCTCGCAGATCGCGCAGCCCGGCATCTCGATCGCCGTTGTCGACGACGACGGTAACCCGGTGGAGAACGGGCAGGGCGGGCTGCTCGTCGTTGAGCGCCCGTGGCCCGCGATGGTGCGTAACGTGTGGGGCGACCCGCAGCGGTTCATCGACACCTACTGGGACAAGTTCGGCGACAAGTACTTCGCCGGCGACGGCGCCCGCCTCGACGAGGACGGCGACATCTGGTTCCTGGGCCGCGTCGACGACGTCATGAACGTCTCGGGGCACCGACTGTCGACCACCGAGATCGAGTCAGCGCTCGTCGGGCACCACGCGGTCGCCGAGGCCGCGGTCGTCGGAGCCGATGACGAGACCACCGGCCAGGCGGTTGTTGCCTTCGTCATTCTGAAGTCGCAGCAGCACCTCATCACCGAGGCTGAGGCCGAGCAGGAGCTCCGCGCCCACGTCGCGTCGCACATCGGCGCGATCGCCCGCCCCCGCAACGTCTACGTCGTGAACGAGCTGCCGAAGACGCGTTCAGGCAAGATTATGCGCCGCCTCTTGAAGGACGCGGCCGAGGGCCGCAAAATCGGCGATACGACGACCCTCGCCGACACCATGGTGATGCAGCTCATCTCCGATCGCGTCGTCGCGGAGCGCGGCGCCAAGTAGGGCTCGCACGCGAAAGGGGCGACGGGTCCGGGTGTGGATCCGCCGCCCCTTTGACGTGGTGCGAGGTGTAGTCGCGAGCCGCGAGCGTTAGTCGCGGACGCGGAAGATGAACTCGACCTCAACCGGAGCGTCGAGCGGCAGCACCGCGACGCCGACCGCCGAGCGGGCGTGGATGCCCTGGTCTGCGAAGACCTTGCCGAGGAACACGGAGGCGCCGTTGGCGACGACCGGCTGGCCGGTGAACTCGGGGGCGGAAGCAACGAAGGCGGTAACCTTCACTACCTGCTCGACCTTGTCGAGGGACCCGAGGACGCCGCGAACCGCAGCGAGCGCGTTCAGCGCGCACAGCTGTGCGAGCTCCTGCGCCTGCTCGGGGCTCACGAGGCCCTCGCCTTCGCCGACCTTGCCAGTCGCGACGAGCGCGCCATTCGCGATGGGCAGCTGGCCCGACGTGTAGACGTAGTCACCGTCGCGCACCGCGGGAACGTACGCCGCGACAGCGGGCACGATCTCGGGGATTTCGAATCCGAGCTCGCTGATGCGCTCTTCGATAACTGATGACATGTCAGGCCCTTCTCTTGAGATAAGCGACGTTTCCACCGGCGGGGCCCTCGATGATCTGCACGAGTTCCCAGCCCTGCGCTCCCCAATTATTGAGGATCTGAGCTTCATTGTGCAGCAGGAGCGGGGTCACAAAGTACTCCCACTTCGGTGCTTCTGGAGCATCACTCACGTGAGCCTCCTTCTTGAAAATAGCGGGTGAAAACGCCTGGATTTGGCGCGAGCGGCGCTGATTGCCAGCTTTTATCGCCTACCCTTGAGTCTATGACCCCAAAGGCCTCAAAGTCTTCGCGCGTGCCCACAGCCAAACCTCGTTCGGTTGGTGGCGTAGTCGGCGGCATCCTCGGTGCGGTAGCAATGAGCGCTATCGCAGGCATCCTCGTCACCGCGGCGGTGACCCCCGTCGTGGCCCTCTCGGGCGCAGCGGCGACGTCAGCCGTGAGCATCTTCGAGAACCTCCCCAGCAATCTCAAGCCCGGCCAGCTGGCCGAGCCGAGCACTATCTGGGCGAAGAACGGCGACGAGAACGTCAAGATTGCTGAGTTCTACGAGCAGGATCGCATCCCCGTCGGCTGGGACGACATCTCCCCGTACGTGAAGGACGCGCTCGTCGCAATTGAGGACCCGCGCTTCTACACACACGGCGGCGTCGATGCCCTCGCGGCCGGCCGCGCCGTGCTGCAGAACGCGGGCGGCGACAGCGGGACGTCCGGCGCCTCGACGATCACCATGCAGTACGTGCGCAACGTGCTCGTGCAGGAGTCGACGGCTGTGCCCGACCCCGAAGAGCAGAAGAAGGCCTACGAAGAGGCCATGCAGCAGACCATGGATCGCAAGCTCAAGGAGATGAAGTTCGCGATCGGGGTCGAAAAGAAGTTCACGAAGGACGAGATTCTCACCGGATACCTGAACATCGCGCTCTTCGGCCGCCAGGTCTACGGAATCGAGTCTGCCGCGCACTACTACTACGGCAAGACCGCGAAGGATCTGACGCTGCCCGAGGCCGCGAGCCTCGTCGGCATCGTGAACCAACCGGTCGCGTACCAGCTCGATATCGAGGAGAACATCCCGGCGAACCAGGCGCGTCGCGACCTCATCCTCCGTCAGATGCTCAAGCATGGCAAAATCACGCAGCAGCAGCACGACGAGGCCGTCGCGACTCCCGTCGAGCCGAAGATCACCCCGCGCGTGCAGGGCTGCGCGGCAGCAGAGGCGACCTACGGCCTCGGCCACTTCTGCGACTTCGTCCAGAACCAGATGAAGAAGGACGAATCGTTCGGCCCCGACGCCGAGACCCGCGACTTCAACATGCGCCGCGGCGGCTACGACATCTACACGACGATCGACCTCGACCTCCAGCGCGCAGCAACCGACGCGGTTCGCAACGAGGTACCCCAGACGATGGAGGGCATCGACGTTGGCGGCGCAACTGTGAGCACCGAGGTCGGCACCGGCCGCGTGCTCGCCATGGCGCAGAACCGCCCGTACAGCAACGATCAGGCGCTCTCGAGCCAGGGCTACACCGCGATCAACTACAGCACCGATCAGAGCGACGGCGGCTCCTCCGGATTCCAGGTCGGTTCGACCTTCAAGGCGATCACGCTCGCCGAGTGGATCCGCTCGGGCCACTCCGTGCGCGACGTCGTAAACGTCAACGGCCGCACCGTGCAGCTGCAGAGCTTCCGTGCGAGCTGCATGGACGGCGGCGTCTACGGCTACGGCCCATGGCAGTTCAACAATGACAACCTCGGCGTGCGCGGCAACCAGTCGGTACTCACCGCGGTAGCGCAGTCGCTCAACGGCGGCCTCGTGTCGATGCAGCAGCAGATGGACCTCTGCGACACCTTCGCGCTCGCGAAGAAGCTCGGCCTCCACCGCGCGTCGCCGGCGACGCACCCCGACTTCCCGAACAACGGAACGCTCGAGCTGACGATGAACCCGTCGAACACCTTTGGTGGTACCGACGAGATGTCGCCGCTCACGATGGCGACCGCGTTCGGTGCGTTCGCGGGCAAGGGCAAGGTCTGCACCCCCGTCGCGATCGACTCGATTGTCGGCCCGAACGGCGAGGCGGTGCCGTTCAAGAAGAGCGAGTGTTCTGAGGCGCTCTCCCCCGAGGTCGCGGCGGGCGTCGCGTACGCCCTCGAGTACACGATCAACAACGGTATCGCGGGCCACGCACGCTCGCAGTTCGGTGTGCCCCACCTCGCGAAGACCGGCACGACTGATGAATACATCGACAACTGGACGGTTGGCGCGTCGAGCAAGGTCGCGACCGCGACCTGGGTCGGTAACGTCGGCCCGAACCCGCAGTGCCTCGGGCAGCCTGACTGTTCACGCGTCGACACGCGTAACTTCGGCGGGTACCAGGGCCTCACGGCCGCGGACAGCCGCATCTGGCCCGCAGTGATGTATGTCGCCGACGAGAAGTTTGGCGGCGAGGGCTTCGGTGACCCGGCGGCCACCGCGCTGCGCCAGACCATGGTGAACGTCCCCGACGTTCGCGGCAAGTCCTTCGAGGAAGCCGCCGGCATCCTCGAGAACGCGCGCTTCGCATACCGCGACGGTGGCGAGGTTGACTCCTCGGTGCCGAAGGGCATGGTCGCGCGCACCGACCCTGAGGCAGGCGCTGCGTCAGGCCTCGGCACCGAGGTCACCATCTACCGTTCCCGCGGCAACGCAGGGAAGGTGCCCGATGGGCTTGACGGCAAGACTGCGAAGGACGCCGAGAGTGCGCTGAAGTCGGCGGGCTTCACCTCGGTGAGCATGACCTGCTCTGGTGACGGCAAGGTCAACGCCGGCAAGGATAAGGTCACGTCCGTCTCGCCTGGCTCTGGCGAAGAGGTCGCGCTGAACACGCGCGTCACGCTGACCGTCGACTGCTCGGACTAACCCTCGATGGCGCGAAACTCTCGCTGTTGCTCCCCCGCTGCGGCCCTCGGATGGGCCGCAGCGGGAGTGCTGCTCTGGTCGACAGTCGTCGAACGTCGGCTGTTCACCATCCGCAGGCACGAACTCCCGATCCTCCCCGCTGAAGCGGCGCCCGTGCGAGTGCTACAGCTCTCGGACCTGCACCTTGCGCCCTGGCAGACGAACAAGATCAACTGGGTGCGCTCGCTCGCCGAGCTGAAGCCAGACCTCGTTGTGCTCACCGGCGACCTCATGGGTCACGTCGGAGCTCGGCCTGCCCTGCTCCACGCACTCAGCGCGTTCGAAGGCGTTCCGACGGTCTTCGTGCACGGCTCGAACGACTACTACGGGCCGAAGTTCAAGAACCCGCTGAAGTACCTTCGCGAGCCCAGCCGGCTGAGCACGCGCGAGCAAGACATCGACAACGCGGCTCTCACCTCGGGGCTCACCGCGTTGGGGTTCACTGACCTCAACAACTCGGCGACCTCGATCACGCTTCGCGGAACAAAGTTCGAGTTCTTCGGCCTGAACGACCCGCACATCAGGTTCGACGACGCTGACGAGATGCGGGCCGCGATGGGCGCAGCCGGCGTTGCGGAGGAAAAGCCCGGGACCCCCCGCATTGGCGTCGTGCATGCCCCGTACCAGTCTGCGCTCGGCGCACTGCTGGGCGAGGGCGCCGACGCTATCCTCGCGGGCCACACTCACGGAGGCCAGGTCCGCGTTCCGGGTATTGGCGCGCTGACCTCGAACAGCGATCTGCCGCCGAGCCAGGCCCGGGGCCTCAGCGTCTGGTACGACGCGCACCGTGCGGCGTACCTCAACGTGAGCGCGGGGCTCGGCAACTCGATCTACGCACCCGTGCGGTTTGCGTGCAGACCAGAGGCGAGCCTGCTCACGCTCACTCCCCCAACTGCTTAGGCCGTTCCTCTGCCTCTGCCTCGGGCCCAATGCCGACTCCAAGATCTGGTTTCGGCGCTGGGAATCCCGCTCCGCCACGAATCCGCCATACCCTGTGCAGATCACATACGCTCGGCGGCGCGGGGCGCGGCCTGACAGCGCCCCTCGTAGCCAAACAGGCCCAGGGCCTACACGAAGGTGGGTACGAGCCGCGCGAGGCGCTCAGCGGCCTCCTGCGTCGCCTCAGCGGTGTTGAAGGCGCTCAGCCTGAAGTGCCCCGCGCCCGTAGGGCCGAACCCTACGCCGGGGGTGCCGACGATCTGAGCTTGTTCAAGGAGCGCGTCGAAGAATGCCCACGAGTCCATTCCGCCCGGGCACCTGAACCACACGTACGGCGAGTGCTCCCCACCAACCGCGCTGAGCCCGGCCCCCTCAAGCGTCGAGCGGATGAGCCGCGCATTCGCCAGGTAGTAGTCGACGTCTGCCTGCACTTGCGCGCTACCCGCCGCGCTGTAGACGGCCTCGGCGGCCCGCTGCACAATGTACGGGGTCCCGTTGAACTTCGTCGACTGCCTGCGCAGCCACATGGCGTTGAGCGAGGCGCCGTCGCGTCGCAGCTTCTTGGGCACAACCGTCCACGAGCACCGAAGCCCCGTAAACCCGGCCGTCTTCGAGAACGAGCCGAGCTCGATCGCGACCTCGTCGGCGCCGGGAATCTCGTAGATAGAGCGCGGCACATCATCGCCCGTGATGAACGCGCGGTAGGCGACGTCGAAGAGGATCACCGCGCCCGTCTCACGCGCGTACGCCACCCAGGTCTCGAGCTCTGAGCGCGACATGGTCGTACCCGTCGGGTTGTTCGGCGAGCACAGATAGATGAGTGCGACAGGCGCTGTTGGCAGGGCCGGTCTGTAGCCGTTGCCGTCGTCGCACGGAAGGTAAGTGAGGCCGGTCCAGCGTTCACCGTCGAACGTGCCGAGGCGCCCCGCCATGGCATTCGAGTCAACGTAAACCGGATAGACCGGGTCGGTGACGGCGACCTTGGCGCTCAGGGAGAAGAGCTCTTGAATGTTCGCGGAGTCAGACTTCGAGCCGTCACCGACGAACACCTCATCGGCGGCAACATCAACGCCGATCGAGCCGTATTCCCCCGCCGCGATCGCCTCACGCAGGAAGGAGTACCCGGCCTCGGGGCCGTAGCCCTGAAAGCCCGGCGCCGTCGCCTGCTCGTCGACAGCGGCGTGTAGCGCGTCGATAATCGCGGGAGCGAGTGGCCTCGTCACGTCTCCGATCCCGAGCCGCAGCACCGCGGCGTCTGGGTGCTGCGCCTCGTAGCGGCGAACCCGCTCCGCGACCTCGCTGAAAAGGTACGACTGGGGAATCTCCCCGAAGTGTGTGTTGATGATCATCGGGGAGATCCTGTTCGTTCCGTGTGTTAGGCGGTGAGCTTGGCCGCAACAACCTCGGCGAGCTGCACGGTGTTCAGTGCAGCGCCCTTGCGCAGGTTGTCGTTCGAGACGAAGAACACGAGACCGCGCCCCTCGGGTGCGGACTGGTCTTCGCGGATGCGGCCAACGTAGCTTGGGTCGTTGCCCGCAGCTTCGAGGGGCGTGGGGACGTCGCTCAGCGCGACGCCGGGGGCTGCGGCGAGCAGCTCGCGCGCGCGATCCGGCGTGATCGGGTTCGCGAACTCGGCGTGGATCGCGAGCGAGTGACCGGTAAAGACGGGAACGCGCACGCAGGTGCCGGCGACGAGCAGGTCGGGCAGGCCGAGAATCTTGCGGCTCTCGTTGCGCAGCTTCTTCTCTTCGTCGGTTTCGCCCTCGCCGTCTTCGACGATCGAGCCGGCGAGCGGGATCACGTCGAACGCGATCGTCTTGGTGTAGACGGCGGGCTCGACGAACTCGACCGCCCGGCCGCTGTGCACGAGGCCCTCAATGTTTCCGGTCTCAACCGCCGCGGTCACCTGACCAGCGAGCTCGGCGACCCCGGCAAGGCCGGAGCCGGATACCGCCTGGAAGGTCGTGACCTTCATGCGCTCGAGGCCGGCCTCGGCGTCGAGCGCCTTCATGACCGGCATCGCGGCCATCGTTGTGCAGTTCGGGTTCGCGACGATGCCCTTGCGAGCGGCGACCGTGCTGTCGAGTGCCTCGGGGTTCACCTCGCTCACAACGAGGGGAATCGCGGGGTCCATGCGCCAGGCGCTTGAGTTGTCGATGACGATGGCGCCAGCGTCGGCGAACTCGGGCGCGTACTGCTTCGAAGCTGCGCCGCCAGCGGAGAAGAGCACGATGTCGAGGCCGCTCTTGTCGGCGGTCGCGACGTCTTCGACGGTGATGTCTGCGCCACGGAACTGGAGCGTGCTGCCCGCGGAGCGCGCGCTCGAGAAGAGCCGCAGCGACGCGACCGGGAAATCACGCTCACCGAGGAGCGTGCGAATGACAGCGCCAACCTGTCCCGTGGCGCCGACGATGGCGACTGCGAAACCCTGCTGTTCGGTCATGAGAGTTGGATCCTGTCCTTGTGCTTAAGCTGTGTGTGGCCCGCTCGCGCGGGAAGTTCGGGTGGCCTAGCGGCCGGTGCCCGCGTAAACCGTCGCGGTCTCTTCGGCGTCGAGGCCGAACGCGGTGTGCAGCACACGCACTGCCTTCTCCATGAGGTCAGCGCGCGTGACGACCGAGATGCGAATCTCGGAGGTCGAGATCATCTCGATGTTGATGCCGGCCTCGTACAGGGCACGGAACAGCTG
The DNA here is from genome assembly GCA_052094845.1 of Leucobacter sp. Lineage (GTDB taxonomy): Bacteria > Actinomycetota > Actinomycetes > Actinomycetales > Microbacteriaceae > Leucobacter. The sequence continues at coordinate 139,738 of JBQDKK010000004.1, read as the reverse complement.
CGCCGAAACCCCGGAGCTCGTGCGCATGCCCGCGCCAACGACGGCGATCTTGGCGATCTGGTCGTCGTACAGGAGGGTCTCGAAGCCGAGCTCTTCCCGGGCCGCTTCGAGGGCTTCGGTGACCTTGCGGCCCTCGCCCATCGGCACCGTGAACGAGATGTCGGTGCGGTTGGTGTCGGCTGCCGAAATGTTCTGGACGATGATGTCGATGTTCGCGTTCGTCTTCGCGACGACCTCGAAGATCTGCGCGGCCTTGCCCGGAATGTCGGGGACGCCGCCGACAGTAATCTTCGCTTCGCTCGCCTCGGCTGCGACGCCAGTGATGACCGAGTCTTCCACAAGATCTCCCTTCGGGTGCCCTGTCTTGGGCGTGTACACAACAGTTCCTGGCTCGCCTGAGAACGACGAGCGCACGTGCAGTTCGACGCCGTGTCGGCGGGCGTACTCGACGGCGCGCAGGTGCAGCACCTTGGCGCCGGAGGCGGCGAGCTCGAGCATCTCCTCCGAGGAGATCGCGTCGATCTTCTTCGCGAGGGGCGCAACCCGGGGGTCGGTTGTAAACACCCCGTCGACGTCGGTGTAGATCTCGCAGCGGTCTGCGTCGAGGGCGGCCGCAAGGGCAACCGCCGTCGTGTCTGAGCCACCGCGTCCGAGCGTCGTGATGTCGCGCGAATCACGGCTGAAGCCTTGGAAGCCCGCGACGATGGCAACGGCGCCTTCGTCGAGCGCCTCGCGGACCCGGCCCGGGGTCACGTCGACGATCTTCGCCGAGCCGTGGTCGGGTGTCGTGATCATGCCCGCCTGGCTGCCGGTGAATGAGAGGGCCTCAACGCCCATGCCCTTGATGGTCATGGCGAGCAGCGCCATCGAGATTCGCTCACCCGAGGTGAGGAGCATGTCGAGTTCGCGCGGCGCCGGGATGGGCGTGCAGTCCGCAGCGAGGTCGAGGAGCTCGTCGGTCGTGTCACCCATCGCGCTGACAACGACAACGACGTCGTTTCCGGTGCGGCGGGTCTCGACGATACGCTTCGCGACGCGCTTAATGCTCTCCGCGTCTGCGACAGACGACCCCCCGAATTTCTGCACGATCAATGCCACGAGGGTCCTCCTTGGTTCTGGGCCAGCTTCCAGTCTAGCGCGCGGCACATACCCGAGCGTTTCTGTGGCCCAGCGTTACGCCGCGCTACTCGACGACCCTGCGACCCTCGAACGCGCGCCCGAGGGTGACCTCGTCGGCGAACTCGAGGTCGCCGCCGACCGGAAGGCCTGATGCGAGGCGAGAAACGGGCACGTCAATGCTCGTGAGCAGCCGAGACAGGTAGGCGGCGGTGGCCTCCCCCTCAAGGTTCGGGTCGGTCGCGATGATGACCTCCTTGATCCTGTCGTCTCCGGTCGCTTCGCCGAGGCGCCGCATGAGCGCGGGGATGCTCAGATCGTCAGGGCCAATGCCGTCGATCGGGCTGATTGCGCCGCCGAGCACGTGGTAGAGGCCACGGAACTGGCGGGTGCGCTCGATCGCGACGACGTCCTTCGGCTCTTCGACGACGCAGATGAGGGTGTGGTCACGACGCGGGTCGGAGCAGATGCTGCAGCGGGTCTGCTCGGTGATGTTGCCGCAGACCTCGCAGAAGCGGACGCGTTCGCGCACCTCGGTGAGCAGCTCGGCGAGCTTTGACACGTCGAAGCTCTGGGTTTGCAGGATGTGGAACGCAATCCGCTGCGCAGACTTTGGCCCGATGCCGGGGAGCCGACCGAACTCGTCGATCAGGTCCTGCACGATTCCGTCGTACATCGACTACCTCCTGGGCTCGGGGAGCGGGCGCTCCTCAATGAATACGGCACCGAGCACCTCGCGGACGACCGCCTCGCCGTAGCGAGTGAACTTGGGGGCGGCCTTCGACTGCGGCGCTGCGCTCGCTGAGCCGGGCTCGGGAGCAGGATCAACGCCGCCAGCGGGAGCCGGTGTGGCGCCTGGCTGGCTACCCGGCCGGGCAACGGCTTGGGCGGTCATTGGCGCCGCTGCCTGCGGTGCGCTCGGGGCGGGAGCGCTTGGCGCCGGCATGCTCGGTGCCGGCATGCTCGGTGCCGGAGCCGTTGGTGCGCTTGATACCGGCGCGCTAGGCGCCGGCATGCTATGTGTCTGACCTGCTCGGGCATACGGATCGCTGTCGGGGTAGCCGTAGTCGTCGTCGCTGTAGCTTGGTCCGTCGCCGTATGGCGAGTTCTCCCCGTACCCGTCGTCGCTGTAGTCCGGGCGCCCAGCCTTCGCGACGGGGGCCGGGCGGGCGGGCTGCGCCGGCGCTGTTGCTGCGGGAGCGGGGTTCGCCGTGACGGCCGTCGGCGCAGAGTTTGCCGGGGCAGAGTTCGCCCCAGCAGGAGCCGCCGCAGCAGGAGCCGCCGGAGCAGAAACCAGCGGCGCAGGCGTCGCCGGCGGGGCCGGGGCCTCAGTCGCCGATGCCTCAGTACTCGATGCGTCAGTTGAGGTTTTCTCGGCAGGGGCCTGTTCCGGCGTCACTTCAGGCGCGGGGGCCTGCTGATCAGGTATCGGGTCAGCCCAAGCGGGCGCCGCGAGCTTCGGGCCGAGCGAGCTCAGGCGCGCAGCCGCACGTTCCGCGAGGTCGTCTACCGGGGGCGCTGGCTGCTTCGCAGGGCCTCGGTGAGGCTCCTCTGAGTCGGCGGTGCCGACGGGTGGCTGCGGTTGCTCCTGCGATTCGCGCGCGGTCGTCACCTGTCGCGGCGCGTAGCGCACCCGGATGCCGGTTGCCTCGAGGATGGTCTCGCGCAGCGGGCCGGCGCCGGCAGTCTTGAACGCTTCAAGGTCCGAGCGGTTGGCGACACCAACGAGCAGCAGGTCGCCTTCGAGACCGAGCGGCTCGACCGCGCGTACAGCGTTCCAAGCGTCGCGATTCGATTCGAGCAGCTCCTCGAGCAGGTCGGGCCACATCTCACGCAAGTCTTCGAAGCCTGCGGCCTCGTCGTCACCCTGCTCGGCGTCAGAGCTGCCTCCATCGGCCTGGTCGGAACCTGCCGCGCCCGTCGCCGCATCGGTAGTCGGCTTCGGCGCTGAGTCCGTGGTCGCTGCGGCCGCAGGCTCTGCCTGCTGCGCCTGAGCCGGGGTGACGGGTTCGGGGGCCTGCTGCACGGGTGCGGGCGTCGTGGGCTCGTTGCCGATAGATGCGATCTGCGCTGCGCTCAACACGTCAGAGATGGGGCGGCCGAAGCCGGCTGCGCCCTCATTGGGGTGCGTCTCGCGCTCGGAACCGGCCGCGTCCTCGCCCTGGGCGGGCTGGGCCACGGAGGGTTGCGCGGGTGCAGGCTGCTGCTGCTGCTGCTGTGAGGGTGCAAGCTGCTGGGCGGGCTCAGCTTCCTGAACAGGCGCAGCTTGCTGGGCGGGCGCGGAAGCGGCCGCCGCGCCCGCATCATCATTCCGCAGGAACTCGCGGATCGACGCCGCGGTTTCAGCTGCGTTCGCAACCCGCTCGGGCTGCAGGTCAGTCGGGGGTGCCGCGGGCGCGGCCGGGCCTGCCTGCGACGCGGGGCCTCCCTGGGGCTGGGGGCCGGAAGAAGCCGCAGCGGGCACAGGCTGCTGAGCTGGCACAGGCTGCTGAGCGGGCACAGGCTGCTGAACAGGCGCGGGAGTCGTCTGGGGCCGCTGCGCCGGTCGCTGCGCCTGGGCCGGCGGCTGCTGCTGGGCGCCGCCAAACGCGGGCGCGGCGGGCGCCTCTGCGCCGCCCGCGAGCTCGACGAGCGCGCGGGCAATCATGAGCTCGAGGTGAAGCCGCGGCGGCGTCGCACCCGTCATCTGGTCGAGCGCCTCGCTTACAGTGTCGGCGGTGCGTGAGAGCTCGCGCGCGCCAAACGCGCGGGCCTGCTCAAACATACGGTCGAGCTGGTCTTGTGGGACGCCGCGGAGCACGGCCGCGGCGCCGTCAATCGACGTCGCGTTCACGATGATGAGGTCGCGCAGCCGCTCAAGCAGGTCTTCGACAAACCTCCGCGGATCTTGCCCTGTCTGAATCACCCTGTCGGTCGCGGTGAACGCCGCCGCCGGGTCGCCGGAGCCGAGCGCCGCCACAACGTCGTCCAGTAGCTCCGTGTGAGTGAAACCGAGGAGGCCGGCGGCCCGCTCAGCGGAAACGCTGTTGCCCTCTGAGCCCGCGATGAGCTGGTCAAGGATCGAGAGGGTGTCGCGCGCCGACCCGCCACCGGAACGCACCACCAGCGGCAGTACGCCAGGCTCGACCGCGACGCCCTCGCTGTCGCACAGCTGCTGCACGTAGTCGATGAGGGCGGCCGGCGGGATGAGCCGGAACGGATAGTGGTGAGTGCGCGAACGGATCGTGCCGATGACCTTCTCGGGCTCCGTCGTCGCGAAGATGAACTTCACGTGCGGCGGCGGCTCTTCCACGATCTTGAGCAGGGCGTTGAAGCCGCCCGCCGTCACCATGTGGGCCTCATCGATGATGAAGATCTTGAAGCGGTCGCGTGCCGGCGCGAACACCGCGCGCTCGCGCAGGTCGCGCGCGTCGTCGACGCCACCGTGGCTCGCGGCATCGATCTCAACGACGTCGAGTGAACCGCCGCCGGTGCGGCTGAGCTCAACACAGCTCGGGCACGTGCCGCAAGGGGTGTCGGTGGGGCCCTCGGCGCAGTTCAGGCAGCGCGCGAGAATTCGGGCGCTCGTCGTCTTACCGCAGCCGCGCGGGCCACTGAACAGGTAGGCGTGGCCGACTCGGCCGGTGCGCAGCGCCGTCATGAGTGGATCGGTCACCTGAGACTGCCCAATCATCTCCGAGAATGACTCTGGCCGATACCGCCGATACAGTGCTGCTACCACGACACCCATGCTACCCGCGAGCACCGACATTTACGTGGGCGTCGCCCAGACTGGGGATAACTCAGGCGAGTTCGTAGGTGAGCGCGATGCGCCGGTTCTCGAGCGCTGGCAGCACCCCGCGCGCGCGGTCGACCGCGGCCGGGTCCACGTCGGCAAGTACGATGCCCTCGCCCCGCGGGCCGAGGCCCGCAACGACTTCGCCGAGCGGGTCGACAATGCGGCTCAGCCCGGTCGTCGCCGCGTCACGCGAACCACCGCCAACGGCCGCGCTCGCGACAAGCCAGCTCACGCTCTCGAGCGCACGCGCGCGGGTGAGGATCGACCAGTGGTCTTCCTTCCCCGGGCCGGAGGCCCAGGCGGCTACGACCGCCACAGCGTTCGCTCCTCGGTCCACAAGCGAGCGGAAGAGCTCGGGGAAGCGAATGTCGTAGCAGTTAGCTAGGCCAAACCGCAGTGCCTCACCGTCGATCTCGACGTCGAACACCGGCGGCAGCTCGTCGCCCGCGCGGGTGTGCTCGAACTCGCTCTGCGCGAAGGCCTTGTAGAGGTGCAGCTTGCGATACCGGGCAAGCTCCTTGCCGTCGGGCCCGACCGCAATAACGGTGTTGTACGGAAGCCCATCCTGCGACGGCTCGAAACCAGCCGAGATGACGACGGCGTCGTGCTCCACGGCGAGCTCGGCCGTCAGTGCGACGAACCGCTCCCACCACTCGGCGGCAATGCCTGTCAACGCGTCGACCGTCACCGACTGCAGCAGCACCATCGCCTGCTCGGGGAAGACAATCACCCGGGCGCCCTCGGCCGCAGCCTCGGCCGCGCGCATCCGCATAGCCTCGAAGTTCTCACCCGGCTCGACGGAGGGAGTCATCTGGATAGCTGCGATCTTCACGGTTCGTCTCCTGACTGCGCCTTTGACGTTGCCTGAGGCCTGTGCGCTAACTGGACGCTACCAGCGCGATGGACTGCTGCGCGATCTCCGCCTCTTCGTCGGTCGGTACGACGAGCACCGTAATCGCCGAGCCGTCGGCGCTAATGACGCGCGCTCCGCTCCCGGGGGCCTCGTTCTTCGCCTGGTCAAGGTGCAGCCCACACCACTCGAAGCCGGCGCAGATGAGCGCGCGGAGGTCGGGCCCGTTCTCACCTAGCCCCGCCGTGAACACGACGGTGTCCGCGCCGCCGAGCACCGCGAGGTAAGCCCCGAGGTAATGGCGCGCCCGGTGTACGTACACGTCGATCGCGAGTTTCGCAGCCTCGTCGCCCGCGGCCGCCGCGGCTCGCACGTCACGGAAATCGTTCGACCCCGTCATGCCGAGGAATCCGGCACGCTTGTTGAGCTCGCGGTCAACGTCGTCGATGCTCACCCCGCGGCGCAGAAGGTGCAAGATCGCGCCAGCGTCGATGTTGCCGGAGCGCGTGCCCATCACGAGCCCCTCGAGCGGAGTCAGCCCCATCGACGTGTCGACAGAGCAGCCGCCGTCGATTGCACACACGGAGGCCCCATTGCCCAGGTGCAGCACGATCTGTCTGAGCGATTCGAGAGGCCTGCCCACATGGGTCGCGGCGCGGCGAGACACCACCTGGTGCGAGATTCCGTGGAAACCGTAGCGCCGGATCCCGTGCTCAGCCGCCAAACCACGGTCAAGCGCGTAGGTATATGCGCTCTCGGGCATGGTCTGGTGGAAGGCGGTGTCGAAGACCGCCACGTGCGGCAGATCAGGGAATACCGCCCGGGCGGCGACGATCGCCGCGTAGTGGCCGGGGTTGTGGAGGGGAGCGAGCTCCGCGAGATCGAGGATCCGCTGCGCGACCGCGTCATCGATCATCGTCGGCGCGATGAAGTCGCTGCCACCGTGCACGACCCGGTGACCGACGGCGACGATACCGAGGCTGTCGATCGGCGTGCCAGCCGCCCTGAACTCCTCAACGATGGCAGCGAACCCTGCCGAGTGGTCGGGGATGTCCTGCTCCGTGACGGCCTCGCCCGCTGCGCTGCGGTAGACGACGCGACCGGCCCCACGCTCGCCAATGCGTTCGACGAGTCCCTGCGCCAACCGGTCGCCGCTTCGCTCATCAATGACCTGGTACTTGATAGATGACGAACCGGAGTTCACCACGAGCACGGCGTTCATCGCTCACCCGCCTGAACCGCGGTGATCGCGACGGTATTCAGGATGTCCTGCACAGTCGCCCCGCGCGAGAGATCGTTAACGGGCTTGTTGAGCCCCTGCAAGACGGGCCCGACGGCGACCGCGCCCGCCGACCGCTGTACGGCCTTGTACGTGTTGTTTCCCGTATTCAAATCCGGGAATATGAAGACCGTGGCGTGGCCCGCAACCTGCGAGCCCGGCAGCTTCGAAGCGCCTGTCTCGGGGTCGATCGCTGCGTCATACTGCAGCGGCCCCTCGACCAAAAGGTCGGGGTGCGCTGCCCGCACGAGCGCCGTCGCCTCGCGCACCTTGTCGACCTCCGCGCCCGATCCTGATTCTCCCGTCGAGTACGAAAGCATCGCGATCCGGGGGTCCACACCGAACTGGGCCGCCGTCTCCGCCGACGACGCGGCGATGTCGGCGAGCTGCGCGGCGTTCGGGTCGGGGTTGACCGCGCAGTCACCGTAGACGAGCACGCGGTCTGCGAGCGCCATAAAGAACACGCTCGACACGACCGAGACGCCGGGCTTCGTCTTGATGAACTCAAGGCTCGGACGGATGGTGTGGGCGGTCGTATTCGCGGCGCCCGACACCATGCCGTCGGCGAGGCCGAGGTGGACGAGCATCGTGCCGAAGTAGCTCACGTCGGTCATCCGATCCCGCGCGTCCTCGAGCGTGACGCCCTTGTGCGCGCGGAGCTTCGCATACTCGGCCGCGAATTCCTCGCGGAGCGGCGAGGTCGCCGGGTCGATGACCGCGGCCCCCTCGATCGCGAGGCCGAGCTCGGCTCCGCGCTTGCGAATCGCGCTCTCCTCGCCGAGGAGCGTGAGCCGGGCGACACCGCGGGCGAGGAGCGTGCTTGTCGCGCGCAGGATCCTGTCGTCATTGCCCTCCGGGAGCACGATGTGCGCGTTCGCCTGAGCGGCCCGAGCAAACAGGTCGTACGCAAACATTGCGGGCGTGCGCACGCTGCCGCGGTGCAGACGCAGCCGCTCGCGCAGGTCTGCCTTGTCGACGTGCTCGTGGAAGAGGGCGAGGGCGGTATCGAACTTCACCGGCGACTCTTCGGTGAGCAGCCCGCGCGCATGCATGACGCGCTGCGCCGTCTCAAACGTGCCGTGTGACGTGCTGATGACCGGAAGCACCGCGCCGACGCCGTCGAGCAGGCGCTCAACATCGGCAGACACCTCGAAGTCACCGTTCAGCACGATCGCGCCGAGCGTCGGGAAGCCCTCGGCCTCGTGTGCAATTGAGACCGCGAGCAGCGTCTCGGCGCGGTCGGCGGCGATAATCACGACGGCGCCCTCAAGGAGGCGAGGCAGCACGTTCGTCATTGACATGCCTGCAACAACGATCTGGCTGACCTCGCGGCTGAGCAGTTCCTCGCTGCCGCGAACGAGTCGCCCGTCGACGGCGCGCATCACCTCGGCGACGGGCGGGGCGACGAGCATCGGCTCCTCAGGGATCGCCCAGACCGCGCTCCCCTCGGGCACAACGGCCGAGACCGCGGTGACGATCGCGTCAAGCGTCGCGGGGTCTGAGTCGGCGCGGTTCACGAGCGTTGCGAGCACGCTCGCGTGCTCCTCGTGCAGCTCTGCGAGGCTCAGCTCCACGACCTTCGCAAGCTCCGCAGCCGAGCGCGCGCTCGATTGCCCGAGTACCTCCTGCTCGGCCATGTCGCGCCCGCCGACAACGAGCAGCACGGGTGAATCAAGGTTCGCAGCGATGCGGGCGTTCGTTGCTAGCTCTGTTGGCGCCGCGATGTCGGTGTAGTCCGAGCCAACGACGACGATCGCGTCGCACTGTTCGCGGAGCGCACGGTACGCGCTCACGATGCTCGCCATCGCCTCCTCGGCATTCCGAGAGAGTTCCTCGTACGTCACGCCGATGCAGTCGTCGTACGACGCCGGCGAGGTCGCTCGGCCACGGAGCAACTCGAGCACCCGGTCTCGTTCATCGCGTGAGCGGATCACCGGGCGGAACACCCCGACACGCGGCACGTCGGCCTTCAACGTGTCAAGCACTCCGAGCGCCACAGCGCTCTTGCCTGAGCGGCCTTCTGGGGACGTGAGGTAGATACTGGCTGCCACACCCTCAGTGTATTCCTCGGCCCCTCGGCCTGCGCTGGCCGAAGCGAGAATCCGTAGGAAGCTCTCGGGAATACGGCGGAGGGCCGGCCTCCCCTGCGGGGAAGGTCGGCCCTCCGGTCACCTGTGTGGGTAATGTCTGCGTGCGGGGCTCAGGGGCCCGCCGACGCTCGTGCGCCCGCGGTGTGGACCACGCTAGCCGCGGGAGCGCGCGGCAGTGAATCCCGCCGCGAAGCCGCGTTCGAACCCGCTGCCGCGGTTGTGGTGGTGGCTGTGGCTGTGGTTGTGGCCGTGGCCGTGGCCGTGGCCGTGGCCGTGGCCACGCTGCCAGCCCGCGCGGGATCGGCCCGGGCCACGTCGGCCGCGATGCAGCCGCATCTCCTCGGTCCAGCCGAGCTCTTCAGCGATGGTCTTGAGCGATTCGGTCGTGGTCGCGAATGCTTCCTCCGACACGGCCCCCTCGACCTGCTCGCGCACTGACTGCGCGATCTGCTGCAATCGATCCAGCGCGGCCTCGCCTGCCGTGGTCAACTCCCAGGAGGCTTGCGCCAGACGGGTCTGAGGCTCGCTGCGCTGCGTGGAGCGCACGATCCAACCTCGGTCAGCAAGCGCCCAGAGGCGGTTGGCGTGCCGTTCCAAGCGGGCGCGCTTCTTCTCGGGAAGCTCGTCACCTGCTGCGAGCATCGTCAGCATGCGCAGGTCGCGTCGCGAGGCGCCGGCCTCGGCGAACCGGGCATCAAGCTCGCGAGCAAGTAGCGTGTCAACGGCGCGCAGCCAGTTGCGCATCGAGCGGAGCGAGTTGGCCCCCTGCTGGGGCGTAATCGGTGCCGCCTCGGCGAGCCCTGCCTCGACCGAGCTGTTGGAGTGTTCGTTGTTGAAGTCTTGAGTGTTACTCATGTTGAAGTCCTTTCGTGCGGGATGAGACCCGCTCCGCATGCCTCGTTCGTGAGCCGCAACTTTCCATGTCACCTTGCATGCATATGTATAGTGACATGTAATTGGATCCATGTCAAGAGACATGTAAACTTTTTTTCATGAACACCTCCCCCGACCCCACGCAGGCCGCTCAGCCGCAGCCGCCAGCTTCACCGAGCACGGACGACGCCGATGCGCTGCTCGAGGCGCTCGCCCGCCTGCGCGGGAGGCGCAGGCGTCGCGGCCCCCACGGCCTCCGCGGCCCCGGGAACGAACACTTTGGTCGGGGCCGAAGCGGCCAAGGTTGGGGCCCGCACGAGGGCTGGGGCGGCCGAGGCGGAGACCAAGGGCAAGGCGGACACGACGGACACGACGGACACGACGGACACGGCGGACACGGCGGACAACCCTTGCACGATGGGCGAGGGGAGCCTGGTGGACACGACTGGCCGGGCGGTCGCGGCGGACGTGGCGGTCGCGGCTCGGTAGGGGGCCCCGCTCTGATGCGCATGCTGGGCGTACTCGCCCACTCCCCCGAAGCGCTCTCGGTAAGCGAGCTCGCCGAGCACATCGGCGTCGATCAGCCCCGCGCTTCCAGGCTCGTCCAGCAGGCTGTCGCGCTCGGGCACGCGGAGCGAGAGGCTGATCCGGCAGATGCCCGCCGCACGAGAGTGCGCCTCACGGAGTCAGGCGAGCAACTTGTTCACGGCGTGCGGAACCAACAGCGCGACGAAGCCTCGACTGCCCTCGAAGCACTGGACGCGAACGAACGATCCGAGTTGCTGCGGTTGATCGGGAAGCTCGCGGAAGCCTGGCCCACCGGCTCCTAGCGGGACCCCCACGCTCGCCAGACAGTAGCTTGCTCGCGACAGCACCCCTTCCCGACGGTAGTTAAGGGGCGGTGCTGCAGGGAAGGGTCTCTTTGGTGAGGCGAGGGGGGCGAGGGCGGGGGCCAGCACCAAGCCAGCACCAAGCACCCCTGGGAAATGAAAGCGCCCCCCACGCACCCGATAGAGCTCCGCTACCCTTGCTCCGTTTCCGGCCTGGGGGAGTTCACAAAGATATCGCCACGTGAGGGGCACCAACTAGTCTAGCGGATTACGAAGCACCCTTCGCGCCACCGTCAGCTTCCGCGCCACCGTCAGCAGAGCCTGCGGGGGTCACGTCGGTGTCAGCCACGCCCGCAACCGGGATAGCTCCCGTCGCCGCAACGGGTTCACCCGTGAGCAGCTCCTCGGCGTGTTCCTCATCCACCTCGCCAGCGAACTGGGCCTGGTAGAGGTCGTAGTACGCGCCGCGCCGCGCCAGCAGCTCATCGTGCGAGCCCTGCTCGACGATGCGCCCCGCCTCCATCATGAGGATGGTGTCAGCGTCGCGGATCGTCGAGAGGCGGTGCGCGATCACGAACGAGGTACGATCGCTGCGGAGCGCGCGCATCGCCTGCTGCACGAGCACCTCGGTGCGGGTATCCACAGACGAGGTGGCCTCGTCGAGGATGAGCAGCGACGGGTTCGCGATGAACGCTCGCGCGATCGTGAGCAGCTGCCGCTCACCGGCCGACAGCGACGACGCGTTCTCCGAGATCACGGTGTCGTAGCCCTCGGGAAGCTGCCTGACGAAGCGGTCGACCATCGTGGCCTTCGCCGCTTCGACGACTTCCTCGTCGGTCGCGTCGAGCCTGCCGTAGCGAATGTTCTCGCGGATGGTGCCGTCGAACAGCCAGGCGTCCTGCAGCACCATGCCAACGTGAGAGCGGAGCTCCTCACGCGACAGCTTGGTGATGTCGGCGTCGTCGAGCAAAATCCGGCCGCCATCGAGCTCGTAGAACCGCATGATGAGGTTCACGAGCGTCGTCTTGCCCGCGCCTGTCGGGCCGACAATCGCGATCGTGTGGCCGGGCCGCGCCTCAAGCGAGAGGTCCTCGATGAGTGGCTTCTCGGCGTCGTAGCTGAACGAGACCTTGTCGAAGCGGACGTGTCCGTCGGTACGGTCGGGCAAGTCGAGCTCTGCGTTCTCGGGCTCCTGCTCCTCAGCGTCCAGCAGCTCGAACGTGCGCTCTGCCGACGCGACGCCAGACTGCAGCATGTTCGCCATGCCAGCAATCTCGCCAACCGGCTGAGCGAACTCGCGCGAGTACTGGATGAACGCGGTCACGTCGCCGAGCGTCATCTGGCCGGCGGTCACTCGGAGCGCGCCGACAACAGCGATGAGCACGTAGATGAGCGACTGGACGAAGTTCATCGACGGCATAATCGCGCCAGACAGCGCCTGGGCCTTGAACGAGGCACCAAAGAGGCCCTCGTTGCGGCGGTCAAACTCTTCGGTCATCTCGGCGTCGCGGTTGAAGATTCGCACGAGCTCGTGGCCCGTGAACGACTCTTCGATGTGGCCGTTGAGCTCGCCCGTGTGCTTCCACTGGGCCGCGAACAGCTTCTGCGCGCGAACGCCGACGATACCGACGACGATGCCCGAGAGCGGCAGGGTGATGAGCGCGATAAGCGCGAGCTGCCAGGAGACCAGGAACATCATGACCATCACGCCGACGATCATCAGGAACGACTGCACGAGCTGCGAGAACGCCTGCTGCAGGGCCTGCTGAATGTTGTCAACGTCGTTCGTGACGCGCGAGAGCACGTCGCCGCGCTGCTTGCCGTCGAAGTACGACAGCGGCAGGCGGTTGATCTTCGCCTCGATGTCGGCGCGGAGCTTGTAGACGACGCGCATCACCATGCGGTTGAGGATGAAGCCCTCGAGCCACATGAGCAGCGACGAGCCAAGGTAGAGCCCGATCACCGCGAGGATGAGCAGGCCAAGCAGCCCGAAGTCGATGCCCTGGCCGGGAACAACGTTCGCGCCCTGCAGCATGTCTGCGAACTGGGTGTTTCCCTCCGCGCGCAGCTGGTCAATGATCTGGTCGAGCGGCACCCCGGCGGGGAGCTGCTTTCCGAGCACGCCGTTGAAGATCACGTCGGTCGCGCGACCGAGGATCTTGGGCGCAATCACTGCGAGCAGCACGGAGAAGATGACGAGCACGACGACGAACGCGAACTTGCCCTTCTCAGGCCCGAGCAGCCCAACGAGGCGCTTCGCCGACGGCCAGAACGCCTTCGCCTTGCGCGGCGGCGCGCCCTCGCCGAACATGTCGCCGCCATTTCCGGGCTCGAACTTGTCCCAGTCCTCCTCGATCTCTTCGACCGGGGTGTTCTTAGCCTTCACGGCTTTCTCTCGCTTTGCCATTAGGCTGCCTCCGCTTCCTCGAGCTGCGAGCGGACGATTTCTTGGTAAACCTCGTTCGTGGCGAGGAGCTCGTCGTGCGTTCCGCGGCCGACGATCTCACCGCCCTCCATGACGAGGATCTGGTCTGCCTCGGTGATCGTCGAGACGCGCTGCGCCACGATGATGGTGGTTGCGCCCTCGGTCGCGTCGGGCAGCGCGGCCCGCAGCCGAGCGTCGGTCGCGACGTCGAGTGCCGAGAACGAGTCGTCGAAGAGGTAGACGAGCGGCTTCGCGACGAGCGCCCGCGCAATCGACAGGCGCTGGCGCTGGCCGCCGGAGACGTTCGTGCCGCCCTGCGACACCGGCTCCTCGAGGCCGAGCTCCTTCTCCCGCACGAAGTCCTCGCCCTGCGCGACGCGCAGCGCTTCCCACAGCTCAGCGTCGTTCGCGTCGGTGCGGCCGAACCGCAGGTTCGACGCGATCGTGCCACCGAACAGGTACGGGCGCTGCGGCACGAGACTCACGGTCTGCGCGAGCTGCGCGCGGGTGAGCGCGTCAACGGGGGCGCCGTCGATCGTGATCGACCCCTCCTGCGGGTCGTACAGCCGAAGCATGAGGTTCAGCAGCACGGTCTTGCCCGCGCCAGTCGACCCGATGATCGCGGTCGTCTTGCCCGGCTCGGCGACGAAGCTCGCGTCGGCGATCACCGGCTTCTCGGCGCCGGGGAACCCGAAGGTGACGTTTTCGAACTTGATCTGGCCAGCGGCGGGCGATGCCACGGTCTCGCTGTCCGGGAACGACTGCGATGACTCAGTATCGAGCAGCTCACGGATGCGCTCGGCGCAGACAACCGCGCGCGGGATCATCATCGTCATGAAGACCCCCATCATGACCGCCATCAGGATCTGCATGAGGTACTGGAGGAACGCCGTCAGCGAGCCGACCTGAATGTCGCCCGCCTCGACCCGGTAGCCGCCGAACCAGAGCACGGCTGCGGTTGCGAGGTGCAGCACCATCATGATGATGGGGAACATCATCACAAAGATGTTGCCGACCTTCAGCGATACGTCGGTGATCTCGCGGTTCGCGACGTCGTAACGCTTCGTCTCGAACGGTTCGCGCACGAACGCGCGCACGACGCGGATGCCCATGATCTGCTCGCGCAGCACACCGTTGATCGCGTCGACCTTGTCCTGCATGACGCGGAAGAGCGGCAGCAGTCGCCACACGAGCAGGCTGACAATCACCGCGAGCACGGCAACCGACACCCAGACGAGCCACGACAGGCCCGCGTCCTCGCGGAGGGCCATCACGATGCCGCCGATCATCATGATCGGCGCAGACACCATGAAGTTCAGGGTCATGAGCACGAGCATCTGCACCTGCTGCACGTCGTTCGTGCCACGGGTGATGAGCGTGCCGGCGCCGAACTTGGTCGCCTCGAGAGTCGAGAGCGAGTCGACCTTGCGGTAGACCTCGCGGCGGAGGTCGCGGCCAACACCCATTGCGGTGCGGGCACCGAAGTACACGGCGCCGACGGCCACGATCAGCTGGCCGAACGCGGCGAGCAGCATGATGCCGCCCGTGCGCCAAATGAAGTCAGTGTCACCGACGGCGATGCCCTTGTCGATGATCTGCGCGTTCAGGCTGGGAAGCCAGAGCGTTGCGATCGTTGAGAGTAGTTGCAGCACGAGCACCGCGACGATAAATGTCCAGTACTTCTTCGCGTGTTTTAGGGTCAAAGAAATGAGGGCCATGGGCATCCTTCTTATGCGACGACGAGTGATCTGATGAGCGAGCCTGCATGCCCCCGACCACGCACAGCCAACCGGCTAATGGTACAAGACTACTCGGACATTTAAGCCACACCAGGGTTTGCAAGAGATATCCCCCGGATGCAGTAGTCGCGAGACAGGATCGCGGTGAGAACCTGGCGGGCTAGAAGTTCTCGCCGAACTCATGTACTACTTGAAAGGTCAGGTAGTTCGCATGCGCCGGTCTGAGCGGTCAGGTCAGAGTGCTGCGCAGCCAGACATTCGTTGTGCGCCGTCACTCCCCCGTTTCGGCGACCCCGCACCCGGGCAACACAGACGTTCCGCGGCCGCAGGGAGCACGAATATTTCGAAAGGACTGAACCCTATCTCCACCCCGAAACGCTTTGCCGCAGCACAGACCCAAGCGCGCACGACCGTCACCTCCCCCTTCCATCTCTTCCGCTTCCCCACCTAGCTGCTTTCTTCCACATTCGGTCCACCGGCACCCGCCGATCCGCAATTTGAAAGGAAGCACCCATGCACGAGCAGCTCCAGCAGCTTTCGGGCCCCATCGTTGTCGCCCTCTTCCTCGCATTCTTTGGAGCGAGTCTCATCATTTCCCTCCGTATAAGCCAGAAGCGTGAGAACGCCGACGGCTACATGACGGGAGGGGGCCGCGTCGGGTTCGGCATCTCCGCCGCGTCGATGACGGCCACCTGGATTTGGGCGGCGTCCATGTACGCCTCCGCCACCTCCGGGTACACCTACGGCCTCTCTGGCCCGATCCACTACGGGCTCTGGGGAGCCCTCATGATCTTGCTCATCTACCCGTTCGGTCGGAGGATCAGGCAGGTCGCGCCCCGTGCGCACACCATCGCCGAGGTGATGTTCGCGCGCCACGGCCGTTCGAGCCAGCTCATGCTCGCCGGTTCGAACGTGCTCGGCTCGATCATCAGCCTGACCTCGAACCTCATCGCGGGCGGCGCCCTCATCTCGATGCTGTCGCCATTCACCTTCGGGCAGGGCGTGCTCGCGATCGGCGCTGGCGTGCTGCTCTACACGCTCTGGTCGGGGTTCAGGGCGTCGGTGCTCACCGACTTCATGCAGGTGCTCTTCATGCTCGGCGCGGTGATCATCATCATCCCGGTCGTGTTCTTCGCGGCGGGCGGCCCCGACCTGTTTGTGACGGGCGCAGACAACCTCACCCCACAGCAGTCGAACTTCTTCTCTTCCGACGCGTTCTTCAACCAGGGCGCGCCCTACATCGCGGCGGTGCTCGCCTACGCGATCGGCAATCAGACCATCGCGCAGCGCCTGTTCGCGGTGCGCGAGGACCTCATTAAGAAGACGTTCGTCACGGCAACCTTCGGGTACGGCGCGACGATCATCGGCATCGGCATGCTCGGCGTCATCGCCCTGTACGCCGGGATCGAGCCGATCGGCGGCGATGTGAACAACCTCATCCCGCAAATGGCGGCGACGTATCTGCCGCCGGCGCTGCTCGCACTGTTCTTCATCATGATCATCGGCTCGCTGTCCTCAACAGCCGATGCCGACCTCACTGCGCTCTCCTCCATCGTGATGGCCGATATTTACGGCCAGAACATCGCGAAGGGGAAGCCGAACCCGCGCACGATGGTGCTCGTCGGGCGCATCACGATGATCGTCGCGATGACGGCGGGCATGTACTTCGCCGGCTCCCACCTGAACATCCTCGACCTGCTTGTCTTTGTCGGCGCGCTCTGGGGTGCCCTCGTGTTCCCCGTGATCGCGAGCTTCTACTGGAACCGGGTCACGAACGCGGCGTTCAGTGTCTCGGTCGTCGTCGCGCTCGCTGCCTTCCTCCCGGTGCGGTTCGAGTGGATCCCGATGACGGGCTGGGTGGCGATCGTGTTCGACGTGCTCGCGACGATCGGTATCGGCGTGGTGCTCGGGCTCATGGCGTTTGGTTTCTTCGGGAAGCGCGTCGCGTTCTGGGTTGGCGGAATCGCGACCGTCGCGGCAGCGCCCTTCGCGATCGGTTTCCTCCACACCTACCCCGTGCTCTCGGGCTCGCTCGTCGCGTACTCCGTCTCAACGATTCTGTGCACGCTCATCACGCTCGGTTCGAACAAGCGCTTCGATTTCGACCTCATCAAGCTGCGAACGGGTGACTTCGACCCTGTCGAGGAGATCGCCTCGCAGCACACTGACTCACCTCGCTCAGCTGTAAAGGAGTAGCCATGAACTGGGAAGTTGTTCTGTTGACGGCGTACGTGCTCGTCTGGCCCGTCATCGTGACGGGTGCGCTGTTCGTCATCGTGCGCGCTTTCATCAAGGATTCGCGCGAGGCGAAGCGCGAGGGGCGCCAGATCATTTAGCGCCGGCGCTGGTCGCGGGGCGGTGGTCACAGCAGGTCGAGCTGCTGCACCGTCTCCTCGATCCGCGCCATCCGTTCGCGCGCGGGCTGCCCGAGCTTTGCCACGAGCCCCTCGAACAGCGCCTCGATGAGCGCCATCACGGGCACGACCGAGTCGAACGGCCCGCGCTCCGCCGCAACGCTCGTGAGCACCGTGTCGGCGTCAGACGCGCAGGGCGACACCCATTTGTCGGTGATGAGTGCGACGAACGCCTTGCGCGCCTTTGCGAACCGCACGAGATCGCGCGTCGCGTCTTCGTAGCGCCTGAAGTCGAACGCGATGAGCACGTCTCTCGGGCCGAAGTCGGCCATCGCCGCTCCGCGCACGCTTGCCATGCTCGGCACCATCTGCACCGCGGGCCGGAGCTGCTGCAGGCTCGCCCCCAAGTACTCGGCGAGGAAGTTGCTGTAGCGCCCCCCGGTGATCCACACCCGCCGCTTCTCTTGCGCGAGCGTCGCGATCGTCGTTTCGAAGTCGTGCGCGGGCACTCCGGCGAAGGTCGCCCGCACGTCTTCGGCCGGGGCCTCGCCGAGCGCCGCGAGGTCGTCAGGGGACGCTGCCCTGCGGCTCCGGCTCGTGCGCTCGTACAGCGACATCGGAGAGGCGCTGCGGTGCTCGAACTCGTCGCGAAGCGCGCGCTGGAAGTCGGGGAACCCGAGGTAGCCAAGCTTCGTCGCGAACCTCACGACGGTCGCCCCACTCACACCGGCGATGTCTGCGAGGCCGGCGACGGTCTCGAACCCCGCGACGGGGTACGCGGCGAGGAGCGCGCGGGCAACCTTTCGCTCACCGGGCGTACACTCCCCCATCCGCTCGCGGATGCGGGTCGCCGGCGAATCGTCGCCAGCGGCCGCGCCCTGCGCGTCATGCTCACTCTGCACTCGGCCCGCCTCCCGTCCGCGTTGATGGCTGTGTAGGAACACTATCGACAGGGCCCAGATCGGACAACGCTGTCAGTCCGATCCGCCGATGTCGTCGATGAGCGCGGCAAGCAGGCTCACCCGGTCGGGCACGGACTGAAGGTCGAGCCACTCGCTTTCTGAGTGGTCGCCGCCGCCCACGGGCCCGAGGCCGTCGAGTGTGACGATACCGCGCGCCGCGATCCTGTTCGAATCCGACACCCCGCCCGTGCGGGCGAGGCCCGGGGTGAAGCCGAGCTCAGCGGCGATTGCGAGCGCGCGCTCCGCGAGCGCGTCGCCTGCCGGGGTCTCCTCCATCGGTGGGCAGTGATCGATGGCGGCGAGCGTGAGCTCGGTGCCGCCGGTCACGGGAGCCGCGAGCCTGTCGCGGATGAGTTCGAGGGTGCGGTCGAGCGTAGTCGCGGTGATCGCACGCACCTCGACGTGCAGCACGGCGCGGTCGGGCACGATGTTCAGGCGCTCTCCGGCCCGCAGCATCCCGACGTTCACGGTGACACCCGCTTCAGGGTCAGCGAGCCCCTGCAGGAACAGGGTGAGGTGCGCCGCCTCGACGCCAGCGTGGGCGCCCCGCTCAGGCTCGATACCTGAGTGTGCGGCCTTCCCTCTTACCGCGATCTCAAGGTCGGCGACGCCCTTGCGTGAGGTGACGAGATCGCCGTTCTCGCGTGCGCACTCCATGCAGAGGGCGACGTCGATACCAGCGGTCGCGTCTCGCAGCACGGAGGCACCGAACGGCGACCCGATCTCCTCGTCGGGCGTGAAGATCAGGATGAGTTCGCCGAAGCGCTCAGCGCCCGCGTCCCGCAAGTGGGCGGCCGCGTGCAGGCTCGCGATGACGCCAGCCTTGTCGTCGGTGACGCCGGGCCCGCGGCCGTGGCCGTGCTCGTCGACCCTGAACGGGCGGCTGGCCGCGTCACCAATCTCAAAGACAGTGTCCATGTGGGCGAAGAGGGCGATCCGCTTGGTGCCGGTTCCACGCCTGCGGCCGATAATCGCGTCGCCGGTCTCCCCATCGGGTGACGCGACGCGCTCGACGGCGAACCCGTCGCTAGCGAGCCGGGCGCTCACCCAGTCGGCGACCCGGTTTACTCCAGCAGGATCGTATGATCCCGAGTCGATAGCGACGATTTCAGACAGGTCGCGCTCGTACGCGGGCTGCGCCTCGAGTGCAGCCGCACGCAGTTGGGTGATGAGCGCTGCCGAAACGTCGCGTACAGAGGTGTTCATTTCAGTTCCTGTTCCAGATGCACAGTTGTGAACTCGAGGTTTCAGCCTGATGGCTCGTAACGCGGGAGTTATTGCCGTGTGGGTCCCTGCGAGAAGCCTGTCGCCTCAACGATGAGGGGTGACGTGGCGGCCGCCGGGAGCCGGTACGGAAACACTACCCACATTTCGCCCGATTGTGAAATATTCATTTCAGACTTGCACGATGATTTGTTTCGTGAAATGATTTCGACACTTCATCGACGAGGCCTCGGGAGGGGAACGTGAACGCATCATCACCGGCATCGCCACACCCCGCGGCACACCACAGCGCCACCGCCCCCTCCGACGCCACTGGCTCCCTCGTGCTCATCGGCGGCGCCCTCGATGAGAGCCCCGAGATCCTTCGCAAGGTCATCGCCCTCGCAGGCGAGCGCCGGAAGACCGGGGCCCCCCGCATCGCGATCCTGACGACGGCTTCGGAGCCCGCCGCGTCTCGGGAGGCCGCCCACGACCCGTCGGCCGAGAGCGACGAGGCCGACGGCCGGTACTACGCTGAGCTGTTCGCGCGCCACGGGGCCGAGGGCGTTCCGATTCCAATCGGGGTCAGCGAGTCCCCCGCATACCCAGGTTCCGACTACACCCGCGCGCAGGCCGAGTCGCCCGAGATCGCCGAGCTCATTCGCAGCACCGACGGCGTCTTCCTCGGAGGCGGCGACCAGACACACTACGTGCTCGCCCTGTTTCGCGCCGCCGCTGGGGCGCAGCCGTTCGGCGACCGCACGGTCACCCCGGCGCTCGCGGCAATCCTCGACGTACTCGAACGCGGCGGTGTCGTCGCGGGCACAAGCGCCGGCCTCGCCGTGCAGCAGGGCGCGGGCATGGTGAGCGGCGGAGCCGACATTCACAACGCCTGGAAGTTCGGTGCGGCAGCGGGCTACGACCTCGCGCTCGACGGCCGCGACGCGCTCACGTACATTCCGGCAGGTGGGCTCGGGGTCTTCCCCGAGGCGCTGCTCGACTCGCACTTCTCCGAGTGGGGCAGACCCGCGCGCGCGATCCGGCTCGCCCACGCCCTTGGGCAGAGCCTCTCCGTCGGCGTCGACGAGCACACCGCGCTCGTGTATGACCGCGAGACTCGTACGGCAGAGGTCATCGGCGACCGCGGGGTCTCGCTACTCGACTTGGGCGGCTGCGAGGCCCCGGGCCTGGAGGCAGCGGAGGCCGGCGCGCACGCCGCAATCCTCGGCACGCGATGGAGCTTTCTCATTCCGGGCGACAGGCACGACTTCGCGACCGGGGTCACGACCCGGGGCGACCGGGTCGCGGACCTCGCGTTCCCGGAGGCGGCGCAGAGCGGCCAAAGCGGCCTGGTCGACGGCGCGGGTATCGACATCTGGTCGGACGACGGTTCGCGCCCGCTTCTCGCACTGGCGCAGCGCATGCTCGCCTCTGATGCGCAGAGCGCGAGCGGCGAGTCAGCGACAGACCGCCTCCCCCGCTACCGCGCGACCCTGCGCCGCGACGAGCGCACACACGCGCTTGCCACTGGCGGGTTCTCAGACCTTATTCTCTCGATCACTCCCACCCCTACCAACCACTGAGGAGCCATCCAATGACCACTCAAGCACCCAGATCGTGGCGCGCCGGCGCGCTGCGACGCGTGGGCAGCGCGACTGCCGCCATCGCCATTGGCGCACTCGTCCTCTCCGGCTGCTCGTCGTCGAGCAGCCCCGAGGGCGGCGGCGACGCGGCCAAAGACATCGTCAACCTCGTCACCCCGGCGCAGCCCGAGAGCCTCGACCCGCAGATCTCGACCGACTCGATCATGGGCGAGATCACCGGCCCCATCTTCGAGACCCTCGTCACCGCCGACGCAGACCTGCAGGTGCAGCCGATGCTCGCCGAAAAGTACGAGGTCAGCGACGACGCGCTCGAGTACACGTTTACCCTGCGCGAGGGCCTGAAGTTCCAAGACGGCAGCGACCTCGACGCAGACGATGTCGTCGCGTCAATGAACCGCTGGACCCGCGTCTCGGTGGCCGCGCAGGAGGCGTTCGCGGGCTCGGAGTGGACGAAGGTCGACGACAAGACCGTGAAGCTCACCGTCACTTCCCCAAGCTTCCTCCACCTCCTCTACCTCTCACAGGTCTCGACCGCGTACCCCGCGATCCTGCCGAGCGAGGTGCTCGACAAGGTCGGCGACGGCCCGATCGAGGACGTGGCCGACATCATCGGCACCGGCCCCTACAAGCTCACTGAGTGGGACGCCGACCAGAAGGTCGTCATCGAGAAGTGGGACGAGTACCAGTCGCGCACTGAGCCATCGAGCGGCCGCGCCGGCGCGAAGGAAGCGACACTCAAGGAGGTCGTGTTCAACTTCGTCCCCGACGCGTCGACCCGCACGCTCGGCCTGCAGTCGGGCCAGTACGACGCGACGACCGAGCTGCCGTTCGACAGCCTCGACCAGTTCAAAGACGACGAGAACATCGTGCTCGACACCTACATGGTCGGCCCGATCAACCTCGTCTACAGCGACGACGCGTCGAGCCCGTTCTCGAACGTCGTGAACCGCCAGGCGATCAACACCGGCCTCGACCGCGACCCGATCATGCTGTCGGCCGTCGGCTCGAAGGATCTCTATGACCTCGTGCACCACAACATGACGCTCGGCCAGAAGTCGATCTGGGACACCGAGGTTGGCAAAGCCGACTTCAACACCGTCGACGTGGCGAAGGCCAAGGAAATGCTCGCCGAGGGCGGCTACAAGGGCGAGCCCGTCACCGTGCTCGCAAACAAGGATTACTCCGAGGCATACAACGCCGCCGTCGTTGTCGTAGAACAACTCAAGGGCATGGGCGTCGACGCGACGCTCGATGCCTACGAGTGGGGCGCGTTCAGCGAGAAGTACCGCGAGCGCCGCAGCGAGTGGGACCTCGTCGTCTTCCCGTTCGGCACCGAGCTCGACCCGACGCAGACCATCGGCTTCCTGCCGACCCGCGCCGGCTACTTCGACGGCCCCGAACTTCAGGCGCTCCTCACGAAGTTCCGCAGCGCCCCGACACAGGCCGAGGCGAGCGCGCTCTTCGACGACATGCAGAGCTGGATCGAGGAGAAGCGCCCGATGAGCCGCATCGGTGACGCGCACAACGTATACGCCGCGAACAAAGATCTCGACCCGGCGTGGTTCGACGGCCACTTCATGTGGTGGAACGCGAAGTGGAAGAACTAGCGACCCTCGCATAGGGAGTGGTGGGCGCTGCGGCGCCTACCACTCCCCGCCCCGCGGCCCCGCACCGCACCACCCGCACTGTTTCGCCCCGACCGATCACGGAACACAAGATGCTTCGATTCATATTCCGCAGGCTCCTCAGCCTCCTTCCGGTGCTGTTTGTGGTGTCGGTCGTGATTTTCTCGCTCATTCACCTCACCCCGGGAGACCCCGCGCGCCGCATCCTCGGCGAGAAGGCATCAGACGAGCAGGTCGCAGCCTTGCACGCGAGCATGGGCCTCGACCAGCCGATCGTCATGCAGTACCTCAAGTGGGTCGGCGGCGTCTTCACCGGCGACCTCGGCGACTCCTACTTCCTGCGCAAGAGCGTCGTCGAGGCGATCAGCGACAATGCGGTCCCGACGATTCAGCTTGCGCTCATCGCGATCATCGTCGCGGTACTGCTCTCCGTCCCGTTCGGCACGATCGCCGCGAAGTTCCGCGGCGGCGGCTTCGACAGGGTCGTGACCGGCTTCACCCTGCTCGGTATGACGGTGCCGAGCTTCGTGCTCGCGATCGGCATGATGCTGCTGTTCGGCCTCACCCTCCGCTGGCTGCCGATCTCCGGGTACGTGAACCCGTTCGAGCACTTCGGTGATGGCCTCAAGACCCTCCTCATGCCGGGCATCGCGCTCGGCGCGATCACCGCCGCGCTCATCACTCGCACAACCAGGGCCGCCGTGCTCGACGTGCTGAACACCGACTACGTCGACGCCGCCCG
Source organism: Leucobacter sp. (assembly GCA_052094845.1). GTDB lineage: Bacteria > Actinomycetota > Actinomycetes > Actinomycetales > Microbacteriaceae > Leucobacter. The sequence continues at coordinate 116,268 of JBQDKK010000004.1, read as the reverse complement.
CTCACGTGGTGTCTCCGAGGGCCGGCTGCTCTTCAGCCACACGCTAAAGAACGCGAGCCTCCCGATCCTTACCATCGTCGGCCTCTCACTCGGCGGGCTCGTCACCGGCGCCGCCGTCACCGAGACGATCTTCAACATTCCCGGCCTCGGCCAACTCCTCGTGACGTCGATCTCGCGGCGCGACTACCCCGTGATCCAGGGCGTGATCCTGTTCATCACCCTCGTCTACCTCCTCACCAACCTGCTCATCGATCTGCTGTACGGCATCGTCGACCCGCGGGTGCGCGTCGGAAAGGCCTGATCGCAATGTCTGCACCCTCAACGCGCAACACCCCGGTCCCGAGCACAACGGTGCTCTCGATGCGCCCCGCGGCGAAGCAGGGCAACTCGATCTGGCACCGCATGCTGTCGAACACCGGATTCATGGTGGGCGTCATCATCATCCTCGCGATCTTCGTGATCTCCTACCTGCTGCCCCCGATCATGCAGCTTGACCCGTACGCGGTAAACCCGGCGAACCGCCTCGCACCGCCGTCGGCTGAGCATCTCTTCGGCACCGATAACTTCGGCCGCGACCTCTTCACCCGAATCATCTCGGGCGCTTCGACCTCGCTCCTCGTTGGCTTCGTCGTCGCCCTCGTGAGCGGCGTGCTCGGCACCCTCATCGGCATTCTGGCGGTGTTCAATTCGGTGCTCGACGCGATCCTCATGCGCATCTGCGATGGCCTCATGGCCATCCCAGCGATCCTGCTCGCCGTCGCCCTCGCCGCGGCGCTCGGCCCGAGCGTCACGAACCTCATCATCGCCCTCGCGGTGGTCTACACGCCCGGCATCGCACGCCTCGTGCGGGCCCGCGCGCTCGCGGTGAAGTCGGAGACCTTCGTGACCGCCGCGACGATGCAGGGCGGCGGTCTGCTGCACATCATGGTCCGCCACATCCTCCCGAACGTGCTCTCGGTGCTCGTCGTGCAGGCGACATTCACGTTCGCCGAGTCGGTCATCACCGAGGCCGCGATGAGCTTCCTCGGCGCCGGCGTGCCCGCACCGCACGCGAGCTGGGGCAACATCCTCTACGACGGCAAGGCCGTGCTCATGCAAGCGCCGCAGATGATCCTCATCACGAGCGCGTTCCTCATCATCACGGTGCTCGCGCTCAACCTCGTCGGCGACGGCCTGCGCGACCTCGTCGACCAGCGCTCGCGCTCGCTCGTCGCCCGCCCGGGCGTCTTCGCCCGCCTCGTTTCGGTGTTCGCGCCGGGGCGCATGAAGAAGGAGTTCACGGCATGACCGCCACCGCCGCGCCCGCCGACAGGCCCGCACAGTCGCCGCTGCCGCTCGACATCGACGGGCTCTCGCTCTCGATCGACACCCACCACGGCACCGTACACGCTGTGAACAACGTGTCGCTCGAGCTGCACCCGGGCGAGATTCTCGCAGTCGTCGGCGAGTCGGGGTCTGGCAAGACCCTCACCGCGCGCGCCGTGCTCGGCCTGTTCCCCCCGCGCACGCGCACCGCGGGCGTCGTAATGCTCTCGGGCACCGACGTACTCAGCGCGACGCCCGCAGAGCTCCGAGACATCCGCGGCGGCAAGGCGGCGATGATCTTCCAAGAGCCGTCGACCGCGCTCAACCCCGTCTTCACGATCGGGTGGCAGCTCGAGGAGGGCCTCCGCGCCCACGGGATGACGAGCAAGGCCAATCGCCGAGCGCGGGCCATCGAGATGCTCCGCGCGGTCGGTATCCCCGACCCCGAACGCCGCATGGGCGACTACCCGCACCAGTTCTCGGGCGGGCAGAAGCAGCGCATCATCATTGCGATGGCGCTCGCGCTCAGGCCCTCGGTGATCATTGCCGACGAGCCGACGACCGCGCTCGACGTGACAGTGCAGGCCGAGATCCTTGACCTGCTGCGCGCGTGCCGGGAGGAGTTCGGCGCCTCGATCGTGCTCATCACGCACAACATGGGCGTCGTCGCCGACCTCGCTGACCGCGTCGCGGTGATGTACCGCGGTGACCTCGTCGAGGAGGCGCCGGTAGAGGAGCTGTTCGCGAACCCGCGCGAGGAGTACACCCAGCAGCTGCTCGCGGCCGTGCCCCGCCTCGGAAGCGGCAGCCGGGCGATCGCGGCGACCCGTGAGACTGCCCCGTCTGCGACGCCCGCCGTCACGCTCGACACCGTCGACATCGTCTATCGCAGTGGCTTCGGCACGCACCCTGTGAAGGCCGTGCACGGCGTCTCGCTCGAAATTGCGCCCGGCGAGGTCGTCGGCCTCGTCGGCGAGTCAGGTTCGGGCAAGTCGACGATCGGCCGCGCTATCGGCGGCCTCGAGGCCGTCGCGGGCGGCTCACTCCGCGTCTTCGGTGAGGATCTTGCGAAGCTCCGCGGGCGAGGCCTCCGCGAGCTGCGGCGACGCATTGGCTTCGTGTTCCAAGACCCGGCGGCCTCGTTCAACTCGTTCATGACCGTCGAGCAGTGCATCGCCGAGCCTCTTAGGATCCACCGCGCGCCGGGCGGGAAGCGAGCGCACCGCGCGCGGGCGCTTGAACTCCTCGACGCCGTTGAGCTGCCGGCGACGTTTGCCGAGCGCCACCCGTTCGAGCTTTCCGGCGGCCAGCGGCAGCGCGTGGGCCTCGCCCGTGCTCTCGCCCTCGCGCCAGAGCTCGTCATCGCGGACGAGCCGACGAGCGCGCTCGACGTCTCGGTGCAGGCGAAGGTGCTCGACATCTTCGCCGCGCTGCAGCGCGAGCTCGGCTTCGCCTCGCTGTTCATCAGCCACGACCTCGCCGTCGTTGAGCTACTCGCGCACCGGGTCGGCGTGCTCCAGCAGGGTCGACTCGTCGAGATCGGCGAGACCGAGCGCGTGCTCCACTCCCCCGAGCACGAATACACGCAGCGCCTCATCGCCGCCGTTCCGGTGCCCGACCCCGCCGTCCAACGACTGCGGCGCGCCCACCCGGAGGACCAGGCGCAACCGATCCTCTCAGTCTCGCAGGAAGGACCAGCCGTATGACCGCCGAGCCGATCCGCGCCGACCTCGTTGTGCTCGGCGGGCGCGTGCGCACCGGCGACGCAACCGCCGATGCCGCAGCGACCGGCCCCGAGGTGGCCGAGACCGGGGCGGCCGGGGCCCCCAATGCGGTCGCAGTACGCGACGGCCTGATCGTGGCCGTCGGTTCGCGCGCCGAGGCTGACGGCTGGGATGCGGCCGGGGGCGAGACCATCGACCTCGGCGACGCGACGATCACCGCTGGCTTCGTCGATGCGCACGTGCACCCGCTGTCGGGCGCCGAGTCGCGGCACGAAGCCCTCATGCTGCACGGCTGTACCTCGGTCGCGGAGGTCGCGAGGCGCATTTCCGAGTTCGCCGCTACCCGCGGCGCCGACGAGTGGATCCGCGGGTTCGGCCTGTCATTCGACCTGTTCGTCGGGGACGAGCTCACGAACGCGCCCTTCGCGGATGCATTCGGAGGCAGGCCCGGCTACCTGCTCCTGTTCGACGGGCACTCGGTGATCGCGAGCCCACGCGCCCTCGAGCTCGCGGGCATCGACGGCCCGCGCGACTTCGGCAACAACTCCTCGATCGAGGTGTACGAAGACGGCACCCCGACGGGCTACCTCATCGAATCTGACGCCGAACTCCTCGTCACCGACCTGTATCCCCGCATGCCGTTCGCCGAGCGGGTCGCCGCCGTCAGAGCGAAGCTCGCAGACTTCGCGGCGACCGGGTATACGTCGCTCCACCAGATGAACATGGAGGAGGGTGACATCGAGGTGCTTCGGGCGATCGAGGAGACTGGGGAGCTCGCGACACGCGTGCGCATCTCCCCGCTCTGGCGGGCGAGCGACCCGTGGGAGGAGACGCTCGAGCGGATCATCGCGCTGCAGGGCATCGGCGGGCGCCGGTGGCAGATCGAGGGCGTGAAGTTCATGCTCGACGGCAGCATCGACAACGGCTCAGCGTGGCTCTTTGAGGCCGACACCCGCGGCGGCGGGCTCGAGCCGTACTGGTCGCCGACCGAGCTGTTCACCCGGACAATCCACGCACTGTCGGCGCGCGGCATCCAGACTGCCACGCACGCCATTGGCGATCGCGCGGTCGAGTTCGTGCTCGACGCCGTCGCCTCGCTGCCTGAGGACGCGCGCGGGGTCACCCACCGCATCGAGCACGTCGAGACGATCCCCGACCACCTCGTACCCAGGTTTGCCGAGCTCGGCGTTCCCGCGAGCATGCAGCCGATCCACGCGTTCTGCCAGCGGCCCGATGGCCTCGACATGTGGACGACGCTGCTCGGCGCGGGCTCCGAGCGCGCGAACAACGCGTGGCGGGTCGCCGACCTCGACGACGCTGGCGCGACCGTCGCGCTCGGTTCAGACTGGCCCGTCGAAGAGTTCGATGCGCGCCGCGTCTTCGCCGCCGCGGTGAACCGCAAGCGCCACGGCGCAGGCACCCCGGCGGTCGACGAGCACCAGGCGCTCGTGCCAGAACGTGCGCTCGCCGCGATCACCCACAACTGCTGGGCCGCGATCGACAGGCCCCAGGACGGTGTCGTGCGGGTCGGCGCGGTCGCGGATCTCGCCGCGTTCGGTCTCGATCCGCTCACCGCAGACGCCGCCGCCTTCGCAGAGGCTCCCGTGCTGCTCACCGTGCTGGGCGGCGAGGTCGCGCACCGCGCGGCCCCGTAGGCTGGACGGATGCACGACACCGCGATCCGGCTCATCGCCGGCGCCCGTCTCCCGGGCACAGGCGAGCTCGTTGACGCCTTGATTGACGGCGACGGCACGATCGCCGCGGTCACCCCCGCGGGCGCGCTCACCGGTCGCAACCGCGAGGCCGTGGCGAGCGCGCGGGCGCTCCGCGCTGACGGCCGCGTACTCACTTCGGGGCTCTGGGACGAGCACGTGCATCTCGGGCAGTGGGCGCAGCAGTCGACCCGACCCGACTTCGGCGACGCCACTTCACCAGCGGCCGCGCTCGCCCTTGCGTCCGAGTTTCTCGAGCCAGACCCCGCGGGGAACGTGCCTGCCGAGCTCATCGGGATGCGACTGCGCGGCGGCGACTGGGGCGGGCTCACCCGCGAACAGCTCGACTCGGTCAGCCGAGACGTGCCCATCGTGCTCGTCGGCCTCGACCTACACGGCGCCTGGCTCAACAGCGCCGCGCTCGCGCGACACGGCTTCCACCCCGACCACCCCGCACACGTGGTTGAGGACGAGTGTTTCGCGCTGGTGTCTGAGCTCGATCGCGTCACCGACGAGGCGCTCGACGCCGCGGTCGACCTCGCGGCTCGGCGCGCCGCGGCGCTCGGGGTCGTAGGCGTCGTCGACTTCGAGATCAGGTGGAGCTTCGACGATTGGGTGCGGCGGGAACGCAGCGGGTTCAGCGCCCTACGCGTCGAGAGTGCCGTCTACCCGGAGAGCCTCGAGCGCGCCATCTCGCTCGGGCTGCGATCGGGGTCGCCGATCGGTCAGAGCGGGCTCATCTCTGTCGGCCCGCTCAAGGTCATCACCGACGGGTCTCTTGGTACCCGCACGGCACTGTGCTGCGAGCCTTACCCAGATGGAGGGCACGGCCGCGAACTCGTCGCGCCCGAAGAGCTCGCGTCGCTGCTCTCACGGGCGCAGCGGGCCGGGTTCTGGGCGGCGGTTCACGCGATCGGCGACCGCGCGAACGCGCAGGCGCTCGACGCATTCGCCGCGACGGGCGCCGCGGGCAGGATCGAGCACGCCCAGCTGCTTCGCCGCTCGGACATTTCCCGCTTCGCCGCGCTCGGGGTGGGGGCGAGCGTGCAGCCAGCGCACCTCCTCGACGATGTCCCGAGCATGCGCGCGGTGTGGGCAGACCGCGCGAACCGGGCCTTCCCGCTCGCGTCGCTGCGGGAGAGCGGGGCGAGCGTCGTGCTCGGTTCGGACGCCCCCGTGGCCCCGCTCGATCCTTGGCTCGCGATCGCAGCGGCGGTGACCCGCGCCCGCGCTGCTGGCGCAGCATGGGTGCCGGAGGAGCGCATCGCGGTGGCAGCTGCGCTCGCGTGCTCGATGCGCGGGCCGCTCATCCCGGGCGCGGGGGATCGCGCGGACCTCGTGCTGCTCGACGCCGACCCGCTCGCTGCCGCCATGTCTGCCGCCGACGGATTCGGCCGTCCGGGCATCGCCGCGACGCTCGTCGGAGGGGTACCGACGCACCTCTCCGCAGATCTCAAGGTCGAGTTCACCAGCCTGTTCGCATAGCATCCACGGGAGAGACCCTCGCGCGCGCACGCGCGTTGCACAACCACATCATTCCCTTTTCCGTTTCATCGGGCAGGGTAGGGGCTAAGGATCCCGCGGGAGTTTCCCTCCGGGGTTCTCCGAAGTGGGGCGTGAACCCGCAGCCCCGCGCAACGTTGAAGGGGGATCGCCCATGCACACCGATATTCCGCTCCGTTCAGAGATCGAACAGCTCGCCCACACCGAGCGCCCGAATCTCATCACCATCGTGCAGCGCACGTCACCCGTGACTACCGACGCTGAGGCCAACCGAATAACCTTCGGCAACCTCGTCAGCGAGGCGGTCGCGGAGCACACGAAGCACGACGGAGACGCCGCGGAAATCGCTGCAACCGAGGCGGGCCTGCGCGCGCTCGTCGACGACACCCAGCTCTGGCGGTACCTGTCGCACAGCCTCGTGGTGTTCGCGGGCCCTGAGCGTACGGTCGCTTACCGGCTTCCGAACGAGCTTGAGACTGAGTGGTTCGCTGGCAACCACTTCCGCGTCGTGCCGCTTCTGCGCACGATCACCTTCGCGCACGACGCGACGGTGCTCGCGCTCAGCCAGAAGGGCGTTCGCCTCATCGTGATTGGGCCGGATCACCGGGGCTCTGAGCTCCCCGTACCCGAGCTGCCGAGCGACCTCCTCGACACGTTCAACGTTGAGGATCCCGGGGTCGATTCCCACCGCCGTCGCCTGCACGGGCCAGAGGGGCACGACGCGCGGCTCCTCGGCTACGCGCGCGCCGTTGACCGGGCGATCGCTCCCGTCCTGCGGAGCACGCGGGGGCCGTTGATCGTTGCTGCGGCGCAACCCCTCGACTCGGTCTTCCGCTCCGTCACCCGTAACGCGAAGCTTCTCGATGCCGGCATCTCGGGCAACCCCGACAACCTCAGCTCGACCGAGATCGACGCGGCAGCCCGCGAGATCCTTGACGAGTACTACGCCGATGAGCTCGCCGAGCGGCAGGAGGAGTTCGGTAACCTTCAGGCCGCGGGCCGGGCCGTGACCGACCTGTCCGATATCGCCCGCGCGGCGGTGGCTGGCGCGATCTCGACGCTCTACGTTGACATGGACGCCCACCCAGAGGGAACGCTCGACGATCAGGCGGGCGGCCTGGTTGCGGAGAGCACACCGGGCTACAGTCTCGTCGACCAGCTCGCCTCGAAGGTGCTTGCGGGCGGCGGACGTGTACTCGCGCTCCGCGGGAGCGAGGTGCCCGGCGGCACGCAACTCGCAGCCGAGGTGCGCTTCTCGATCTAGCGAGCCCCTGAAACGCAAAGGTGGGCCGCCCCTTTCGGGACGGCCCACCTTTCGTTCGCTAGAGCGAGAACTTACGCAAGCTTTACGCCAGCGCCAGCTTCCTCGAGCTTAGCCTTTGCCTCTTCAGCTGCGTCCTTCTTTGCAGCCTCGAGAACGGTCTTCGGTGCCTCTTCGACGAGAGCCTTAGCCTCGCCGAGGCCCAGGCCGGTGAGCTCGCGCACAACCTTGATGACCTGGATCTTCTTGTCGCCAGCCGACTCGAGGACGACGTCGAACTCGTCCTTCTCCTCGACAGCCTCAGCTGCGCCAGCAGCCGGAGCAGCAGCAACTGCAACCGGAGCAGCAGCCGAAACGTCGAACTCTTCCTCGAACGCCTTGACGAACTCCGAGAGCTCGATGAGGGTCAGGCCCTTGAACTGCTCAAGCAGCTCTTCAGTCGAAAGCTTAGCCATGATGATTCTCCTTGATGTTTGCCCTGCACATCGCGCAGGAACAGATTGTTTGCGGTCGGCGGGTGCCGATCCTTAAGCGTTCTGCTTCTCCTGCAGCGCACCGAAGCCGCGAGCGGCCTTGGCGGGCAGAGCGTTGAACAGCTGTGCAGCACCGATCAGCGAAGCCTTCATTGCGCCAGCAGCCTTAGCCAGCAGCACCTCACGGCTCTCGAGATCGGCAAGCTTGCCTACCTCAGCGGCGGTCAGAGGCTTGCCATCGAAGTAGCCAGCCTTGATCACCAAAAGAGGGTTTGCCTTGGCGAAGTCACGCAGTGCCTTGGCAACGGCGACAGTGTCACCGTGCACGAACGCGAGTGCAGACGGGCCAGCAAGCTCGTCGTCAAACGCGGTGATTCCGGCCTTGTTAGCCGCAATCTTGGTCAGCGTGTTCTTCGCCACAGCGTAAGTCGCGTGCTCGCGGATGCTGTTGCGGAGTTCCTGCAACTGAGCAACCGTGAGACCGCGGTACTCAGTCAGCAGAACGGCGCCCGAATCTTCAAACTGCTTCTGAAGATCGGCGACCGTAGCGTCCTTCGTAGCCATGGCGCTCCCTTGATTGTCGTAACCGTGTAGCGAATGCATCACGGGTGGCCGTGCCGCACGAAGCAGTTCCCAGAAATGAAAAAAGCTCCGGCGCGCACGCACGGAGCTTCAGATTCATGGAACGAGTTCGCATGTCAAGGAGTTCTGTACCTGCGCTGGTCCCCACATCCCCCATTACTGGATTCCGTGAGCGTTCTGAAGTTCTTACGAACTTTACCGGCGGTCTTGGGCCAGATAGAAGAATAGCACACTCATCGGGTGCGAGAAAACTCGCGCCCGGCCCGCTTTCCAAGGTTGCCGCGCGAGCGGGGAGGCGGCGCGTGTTCCGCGCCACCTCCCCCGGGCCCCAGTGCCCGTGCGACTACTCCGCAGGCTTGAGCATGTAACCGGCGCCACGCACGGTGTGGATCATTGCGGTGCGGCCCGCGTCAATCTTGCGGCGGAGGTACGAGATGTACAGCTCCACGACAGTCGGCTTGCCATCGAAGTCGTAGCTCCACACCCGGTCAAGGATCTGGGCCTTCGAGAGCACCCTGCCAGAATTTCGCATGAGGTAGCGCAGCAGCTCGAACTCCGTGTTGGTGAGCTGAATCAGCTCGCCACCGCGGGACACCTCGTAGCTGTCCTCGTTCAATTCAAGGTCGCCAACACGCAGAATCGGGTTCGGCTGCGACGCGAGCCGCAGCTGCGATCGCCGCACAAGCCCTCGGAGCCTTGCCAGGAGTTCCTCCAAGCTGAACGGCTTTACAACGTAGTCATCACCACCGGCCGTGAGGCCCGCCACGCGCTCCTCGACGGAGTCGAGCGCCGTCAAGAACAGCACGGGGAAAATCTCGCCCTGCGCGCGCACGCGGGAGAGCAATTGCATTCCATCAAAGTCGGGCAGCATAATGTCGAAGACTGCGACATCGGGCTGGAACTCAGCAATGACTTTGAGCGCCTCCTCGCCGCTCGCGGCAGAGCGCACGTCCCACCCCTCGTAGCGAAGCGCCATTGCGATGAGTTGGGTGATCGACTCCTCGTCATCTACGACGAGTGCGCGCACCATAGTTCCATCTTGTCTCGTGAGCGTCTCGGCAGCCATACGTATATTTTGCCTGTTTCGTCTGGGCGAGCGCTGGGGGCGCACACTGCTAAACAAGTGTATGCTCTTATGCGCACATTCGAGGGAACCTTGCGGGACGTGCGAGATTCGATTATCAGACTCGCGCTCCTCTTGCGGTCACCCTCCCCGTTGCGTGGGAGAATGGTGCGGTGCTGACACCCGCTTCCCCGAATTCCTCGGCCCGCTCCGGAGCACACCTCTCGCGAATCGTCACCGACGGCTCCGACCACGGTGCATGGATGCGCGCCAGGGCACGCGGTATCACCGCCACGGACGTGGCGAAGCTCTCGACCCCGAGGTCTATCGAGACCGCGGCGCGAGAGAAAATGTACGGCAGCAGCTTTACCGGCAACGCCTACACCGAGCACGGCAAGGCACGAGAGCCGAAGATCGCGGCATGGGTGGAGCGCGAACACGGCATCCAGCCGAGCGCTGCGCTCTTCCACTCCGCAATGGACCTACGCCACCTCGCGACCCCCGACGGCCTCGTGGAGCGCGAGACGGGAGCGCTCGAGCTCGCCGAGATCAAGACGACGAACAAGGAGTGGCGTGTCATCCCGCGCAACTACCTCAGGCAGATCTGGTGGCAGCAGTATGTGCTCGGCGCCGAGCGCACCCTCATGGTGTGGGAACGCCATGTCGACTTCGTTCCCGTCGGCGAACCTGAGTGCCGCTGGATCGAGCGCGACGAGTCAGAGATCGAGCGCCTCGTGAACCTTGCCGGTGAGCTCATCGACGTGCTCATCGCGCGCACGACGTAGAGCGTTCGCTGCTACAGGCCGAAGCCCGTCGCCCGCACCTGCTCGTCGTAACTGCGCTCAGCGAGTTCCTGCAGCGCGACGTGAAGGAGCTTCACGCCGGGCGCGTCAGAGATCCGCGTTGCCTCCGCCCCGACGAGCAGATCGATGTCGCCGGAGCCCCACATTCGCTGAATGGGGTTCTGCTTCGAACGCACCTCGCGCACGCGCGCGAGCGACACCTCCGTTCGGTGCCGCACGAAAAAGCCGTGGTGCAGGATCACGCGGCGCGTCGTCACCACCGCCCGGTGAGCGAGCCAGCCGAGGAGCGGCCCGATGACGCCGAGAGCGAGCAGGAGCGCCGCCCCGGCAAGGGCGGCAAGGTTCATCCACGCCTCGGGCAGCGTGCCGATGAAGAAACCCCCGAACCCCGCGATGAGAAACAGCAGCAGCACGGGCAGGAACAGGTGCCTCCCGTGCCGGCGCACCCGCACGATGATTTCCTCGGGCTGCTGCGGAACCGCGGGCCCGGTCATGCCAGCGGCAACACCAGCGGCCCCGGGCGCCTGGGGCGTCGCCCACCGAGGCTGCCCCGCGCCCCCAAAGGCGGGAGCGGCCGCGCCGCCCGCGAGGTCCGCACTGGCACCCTGTGGGGGGAGCACGGTGGTCTCCTGGGTGTTTCGAGTGCGGCGCATGCCTCTATTCTGCCCTGCCCAGCTGCGGAACGGGTTTACGACGTGACGTCGGCTCCCGTCACCTCGTCGCCGCTGGCGCCGGGAACCGTGTCAGCCTCGGGGGCTTCGGCAGGAGCCACGGGGCGCTCCTCGGGCTCGGCGGGGCTCGCGAGCTCAACAACTGCGTCGCCCTGAGCCGAGGTGGCCGCGCGACCGGCGGCAGCGCCGGCGGCGCTGCCCGTCACGACGCCGTTGAGCATCCCGACGAGGTCGACGCCGACGGTCTCGCGTGCCATTTCGAGCAGCCCCTTGAGGTTGCCCATTGCGTCGCCCGCGACCCGCGAGGTGCCATCGGCCGAGACGACGGTCATGCTGTCGATGCCGGCGATCGCCTGCGCGTACTCGCCCGCGATCTCCGGGAGCCTGTGGATGAGCTCCTGCGCGAGCACCGCCTGCGACTGCGTCTCGAGCGCGCGCGCGCGAGCCTCGACCGCGATCGCCTCTGCGGTTCCCTTTGCCTGGATAGCCTCGGCCTCCGCGCGACCCTCGGCCGCGACAGCCTCAGATGCGGCGATACGCGCCGCGCGGGCCGCGAGGCCCTCACGCTCGACCGCCTGCGCGCGGCCGTCCGCCGCCGAAACAGCCGCCGCGGCCTCGGCCTTCGCGAGCGCCTCGACCTTGTAGGCCTCGGCTTCGGCGACGGCGCGAACGTCGGCGTTGAGCTTCTCAGTGCGCAGCGCGACCTCGCGCTGCGCGGTGATCTGCTGCTGCTCAACGATGGCCTGCTGCTGGATCGCCTGCTCGAGCGGGTCAGCGGCCTGCGCCTGCGCGTTCGCTTTGTCGGTCTCAGCCTGGATCTCGGCCTGGCGGAGCTTCAGCTCGCGGTTACGGTCAAGCAGCACCTTCTCGGCCGCGATCTTCGCTTCCTCCGAAGCCTGGTAGGCGTTGGTCTCGGCGATGTCAGCGGCCTGGCGCACCTTCGCGGCCTCGGGCCGGCCGATGTTCGCGATGTAGTCTGCGCCGTCACGGATCTCCTGGATCTGCAGCGTGTCGACGACGAGGCCCTGCTTCGTGAGCGCCTCCTCCGCCGCCTCGAGCACACTCTGCGCGACGACAGCGCGGTCGCGGATAATCTGCAGCACGGTGAGGCCACCGATGATCGAACGGAGCGAGCCCGAGAGCACCTCCTGTGTCGACTCATCGATCTCGTCGGAGTTTGAGAGGAATCGCTGTGCCGCGGCGCGGATCATCTCCTGCGTGCCACCGACCTTCACGACGGCGACGGCCTGGGCCTGCATCGTGATGCCGTCGGTCGTCTGCGCCTCGGTCGTGATCGAGAGGCGGCGCGAGCGCAGCGAGATGGTGAACGACTTCTGTACGAACGGCAGCACGAAGACGCCGCCGCCCGTCACGACCTTCTGGCCTGACATGTCGCGGATGGTCGTGCCGTCCGCCGCCTTCACTTCCTTGCCCTTGCCACCCGTGACGATGATCGCCTCGTCAGGCTTCGCAATGCGGTACCGCTTAATAATGACGAGGGCGATGAGCACGAGCGCGACGACCGCTCCGAACACGCCGACGATGGCTGGGGTGATGAAGAACATGTTCCCTCCCGGGGAAGTTCAGTGGTGAGTGAAGCCGACGCGAGCGCCAGCGCGGACGAGTTAGCTGGGCGACGCTGCGGGATCGACGGGTGCGGAGTCGGCGCTTGCCGTGATGGGTTCGACGCGAACTGAGGTCGCGGTGATTGTCTGCGCGATGCGCACCTGCGTGCCGCGCGCGATCGCGGTGTCGGAGGTCGCCGAGAGCGAGACCCGCTCACCGTGGCGCACGAGCGCAACTTCGCCGAGGCCGCCCGCTGGGATCGCGAGCACGACACCGGCGACGGAGCCGACGAGTTCGTCGCCGCTCACAGCGGTCGACGACTCCGCGCTGCGGATCACCTTGCTCAGCCACCAGGCAGCGGCGCCGCCGAGCACGCCCGCGACCGCACCAAGAAGCCCAGCAAGCGGGGTGGGCAGGCCCGCGCCGACGAGCGCAAAGGCCGTGAAACCGAAGATCGCGGTGAACGCGGCGATGGTGGTTAGGCTGAGCGGGCCGTCACCGAAGTCGAACGCGTCAAAGATCCCGTCGAGCACGAGCGAGAGTAGCAGCAGAATACCGCCGACGACGCCGATGATGAGGAAGATGCCGCCCGCGATGAGCGACCCGTCGAGCAGGCCGTTCAGCCAGTCCATGATCGCTCCCATAGCGCACCTCGCTCCGTTTTCTGGGGCCCCTGTTACAGGGGTCCCTCCCAGCGTAGCAAGCCGGCCAGGCAGCCGGAAGGTTGCCGAGACCCTGTCTGGCTAGAGCAGGCGCGAGCGAATCAGGAAGCGCTGGCCCTCGGGTGCCTCGAGCGAGAAGCCAGATCCGCGCCCCGCGACCGCATCAACCGTGAGGTGCGTGTGGGCCCAGACCGCGAACTGCTCGCGCGACATCCAGAAACCGATCTCTCGCGGTTCGTCTGCCCCCGCGAGCGCGGGCAGTTCGAGTGTGCCGAGCTTCACGTCTTGGCCGCCGGTCTTGAACTCGCCCTCGGGGTAACACATGGGCGCGCTGCCATCGCAGCAGCCGCCCGACTGGTGAAACATGAGTGGGCCGTGCATCTCCCACAGCCGCTCGATGAGTTCGATCGCGGCGGGCGTGAAGGCGAGTCGGCTTTCGCGTTCGCCTGCAACCTCGGGTCGCGCGACGACCACCTCCTCGCGATCGCTGCTGGGGTTCATGGTCACTCCTCCTCGAAAGAATGGTGTCCCCGGGGAGGCGGAGCTCCGCCTCCCCGGGGCGCAGGGTCAGGCGTTCGCGAGCCTCAGCACGACGCGGCCGTCGATCTTGCCGGCGCGCATCTCGTCAAGCACCGCGTTCACGTCGTCGAGCGGGCGCTCTGAGACGGTCGGGTGGATGAGCCCGCGAGCGTAGAAGTCGAGCGCCTCGATCATGTCTTGCCGGGTGCCGACGATCGACCCCCTGATCGTCAGGCCCTTGAGCACGATGTCAAAGATCGGCGCCGGGAAGTCCCCCGGGGGCAGCCCGTTGAAGACAATCGTGCCGCCGCGGCGCGTCATGCCGATCGCCTGGCCGAACGCCGACGGGTGCACCGCGGTCACGAGCACACCGTGCGCGCCACCGGTCTCGCGCTGGATGGCCTCCACCGGATCCTCTTCGAGCGCGTTCACGGTGACCTCGGCGCCGTGCTTCTTCGCGAGGGCGAGCTTGTCGTCAGCGATATCGACGGCGGCGACGCGCATTCCCATCGCGACGGCGTACTGCACCGCGATGTGCCCGAGGCCGCCGATGCCCGAGATAACGACCCACTGGCCCGGCAGCACGCCCGTCACCTTGAGGCCCTTGTAGACGGTGACGCCGGCGCAGAGCACGGGCGCGACCTCGACGGGGTCAGACCCTGCCGGCACGATCGCCGCGTAGGTCGCATCGACGAGCATGTACTCGGCGAACGACCCGTCGACCGAGTACCCGCCATTCTGCTGCTGCTCGCACAGCGTCTCCCAGCCCGTACGACAGAACTCGCAGTGGCCGCACGCCGACCACAGCCAGGCATTTCCGACGAGGTCCCCAACGGCGACGTTCGTGACGCCCTCGCCGACGGCCTCGACGAGCCCCACGCCCTCGTGCCCGGGGATGAACGGCGGGCTCGGCTTCACAGGCCAGTCGCCCTCGACCGCGTGCAGGTCGGTGTGGCAGACGCCCGTGGTGAGCACTCTGACGAGCGCCTGGCCGGGGCCGGGCGTCGGTACGCTCTGGTCGCCGACGTCGAGGGGCTTTCCGAATGCGGGCACGGAGGCCGCGCGCATGGTGGTGTGTGTCATGATTCGTGTTCCTTTCTAGGCTGCGACGTTGCAGCGGTATCGGTTTAGAAGAAGCCCTGGGCGTTCTGGCTGTAGCTCACAAGCAGGTTCTTCGTCTGCTGGTAGTGATCGAGCATCATGAGGTGGTTCTCGCGCCCGATGCCGCTCGACTTGTAGCCGCCGAACGCTGCGTGCGCCGGGTACGCGTGGTAGTTGTTCACCCAGACACGACCCGCCTCGATCGCGCGGCCCGCGCGGTACGCGGTGTTGCCGTCGCGGCTCCAGACGCCAGCGCCGAGGCCGTAGAGTGTGTCGTTCGCGATGCGAATCGCGTCGTCGAAGTCGGTGAAGGTCGTCGCCGAGACGACGGGCCCGAAGATCTCCTCCTGGAAGATGCGCATCGAGTTGTCGCCACGGAAGATCGTCGGCTGGATGTAGAAGCCGCCGGCGAGGTCGCCGCCGAGGTCATCGACGCCGCCACCCGTGAGCACCTTCGCACCCTCCTGGCGGCCGATGTCGAGGTACGACTTGATCTTCTCGAACTGGTCGTTCGAAGCTTGCGCGCCCATCATGGTGTCGGTGTCGAGCGGGTTGCCGCGCTTGATGAGTTCGGTGCGGGCGACAACGGCGTCCAAGAAATCGTCGGCGAACGACTCCTGGATGAGCGCGCGCGACGGGCAGGTGCACACCTCGCCCTGGTTCAAGGCGAACATCGTGAACCCCTCCTTCGCCTTGTCGAAGTAGGCATCGTCTTTCGCGGCCACGTCGTCGAAGAAGATGTTCGGGCTCTTGCCGCCGAGCTCGAGCGTCACCGGGATGATGTTCTCGGACGCGTACTGCATGATGAGGCGGCCCGTCGTCGTCTCACCAGTGAACGCGATCTTTCGGATCCGCTTGTTCGACGCGAGCGGCTTGCCCGCCTCAGCACCAAAGCCGTTCACAATATTCACGACGCCGGCCGGCAGCAGGTCGCCGATGAGCTCGAACAGCACGAGAATCGAGGCCGGGGTCTGCTCTGCGGGCTTCAGCACGACCGCGTTGCCTGCGGCGAGCGCAGGCGCAAGCTTCCACACCGCCATGAGGATGGGGAAGTTCCACGGGATGATCTGGCCGACAACGCCGAGCGGCTCGTGGAAGTGGTAGGCGACGGTGTCGTCGTCGATCTGCGAGAGACCGCCCTCCTGCGCGCGGATTGCGCCCGCGAAGTAGCGGAAGTGGTCGATCGCGAGCGGGATGTCGGCGTTCAGCGTCTCGCGCACGGCCTTCCCGTTGTCCCACGTCTCGGCGACGGCGATCATCTCAAGGTTCGCCTCCATGCGGTCTGCGATCTTGTT
The DNA here is from genome assembly GCA_052094845.1 of Leucobacter sp. Lineage (GTDB taxonomy): Bacteria > Actinomycetota > Actinomycetes > Actinomycetales > Microbacteriaceae > Leucobacter. Next base: position 100,028 of record JBQDKK010000004.1, on the reverse strand, counting down.
CAAGATCACGGCGCGCTCTGCCGGGCTCGTCTTTCCCCACGCGGGGGCAGCCTTGTGGGCCGCGTCAAGCGCGACCTCGATGTCTTCCGCGGTGCCGCGCGCGATCTCGCAGAACGCCTGGCCAGTGACCGGCGTGATGTTCTCGAAGTACTGGCCCTTCACCGGCGGAACCCACTCGCCACCGATGTAGTGCTCGTAGCGGCCCTTGAAGGTCACGAGCGAATCGGGCTGTCCTGGAAATGCGTAGACAGTCATGGTGCTACCTCTCTCTGACGTCGTTGTCGAAGTACCGAGGCGGGCGGTGCCCGCGCTTCGTGGTGTCAGAGTAGGCCTGCGAAGGTTGCATCTAGGTTGCGCGGCAGCCCGGGCCCGGCAACCGGGGGCGTTAGCGCTCGGCTGCGAGCGTCTCAAGCCGCGCGACGACGCGGGTGCGCTTCGGCGAGAGCGGCGGCAGCGCTTGCAAGAGCGCCTCCCACACCTGCACGTCGTCGACGGCCCAGTTCTGCGCGTACTCGAAGAGCAGCGGGGCGGCGGCGGTCTGCAGCATCGCCTCGCGCAGGGTCGAGTCGACCTCGTGGCGCAGCTGCTCGATGACGGGCGCGTCAGACGACGGAAGCACCGGGCCCTCGTAGGCGGCGAGCGCGAGCCTGTGCGCGCCCCGCTCGAGCGCTTCGAGCGTCTCGTGGGCGTCGAGCCTGAGCGGGCCGCTCAGCCGGTACGGCCGCGAGAGCAGTTCGAGCCCGACGGCGTGCTGCGCGAGCCACTTCCGCAGCCGCACGACCTCGGGTCTGAGGCTCTGCTCGGCCCCCGGTTCGCCGTAAACCTGTTCCGCGAGCGCCGCCGCCGACAGCCCGCCGGGCGCCTCCGCGAGGGCGACGAGGATCTCGGCGTGCCGCCTACTCACGCTCGTGAAGCTGCCCCCGTGTTCGAGCAGCGCCGGGTCTCGCCCGAGCAGCATGAGCCGCGGCGTCGCCTGCTTCACCGGCTGCCTGCGCGACCCACGCGAGGTGCCCGCGATGCTGCGCGGGCCGGTGACCTCGTGGCCGCGTTCGAGGGCTGCGCGCATCGCGACGAGCTTCAGCTCGGCCTCGACCGCGGCCCGCGTCGCCTCGACTAACGGCAGGATGTGGGGCGAGGCCGCCGCGTCGTTGCCGGTCACGTCGATCACGCCGATGATCGCGCCGCTCTCGGGCTCGTGCACGGGAACGGCGGTGCAGCTCCACTGGTGCACCGCACGGTTGTAGTGCTCGGCGCCGAGCACCTGGATGGAGTCGCCGAGCAGCAGGGCCGAGCCCGGCGCCGAGGTACCCACCGCGTTCTCAGACCAGTCGGCGCCCGCCGTGAAGCCCATCTCCTCGGCCTCGGAGCGCAGCCGCCTGTCGCCATCAACCCACAGCAGCCTGCCGGCGGCGTCACCGATCGCGACGACAAAGCCCGCCTGCATCGCTTCGTCGAGCAGCAGCCGGTTCACGACGGGGAGCACCCTGGCGATGGGGTGCAGGCGCTGCAGTTCTTCAAGCTCGTCGGGCGAGAGCGGCCGAGCGCCCGGCGTGACGTTCGGGTCGATCGCGCGCCGCTTCGACCGCACCCAGGAGTCGAGCACGACCGAGCGGAGGTCGCTCTGGCTCGCAAACGTGCTGCGCGACTCGGCGTCTTCGGCGAGCGAGTGGTCGGCCACGAAGCGCTCGTGGGCGCGCTCAAGCAGCAGACGACGCTTGCGGACCGATTCGCCGCGCTGCAGTGCGTGTCGACTATTGCGCACCTGGCACCTCCTTTGGCTCAGGTGCTCCGAGAGTACAGGATCGGGCTACAAGGAGCCATCGAAGGCGCCAGCAGGCAGGTGCACGATCGCGTCGACGAGCTCGCGCGTGTAGGGCTCCCTCGGGCGCACGAGCGCATCAGGCCCCTGCTCCACAACGGCGCCATCGCGCAGCACGACGACGTCGTCGCACAGCGCGCTCACGACGGCGAGGTCGTGGGAGATGACGATGAGGGCGAGGCCGCGCTCCCGGCGCAGCCGCGCGAGCAGGGCGAGGATCGCGGCCTGCACCGACACGTCGAGCGCGCTGGTGGCCTCGTCGGCGATCAGGATCCGGGGCTCAGCGGCGAGCCCCCGTGCGATCGCGACGCGCTGCCGCTGCCCGCCCGAGAGCTCGTGGGGGTAGCGGCCCGCGTGCTCGGGCGCGAGGCCGACCTCGGCGAGAAGCGCTATGACCCGCGCCGTTGTCTCGCCGCCACGCTTCCGCGCGCGCCGGTCGTGCGCGCGAAGCGCCTCGGCAAGCGTCGCGCCGACGGTGCGGCGGGGGTTGAGCGACGACGTCGGATCCTGCGGGATGAGCTGAATCTCCGTCCGCTCCCCCGCGAACACCACCTCGCCCCCGGCAGGCGTGAGCTCGCCCGCGATCGCGCGCGCAATCGTCGTCTTCCCCGAACCCGACTCGCCTATAAGGCCGAGGGCGCCGCGCACCTCGAACGTGACCTCGCGCACCGCCTCACGCCCGCCGTACCTCACGCGCAGGTCGCGCACCGCGAGCACGGGTGCGCCATCCGAGTAGGTCTCGCCGAGCGCCTCAGGGGTCGCGGCGCTCGCCGCAGGGCGTGGGGCGCGCGGGATCGCCGCGAGAAGCTCCCGAGTATAAGGGTGTTCGGGCTGCGCAAGCACCGTTGCCGTGGGGCCAGCCTCGACGATGCGGCCGGCGCGCATCACCGCGACCCGCTCGCACATCGCGGCGACAACGGCGACGTCGTGGCTCACGAACACGAGGGTGAGGCCACGTTCCCGCCGGAGCGTGGCAAGGAGGGCGAGCACCTCGCGCTGCACAGTCGCGTCGAGCGCGGTGGTCGGCTCGTCGGCGAGCAGCACAGCGGGGCGGCCCGCGAGCGCCATCGCGATGACGATGCGCTGGCGTTGCCCGCCGGAGAGCTCGTGCGGGTAGGCGCGGGCGATGCGTTCGGGGTCGCCGAGCCGCACCTCTCCGAGGAGTTCGCGCACGCGCGCAGCGGGGTCGCTCTCCCCCGCCGCGACGCAGGCCTCGCGCAGCTGCGTGCCGACGCGGGTGAGCGGGTCAAGCGCGCTCAGCGGGTCCTGGAACACCATTCCTAGGGCGCCACCGAAGGCGACCTCGCCCGACGCCTGCTCGACTCCGTTCGGGAGGAGGCCTGCGATGGCGCGGAGGGTGAGGCTCTTGCCCGATCCTGATTCGCCGACGATGCCGAGCGCCTCGCCGGGGGCGAGTTCGAAGCCGACGCCCCCAACGATTTCGCGATCGCCGGCATCCGCGCGCCCGCCGGCAGGGGCAAGCGTGAGGCCTTTGACGGCGAGCGCCCCAGGCGCCAAGCCCGGGTGCGCGGGTCGTGGCGCACGGGTCGCGCGGGAGGTTCGGCGGCCCGGCCGATCTGCCGTCACGCGGAGTGCGTCACCGATGCCGTCACCGAGGAGCGACAGCGCGACGCCCGTCACCACGACGGCGAGGCCCGGCAGCGCTGACAGCCACCAGTGGCTCGTCACGAACGCCTGCCCGTCGGCGATCATGGTGCCCCAGTCGGGCGTCGGCGGCTGGATACCGAGCCCGAGGAAGCCGAGGGTGACGATCGCGACCATGATGAGCACGACCTCGGTTGCGAGGAGCACGATGGCCTGCGGCAGCACGTTCGGCAGGAGGTGCCTGGCGAGGATCCGCGCGTGTGAGAGGCCCGCGCCCCGCGCCGCGCGCACCCAACCGAGGTCGCGCATCGACGCTGTAAGCGCCCGGATCACGCGGGCGTAGCCGACCCACCCGACGAGCGCGAAGGCGGCAACAATGCCGGGGGCGCCGGCCCCGACAGCGAAGACGATCGCGATGACAAGCACGTAGAACGGGAACGCGATCACCGTGTCGGTGACGCGCGAGATCACCCAGTCAGTGGCGCGCCCAAAGTAGCCGGAGACGAGGCCGAGCGTGACGCCGACGACAAACGGCGCGACGGCCGCGAGGGCGGCGATTCCGAGGTCGGTGCGGGCGGCGAAGAGCACCCGGGAGAACACGTCGCGGCCAAGCTGATCGGTGCCGAACGGGTGTGCGGCTGACGGGGGCAGCAACCCGGCCGACAAGTCCTGCGCCGTCGGTGAATGCGGTGCGAGCGCGGGCGCGAACACGGCAACGAGCGTGATCGCGGCGAGGAGCAGCGCGCCCGCCATGAGCGTCGGCGACCCGAGCGCGCGCCGCGCGCCCCTCATCGCGCACCCCGCAGCCGCGGGTCGATGAGCGCCGACAGCAGCCTCGCCACGAGCGTCACAAGCACGACAAGGATCGCGCAGTACAGCGCGACGGCCTGCACGACCGGGAAGTCACGGCTGGAGATCGACTGGAAGAGGAGCGTGCCGAGGCCATTGATGCCGAACACCTTTTCGACGACGAGCGTGCCGCCGATGAGGTAGGCGAGATTCACGCTCAACAGGTTCAGGGTGGGGAGGGCTGCGCCGCGGAGCACGTGGCGCCAGCGGATCTGCCGCTCAGGAATGCGCGCGGCCCGCAGCGTCGTCACAAACTCGGCCTCGGTCACCTCGAGCAGCTGCGCGCGGAGCGAACGTATGAGGGGTGGCGCCATACCGAGCGCGACCGCGAGGGCGGGAAGCACCAGCGAGCGCAGCGGCTCGAGCGGCGCCGACCCGGGCGAGCCGACGCCACCGACCGGAAACCAGCCAAGGTTCACGGCGAACACGATGATGAGCAGCAGGCCGATCCAGAACAGCGGCATTCCGAGCGTGATGGTCGGCACGATGCGCACGAGCTGATCTGCCCAGCCGCCCGGCCGGTTCGCCGCCGTGAGCGCGAGCGGCACGGCGATCGCGAGCACCAACACGAGTGCGAGCGCGACGATGCCGAGGCTCACTGGGGCGCGCGACAGCACGAGTTCGGCGGTCGGCACGCCGGTTACAAGCGAGTCGCCCGTGTCGCCGCGCGTGAGCACACCGCCAACGAAATCGGCGTACTGCCGCCAGAGCGGGGCGTCGAGGCCGAGTTCGGCGCGGAGCTCGGCGAGCGCCTCAGGCGTCGCGCGGTCGCCGAGAATCATCACGGCGGGGTCGCCCGGCACCAGGCGCAGCAGGAAGAAGACCGCGGTCACCACCCCGAGCATGACCGGCAGCACGGTTCCGGCCACCCGCAGGGCCGCGCGGAGCGCCGCGCCGAGCGCCGCGCGCGTGAGTGATCCAGGGGCCGCTGACACGCGATTACTCTACCCGCTGGATGTCGTCGCGCTGCGCGGCTTCTCCGCCAGCTACTTCGCTTCGACCCAGGCGTCCTGGAACCTGACGCTCCCGTTCGGCAGCGACTCGAGGCCGTGCACCTTCGCCGTCGTGCCGTGCAGGTTCGGCGAGTAGTAGACGGGGATGTAGGGCACGTCGCTCGCGAGAATGCGCTGGATGTCGGTGTAGATCTGCTCCCGCTCGGGGCCGTCGGCCGTCGTGCGGCCCTCGTGCATAAGCTTCGTGACCTCGGGGTTCGTGTAGTGGGTCCAGAACGAGTTGCTGAAGCCCTCGGGGTCGGCCTGGAACGTCACAAGCCCGTTGGGGTCGGGCGCGTCAGACTGGCCCGAGTTGATCATGAAGTCGTAGTCGAACGCTTTGAAGCGCTCGCGGAAGGACGCGAGGTCGATCGATTCGATCTGCACGTCGATGCCAATTTTCGCGAGCGACTCCTGCACAACCTGCGCGATCTGTGCGCGGGCGGAGTTGCCACTCGGGATGAGCATGGTCGCTTCGAAGCCGTCCTTGAAGGCTGACTTGGCGAGCTCCTGCTTGGCCGCATCGACGTCGTGTGCGAGCACCGGCCCCGCGTCAAACGCGTCGGCCGCGCTGTACTCGATCGCCGGCGGGATGAGCGAGGACGCAGCGCGGGCGGTGCCAAACGTGGTCGCCTGCGTGATGCCGGGCAGGTCGAGCGCCTGCGCGATCGCGCGGCGCACGTGTACGTCTGCGAACTCGGGCTTCTGGGTGTTGAAGAAGATCTGCTCGATCGCCCACGAGTCGCTCTTCAGCAGCTTGGTCGCTTCGCCCTTCTCCACGGACTCGGCGTTCGCCGCCGGCACCTGCTCGATGGCGTCGATCTGGCCGGCGTTCAGACGCTGCAGCAGCTGATTGTCGTCAGCTACGAACACGTAGTCGAGCGCGTCTAGGAGCGGCTTGCCGTCTTGCCAGTAGTGCTCGTTCTTCACGAGGTTCAGGTCACCCGCCGGGTCCCATTCGCCGATCGCGAACGGGCCGGTGCCGACCGGGGTCTTGAAGAACTCTTCCTCGGTCTTGCCGCCGAGGTCCGCGGGCACGACGCCCGCCGAGAAGCTTGTGAGCTCAGAGAGGAACGGCGTGTATGCCTCGCTGAGGGTGATCACGACGGTGCCTGCAGCGTCGTCCGTCTCGATCTCCGAGATCGGGGCGGTGAGAGCGAGCGGCCCCTCCTTCGCGAGGTTGCGCTCGAGCGAGAACTTCACGTCTGCGGCCTTCACGTCAGTGCCATCCGAATATTTGAGGCCGTCGCGCAGCGTAAACGTGTAGGTCAGGCCGTCGGCAGAGATCTCGTGGCTATTCGCGAGCCAGTCGATAATCTTGCCGTGCTCGTCGAACGAGACGAGCGGCTCGAAGATCTTGTCGATCGCGAAGGCGTTGTTCGCCGTGATCTGCGTGTGCAGGTCGAGGTCGTTCGCGCTTGCGAGCCTGCCGTAGGTGAGGGTGCCGCCCGCGGTCGGGGTGGGCTCGGCGCCGTCGCCCTGCGCGGCCGGGGCGCAGCCAGCGAGTCCAAGGGTTGCGGCGAGCGCGAGCGCGACGATTGCGCGCCGTGAAGTCGATGTCATTGGTTCCTCTCGGCAGCCGGGGCGGCGGCACGCACCGCGCGCTCCCAAGCTGGTCTATGCCACCAGGCTACGATTCGCCCGCGTGGTAGACCACATTGCTGGGGCCCGGATGAACCACAGACGCGTGCGCGGTGAAGCTTCTCCCCACCTTCCGTCGCCCCTTCCGTCCGCGGGCTCGGCCCACTGGCGGGCCGGGTAGACTTGACCGAGTGACTAGCCCTACTCCCTCAGCTTCGCAGGCCCGCTCTCAGATGATTCAGCAGGCGGTGCGCGGGCTCTTCCACCTCATCGCAATCATCGCGATCACGGTGTGGGGCTTCATGAGCTGGGAGATGCCGTTCCCCGGCATCTTTGCGGGGCTCGGGCTGCTCGCACTCAGCCTGCTACTCTGGGCGCTTTTCCTGTCGCCAAAGCCTGTGCTCGCGACCGACCGCTTCGGGCGCGCGCTCATCGAACTGTTGCTGCTCGCCGCGGGCGTCGGCGCCCTGCTCGGCCTGGGCGTCAACTGGATTGTCGCTGTGGTCTTCGGCGTCGCTGGCGCGGCCCTCGGCTTCGTCACCTCGATCCGTAGCAAGTAGCGCGGGGCTGCGCACTCCCCTCCCCCTCCCCCTCACAGGATCTGGGATCTGCATTCCTTATGCAGCGCAAAGAGCTGGTGGGGCAGACCTTGAGCAGATCGCATACGGTGAGGTCGGGGTGCGACCGAGGCGCCGCCACTGCCCCGGAATATCAACCCCGAGATGGCTGTTGTAGGGGGCATGACCATTTCACAGCACAGCGAGGGCACAGCGGGCCGCAAGGTCGCGCTGGGGCTCGACACGTTCGGCGACATCACTCAGCAGCCAGACGGCAGCCGCACCCACCCCGCGCAGGTGCTTCGCGACGTCGTCGAGCAGGCGAAGCTCGCGGACTCCTTGGGCGTTGACGCGATCACGCTTGGGGAGCACCACCGCGACGACTTCGCAATCTCCTCCCCCGAGATCGTGCTCGGCGCGATCGCGGGCGCGACCGAGCGGATCCTGCTCGGCACGGGTGTGACCGTCCTTTCAAGCGACGACCCCGTTCGGGTCTATGAGCGCTTTGCGACGCTCGACGGCGTGAGCGGCGGCCGCGCCGAGGTAATCCTCGGCCGGGGCTCCTTCACCGAGTCATTCCCGCTCTTCGGCTACGACCTGAACGACTACGACGCCCTCTTCGCCGAGAAGCTCGACCTCTTCGCGAAGCTTCGCAGCGAGGGCCCCGTCACCTGGGCAGGCAAGCACCGCACGCCGCTCGTGAACCAAGAGGTGCACCCGAAGACCGAGCACCCCGGCGGTGTACCCGCCTGGATTGGCGTCGGCGGCAGCCCCCAGTCGGTCGTGCGCACCGTGCAGGTCGGCATCCCCATGATGCTCGCGATCATCGGCGGTGACCCCGCCCGGTTCCTCCCGTTCGCCGACCTCTACCGCAGCGCGCAGCAAGAGCTCGGGCGCGACCCCATGCCCCTCGGTGTGCACTCTCCCGGACACGTCGCGGCGACCGACGAGCTCGCCCGCGAGGAGCTCTGGGAGCACTTCGCGGCGAACCGCAACCGGATCGGCCGCGAGCGCGGCTGGCCCGAGGCGTCGCGCGCCGAGTTTGATGCCGAGGTCGAGTCAGGGTCGCTCTACGTCGGCTCTCCCGAGACCGTCGCGCGGAAGATCGCGAACACCGTGCGCACGCTCGATGCCGACCGCTTCGACCTGAAATACGCGAACGGCACGATGCCCCACGACCAGCTCATGACGAGCATCGAGCTCTACGGGCGCGACGTCATTCCGCGCGTGCGCGAGTTGCTCGGCGAGTAGGCCTCGGGAGTCATGCGTCGCGCGTGCGCCAGAGCAGCCACACGAAGTAGGGCGCTCCGAGCAGCGCGACCATGAGCCCCGCGGGCAGTTGGGCGGGTGCGATCACCGTGCGCCCGACGGCATCGGCGACACCGACGAGCACCGCGCCGAGCAACGCTGCAGTCGGCAGGAAGCGTGCCGTCCGGGCGCCGACGAGCGCGCGGGCCGCGTGCGGGGCGAGCAGCCCAACGAACCCAACGACGCCCACGGCGGTGACGCTCGCGGCGGCGAGCACGGCGGCGAGCGCGAGGAGGCCGAGGCGAGTCCGTTCGAGCCGCACGCCGAGCGCACGCGGGGTGTCTTCGTCGAGCGCAATGAGGTCGACCTCACGCCGCGCGGCGAGCACGAGCGGCACCGCGACCGCGAGCACGATAAGCACCGGCAGCACCTGCGCGAAGCTGCGCCCGTACGTGGTGCCGGAGAGCCAGGTGTAGATCGCCGGAGTGTTCCACGGGTCCGCACGCAGCAGTAAGAACGTCGTGAGCGCGGTCGCGCCCGCCGAGACCCCGATGCCGATGAGCACGAGCCTGTCGGCGCTCAGGCCCCCGCGCCAGCTCAGGCCGTAGACGAGGGCGAACGCGAGGAGGGACCCCACGGTTGCCGCCGCCGTGATCCCGACAGTGCCCGCGAGCCCTCCCGTAACGACGAGCACCGCACCGAGGCCCGCGCCGCCGGTGATACCCAGCAGCCCGGGGTCGGCGAGCGGGTTGCGGCTGATCGACTGCGTGATGCCGCCGGCGAGCGCGAGCGCCGCACCCGCGAGGATTGCCGCGAGCACGCGGGGCGCCCGCTCGTCGAGGGCGAGCGCGATCGGCGGCGGCGCGGCGCCCTGAACCCAGAGCGCGAGGTCGCCGGTGCGCAGCATGGTGTTACCTACAAGCGCGCCGAGGATCACGACCGCGACAAGCGCTGCAGAAAGCACGGCGAGCGTGATCCAGAACCTGCGCGCGCTGCGCGCGGCAGCCCGCACGCGAGCGGCCTGCGTCGATCCACCGCGGAGGCCCCGCGCGAGGACGACGAGCACGATCGCGCCGGCGAGCGTCGTCGCCACACCGGTCGGCACCGACACCGCGGCAGCCGCCCCGAGCACCGCGCGCAACACCGCGTCGGCACCAAGCACGAGCACCGCGCCGATGAGCCCGGCCGCGGGCAGCCTGAACGCGTGGCGTTCGAGCGCCGGCTCCCAGCGGGCGAGAAGGCGCGCAAGCACCGGCGCGCAGAGACCGACGAAGCCGATCGGGCCGGCGAGTGTGACGGCGGTCGCCGACAGCGCGACGGCGAGCAGGATCCCTGACACCCGTGTAGACCCGAGCGGAACGCCGAGACTCTTCGCGAGGTCATCGCCCAGGCTGAACACGTCGAGGCGGTGCGACAGCACAAGGGCCGCCGCAACGGCGACCGCGATGAGCGGCAGGGCCCGGAGCGCAGCGTCAAGATTCAGCTGGGCGAGGCTCCCGCTGCCCCAGGCGAGGAGGCCCTTCGTCTCCTCTTGGAAGAGGATCAGGAGCGCCGAGGTGAGGGCTTGGAAAGCGAGGGCGAGCGCGGAACCGGCGAGCACGAGCCGCGTGCTCGACGTGCCGGCTCCACCCGCGAGGCCGAGCACAATGCCGGCGGCGGCCAGGCCCCCGGCAAACGCCAGGAGCCCGGAGGCCCACAGGGGCACGGCGATCCCGAACGCGGCGACCGCGGTGACCGCGAGATACGACCCGGCGGTGACGCCGAGGGTGTCGGGCGAAGCGAGCGGGTTCCGCGCGAGCGTCTGCATGAGCACGCCCGCGACGCCGAGCGCGATGCCGACCGCGACACCGGCCGCGAGCCGGGGCAGCCGGGAGCCCCAGAGCACGTTGCGGGCGTCGTCGGTGCCGCCGCCCGTGAGCACCTGCAGCAGCTCGCCGGCGCCGACGCCCGACGTACCCTGGGAAAGGTGCCAGGCCGCGACAAGTGCGAGCGCGACCGCCGTGAGCGCGATCGCGGCACCGCCCCCGAGCGCGCGGGAGCGGGAGCCAGCCTCGGCGACCGCAACGGCGGGCTCGGAGGCGGTGCGGGTCACTCGCCCGCGCCGGGCTCAGCGAGCACCGACACGTATGCGTCGATGATCTGCTGCGCGGAGCGGGGGCCGCCGAAGGTCCAGATGCCCGTCGGGAACGCGTAGAGGCGGCCGTCGGCGACGGCTGGCAGCGCGGCCCACACCGGGTTCGTCTCAAGCGCCTTCGCGAACTCGTCTTCGGACTTCTCCTCGGTCGCGGTGTGGAGCAGTGTCGCGTCGCCGACGGCCTTCATGCCCTCGATGTCGGTCTGGCCGAGGCCGTAGGCGGGATCTACCTCGCCGGTCCAGGCGTTCGTGAGGCCGAGCTCTTCGCCGATCTCGCCGATGAGCGACCCCTGACCGAACGGGCGCAGCGCGACGTTGCCGCCGTCGATCCAGCCGTCGAAGTAGACGAAGTCGGTGGTTTTCAGGCCCGCGTCGGCGAGGCTCCCCTTCGCTTCGGCGAGGTGCGCGTCGAACTCGTCGAGCACCACGCCGGCGCGCTCTTCGCGGCCGGTCGCGTCGGCGATGAGCGAGAAGGTGTTCTTCATGTTCGCGATCGGGTCGGCGGCGTCAGCGCCCTTGGTTGCGAGCACCGGGACACCGTATTTCTCGAGCTTGCCGATGATTTCGTCTTCGGCGGTGTACGCCTCGACGATCACGAGGTCGGGGTTCGTGCCGAACAGCGCGTCGAGGTTCGGCTCCTGCCTTGAACCGACGTCGGTCGCGCCCTTCGGCAGCTCGACCGCGGTGTCCCACGTCGAGAAGCCCTCGGCGTCTGCCACGGCGACGGGCGCCACGCACAGTGCGATCACGTCTTCGATCTGCTGCCACTCGAGCACAGCGACGCGCTTCGCGGGGGCGTCGAGGCTGACGGTGCGCCCGAACGAGTCGGTGAGTTCAACGGCGCCAGTGCTCGTTGCGGTCGCATCGTTCTCGCAGCCGGCGATCGACGTGGCCGGGGCGACCTCCGTCTCACCCGTCGGGGCGGAGGTGGTGCCGCACCCCGAAAGCACGAGCGCGAGCGCGGCGGCCGGGGCGGCGATCAGCGCGATGCGCGACGTGCGGCGGCGAGTGGTCGAGGGGGTGGTACTCATGCGGTGCAGACTTCCGGTTCAAGGCGGCGCGGGCGCTGCCGGTGGCGTGCGCGCGGGAACACCCGAACGCGTTTCGTTTCCTCGTCAACGGTGGTGTCGATGGGAAGTCCGTACACCGCGGAGAGGTGCTCGCCTGTGAGCACGTCTTCGGGGGCGCCAGCGGCGAGCACGTTGCCGCCCGCGAGCAGCACGACCTCGTCTGCGACGCCGGCCGCCTGGTCGAGGTCGTGGAGCACGACGCCTATCGCCGTGCCGCGGGCGGCGAGGTCGCAGATGAGGTCGAGGGTGTCCATCTGGTGCTTGAGGTCAAGGTGGTTCGTCGGCTCGTCGAGCAGCAGCACCCCGGTATCTTGCGCGAGCGCGGTGCCGAGCCAGACCCGCTGCAACTCGCCGCCGGAGAGCTGATCGGCCGAGCGGTCTGCCATCTGCGCGAGCCCGGTGAGCTCGAGGGCAGTTTCTACGGCCTCCCTGTCGCGGTCACTCAGCCCCGAGAACCGCCCGCGGTGCGGGTGGCGGCCATAGGTGACGATGTCGCGTACCGAGAGCCCCGACGGGTGAGGTCGCGACTGCGAGAGCATCGCGACCTCGCGGGCGAACTCCTTGGCGCTCAGCGTGCTCGCACGGCGTGGCTCGGCGCTCGACGGGGCGCTCGATTCGGTGCTCGACGCGGTGAGCGTGACGTCACCGGCGTTCGTGTCGTGGAGCCTGGCGATCGCGCGCAGCAGCGTCGACTTTCCGCTGCCGTTGGGGCCAACGAGCGCCGTCACTCTGCCGGGCCGGAGCGTGAGGCTTGCGCCGTGCACGACCTCGGTGCCGCGGTAGCCGAGGCGCAGATCTGTGCCGCAAAGAGTCGATGCTTTCACAGTTGAGTAAGCCTAGCCTAACTATGATCTGATGAATAGAGTAGGTGTGGATTCGCGCTGTTCTTTCAGCTCTCGCGAGCCACCACGACCCCGCCTGCCCGGCCAACCGACGCCTTCAAGGAGCCCACCCGCATGACCGACCGCCAGCCCTACGACGCCTTTCTCACCCGAGTGCTGCGCATCACGCAGCTCTCACCCCACTTCACGCGGATCACGTTCGGCGGCGACGACCTGCAGCACTTCGGCATCGATGGTCTTGACCAGCGCATCAAGCTGCTGCTCCCCCGCCCAGACGGCACGTTCCCGGACCTCGGGCTGTTCGACGGCCCGAGCCAGGAGATGCTCGAGTGGTACCGCAAGTGGCGGGAGCTGCCAGACGACGAGCGCAACCCTATCCGCACCTACACGATCCGCGCGGTGCGCCCCGAGCTCGCCGAGATAGACATCGACTTCGTGCTGCACGGCACCGAGGGGCCCGCGTCTGCCTGGGCCCAGGCCGCGTCATCCGGGGACGAGCTCATCATCGTCGGCCCGGACTCGCGGGCGAACGAGCCTGCGGGCGGGATCGAGTGGAACCCGGGCACGGCCCGCCGGATCCTGCTCGCCGGTGACGAAACCGCGGCTCCCGCGATCTGCGCGATCCTCGAGTCGCTCCCCGATGACTTCACGGGCGAGGCGTTCATCGAGGTGCCCGAGGCTGGCGATGCGCTCACGCTCTCCCACCCAAGCGGCGTCACCGTGAGCTGGCTTGGGCGCGACGGAGCCCCGCACGGCACCTTCCTTGAGCCGGCGATCGCCGAGTGGGGCGCGAGGCGACTTCCGGGCTCGGCTGCTCCTGCCGACGAGCTCGAAGAGACCGAGGCTGCCGAAGCAGACGACGTGCTGTGGGATGTGCCCGAGCATGTCGCTTCCGAGGACTACGCGTGGCTCGCGGGTGAGGCGGGCGTCGTCACCCGGATGCGCCGCCACCTCGTGCGTGATCTCGGGATCGACCGAAAGGCCGTCGCGTTCATGGGCTACTGGAAGATCGGGCGGGCAGAGGGCTAGCCGCCCACCGCGCCGCCCTCGTACGCGGCGATGACGAGCTGCGCCCGGTCGCGGGCGTGCAGCTTCGACAGCAGGCTGCCGATGTGGGTCTTGACGGTCTTCACCGAGATTGTGAACTCCGCGGCAATCTCGTCGTTCGACAGCCCGCGCGCGACGAGCACGAGCACCTCGCGCTCCCGCGAGGTGAGTCGGTCGAGCGCGCCGCGGGCCGAGGAACGCGCCCGCCCGTTTGCCCCGGCGGCCCCTGTGGCTCCGGCGGCTCGTGTGGCCCCTGTGACTCCGAGGTAGTGCGCGATGAGGCCGCTGAGGATAGCTGGGGCGAAGAGTGACTCGCCCTGGTGCGTGCGCCGGATCGCCTCGCGGAGCTCGTCAGGGTGCGCATCCTTCAGCAGGAACCCGCTCGCACCAGCGCGAAGCGCGCCATAGACGTACTCGTCGAGTTCAAACATCGAGAGCACGAGTACCCGCGTTGCGGCGAGCGCCTCGTCGGCGGCGATGGCTGCCGTCGCCTCGATCCCGTCACCACCGGGCATACGGATGTCCATGAGCACCACGTCGGGAACGAGCTCACGAGCCTGGGCGATGGCCTCCGCCCCGGTCCCGGCGAGGCCGACGACGTCGATATCGGGTGCGCCGCCGAGAATCAGCTCAAGGCTGCTGCGCAAGAGCGCCTGGTCGTCGGCGATGACGATCCGAATCGCTCGGACGTCGGTTCCGGTCATCCCTGCACCTCCGGATCCGGGATTCGCGCGACGACGTGAAAGCCCGTGCCGCTCGGCCCGGCCTCGAGCGCTCCGCCAAGTGCGGCGACCCGCTCTCGCAACCCGTTCAGCCCGTGCCCTGCGCCCGGCGCGGCGCGCCACTCCCCCCGCGGCCCGTCATTGCACACGCGAACTTCGAGGGCATCGCGCTCACGACGAACGCTGACCGTCGCCGCGCACGGTCCCGCGTGGCGCAGCGCGTTCGCGAGCGCTTCGCGCACGATCGCACAGGCTGTGAGCTGTGCCCCCTGCGAGGCCTGAGCGACTGGGCCGCCCGCGACTGGGCCGCCCGCGACTGGGCCGCCCGCAACGGGATCCTGCCCGGGAGCCTCGAGCTCAACGGTCAGGCCAGCCGCCCGCGCCTCGGCGATGATCGCGGGAAGGTCGGCGAGCGTCTCGGCGGGGCGGAGCGGGGCCGATCCTGGCTCGCGCAGCACCGCGAGCATGCGGCGCAGCTCGGTCGTGGTCTCACGGCTCACCTGCTCGATATCGCCCAGCGCTCGCTCGCGCTCGGCGAGCGCGGACTGGCCGGTGACGTCGACGCTCCGGGCCGCCGCCGCGCGGACAGTGATCGCGCCGAGTCCGTGCGACACGAGGTCGTGGAGATCCGCTGCGATCCTCAGCCGTTCCGCCTGCGCAGCCCGCTCGGTTGCCCAGTCCGCGAGTTCCTGCTCGTAAGCGCGGCGTTGCCTGCGCACGCGAGCGATCGTCACCCAGAGGCCACCCACGATCACCGCGAGCGTCACATAGCCGATGGCGGTCTTCACCGTCTCGTCCTCGGACGACAGGGTCGCGAGCAGGATCGTGATCAGCAGGAACACGACTCCCGCATCGAGCCACGCGCGCGTGCGCCACTTCGGCCGAGCTGTCTCCATGCGCCAAGTCTAGGTTCCGCTCGGGCACGGACGCATCGGACCGGGGTCGGAGGAGTCGGGGGCTGGGCTGCGGTCGGTCTGGGCCGCGGTCGGTCTACGCCGCGGGGCGCAGGATCGACTTCGGCACGTGGTGGGTCGTGATCGATCCTGCCGCGAGTGGGGAGCCCGCAGGTACCTCGGCGGAGCCCGCTGGCCCGCCAAGTGCCGAGTTCACCATCGCGCTCATCACGGTGAACGCGTCACCGCGGCTGAAGCCGTGCTGGGTTGTGAGGAAACGGTAGGCGCGCTGGTAGCCGTTCGCGAGCGACTCCTGGATCGTGTCGCCGAGGCCAACAAAGATGACCTCGGTTTCGGTCTCGATCGCGGGGCCGGAGACGGAGAACTCCTTCGTGAGCGACACCGTGGCGGTGATGGTGCCGGCGGCCTCGATCGCGACATCGGATGCCTCGCCCTCAGCCATAACCGCGTGGATATCGCCGAGGCCGAGGTACGCGCCTGCGACCCTGACGGGGAGGTACAGCCGGCTGCCGATGCCCGCGTAGGTGAGGTCGAGGTTGCCGCCCTCGGAGTAGACGGGTGCCATCGACGAGTTGCGGCCCGTGGCGGGCGCCGTGCCGAAGCAGCCAACCATCGGGCGGGCGGGCACCGAAATCGTGTCGGTGAGGTGCACCATGCCGTCAGAGATCGGCACCTGGCGCATGTACGGCTCGTCGCCCATGACGCCGGCGAGGGCGCCCGCACCGTGGAAGTAGCCAGACCAGCCGAAGTCGCCGAGCGTGATGTCAACGATGTCGATGATGAGGGTGTCGCCGGGCTCCGCGCCGTTCACGTAGACGGGACCGGTAATCGGGTTCATGAGCGACGTCAGGTTGTCGCTGCTGCCCTTCTCGGCGGTCTCGGCGTAGGAGCAGTCTGACGTCTCGAACTGGATGTGCTCACCGGTGCCGGGATCGACTCTCAGCGCGGGCTCATCCTCGGCCGAAAAACCCGAGTGTGCCTGATCCTTACCGATGAAAAAGCTCACCAGAAACTCCTTTGTGTGCGTTCTGACCGCGAGTGGCGTCGCGCCACCGTGGGGCGGGCGCCCCTGCGGGCTGCTCTGCCGTGGGCGCGGCCGTGTGGGGTTGCGGGATCCGGCGCTGCCGACCCGGGCCCCCGGGCCGCGCGTGCTCTCTCAACTATAGTGAGCGCGCGGTGCCCTCTCTGCGCCCGTTCTGTGCGCGTTCTGTGCGCGTTCTGTGCGCGAGGGGCTTGCGGCGGACCGTGCCGGCTGCTGTTCCCAACACCACTACGCCTCAATTTTTCTAGTGCGTCACAAATACCTCGAGAAATTGGGGGTGCGGGGAGTATTTGGGGAGGAGAGGTTGGGTGAGGAAGGGCGTTGGGCCCTAGTGGGGGCGGGGGCAGCCCGCGCTTAGCGGCAAGCGCATAGCGGCAGTACTTAGCAGCAAGCGCTCAACGGCAGTGCTTAGCGGCCACGCTCCCCCATGCGCGCGGCCAGACCAGGCGGGGCAATTCGAGCGACTGCGACGATGAGCTTGTACTTCAGCGAGGGAATCGACACAGCTCTGCCACGCTCGAGGTCCCTCAGCGACTCCGCCACAACCTTGGGCGCGTCGAGCCACATCCACCCCGGAATCCCTTCCTCGCCGGGCGGGAGACCGAGCCGTTCGTGGAAGTTCGTGTGCGTGTAGCCGGGGCACACCGCCGTGACCGTGACCCCGCGCCCACGGAAGCGCCCGTTGGCCCAGCGCGAAAACGTAACGAGCCACTGCTTCACCGCCGAATACGTGCTGCGCGGAATGAATGCGGCGACTGAGGCGACGTTGAGGATTCGGCCATTCCCCCGTTCGAGCATGCCCTGCAGCGCGGCGTGCATGAGCCGCATCGGAACCTCGTTATGAAGACGCAGGTGGCGGGCCTCGGCCTCGATGTCGTTCGATTCGAACTCGAGAGGCAGGCCAAATCCCGCGTTGTTCACGAGCGTGCCGACGGGGTTGGCTCGCGCCTCGAGCCTGGCGGTCACGCGAGCCAGGCCCGCCGGGTCGAGCAGGTCGACCGCGAGCACCTCAACCGCAACGCCATTCGTCACCCGGAGGTGCGCGGCGAGCGCCTCAAGGGCCTCGCTGTCTCGCGCGACGAGCACGAGGTTCTCGCCGCGGGCGGCGAGCTGGGCGGCGTATTCCTCCCCGAGCCCGGAGCTTGCCCCGGTGATGAGGGCGGTCCGCCGGCTGGCTGCGCCGAATTCTGCTGACTCGGCTGTCTCGTCTGTCGTCGCTGACATGCCTTGATGGTAGCCCGGAAGTCAGCGTGGTGGGGCTGGCGGCGGTGCCGGCATGGTTGCGAAGTCGGCATGTCTGTTGGTTGAGCTTCCATTCCCCCTCAAATACGCCTAGGCACCTCAATTACCCTGCGCAATTGGGTTGCTTTGGTGAAATTGGGGCCGGGGGGGGGGGGAGCAGGATCGGGGCGGGCCGGCGGGCGAGGCGCAGGATCGGGAGCGGGATCGGTCTCGGGCACGCCGGGCACGCCGGCGAGCACAGCAAAGGGGGTCGGCGCCAACGGCGCCAACCCCCTCAGCTCAGCGAGTGAGCTTGCTCACTGCTTAGGCGAGGCGCGCCTGCAGGTTCTCGTCGATCGACGCGAGGAACTCCTCGGTCGTCTGGTAGCCCTGCTCGGGGCCGACGAGCAGCGCGAGATCCTTGGTCATCTTGCCCGACTCAACGGTCTTGATGACGACGTCTTCGAGGGTGTGCGAGAACTCGATGAGCTCCTGGTTGCCATCGAGCTTGCCACGGTGCGCGAGGCCACGGGTCCAGGCGAAGATCGACGCGATCGGGTTCGTCGAGGTCGGCTTGCCCTGCTGGTGCTGGCGGTAGTGGCGGGTCACGGTGCCGTGGGCTGCCTCTGCCTCAACGACCTTTCCGTCCGGCGTCGCGAGCACGGAGGTCATGAGGCCGAGCGAGCCGAAGCCCTGCGCGACGGTGTCGGACTGCACGTCGCCGTCGTAGTTCTTGCAGGCCCAGACGTAGCCGCCCTCCCACTTCATGGCCGAAGCGACCATGTCGTCGATAAGGCGGTGCTCGTAGGTGAGGCCGGCAGCCTCGAACTGCTCCTTGAACTCGGTGTCGAAGATCTCCTGGAAGATGTCCTTGAAGCGGCCGTCGTATGCCTTAAGGATGGTGTTCTTCGTCGAGAGGTAGACGGGGTAGTTGCGTGAGAGGCCGTAGTTCAGCGAAGCGCGCGCGAAGTCGATGATCGACGCATCGAGGTTGTACTGCACCTGTGCGATGCCGTCGCCCGGGGCCTGGTAGACCTCGAACTTCTGGGGCTCGCCGCCGTCCTTCGGCGCGAACTCGACGGTGAGGGTGCCCTCGCCTGCGAAGCGGAAGTCGGTTGCGCGGTACTGGTCGCCGAACGCGTGGCGGCCGATGATGATCGGCTTGTTCCAGCCGGGCACGAGGCGGGGGATGTTCGAGATGATGATCGGCTCGCGGAAGATGACGCCGCCGAGGATGTTGCGGATGGTGCCGTTCGGGCTCTTCCACATCTTCTTCAGGCCGAACTCTTCGACGCGTGCCTCGTCGGGCGTGATCGTCGCGCACTTCACGCCAACGCCGTGCTTCTGGATGGCGTGTGCGGCGTCGATCGTCACCTGATCGTCGGTGGCGTCACGGTGCTCCATGCCGAGGTCGTAGTACTCGAGCGTGACGTCGAGGTACGGGTGGATCAGCCGATCCTTGATGAACTGCCAGATGATTCGTGTCATCTCGTCGCCGTCGAGCTCAACGACGGTGCCTTCAACCTTGATCTTCGCCAACGTAACTCCCTGTTTCAACGATCAAATTTCCGCGTTCCAGTCTAGCCGATGCCGCCTAGATTTATCTCGACGTCAAGATACTGGCCCGCGGGAACTCCGTTCAGGGGTGCCGCACAGGAATCCGCAGGTCAGGAGACGCCGCCGCCGGAGGCGCCGGAACCGTCTGCGCCGCCCAGGTCACCGCCGCCAGGCTCACCGGCACCCGGGCCGGGATCCGGCGTGGGCGTCGTCACGGGCGGTGTCGTGACCGGCGGGTTCGACTGACCGCCCCCGGGCTGCGGCTGCTCGCCCGCGCCCTGGTCGACCGCGCCACCCTCGATAGCCTGCGCCTCAGCCCGGGCGGCGGCCTCCGCTGCGGCGGCCTCGGCTGCCGCCCGCTCTGCCGCTGACTCTTCAGCGGCCTTACGGTCGGCCTCGTAAACACTGACAAACTTCTGCAGCTTCGGCATGATGTAGCGCATCTGCACAACGGGACCACCGGGGATCCGCATAGCCCCCTCGGCCGGCTGCGCCCCTTCGGGGTAGCCGACGACCTTGCCATCGGAGTCGAGTACGAACAACGTTGCCTTGGCGCGGTCGCGCAGCTCGGTTGCGACAGCGAGCAACTGCTTCTCTTCTTCGGTCCGCTCTGCCTCCGGGTCGAGGCCCGCGGCCTCAGCCTCGGTATCTCGCTTTGCGAGTTCGTCGATCGCGACCGTTGAGACCCTGATGGCCTCCGCCGTCACGAGCCCCTGAATCTTCGCGAGCGCACCATGGAGCGCTTCGTTACCCCCAGAGAACTCGGCGACGGACTCAGCGTATCCCTCCGAGAGCTTCGTGTTCTCGGCGTGCAAGCGCTTCGTCTGCTGCACGCGTTCGAGGGTGACTGTGCCCGATGTATCGACGCTGTCGACGCCCTCCGGCGTGATGTCTGCGTAGAACGCGAGCAGGTCTGAGTCGACGTCGAACCAGGTCTGCGGGTCGGGCTCCTCCGCCTCACGCGCGACGAGGGCTTTCTTGGCGGCGTCAGCCTGCCCCTTGGAGACCTCGTCGACGGCGATCGCCGACACGAGCTCGGCGTTCGCCGCGCCCATCGCGCGCTTGAAGTCGGCGCTCAGCGGCCCGTCCGCCTGTTTGGTCAGCGCGGTGAGCTTCGCGGGCAGCCCGTGAACCTCCGCCGAGCGCAGTTCGAGCAGCAGTTCCTCAGAACCCGCCTGCATCGCGAGCGCGGCGGCCTTCTCAGCCTCAACGTTCACCTGCTCGGCGAGCTCGTGGAAGTTCGCGGCCTCGCGCGCATACAGCACCTGCGGCGCAGCGATCCCGCCCGTCGTAAGCAGCACCGCAACGACGGCGAGGGAGGTGGTGAGTGCCTTCGAGGTGACCCGGCGTCGCCGAGCGAGAACTCGTGGCGATTCCGTGTTTTCGCCGTCAGAAACATGACCGTGCGTGCCTCGCATGCGAGCCAGTTATCTCACCCCCAGATGTGGATACCAGTTGACTTCACCCCATGAAGCCGATGCGTAAACACCAGGCAAACCTATTTTACTATACCGCCACAGCTTCGATATGCTTATGAATCATCTATTACCGAACGATGGCGGTGGCAGGGCTGGGGGGCCTCCCGTTATTCAACTGGGGGAGTTAACCGTTGAACGCGATCGCGAGCACCCGTTTGCGATCGACGGTACCCTCATGGGAGCTCCGGTACTCGCGCAAACTCGTCTGGACTGACGCCGCGGTCATTACCGTCGCCGTAGCCGTGGGTACCGCATTCGCCTCTCACATATTCCGCAGCAACCCGGTCGGCACCCCGTTCACAGAGGAGAGCTACGGGCTCGGAACCGCCGCGATAGCAGTCAGCTACTGGCTCATCTGGATTCTCGCCCTCGGCGTTCACGATTCACGCCGCCCCGCCGTCTTCGGCACGGGAGCAGAAGAGTACAACCGCGTGTTCACCGCGAGCCTCTCGACGCTCGGCCTACTCACGCTCTTCCTGTATCTCATCGACCTCGCGCCGCAGCGCTCATTCCTGCTCGTTGCGGGCGGCTCGGGCATCGTGCTCTTGCTGCTCGGCCGCTGGGCCTGGCGCAAGCGACTGCACCAGCAGCGCAGGCGCAAGCGTAACTCGTACCGCACGCTGCTCGTCGGCGAGCGGCGCAAGTCGAGTGACGTCGCACGACTGCTCCGTTCGAACACGCTCGCGGGCTTCGACATCGTCGGCGTCGTCACGACCGACCCCGAAGCTCCCGACATGCTCCCCGGCGTGACCGTCGTCGACACGTACAAGAACCTGCTCGGCACGATCGAGCGCTTCGAGACCGATACGCTCATCGTCACGAGCGCCGATGCACTCACGCCGCGCAGGCTCAAACGGCTCGGGTGGGAGCTCGAACCGATGGGCGTGAAACTCATTGTCGCGACGGCGCTCATGGATGTCGCGGGCCCGCGCATTCACACCCGCCCCGTCGCAGGCCTCCCGCTGATCCACGTCGAATCGCCGCAGTTCCAGGGCTGGCGCTACCTCGCGAAGCGCGCGCTCGACATCGTCGGTTCGATCGTCGGCATCATCATCACGAGCCCGATCCTCATTCTCATCCCGCTACTCATCCGCGTCGACAGCCCTGGGCCCGTGTTCTTCCCGCAACAGCGCCTTGGCCTCCGCGGCAGCCCATTCACGATGTACAAGTTCCGCTCGATGCACGTCGACGCCGAGCAGCAGCTCGTCGGGCTCCTCGACCAGAGCGACGGCAACGGCGTGCTCTTCAAGATGCGCGAGGACCCGCGGGTGACAAAGTTCGGCAAGTTCATCAGGCGCCACAGCCTCGACGAGCTGCCCCAGCTGTTCAACGTACTGATGGGCGACATGTCGCTCGTCGGCCCGCGCCCGCCCCTGCCGCAGGAGGCCGACGGCTACGAGGAGTGGATGCACCGGCGCATGTTCGTGCGGCCCGGCGTGAGTGGGCTCTGGCAGGTGAGCGGCCGCTCGAACCTCGACTGGGATGAGAGCGTACGCCTCGACCTCTACTACGTCGAGAACTGGTCAATGGTCGGCGACCTGCTCATTCTCTGGCGGACTATCCGAGCGGTCGCGAAGGGCGATGGTGCGTACTGATGAGACAGCAACTCCTCTCCCCGCTAGGCGGCTTCGGCGGCACAACTGACACGACCAAAAGCCCGCGTCTGCTGCTCGCCGCCTCGACCGGCGGCCACCTCACGCAGCTCAGCACCTTCGCGCGGGCCGCCGGCGTGGGCGAAGAGGCCACGTGGGTCACGTTCGATTCACCGCAGAGCCGCAGCATGCTCGCGGGCGAGCGCGTCGTCTGGGTCGACTACATCGCGCCCCGCGACGTCGCCGGAACACTTCGGGCCCGCCGCGTGCTCGCGGACTCGCTCGATCCGGCGTGCTTTGACGGCGTCGTTTCAACGGGGGCCGCACTCGCCGCGTCGGCGTTCCTCTGGGCACAGGCCCACGGGATCCCTCGCCGCTACATCGAGAGCGTCTCGCGCACGAATGGGCCCTCGCTCACCGGGCGGCTCGTGCGCGCGCTGCGGCTCGCGGAGACCTACACGCAGCACGCGGGGTGGGCATCGAAGGCCTGGCCGCAGACGGACTCGGTGATGCGCGGATTCACGCGGGAGCTCGCGGACGAGGCGCCGCACGAGGATCGGCCGCTTCGCATCCTTGTCACGCTCGGCACGATCCGCCCCTACCGGTTCGACAGGCTCGTCGACAGGGTGCTCGAGATCACCGACGAGAACGACACCATCACGTGGCAACTCGGCGAGACGACGCGCGCGGGCCTCCCCGGAGATGTGCACGCGCTCATGGACACCGCCGACCTCCTCGCTGAGGCGCGCGCCGCCGACGTCGTGATCACGCACTCGGGCGTCGGCACGATCTTGCAACTGCTCGGCGACGGGATCTCGCCCGTCGTCGTGCCGCGCCGCAGACAGCACGGTGAACACGTCGACGACCACCAGCTGCAGATCTGGCAGCTGCTCAGGGACTCGCGGGTCGGGG
This sequence comes from Leucobacter sp., assembly GCA_052094845.1. Taxonomy (GTDB): domain Bacteria; phylum Actinomycetota; class Actinomycetes; order Actinomycetales; family Microbacteriaceae; genus Leucobacter. The sequence continues at coordinate 76,846 of JBQDKK010000004.1, read as the reverse complement.
ATCCGCACGCCGTCGAGGAGCTCTCGCGCGAGCACCTGCTCGCCGCGGCGGCCCACCGCACCCAACTCGCGGAGGCGATCGGGTGACCGGCGTCTTCATCAGCTGGACGAAGCAGAACGGCCGCACCGCCGACCTCGCCCCGGCGCTCGGCCTCGAGCCGCGTTACGTCTATCTGCCCTCGCGGCTCGGGCTGCCCGGCAGGTACCTCAGGCAGGTGCGGGCGACCCGCAGGATCCTCCGCGAAGAGCGGCCCCCGAGCGCCGCGCTCATGCTGCCACCTGCTCCCGCGCTGCTCGCGCTCGTCGGTGGGAAACGGCGCCCCGAGCGTCTCGTCTTCGATCTGCACACGGGCTTCTTCCTCGACCCGAAGTGGGCCTGGGCGCTGCGCCCATCGCTGTGGTTCATGCGCAGGATCGGCGGCACCGCGATCGTCACCGGCTCGCACCTGCGGCAGGTGTGCGAGCGGGCCGGGGTGCCCGCGATCGTGCTGCACGATGTGGTTGAGGGGCCCGCGGTTGCTGCTGCGGCTGGGGCTGCTGCGGCGGCGGCCTCCCCTGTTGCCCGCCCCGGCGCCTATGTGCTGTGCCCGCTGAGCTACGCGAATGACGAGCCGGTGGCCGCGATCCTCGCCGCGGCGGCGCTCACTCCCGAGACAGAGTGGAAGCTGACGGGCAAGGCGCCCGCGCCTGTCGTTTCTGCCGCTCCCCCGAACGTCAGGTTCACGGGCTTCGTGAGCGAGGCGGAGTACGCCGCGCTCGTGCGGGGCGCGCTCGGCGTCGTCGCGCTCACAACCCGCGCGCACACGATGCAGCGGGCCGGGTACGAGGCGTTCGGCGCCGGCGTGCCGCAGCTCACGAGCGACTTCCCCGAGCTGCGCGGCTTCTACGGTGACAGCGCACTGTACACGGCGCCCGAGGCCGAGCAGATCGCGGACGGGGTGCGCGAGCTCGCGGCGCAGCGGGAGGATCTCGTCGCCGCGATGGGCGCGGTGTGGCCGGACCGCGCGCGGGAGCAGCGGGCGGGGCTTCAGGCGGTGCGCGAGGCGCTCGGTGCGGGCGGTGCCGGTGTGTCCGGCGCCGCTGCTGAGGTCGCAGCGCCCGGTGCGGCGGCGTTGCCGGACGGAGGCGCATCATGAGCGGCCCCACGACCCCGCTGAGGATCTCGGTGATCGGCTGCGGCTACCTCGGCACCGTGCACGCGGTGGCGATGGCCGCGCTCGGGCACGACGTCGTCGGCATCGACGTCTCTGACGAGCGCATCGCGCTGCTTGCCTCAGGCGAGGCGCCCTTCTTTGAACCGGGGTTGCCCGAGCGGCTGACCGCGGGCCTCGCGTCGGGCCGCCTGCGGTTCTCGACGGACATCGCGGCGGCGGCCACTGCTGACCTGCACTTCGTGTGCGTTGGCACGCCCCAGTCTGAGGGCAGCGATGCGGCAGACCTTCGCACGCTGTTCGGCGCGACCGAGGCGCTCATCCCCCACCTTCGGCCGGGGTCGGTCGTTGCCGGCAAGTCAACGGTTCCCGTGGGCACGGCAGCGCGGCTCTCGGGCCTCGTTGAGGGCGCGGGCGCGACACTCGTGTGGAACCCCGAGTTCCTGCGGGAGGGGCGCGCGATCGCCGACAGCCTCTCGCCCGACCGCATCATTGTCGGGGTGTCTACCGCGCCGGGGACCGATGGCTCAGGCTCTGCTGACTCTGCTGAAGCGCTGAACATGCTTCGTCAGGCATACGCGACAATGATCGAGCTTGGGACGCCCCTCGTCGTGACCGACCTGCCCACCGCAGAGCTCGTCAAGGGCGCCGCGAACGCGTACCTTGCGACCCGCATCTCGTTCATGAACGCGATGGCCGATGTCGCCGAGCGGGCCGGCGCAGACGTTGTCGGTCTCGCCGAGGCGCTCGGCCACGACGAGCGGATCGGCCCGCACTACCTCCGCGCGGGCATCGGCTTCGGAGGCGGCTGCCTGCCGAAAGACATCCGCGCGTTCGCGGCCCGCGCGACCGAACTCGGCGCGGCTGCCCCGGCTGCGCTGCTCGCCCAGGTCGACGAGATCAACCTCGCGCAGCGCGCGCGCCTCGTTGAGGCTGTCGCCGGGCACTTCGGTGGCAGCGTTGCGGGCCGCCGCGTCACCGTGCTCGGCGCCGCGTTCAAGCCTGAGTCTGACGACATTCGTGACTCACCCGCGATCGATATCGCCCGCGAGCTGCACAGACTTGGTTCAATAGTGACCCTGACCGACCCGGCGGCGCTGCCGAACGTGGCCGGCCGGTATCCTGAGCTGGGCCTTGAGGCGAGCCTCGACGACGCGCTCCGCGACGCAGAGTGCCTCGTGCTCGCGACCGAGTGGGCCGAGTACCGACAGCTCGACCCTGCCCGCGCGGGAGCGCTCGTCGCGAGTCGCACAGTGTTTGACGGGCGTAACTGCCTTGACCGGGAAGCCTGGTCGGCCGCCGGATGGAAGTACCGTGGAATTGGGAGACGCTGAATGACGCTTGACGACACACAGCCCGTGCGCGTCGTGCAGGGCGGTGAGCGGCGCGCTGCATCACGCGCGAAGCTCTCGCCGCTCGACGACGCGCGATACCGGGCACCGGGCGACAGCCGCTGGCTGCTCGATACATTCCGGTATCCGCATCTACTGGCTATGCTGCTCAAAAAGGGCACCTCCACCCGGTACTACGGCTCGGTGATGGGCTGGGGCTGGTCGTACGTGAAGCCCGCGATGCAGTTCTTCATGTACTTCTTCATCATGGGTGTGGTGCTCGGCCTCACGCGCGGCCTTGAGCTTTTCCCGCTGTACCTGCTCTCCGGGATCGTGCTCATCAACTTCTACTCCGAGGCGACGAGGGCGGCAACGAACTCGATCACCGGCAACGCAGCGCTCATCAAGAAGATCTACCTGCCGCGCGAGCTCTTCCCGGTTTCCGCTGTCGGCTCCGCGTTCATCCATTTCCTCCCGCAGCTCGTCGTACTGCTGGCGGTCAGCATGATGTACGGCAATTTCGCGTTCTCCTGGCTTGCGATCGTCAAGGTCATCGTGGCCCTTGCGATCCTGCTCGCCTTCACACTCGGCCTCGGGCTACTGTTCGGCGCACTGAACGTCGCGTACCGCGACGCGAAGAACATCATCGACGTGTTTCTCATGTTCGCGGTGTGGATGTCGCCCGTGATCTACTCGCACGAGATGCTGCGCAACGTCGTCCCCGCGTGGGTCTATCAGGTCTACATGGTGAATCCCGTGACTGTTGCGGTCGAGCTCTTCCACGAGGTGTTCTGGGCGCCGATTGTCTCCGAGCCGCAGATCCCTGACTTCGCGCTCACCAACACGATCGGTGGCGTGGGTATCGCGCTCGGCACGCTGCTGCTCGGCCAGGTCGTGTTCCGCAAACTGGAGGGTGATTTTGCCCAGAATCTCTGACGACCAAGACCCGATGATCGTTTTCGAGGACGTCTCGAAGCGGTTCAAGCTGCGCCATGCGCGCTCGCTCAAGCGGACGGTGATGGACGCTGTGCAGCGCCGCACGATCGCCGAGGAGTTCACCGCCGTCAACGGGCTGAGCTTCGAGGTGCGGCCTGGCGAGGCCGTCGCGCTCATGGGCAAGAACGGCTCAGGCAAGTCGACGACGCTGAAGCTGCTGTCGGGGGTACTTCGCCCGAGCGACGGCTGGATCCGTGTGCGGGGACGCATCGCGGGCCTGCTCGAGGTCGGCGCTGGCTTCCACCCCGAGCTCACGGGGCGCGAGAACATCTATATGAACGCATCGATCCTGGGCATGACGAAGAGGGAGACCGACGAGCGCTTCGACCAGATCGTCGAATTCTCGGAGCTCGCCGGCTTCATCGATACCGAGGTGAAGCGCTACTCCTCGGGCATGTACGCCCGGCTCGGTTTCTCTGTCGCCATTCACACTGAGCTCGACGTGCTGCTCGTCGACGAGGTGCTGTCGGTTGGCGATGCTGAGTTCCGCGCGAAATGCGACGTGAAGCTCAAGGAGCTCAAGGCGCAGGGCAAGACGATGTTCATTGTCAGCCACAGCGCCGGTCAGCTCAAGCAGCTCTGCGACCGCGGCATCGTGCTCGAGCGGGGCCGTATGGTCCACGACGGCTCACTCGACGAGGCGCTCAAGCTCATCGCCCCCAAGAAGAAGTAGCTCGACATGGCTGAGACTCTGCTCGCCCGATTGCGCCGCGGTCATCTCATCTCGCGAGGCTGGGGCCGTGCTGTTCGTGAAGTCCGCTCGCTCATCACGACGGCCACGCTCTCCGCGACTCGGCCGCGACCCCGTCACGCGGCGATCGTCACGCTCAACGCTGACGAAGAGAACGCCACAGTGCAGGCGGTCTTCCTCGGCGATAGCGGGGATTTCGACCGCATCGTGCTCGTCACGCCGTCGCCCGAGATCTCTCGCATCGCCGTTGGTATGGCTGCACGGCGACTTGAACTCGAGGTGCCGCCACAGCTGGAATACCGGAAGCTCAGCTACCGGGCGCTGCTCGGTGAGTACCGCCGCAGCCGCGAAACCTACTCCACGCACGTGCTGCTACCAGGGCGCGACTTCTCAAAGAAGCGGCGCCACGTTCACCTCACGCACGGCAGCGGCCCCAAGCCAGACACGACCTTCCGCGCGCCCACGAATGTTCTCGCTTCGATCACGCCGCAGTGGGTCGAGCAGCAGCTCAAGGAGTACAAGCTTCCGCCCGACACCGAGGTTATCGAGTACATGCCGCGCCTTGAGATCATGAGGCGGTCCGTTGGCGACACCTCGATACTTGAGAAGCTTGGGCTGGACCCGACGAAGCCGCTTGTGGTTTGGGCGCCTACCTATCGAGTGACGCGGCGTGGGCGCGAGGTGCGGGTGAGCGGGGTGCCGCTTGGGGGTGGACTCGACGATGTGCCTGCAGGAGTCCGTGAAGCAGTGGATCAATTGAACGGGGTTCTCGTTCTGAAAGTGCACCCACACGACCGAGACTCCTACTCAGGTTTGGGGGTGACGGTACTCAACGGCGCCATTCTGAGATCCCTGGAAGTCTCGTCCTACGAACTTTTCGGCGCAGCCAGCCTTGTCATCACGGACTACTCGAGCATCTTCGTCGAACGAAAGCTCTTAGGTCTCAGCTATTTGCTAGCAGCGTCGGACAACGCCGAGTTCACCAATAGCTACCGAGGACTTCGACCGCCAACGCCTCTTTACCAATAAGTCGGGAATCCAACAGGGCTTCGTAACAGCTCTAGAACTATTCAAATGCACACAAGCAGTGTGCATTGCGTAGTTTCACCAATTTTGCCTACGATCCTTGCTCTTCATCGATGACAGTTGGGGGCAAAACTGCCAGTCGGCTGACCGTACGGCCAGCGACCACGAGCTCGGAACTCATATTCGAAGAGGTTAGTGTCTCCCTATTTGCACTGCGAATGCCTAACGCGTTCGCAAGAAGCCGGGGGTGCTGGGCGCGACAGAAATCAACCCAGAAGAGTGCATGCGCGCCCACCGGAGCAGGTCGCATGCTCGGATTCACAAATCCCTTCTCCACTGCCTCAAGTCTAAGCTCAGAGCGCTATCTGGCTCTGAGCCTGGAGAAAATTCGGGTCGGCCTCATCCTCTCCGCAGCAGGGGGAGCTGTCAGTTCCGCAATGGCCCCACGTAAAGCCTCAACTTCACCGCGGAGCGAAGAAACCTCCTCTTGGAGGACTTCAATCTCAGCTCCTTGACGCCTTTTGGTGGCTGTCAGGACTGAGGTGATCCGTCTTTCACGCACGCGGAGTTCTGAGATGTTCTGTGTCATCTGCATGATCGACTTCTTGAGAGACAGTGTCTTTCCGTATTGCTCGACACTCGTATGTGCGCCGATGTCCACCGTAGGCGCGGGGTAGGTCAGCGCGGCGATCGCATCCGCGTACGCTTTTCGATCAAGGTCCCTGCCAGCCTCATGAATATGCGCGAATCCCGACGAATGCACGAAATCACTCAACACCTTAAAGTTCTCGGCGTGGCAACGGTTGAATTGATCGTACGAAGCCTCTTCGACGATTGTCTCAAGTTTCAACTTCGAGTCCTCTCCAGGACTCACTCGGCGCACCGGGATCCCATGGTGCTCTGCGAGCTCAAGCGTCCGGGAGTCGTGGGCCAAGAGCGCTGCGGGCACCCCCGCCAAAATAGCGGCAATATTCCCATGGATCCGGGAGCCTACGGAAAAGCGAAACTCTCTCAGACGTTCAATCCACGCAGGGGCGTCGGCCCAGTATTCCGCTTTTCCAGTCAGAAACTGACTATGCTGGCGCCCCAGCGGCAGCATAGGTGTCCGGCCTGGATACACGTCGGTCCCCCACAGCATTCCCTCAAGTGTCTTCTGGTCTTGCGGAAAATAGGTGGCATCAAACCTGCGCTCAAGATCTCCAAAGAAAGAAGGTTCAACGTCCTTCGAAGTCTCAATGTTGTAAGCCACCTTTGCCCCCTCTTCCAAGGAGCCTGGGGCTTCAACCGAGTAGCCGGGCCCGTGCAGAGTCAGCGACGGGCACCCAATTACTACGACGTCACGAATTCCCAGGCTTCTCAAGTACTCAGCGGTACGTTCTCCGCGTACGCTCAAGGCTGGCGATTTATCTAAAACAGCGCGCGCAAAACTCTTGACCTCAGCTTCAATGGGACGCAACGACTCCGGATTGCCATCGAGCGGGAGTTGCGCCCCGCCCGAGAGCATCATGAAAGGGATCTTCAATCTCTCGATAAATGCTGTCGTTCTTTGCAATTCGCCCTTGAAACTAGGGCGAAAAGCATTAGCCAGCGGCAGTACGAATCCGTCGTAGTCAGCGTTGACCTTGTCTGCCATGTCCGGGTGGATCTTGTATCTATTGGCGTACACAGTAGTACCAGACACCGAGAGCAGCTTATGCGCAGCGTAGCCGAACACCAGATTACCGTTGTTAGCGCCAAACGCAGACGAATCGATGTTCTCCCAGATCGATTGAACATCGAAAGGGGTCTTGCCCAGCCTCATCAAGATTCTCTTGGACATTCCTTCGCTTTCTCTTCGTTTCACCCTGGCCTATTTCAGTTTCCAGCCCGTGGTGTATGGAATATGCGGGGCTTACCCTAAACGTCCGCTGAACTCCACCAGCCCAATTCTTTCGTAGTGGTGAAGCCAATTGCTGTTCCAGACTTCTCTCCCGCAGCCGCCTTCCTCGAAGTCGGCTGAGTTTGGACTATTAGCCCAAATCATTCGACCGGCTGCGGAACTGTGACGAGTCCAAGAACTCTTGCTCGCTTCGAACACGTCCCAACACTTCTAGCCGGATTTGCAACGCTAGACGAACAGGCTCAATGCAGACTCGGCATAACAAGCTGCTAAGAGTAGCGATACTTTCCTTCCTCTTTGGCAGTGGACGATAAGCCCGTTCGTTGTTCTCACTATCCCCGATCCTGAAGGCTGAATCCAATACGAAGTCACGGTTGGAAGAATCTCGCGACGAATCGCTCTGAGCTTGTTTCGTCGTCATTTGGCGCGAACCTCTTCGAGAACGCCTCGTATCGCGCAACGTAGTCGCTGTCCAGTACGTCAATCGTCCGCAACAATTCAATCGCGTCGTCAGCGGTCCTCGCAACAGGTCCAGGCACCGTCGCCTCGAAGTCCAGATAGAACCCCCGAACTGAGTCACGGTACTCTTCAAGGTCCGGAGCAAGGAAAACAATCGGCTTCCCGGTGTTAACAAAGTCAAACTGGATCGACGAGTAGTCAGTAACTAGAACATCTGCTGCCAGCATCAGGTCATTCACGTCCGGGTAGTTCGATACGTCGATGCTGTTAAAGCCAGCAGCGCTTGGCCCAGAGCCCGCCGTGTTCGCATGACCGCGAATGAGTAGGACAGCATCGCGTCCGAACGCCTCTGCCATACGTTTAGAGGTGAGAAGGCGCGGATTCTTGTACTTCCCGCTGCTATCTTTGAGGTTGTCCCGCCAGGTCGGTGCATAGAGCACTACTCGCTGGCCGGGCAGCAGCCCCAAGTGCCTCCGGACTTTGAGTCTTCTCGCCGCAGCTGGCAAACCGAACAGGCTGTCGTTTCGAGGGTATCCATCGACAAACATTTCTCCTCCGTACGCGAATGCGCTTGAAAGGGTGTCGGCAGCCCATGCGCTCTGGGCAAGGAGCACGTCCCACTGCTCCACTTCTCTTCTCATAGTTTCCCGGTACAGCAGCGAAAGATTCCCGGCAGGGACGTCATTTCCAATTCTCTTCATTGGAGTACCGTGCCAGGTCTGCACATAGAGCTGCCCTGGCGCCTTTGCGAAGAATGCCGGGAAGTTATTGTTATTGACCAGATACTGGGAGGTCGCTAGGGCCTCGTACCATTGTTTTGAATAGCGAATCACAGGTTTGGCCCCAGCTGGAACCGACACAGTGTGATCGCGCACGGTCCAAAGACGGGCGAGATCGGGCCGCTCTCGCTGGAGGGCGGCGTCAATCCCTTTCGGCGAGTCGCCAACGGCGCGCCCCCCGAACGATTCAAACAGAACTGAAGCCTTGAGCTCCGGCCCTGACCTGGCAGCACTCCGGTAAGCGCGGGCATGCCTAGTTTGGGCGTAAATTCCCCGTTCGTCTTCCTGGAACGGCGCGGCAAGCACCATTTCCAAGCCTCCGTCCTTAGGACGGCGTTGGAGCGTCACCCTGCTCTCGTTGTCCCGAAGAACAACAGGAAACTCCTTTGAAAGTGATGCGCTTGGAAGCAAAGTAAATGTTGATGCGAGTTCAGTCTTTTGGGCAAGCAACATTCCAAAGAGATAAGTTCCTGCGAGAAAGTGAACTTCCGAACCGTCAACGTCAGTCCGCCTCAAGGAGAAGTGCGATACAAACGCTCCGGTGCTAGCTTCATATTCAAGCCTGACAGGGTAGATAGTCTGATCCCTGTGCCAAAGCATCAGCGACGGGGTCGCCTGGCGCACCTGCTGTCGGTCAAACTTCACAATTCCTGCTACACGAAGCTGCCTGCCGGCATCCGTGAGGAGTACTTCGCGGACTTCGCCGAACTGGACGTACCGTTCGACTTGCAGTTGTCCATCTCGGTTTGAATGAACACCGTAGCGCCCGGAACTCATAGTTCGGTCTGCAACAGCATCCGTTTCCAACGTCCCAACGTAAGCTCCGTCTACGCAAAGTTCGATTGGGGAGCCACGATAGTTCGACTTGATACCCGGGGAATTGGTAGGGAGGTCGAAGTGACCTTGCCACTCCTGACCGTCCTCAGTGAAGGCAATTGCTTCGATCTCATCAGGTTGCCCACGGCGCAGATACATCTCAACCGTTTCCGGGCAATCAGTTCGAGTCGTTCGGAAGCTGAGAGACAACCGTCGTCCGTCGAACGCTGAACGAGAAAGAATAAAATCTGCTCTCGTGGCAGCAATTCTAAGGGCAGTACCGCTGCCATCAAACTGGAACCGGGTGCCTTGCGATGTGAGACGTCCCGCGCCCAAACGGGCCAAGTCTCCAGAGCGCTGACGCTTTATCGTGGTGGTCCGGAATACCTGGCCCAGAAAACCCACCTCGAGTACGAGCCGACCAGTTGTCCCTTCGAACAATACCCCTTCTTGGGAATTGAGTATCGCCGCAGGGAGCTTGACCTGGAACCCTCCAAAGCTGTGGTCGTTGTGAGGATCGCGAAGAACTGCATTCGCTACTGGCTGACGCACCGCCCTGATCTCCACTTCACAGGTGGACTGCGCCTCGCCGTATTCTCCATTTTGCTCGCACCATATTGCGGCACTGAAAGCAGCCGTCGCGTCCAGTTCAGCATTAGGCACATGCATGAATCCTTCAAAGATCACTGATCCATCAGCGTGATACTCGCTTCGGAGCAAGGTCGCCTGGAGCCCTTCGGCAAAAACAGGCGCGGCTAGAAGCTCGCTTGCAAGCTCGAAGGAGAGTTCTTCCACGGGCTCAACGTGTCCGATAGCAAAGCCGCCTGAGTGGAGCCGTGTCTTCCAAGTCGAGCCATGTTCTTGAAAATAGAACAGTACCCTCTCAAAGTCTTCCCTTTCCCCAAGGGCGATCGTGAGCATCTGCAGCCTTCGGTCAAACGGGATCGACACTACAGCGTCAGTCGTCGCGTCGGAGTAAAAGCTGCGAACCGCTCTTTGCAAGAGCGTCCAAAACTCTTCGGTCGCCCTCGGGACCTCTCTCATATACCAATAGAGGTCGTCCCCGAGCAGTTTGGCGTACCACATGTTGAGCAACGACGCCGTTGCTCCATGTTGCATCACCCCTCGTACAGTCCGGGCGACAAGCAGACGGTCCTCGAGGTCTTCCGTGGAGTGCTTATTCTGAGTAATTGAGCTTCCGTCATCACGGAACCTCCATCTATATACCGTTTCAATGAGCGAATCAAAGGTGGCGCCCTCGACGTATAGCTTTGCCGTGCACTCTTGGTCTTCGTAGAGGACGCCCTCTGGGAAAAGACCAACACGAGAATCCCAGACGGTGCGGCGGAAAAGCTTGTTCCACACAAACACGTCCCACAGCACCGAGGGGTGATCCTCAGCTTTGATATGTAGCCGAGCTTCGTCGTGAACTTCAGACACCCATGCTGGTGTCCAAGTCCGTGTGGAGTTAAAGCGCTCGACCGCCCCAATTGCAAAGTCCGACCCTGTACGTTCCAATGACTTGAGCATCGTCTCGACTGCGCGAGGAGTGAGTTGATCATCGGAATCAACAAACGTCACATACTCACCAGTCGTCGCACGCAGGCCACTGTTGCGCGCCGCCCCGAGTCCGGCATTCTGCTTGTGAATGACGCTAACGCGTCGGTCCGAGCGGGCAATCCGATCGGCAATTTCACCGGTCTTATCTTTGGAACCGTCGTTTACAATTACGATCTCTAGGTTTCTATAACTCTGTCGGAGCACCGTACCGACTGCGTCTTCGAGATACTCCGCAACGTTGTAGGCGGGGATGATGACGCTAACCTTGGCTCGAATTGGGGGCTCCGAATGGATTGGTAGTCCAAGGCTCGCACGCACTCTTGGCGAGTCAACAACCCGTCCAAAGCCAGCCCCACGAAGCTTTTCGGCCAAGCGACCATTCTGCTTGATTCGAATTATCTTCACGTCGTCTCTCCTACGATTGGTTCTGGCTTTGCCGGAGCTGGTTTACGCTTTTCCCTGGGAAGAACGTCAAGCAAGGCCTTGCGGAGCAACTCGGAGTTGCGGTAATTAGAAAACTCACTAGCTCTGCGTTTGTCGCATTCTTCTCCGGCGGTCGCTCTAGACACCAGCTCGACGACTTCCGACCCGCGACGCATCGTCCCACGGATATCCGAGTAGATTCCTCGATGCTCCTCAAACTGAGCCAGGTCCGGGGCGAAAATAGCTATCGGTACCCCGAGCGCGTCAGCATCGAGCAGCACAGAGGAGTAGTCCGTAATGACAGCATCAGCCGCCAGAAGCAAGTCCTGAATCTCCTCTGCAGATGCATCGAGGCATCTCGGATGAGTTGTCGCGACGGAAGTCGCTAGGTATCCGTGGTCATGGAACGCAACGACATAGTCATCGCCTAGCTCATCTGCAAGCTTCGCCACATCTAGAACGTACTCGTAGTCAAAGTCGCCGTCCTGTCGACCGTAGTTCACGTCCCGCCACGTAGGAACGTACAGCACCAAGGACTTGCCTTTATAGACGTCACCGCACAGTTTCCGTCGCAAACTGTCTCTGGGCTCTGTCTCGCCCTGCTTCTTCAAAAGGTATTCAACCCGCGGATAGCCACTGCGGATCATCTTCTCCGGGTCAAACAAGAACGCTGTTTCGAACTTCTCGGCAGCGGCCGGTGAATCGACCACGAGGTAGTCCCAGTTGAGGATGTCTCGGTACTTATTGATCTTGTGGTGGCGTTTGTTCCAGATAATCCGCGGCTCGTGCGAGTCGAACAGCATCCGCTTAATGGGTGTCCCGTGCCACAGTTGCACCCATGTCGAGTCGCGATGCTTGCGAACTCTCGGTGGGATCCAGGACTCGGCGAGCAAGAGCTTCGTCCGAGCGAGGTAGGTGTAGGTCTCGGTCGAGGCGGGGTCCAATCGGTACGGCGCCGGCACTCTCTCGTCAGTCGTCACAAACCGAATCGTGAAATCGGCAAACCGTGGGTCTTCGAGAAGTTCTTCAAACAGGTATCGCGAGTTGCCCGTGTATTTGAAGTCCAGCCCGAGGAAGGTGATCGTGCCAGGCATGATCGGCTCTGCGAGTGCGCGCTCAAGTGCCGCCGACCACGCACTGTCCTTCGAGCTGCGGTGCTTGATTCGCTTGGCCCAACGTTTGGCCCGCTTGTACCGCGGCATGACGACGTTCTTACTGGCCACCATCGCCTCGAACAGCGTCGCGCGATTACGTTCAAACATCTTGAGCCGAACTGCGAGGCGCGTCGGGGCGTTCGTCGAGGTGCCCTCCGGGATCGCAACATCGGCATCGTGCAAAATCTGCACGAATTCCCGCACATAGGCACGTCTGAACCGTTTCGGGATGCGACGTTCGTAGTACGGCCCGATCTTCTTCACGTGGTAAGCGGCGAGATACGCTGCTGCGCGCGGATTGCGCCGGTCCAAGAGCGCAAACGTCCTGCGGACCGCGTAGAGATGATCACGCACGTGCTTGTCGGTTTCGGTGTGAGAACGGGTAGACGATTCCGGATGGGGATCGATCGTGTAGAGCGGCGAGTGCACGAGCGAAGCCTTCTCCGCACGATTCACCGCTTGCAGCACGAACGGGTTGTCTTCATAGATACGACCCTCTTCGAACCGGATCTCGTACTGATCCAGGAACGAACGCCGATAGAGCTTCGTCACTGAGTAGAAGTTCTGAACGCGGAGCAGCTCATCGCATTCAATCCCGACGAGCACTCGCTTGTGCCAAAACGGATCAGCGTTGTAGTAGTGCAAGTCACCGGGACGGCCAACGCCAGGAGTCTAGAGCTTCCAGTCAAAGTGCACCAGGTCCGAATGATCCTCAATCGCGCGCTCTGTCGTGACCTGCAGGGTGACCCGCTCAATAAAGTCGTCAGCGTCCACGAAGAGCACGAACTCCCCTCGTGCTTGGCCGAGCGCCCGGTTGCGAGCGGCGCCCTGGCCGGCATTCGCCTGGTCGATGACCGTCACTCTCGCATCAGATGCCTCGTACTCGGCAAGGATCGCTCGAGTGTCGTCGGTCGAACCATCGTTCACGACAATGAGCTCAAGGTCGCCCATCGACTGCGCGAGTACGGAGTCGAGGCACCGTCTCAAAAACTGTTCACCGTTGTACACGGGAACAATAACGCTCGCCAAAGGCGCAGCGATGTGATTGCCGGGCATGCTCTGTGGCGCTCCCCAAATAGAGCCGAACTGAGGTCAGGTTAGCTCTGCCCCCAGCACAGCTAACCTCGAAGATGCCCCCTGTCCAAAACTGACACCAGCTTCAAAACACAGGGACAAAGGACAGCCTAACCAAACGCATAGCGTTCTTCCACCCGAAAGCCTCTGGTTACCCACTTTTCAGGGGGAAGACACCCACGGCAAGCTCAATTTATCTAGGGAGTCTCGTAGATAGTTGAGTCAGGCCACCACGCCATTCAGCGATTCCACGGCCCGTAAACGACCGCCCCGTACTGCTCGATGTTCCCTATTTCTTTACTGATCACGAGGCTCGGGGTTCACGGGTTGAACTCGGTACTCGTGGAGAAATGCTCGGCGTCCTCGCGTGGGATACTCCGCATCGCTTCGAAACTCATCAAGACGTGCACAACGCCTAATTCAGAGCTATTCCGGGAGCGGAACGAGTGTTGGCTAGTCACCACCCTGCCCCAAAAGTGCACACGATAACCGGAGGCAAGCCTCGTCCGCTCACGAACTGGAGTTGCTTCGTCGACCGGGCATACACCACCAAAGAGAGACCCTCGCAGAGCATCTCATCGCCGAGTGTATGTACGAGCGTGTCGTTCAAAGATCTAGCAGGCGATGCCCCTCAGGAGGTGTCGCGGATAGCCGTCGTCCGATGGGGCGACAACACCTCCGGCCTGAATGCGTCATCGGCTAGAAATCCTGACAACGTCCTCATCTGAAATGTCGACATGGCCGACCATGATCGGATCAAGTATTGCTGAGGAGTTAGCGCCATCCGCTGATGTGGATTCCAGAGTCGCGCTGATAACGAAGAAATCGAAATCAGTGCTGCAAGTGAGGTCAAGAACTATTCTTGTTTCGCCACTAGGCCCAAGGTCAACGGCTGAACTAGGCCCAAGAGAAACGCCTGGCTGATCAGTTTTCAAGGCAGGCTGGCGTTCGAGCGCCGGGTAGTCCAACAGTTCCAACGCGAGAGGGGCACAATCTGGAATGGCGGCCGGCCAACTTGCAACTTGAGGTCTGGTCACTCCCGGCTCAACGGGAACGAACGACCAAGAGCCGACGTCGACTCGTTGGGTTGTGCCATCTTTGAAGTGCACGGTGATCTCAGAGAACTCAAAAGGGGCCATATCGAGCGGTATCTCCGGTTCGATATTTGCAAGAGTCTGGCCGTCACGAGTTTCCCCAGGGCTTAGAGGCGCTTCAGTCTCGTCAAGAGTCCCAATGCCCTCAATAGAAATTCCGTCATACTCGCGGAAAATCTTATGCCCTGAGTCCGCGACGAAAATGAAGTTTGCAGCGTAGGCGTCTTCGATCGGCTGAGCTATCTTTGCGCTTGTGCGCGCAAAATGAAGTCCGGCAGAAGGCTCGGCAGCGCAAGAAGACAGCGCGAGGACCGAGAGCACAATAACCCCCAGTGATTTTCCCCACGCTGCCTCAATGCGATTCATTATTGGTACGTTACTACGAGGTACTGGGCACCTGAAATTGGAGCCATGTGAGTTGCAGATTTCCACTGCCCATAGAGCGTCGGCTTCAGCACTGCCTTTTGAACAAGCCTTGATTTGACTGGCGTGCTGTAGAAGTCAGACCGAAACGAGAGCTTGCTGAATTTCTTCTTGTCGGCAGGAATGCTAACGGCGACATTCCAAGAACGAGTCACAGACGCAGAGACGCCGATTGAACCGGCGACCGCACCTGCGCTCGGACCAATTGAAGCGCTCAACGACGACGCAACTGTGACGTCACGACCCCACGAGTATGAGCTTGCCTTCGCCCAGGCGGGGGTGAGATGTTTCACGAAAGCTTTGTAGACCCGTGTTCTGGTTCCGTTGGTCTTTGTTTCGTAGCTGCTCGAGTAGCACCCGACACAAGTTGCCGGGCCCCTTGCACTCGCCTCCCCCTCGGGCCCAAGAGCTCCAAGCTCACTATCGAGAGTTTCAAAGCCTAGCTCGGCCAGTTCGCTGGCAATGTCTCCCTCCTCGTAGTACTCCCCTGGCTGCAAAATGACCTCTCCGCCACTCGAAGTCGTGGCTTCAACTGGATATTGCCAGTCGTCGTCATTGGCGAAAGCAACACTGCTCCCAGACACGAGCGAGAGTATCGAAACACTCGCCACGAAGGTCAACTTACCGCCAAGACGGCTTGAGGTTGTAGCCACGATACCCCTCCGCTTAAAAGACTTCTGTAGGAAATGTGTTTGAATAATATGTCCATTTAAGCCCGCAAGCAACGCTTTTCTCGCGTTCCCTACAGCGGGGGCTGGGTCCGTGGAATCACGTCACGATCCCAGTTCTTCCCCACCGGTCGGTGGGAATTGACCTCTGCGTTGATCCTCGCCCCGGATACGCGGCATGGCAATGGCGCCCGCCGTGGCAGGAAGAGGAGCATGGATTCGTGCGCAGGCCCGCCCCAGGATTACGCCGACCGGCAGAGACTGGCGGTCGTGCACCGAGCCGTGGGCGCGCTCAACGGCGTGGATGCCTAACCCAGTTAGCTACAAGACCTGCTCTACCCGTGGCAGGCGCAAGAGCACACGGAACAACCGCCGTGCAAGCCGTTTCGGCAGTCGAGAGTGCGGTACGCAGCATCGTCCGACCGGAGGTCAAGGAGTCGGTGCAGCAGCTTTCTCATGCCTCCATTACGTCAGAGTGAGGTTACGAGAACCCTACGGGCGGCTGAACGGCTCCTGCGCACTGCCTGAGCGCAGTCGGCGCGGTCGGCGCGGCACGAGCGCCGCGAGCGCGACGCCGAGCCACCCGCCCAGCGTGTTCGCCACGATGTCCGAGACATCGGCGAAGCGCTCGGGCAGGAAGAGTAGCTGCGCCAGCTCGATGCCGGTGGAAAGCGCGAGCGGGAAGAGGATCGCGGCCCACACCCACCGCCCCGTCCCGAGCAGCGCAAAGAAGAACCCGAGCGGCACGAACATGATGATGTTGGCGGTGAACTCGAGCTCAAGATACCCAAACGACTCGGGTAGGCCCATCCCGTGCAGCACGCTGAGGAACGCGCGAATGTCGTCGCCCCGCCCGCGGTCGACGGGGGTCGGGTTGAGCGTGATGTCCAGCGCGACACAGAGAACGGCCCCGAGGCCGATCGCCCCGATCCATTGCCGGTGCGACAGCCTTCGGCGGAGCGCGGTAGGCGCTGGCTGCGGCTCAGTCACATTGGGCTCCCAACAATCACACGTGAAAACAAGCAACCCGCAGTTTATCCGGGTACCGGCTGGCAATGCTCTCGGTGATTGGCGCTTGCTATGAGCCTCGGTTACGCTGAAAGCTGCCGAATCTGCGGTGCCTCTGGTGTGAGCCGAGCGCCGTCGCGCCATGTCTACACCGAGGGAGCCCCGTATGGGTGACAACCTAACCGAGTTCGAGAAGATGCTGTCTGAGGCGTCGGAAGACGCCAAGAACGCGCCCCCGAAGAAGCGGCACGGCCTGCGCAACACACTCATCGTGATCGGCTCGATCCTCGCTCTCATCGGCATCGGCGCCGGCGTCGCCTACGCGATGCTCAACAGCGCCTACAACAAGATCGAGCGTGTCGAGACCGTCGACCCGACGCTCCAGAGGCCGGCCGCTGTCGAGCCGCCCGCGGGGAAGAACGCTCCGATCAACGTGCTGCTGCTCGGCTCAGACTCTCGCGACACCACCGACCCGAACGCAAAGGCGGAAGACCTCAAGGGTTTCCGCAGTGACGCGATCATGGTCGCCCAGATCTCACCGAACCGCGACCACGTCACCGTCATGTCGATCATGCGCGACAACTGGGTGCAGATTCAGGGCCACGGCGAGGCGAAGGTCAATGCAGCGGTCGCATTCGGCGGCATCCCGCTGGCCGTGAACACCGTCGAGAACTTCATCGACGCCCGCATCGACCACGTCGCGCTCATCGACTTCGACTCGTTCAAGGGCCTCACTGACGCCGTCGGCGGTGTCACCGTCGACAACCCGATCGCGTTCACCTCGCACCACGGCAGCTTCGACTTCCCGCAGGGCAAGATCACTCTGAACGGCGAAGAAGCGCTCGGCTTCGTGCGCGAACGCTACGCCTTCACCGACGGCGACTACCAGCGCGCTCGCAACCAGCAGATCTACCTCAAGGGCCTGCTGTCGCAGATGCTCAGCAAGGAGACGCTCACAAACCCGGGCAAGATCTCGGGGACGTTCGACGCGTTGAGCCCGTACCTCATCGTGGATCAGGATCTCACGCTGACGACGGCGGCCGGCCTCGGCTACGACATGCGCAACATCCGTAAGGGCGACATCTCGTTCTTCACGAGCCCGACGCTCGGCACCGGCACCTCGGGTGACGGCCAGTCGATCGTGCTGCCCGACTGGACAGAGATCGAGGTGCTGCGCGCCGCGATGCGCGACGGTACGCTCGACCACTACGCGAGCACGCGCCAGGCGGGCTAGGAAACGGCAACAACGATGGCGGCCTGAGGCTGATCCCGCGTTCGCGGATCCAGCCTCAGTCCGCCATATTCGTGTCAGCGCGCTCTGACCTCCCCCATTTCGTATTGGCTTACACGCCGGTCCCATAGCGGCCTATTGAAGGGGTCGTTTCGACGTGCGCTACGCGAACCTATGGGGTCAATCTGCGCGACGATGATCTCTTCGCCCCCTCCGGCTCGCACCAGCGGCCATCCGGTGTGATCGGCGATCACGCTGCTTCCGATGAACTGCTGCCCGCGCTCGATGCCATACCTACTTGCAGCTGCGACATACATTTGGTTGCTGTGCGCCCCTGCGGCGACCATGAGGTGCGCAAGGGGCGGCATGTCTGCCGGCTGGTGTGGGTTGGGTACCCAGTCGCTCGGCGCAAGGACCAGGTCGGCACCCTTCACGGCTAGCGATCGAAAGCTTTCAGGCACCCACGCGTCGTAACAGATCAACATCCCGACCCGACCAAACGGGGTTTCAGTAACGGGGTACCCAAGGTTGCCTGGGTCGAACGCCAGGTTTTCCGAGTTCCAGAGATGGACCTTGCGGTAAAGCGATTCAACCCCGCTCGGACCGACGAGCACCGCGCTGTTGTACAGCGCGCCCCCGTCTGCTTCCTCTCCGAAGCCACCGCTGACCCAGACGCTGTGTTCCCGAGCCAACTGTTCCCAGGCGCGAATTGTCGGGCCGGTGAGCGGTTGCGCAGCGGCCGCTGACTCTGCCCGGTCAACGAACGCCCAGCCCCCAGTCGCACATTCGGGAAGGACAATAACGTCCGCCCCGAGCGCTACCGCGCCTCGGATGGCTTCCACCGTCATGTCGGTGTTTGCTTCAATGTCGCCCAGAATTGGGTCCGTCTGCGCGCATGCAACGGCAATGCTGGTGCTCAAGCGTTCGTCCGGGTCAGCCATCGGTTTACTTCCCACCCTCGGTGAGAGTAACCGTCATCGGTTCGAAGTCAGCCCCGATCAAATCGACGTCACTTTCTTCGAGCAGACCGAGTGCTGCTGTATGAACATCGGTCCGGAAGGCGACCGCATCAGGCTTCTCCGAAATCACTCCACCAGCCAGGGCAATGTCGATCGTCTGATCCCAATCGGCCTGCTTGAGCGTTCCGATCTCCGCAGTTGCCCCATCCCAGATGAGCTTGTTGATCTCGTTCATCATCCACATTTGGTGGCTCTCTCCGAGCGCACTGCCCCGCTCAAGAACGTAGCCAACGCACTGCTTGGCGTCGTCGCGGCACGAGGCCCACCCCTGATAAGTTGCGGCGAGGAATCGGGCCGCGATATCAGCATTGTCGCCTTCGTTGAGCCACTTTCCTCCCGCGTAGATCCCGTCCTCCAGCGTTTGGTAGCCCAGCTCCTGCAGGTTAATGACAGAGAAGTCCTCGGGCTGGTAAAGCTCGCCCGTTTCTGGATTCTTCGTGGCGAGCAGCTGTGCGTACTCGTTGTACGTCTTCGCCTGGACGACGTCAGCTTCGCGGTTCAAGAGCAGTGACATATCGAACGGCTGCTGCACGACGTCAAAATCCTTCTCGAAGTCGACACCCTCGCCTTCGAGGGCCGACCTCAAGGTCAGGTCGTTGCCGCCTCCCCAGGAACCGACTTTCTTCCCCACAAAGTCCTGGAGCTTTTCGATACCGGAGTCGGCCCATGCCACTTCGAGATACGCGCCGTGCTGGAAGATCTGCGAGATGTTCACAATGTCCGCACCCTCTTCCCGAGAGGCCATACTCTTCACCACGTGGCTCACCGCGAACTGCGCATTGCCTGAAGCAAGGACCTGTTGGGGCACGACGTTCGTTCCCCCCTCCTGAATCGTCACGTTCAGGCACTGGTCCGCATAGAATCCCTCCTCGGCAGCGGCAAAGTACCCTGCGAACTGCGCCTGCGCGACCCACTGCAGTACAACGGTGACGTTGTCGACCTTTTCGCAGTTCTCATTTACGGGCTGACTCGAGCTTCCCGGGTCCGACATACCCGAGCAGCCAGCGAGCCCGACAACGAGGGCTGACGTTGCCCCAAGGGCGAGCAACGCCCGGGTAGAGAGGTGTTGCATCTTCATTGATGTCTCCTTTTAGTTGAGGTACAGAACTTCGGTATACGTATTTACAAAACGGTCTGCTGCCATGGCACAAGCACACGGCCCACAAGTAGAACAACTCCGTAAGCGACAAGGCCAAGAACGCTCGCTGCAAACACAGCGGCCCAGGTGAGAGTGAACTGTGAGAGCGCTGCGGAGTTCGCAATCATTACACCGAGAGCGTTCGCTGTGCCGCCAAAGTACTCGGCAACAATGATGCCGATCACCGAGAGCGTCGCGCCGACCTTGAGTCCGTCGATGAGCGATGGGAGCGCACCAGGGATCCGAACGTAGAGCAAAAGCTGACGGCGCGAGGCGCCAAGAGAGTCAAGAAGTTCTCGGTGCAGCGGATTCACCGCCAAGAGTCCTCTTGTTGTGTTCACCATCACTGGGAAGAACACCATGATCGCCGCAACGGCAATCTTGGAGAAAATGTTCGTACTCCCAAACCACGCGTTAAAGATCGGTGCGAGCGCAACCACGGGAGCGCAGCTGAGTATCGCGACGAGCACGAGCGCCGTCTTCGCGAATCGTTCGAACAGGCTCACAACGAGAGAAGCGACAATCGCAAGGCCGGCCCCAAGCAGGATCCCGCCAAAGACGCCGACGGTGGTCACCCGAGCTGCTGAGGCGAGCGCACCGAAGTCAGAGAAGAACCGGGCAATAATCCCTGACGGTGCCGGCAGAATATACGTTGGCACGTTGGCGCCTCGCACAATCAATTCCCACCCCACCAGCACGATGACGCCAACAACGAGAGCGGGAACGGCGGCTTTGATCTTCGAGAGTTGCCCTAGTCGGACCGTTGGCTGTCTCCCGATCCCGATCGCCTGTGTTGCGGTCATCAGACACCCGCCACGGTCGGTTCGAGTACGGAGTGCAGCGCCTCACGAACGTGAGTCTCGGCGTTATGAAACGCCTCGCCCGACCGGGTGTCATCGACCCGCGGGTACGGCAGGTCAATGGGGATGCGCGTCGCGATACGCCCTGGGCGTGGGGACATCACAACCACCTCAGTGGAGAGGAACGTGGCCTCGGAAACACTGTGCGTAACGAACACAATCGTCGTGCCAGTCTCACGCCAGATTCGCAACAACTCTCTCTGCAGATACTCACGGTTCATCTCGTCGAGCGCCCCCAGCGGCTCGTCCATCAACAAGATCTTGGGTTCAAAAGAAAGGGCCCGAGCGATTGCGGCTCGCTGCTGCATTCCGCCCGAGAGCTGGCGTGGCCTGTGATTTTCAAACCCGTCCAACCGCACGAGCTCGAGCAGTTCACGAGCCTTTGACGCGCGCTTTTGCGCGCTCACACCTGCAACCTGTAGCGGGAGCTCTACGTTTTGTTGGATGGTGCGCCAGTCCATGAGGCCGGGCTGCTGAAAGACCATGCCGTAGTCACGGTCACGACGGCTCGTCTTGGCACTCTTGCCAAAGATTTCGACCGCTCCTTCGTCAGGATCGAGCAGGTCACCAATGAGCCTCAGGAGAGTGCTCTTACCGCATCCGGAAGGACCGAGTAGCGAGACAAAGGCGCCCTCTTCGATATCAAGGTTGATATCTGCAAGCGCCGGGATTGCCTGGCCAGACACGTGAAAGGTCTTGCTGGCGTTTGTGATGGAGATTGCGTTAGCCATTGACGTTCCTCTTTCTCAGTACGAAGAGTTCTACGAGAGTAATGATTTGCACGAATACGACACCGCCGAGAGAAGCCACGAGTACCGCGGCGAAGAGAGTTTCCGGAGAGTTGCTGTAGTAATACGCGGCTGTAAGGATGGCCCGGCCAATCCCCAGCCCCGTCCCGGCGGACAGCTCACCGACGATTGCACCAATCACCGACGCAGTCGCGGCCAGCCGCAAGCCAGTGAACAGGCTTGGCATTGCGGAGGGGAAACGCAGCCACCACAGGATCTGCCAGCGCGAGGCCGAGACGCTCTGCATCAACTCCACTTGCACAGGGTCAGGGCTGTTCAGCCCAGTAAGCATGTTGATCACAACGGGGAAGAACGAGAGGTACGCGCCAATGATGGTGACGGCGACCCAGCTCGGGAGCCCAGCAGCACCCGCCCAGACAACAATGATCGGCGCCAATGCGACGAGCGGGATAGTTTGTGACATTACGAGCCACGGAAGCAACCCACGACTCAGAACAACGACTTCGCGAAGCGCAACTGCGAGGACACAGCCGATAAGCGCGCCTATGACGAGTCCAATTCCGGCCTCGCGGAGAGTGACAGAAAGCTGGGCAAGTAGATAGCCAAAGAGGGTCTGCCCTCCCCCTCCACTTGTGGGCTCAGCCAGTGCGCCAAGGATGACTCCGACATGGGGCATGGCGTAGTCAGAGCTTGAGATTGGCAGCGGAATCTGCGTGAACGGAATCTTGTCGCCAGTGAGCGTTCCAAGAGCCTTATACCCTTCCCACAGCAGCACAACTGACAGGATCGCAACAAGAACGGTAATTATGAATCGATAGACCGCTTGAATACCTTGACGTGAAGGCCCTCGCGGCTTTTCCTTAAATTCCTTAGATTGACTGGCTAACGGCCGAGCCAATGTGGTCTGCGCCATTGCATCCCTTTCAAAAGTGAACCATTGGTTCTATTTATGGTAGCCGACGGGTCCAGAATCCGCAGCTACGAATCTCATCACATTTCGATCACACAGTTTTGTGCGCCGAACGGGGTTCGGTTCTTGCGCTCAGGCCGCGGGGTTCTCGGAGAAAAGGTCGATGGTTGACCCCCACCGAAGTGCCCGCAAGCTCTCGAGCGTGTCGAGGTCATTGCGCAGCACGCTGTCAGCCGGCAGCCTGACCGGTGCGTACCCGAGGGCCAAGTGGCGCGCGGCAGAGCCCACCCCAAACCCGACCGGGCGTCGGCTGCCTGCGCGCAAAGCAAGAGCAGTCGTTCCTGTTCCGGCACGATCCGGAATGTAAACGTCTTTGCCCCCGGTTGGCAGGTCGGCGAGGAGCGAATCCACTGCCTGAGGATTGATGCCGGGAAGGTCAGCATGGATCACCAGACGTGGGGCGTGAGGACTGCAGCTGGCAGCTAGCGCAAGCCCCTCGCGGACGGCCCCGTTGAGCCCACCCCCAACCTGTTGCACAAGGAAAGTCGCTTGTGCTTCGGGAAAGTGCTCCTGAACTGCAACGTCAGATACGACGATAACCTCGTCCACTCGCACCGCACGATTCAGCGTTCTCACGCAGCCCTGAGCAAGACGCCGCGCAATCTCAGCCACAGTCGAAGCGGGCAGGTCGGGTCGCAACCGTGATTTCGCAGTACCAAACCCGCGAACAGGAACAATAGCGGTCCACCCAGTCGCAGCGTCCATCGACTTACTCCGCCCGAGGGGCCAGCACCTTGCCCGCCACGACCGCGGCGAGTGCGGACCGGTACCCTTCGTCGAAAGCCTCTTGAGTTCCGAGGGAGAAAAGATCTAGTTCGAGGTCTCGGTTGATGTGCCGGGCACGCTGGTCAGTGCCTGGAATGACATACTCACTCAACCCCCGCACGAGGGCTACAGGGATTCCGGCTGTTTTTCCCTTCACGAGGTCTGAGGCAGCTGCGATCTCATCAGCAACGCAGCGTTGTGTGACCGTAAGCGGTTTCCCTGCGGTGTCCACGCCTCCCCGCTCGTCTGCGTAGAGGGCAATATTTGCGCTTCCGATCGCAATATCGGTTTGCCCGTAGCGCCACGGCCGACCGACAGTGTCCGTGATGACGATCCCGAGATCAATGCCGAGTGCGTCCCGAAGTTCGCTCGCGAGCCTTCGAGCAGACGCATCAGGATCCTCGGGGAGCGCGAGCACCCAGTCTCCAGCGACATTGCTCGCGTCCACGCCCGCGGCTGCGGCAACAACCCCGAGACGGTTTTCAACGATTGCAGACGCGTTAGGTCCGCGCATACGCGCGACAACGCGGACAGTGTCTCGTGCGATGAGCTCAGCGCGTTCCGCGGCAGGGACGAAGCAGCCCTCAACCTTCGAAACAACCTTGCTTGTGACAGCAAGCACGTCACCATCATCGACCGCGATTCCCACGAGCGAACGAACAATCTCCGTCGCGAGTGAATGGTCCGGCGTGAATTCGGGCAGACCAATGAGCGGAATAATCTCTAGCCCAGGTGTTCGTTGCATGCGCCTCGCTCCTTTGCGATACGTGAGGTGTGGTGTTCGCGGGGAGCCCGGCCATTCAGGCTCCCCGCGCAGACGATCAGAACCCAGCGGGAACTTGGGGAGTGAAGATCGTCTTGTAGTGCAGGTACGGGATGATTGCTTCCGCACCGAGTTCGAAACCCACCCCTGAGTTCTTTCTGCCCCCGAACGGTGCGCCAATGTCGAAGTTCGACATGTTGTACGCAACGGTCCCAGTCTCAATGCGCCGCGCGGTTTCGATGCCGAGGGTCTCGTCGGCGGTGTAGACCGCGCCCGACAGCCCGTACTCCGAGTCGTTCGCGAGTTCGATTCCCTCTTCAAGGTCCCCGCTGTAGCGCGTGATCGATACAGCCGGGCCGAACACCTCTTCGCGGAAGATCGTCATCTCGGGTGTTACATCGGCGAACACTGTCGGCTCAACGAAGAAGCCCCTCCCAGTCACTGCGTTCCCGCCCGCAACAGCCCGGCCGCCTTCCTCGAGCGCGATGCGGTAATAGCGTTCAATGGATTCGCGATGGCCAGCGCTCACGACGGGCCCGATGACGGTCTCCGGGTCGAACGAGTTCCCTACTTTCCATCGGCCTACCTCGGCCGCAACAGCATCGACGACATCGTTGTACAGCACATCAGGCACGATAAGGCGCGAGTTATTCGTGCAAGCCTGCCCGTTGTTCGAGAAGCTCAAATCGTGCAACTCGGCAATGAGCGTGTCGATAGAGGCATCCTCGAGCAGCAGCGCTGCCGATTTTCCGCCGAGCTCGAGCGTCACCGGCTTCAAATTCTCGCCGCACATACGCCCAATCTTGCGACCGACAGGCGTCGAGCCGGTGAACGCAATTTTGTCGATCCCTGGGTGTCCGATGAGATGGTCCCCCGTCGCACGATCACACGGCAGGATATTGATCACGCCTGCCGGAATACCCGCTTCGGCTGCCGCATCAGCAATCAGAAACGAGTTCAGCGCGGTGAGCGATGCTGGCTTGATCACCGCGGTGCATCCAGCGGCGAGCGCAGGAGCAAGCTTGAAAAACAACGTGCTGAGCGGAAAGTTCCAGGGCGCGATCATCCCGACGACACCGATAGCCTCACGACGCACAAGCGAATGCCCCCGGCCTGCCGGCCGCAAATCCTCCAGCTCTGTTGACGCGATGATGTCAGCGTAGAACCGCAGAAGCGACGAAGCGGTGTCGGCATTGCTGAACCGCGAACGCTCAAATGGAGTTCCGACCTCTCGCGAGATCAGACCGCCAATCGCGTCCCGTTGCCGTTCAATCGCATCGGCGAACCGACGCATCACCGCGGCTCGCTGCTGGGGCGAGTACCCAGCCCAGCCATCGCGATCGTTGAGCGTCGCGCGCGCTGCTGCCACCGCACGATCGACCTCCTCTGGGCCCGCCAGAGCATAGCTCCCTAGGTGTTCCTCCGTGTTCGAGTCGACGTTTTCCCCGCGGCTGGATGCGCTTGGTGTGACCCAAGACCCTCCAACATAGAGTTCATTCCGTTCCATTGTTTTCTCCGTGTTCTGGTGGCGAACGATCTCTGTTGCCACCCAAATCTGTCAGTTGCTAGCCGGCGACAAGTTCTTCGCGCAGCTGTTGGGCTCGGTGCACTTCAGAGACAGCAAGCACTGTCGCAGCCGCGCGAAGATCTAGATCTTCGTTGTCGGCGAATGCTTTCACCCGATTCCAGGCAGAAAGCATTCGCAGCTGAAGACGTTCCTCGACAACCTGCTCACTCCAACGGTATCCCTGGTTGGCTTGTGCCCATTCGAAGTACGACACCACAACACCGCCTGCATTGGCGAGGATATCGGGGACAACGATGATCCCTCGTTCGCCGAGGAGTCGGTCTCCCTCTGGCGTGGTTGGCCCATTCGCGCCTTCCACAACTATGCGCGCCCGAACAAGGTGAGCGTTGCCCTCGTGCAACACGCCCTCGACCGCAGCGGGAACGAGCAGGTCTGCCTCATCAAACAAGACCGAGTCCCGCTCTCGGGCTGTCGCACCAGCGAAGCCCTCGAGGCGACCATGTTCTACAACGTGAAGTTGCAGTGCGGGAATGTCCAGGCCGTCCACATTGCTCAGCGCTCCGAACTCATCGCTGACCGCAACGACCCGCACTCCTGCCTCGTGGAGCAGCTGCGCAACTCCCTCTCCGACCTTGCCAAACCCCTGCACGATCGCAGTCGCACCAGCTGGTTCACCGATCTCTTCGCGGACCGCAGCCAAGGCGATCTCAGTCACGCCACGCGAGGTAGCGAGTGCCCGGCCTAGCGACCCGCCGAGCTCGAGCGGCTTCCCGGTAACAACACCGTGAGCAAGGTGTCCCGCGACCACCGAATACTCGTCGAGGATCCAAGCCATGACCTGTTGATCTGTGCCGATGTCGGGCGCGGGGATGTCTTTGTCCGGCCCGAAGACATCTGCGAGCTCGCGTGTATAGCGACGTGTCACCCGCTCCAGCTCTGCTTTGCTGAAATCGCGGGGATTGATCGCAAGCCCGCCCTTTGCTCCGCCGTAGGGAATTCCGAGCAACGCGCACTTCCAGGTCATCCACATGGAGAGCGCCCGGACCTCATCAATGTCGACGTTCTGGGAGAACCTAATACCACCCTTTGCCGGGCCAAGCGCGGTATTGTGATGCACTCGGTAGCCCGTAACGATACGGCTGCTGCCGTCGTCCATACGCACCGGGAAGGACACGGCGACCTCTCGTTTGCAATGAGCATACGCTTGCCGCACCAGATCGCTCAGTCCGAGGTGTTCAGTAGCCTGTCGCAGTGTGCGGAGCGCCGCTTCGTGGGGGCCCGTACGAGCCTCGTCCACAGCGACGGCCGACAATGTTGCACTAACCATGTGCGACTACTCCTCTCAGGTTCCGACCCTTTCGAAGATCCTCGAAACCCTCATTGATATCCGACAGCGAGTACTCCCGCGAAACAAGTTCATCGAGCTTCAAAAGCCCCCTCTTATAGAGGTCAAGCAGCAGCGGAACGTCTCGCTTCGGATTGCACGAGCCATAAATCGTTCCGCGAATCGTCTGCTCTCTGAAAATGATTTGCGTGCCCGGAAGTTGCACGTTCTTCTCCATAACGTCCTGCGACATACCGGCGAGCACGAGTCGCCCGCGGGTTCCGAGAGCACCATAGGCGGCCGTCACGATTGGTTCGACCGTGTTTCCAGTGCAAACAATCACGGCGTCCGCGCCGCCAACGACGCCGTTGATCTCGC
The DNA here is from genome assembly GCA_052094845.1 of Leucobacter sp. Lineage (GTDB taxonomy): Bacteria > Actinomycetota > Actinomycetes > Actinomycetales > Microbacteriaceae > Leucobacter. The sequence continues at coordinate 49,590 of JBQDKK010000004.1, read as the reverse complement.
GAGCGTACTCAGCCGCATCATCCATCGACTGAAAGGTCCGACTCGCACCAAAAAGCGTGGCAGTTTCGAGCTTCGCCGGGTTCGTATCCACCATGATGACTTCTCGCGCACCAGACAGACGGGCACCCTGCACGGCGTTCACCCCGACACCGCCGCCGCCGAGAACAATTACTACGTCGCCAACAGAGACCTCTGCGGCATGCACTGCGGCGCCCCATCCGGTCAGCACCCCGCAACTCGCGACCGCGACAACGGATAGCGGGATCGAGGGGTCGACTGCAATAAGTGAGCGTTCTGAGACGACAGAGAATTGTGCAAACGTGCCGAGCCCACAATTGGCCGCAATCGCTTCACCTCCTACTGAGAAGCGGTACAGACTCCGGTCTGCCGCGCCGGGAGCATTTGCGGATTGTGTGCAGAGGTTCGAGTGGCCGGTGACACACCAGTCGCATTGACCACAAGTGGGCACAAACGCAGCTGCAACATGATCTCCGACAGCCAGACTCGTGACGCCCGGGCCGAGTGCACGCACGATTCCAGCCCCCTCGTGTCCGCCGACTGCAGGGAGCTCACCGAGCCCGCCGTGCCTGAGATGCTCGTCTGAGAAGCACAGACCCGCATGAGTAAACTCGACGAGCACCTCCCCCGCCTGCGGTTCTGCGAGATCGATCTCGGTAACCGTCCACTCCTCGCCTGCTTTGAGCACGGCCGCTGCTGGTGTTTTCATTGCTGCTGTCCTTTGTGTGATGTCGTAAATCGGGGCTGTGTCAGGCTTCGGTGTCTGCAGATTTGGTACTGTTGGCGGCGCTGTACCTGGCCACCGGCTCCTGCATCCCCGGCACCCTGATTGCTCCCGTACCAGGCTGTCCCGTTGCTCGATCAGCCTCATCGAGCGCGAACGAAGCAGGTGGAAACGCCTTTGAGAGCAGCAGGTGCACGAGCAGCCCGGCAAGGAAAGCGACCGCCCAGTTGAGGTCGAAGAGTGGCTTGAGCACGGGAATCAGTCCGTGTTCCGGGAAAGGTCCGCCGGTCGCCGGATCGGAGTACGCACCGCCTACCGACAAGACGAGCGCAATGGCCATAGCCGTGAGGGCGCGCCAGTTGAAGCCGCGGGTGTAGGTATATCGACCCCCGTACTGGTAGAGCTCTTCGACATTGAGGTAACGCTTACGGTTGATCCAATACTCAGTTACGAGGATCCCGCCGACAGACCCGAGGAAAGCACCCGTGATGCCGAGCCACACAAAGATGTAGAGGTTGGAGCTCGCCATAAGATTCCAGGGCTGCATGAGAATCGCGATCACACCAGTGATGAGACCGCCCGTCTTGAAACTGACAAACCGCGGGAATGCATTCGAGAAATCGTACGCCGGGCCGACCGTGTTCGCGGCCACGTTTACGGCGACTGTGGCAACGATGACACACAGCAGGCTGAAGAAGACGACGATCGCGTTCGGAATCATCCCCACGAGTTCTACAGGGTCCCAAATCGGACGGCCCCAGACCTCAACCGTCGCAGCCGTGGTTAGGGCGCCAATGGTTGTAAAGACGACGACGGTGGGGGTGAGCCCAACAGACTGGCCAACAATATGTGCCTTCTGCGAGCGCGCAAAACGAGTGAAATCCGAGATGTTCACTGACATCGTGGCGTAGAAGGCGATCATGCCCATGAGCGCGCCGGGGAAGATCTTCCAGAACTCCGGCCCCCAGCCGAGTGTGGAGTGCGGGGTCAGCACGGTTCCGAGATCTCCCGCGAGGTTCATCACCCAGATCATCAGGATGAACGCGACAACAAGGATGAGCGGCGCGGCCCAGTTCTCCAGCGTTCGGATCGACTCAATACCTCGAAGAACGAGGCCCATCTGAATGAGCCAAAAGATGCCGAACGACACCCACATCGTCCAAGGGTGGCCTCCGATCGGCGCGGCGTCTGACCACCAACTGCCAAAGAACACCGAGCTCAAGGTAAAGATGGCTTGGCCACCGACCCAGGTCTGGATCCCGAACCATCCACAGGCAGACAGAGCCCGAATGATCGCAGGGACGTTGGCTCCGCGAATCCCAAACGCCGCCCGCGCGATGATGGGAAACGGAATCCCGTACTTCGCACCAGCATGGCTGTTAAGGAGGAGGGGGATCATCACGATCAGGTTGCCAAGTCCGATAGTCCCAACGGCCTGCACCCAACTCATACCCATGTCGATGAGCCCCGATGCAAGGTAATAGGTCGGGATGCCGTGGGCGATACTCATCCACAGCGCAGCATAGTTGTAGGTGTGCCAGGTGCGGCCTGCCAACGGAACGGGCGCAAGGTCGTCGTTGTAGAGGCGGCTCGTCTCAATATTTTGGGTCGATACGAGCTCAATGCGCCCGGTTGAATCTTCGTTGATTGTCATGAAAACCTCTGAGGTGAAAGTCTGTTGTGTTTGGGTGGGCCGTCATCGGTGACGCCACCACCCCGATACGGGCGACGCGCGCATGAAACGCGCGTCGCCCAGTCCGGTTAGTACTGCTCAGTGAGGGCCGAGTAGAGTTCTGGCCGGCGGTCGCGGAAGAACGGACGTCGCATGCGCGAAGCACGCATCTCATCGAGATCGACTTCCGCGACGGCGACCCCCTCCTCACCGTCAGCGACCTGCGCGAGCACGGTGCCGTCAGGCCCGTAAACCGCGCTCAGGCCAAAGTAATCCTTCGTACCCTCGAGACCGACCCGGTTCGAGCAGATTACGAAGAACTGGTTGAAGGCGGCGTGCGCCCGGAGCTCGAGCTGGAAGACCTCCTTCATCGGCGCAGAAGCAGAGGCAACAGGTACGCAGAGCACCTCGCCACCAGCCATCGCAACGGCTCGAGACAGTTCAGGAAAGTGCCTCTCGTAGCAGATGATCGTACCGACAGACACCTCACCGGTGTCGACAGCGGAGGGAGCTTCCTGACCGGGCCTGAAGTAGAACTTCTCTGGGAACCCATTCGAGAACGGAAGGTGCGACTTACGGTAGGTATGACGGGCCTCGCCGTTCACAAACGTCACAGCGGTGTTGTGGAACACACCTGGCAGGTCAGTTCCTTCGAAAAAAGACGACACGATCGTGATGCCGTGCTGTGCTGACTTCACGCGCACGAGCTCGTTCGAGGGTCCGTCGAAAGCCTCGGCCCACTTGATGTATGCAGGGTCTGGTTCAGGCTGCACGAAGGGAATCGCGAAGAACTCGGGCATCAGCACGACCTTCGCGCCTTGCGCGGCAGCCTCGTCGATAAGCTCGCCGGCGCGCGCAAGCGTCGCCTCGCGGTCATCTGTCGCGCGCAGTTGAAGTGCTGCCAGTTTCATTACTTCTCTCCAGTCTCAGAGACGCCGGTGAGCGCCACGCTCGAATTGGTGCGGTACTTCTTATTCACGGAGATGAGCACCGCGGTGAACGGTTCAAGGTGTCGCGCGAGTCGAAGCGCACCTACATCGATGCCACGACCGCCAGTCACGAGCGATGCGAGGCGCATCACCTCCGCCTTCCCCAGCTCATCGTTGCCACAAACGAGCACGTCCTCGTGGCTCAGGTCTGTCTCGACCCTGTGCAGGTTCACTGCCGAGAGGTGGTGAAACGCGCCCGTCACATTCGCGTCGGGAAGCAGCCTCGCGGCCTCTTCGGCTGCGCTCAGATCGGGGATTTGTGCACCAACCGGCCCTTGTTTATCGAATGACAGCGGGTTAACACAGCTCACCACGAGCTTGTGCCCGATAACGTCGGCAAGTCCGCTTACGAGGTCTTCGTGACCTTTGTAGGGCACAGCGAGGATAACGGTGTCAGCGGAGGCCACTGCTTCCCGGTTGTTCGCTCCGGTGATTGCCCCCAGCGGCGCGTGCTCGGCAGTGAGTTTTGCAGCTTCGGCCGCTGCTCGCTCACCGTCGCGAGATCCAAGGATCACGCTCTCACCAGCAAGGGCGAGCCGCAGCCCGATCCCACTTCCCTGGGGGCCAGTGCCCCCAACAACTGCGATGGTCATGCCACTTCCCTACTGCAGCGCTTCGGTGACGTTGACGAGCGTCGTGCGGTGGTCTCCGTGAGTTGAGAGGACCGGCACTCGCACCCCGGCCTCACGGTATTCTTCGAGCTTCTGCACGACAGTGTCCGTCGACCCGCAGGCGGTAACGTTCTGCACGAGCGCGTTGGGAACAAGCTGCATCGCACGTCGGATATCCTCCTTCGTTGCAGGCCAACCAGCGATCTTTTGGATCTCTTCGACAAGCTCCGGCTCGACGCCCGAGTGCGCGGCAATGTGCGGCTGCTGCATCAGGTACAGGGTCAAGAAGGCTTTGCAGTGGTCGATCGCTTCCTGCGGGTCCTTGTCGTTCACGCTGCAGGCGATGATCTGCGTTAGATCGATCTCTGTCTTGCCGTCTGTTCGCTTCGCGAGGCCGGCATCAATCGCCTTCTTCGCGCCTTCGAGGTATGAGGGGGGCAACAGGAAGTCCATGTGTACGCCATCTGCGATCTCACCCGAAAGCTCAAGCATGCGCGGGCCGACGGCACCGACATAAATCGGCACCGGCACCTCAGTGTTCTCGCGATACATGCTGTCGAAGCGAACACCGTCGATCGTGTAGAACTCACCATTGAACGTCACAGTGTCGTTGTTGAAGAGCTGCTTGAGGATCGTAATGTATTCGCGCATCGAGGCGACAGGTTTGCGGATGGGCGCACCAAGCTTCGTGGCGAGCGGTTCCCACCACGCACCAATGCCGAGAATTGCGCGACCGGGTGCGACTTCGTCGAGCGTCTTGAACGTCACGCCCATGAGCGCGACGTTACGACTCTTGTTGTTGACAACGCCGGTACCGATGCGAATCTGCTTGGTCTGTGAAGCAACAATCGCGGCGGGCACAATGCCGTCGCGAGCCATTCGGCCCTCTGCAACCCAGAACGAGTCGAAACCCTTTTCATCGGTGTACTGCGCGACCTCGTATGTCTCAGGGAGCGTCATCCGGTCGCCGACATGGATTCCAATGGGAAACTTCATTGTGATGCCTTTCGTGGGGGTGCTCTGCCAACCGGCGTTGGTGGCAGTAAGCGGTGGGTTAGAAAAGTTGAGCTGCGCCGCGAGAGAGGTAACGGCCTCGGGTTGTCCGTGCCACCTCCTGCAGCTCACGGTCAAGAATCAGCGTCCGCCCACGGCTCATGACCGTTATGGGAAGGCCGCTGACGCGCATACCCTCATAGAGGTTGTAGTCGGTTCGGGAATGTCCACCGGCAGCGGTAATCGTGTGGTCTGCCTCGGGGTCCCACACCACGATGTCCGCGTCTGCACCAACGGAGATCGTTCCCTTGTTGGGGTACATTCCAAAGAGCTTGGCGGGTCGAGCAGCAGTGATCTCGACAAACCTGCATAGGTCGAGCGCTCCGGCGACGACGCCGGCCTCCCAGGCGACCATCATGCGATCCTCGAGTCCGGGCACCCCATTCGGAGTCTTCGGGAAATACCCGGGAGACCGAAGCTTCTGCGGAGGTAGATCTTCGGGCTGCTCCATACAGAACGCAGCATGGTCCGTCGCGAGCGTCGAAAGTCCGTCAGCGCCGAGGTATTTCCAGAGGGCGGCCTGGTTTGCTCGTTCACGAATCGGTGGTGAGCAAATGTAGCCAGCGGCCCGCTCCCCCAGCTCTTGATAATCTTCCAGCGCGGCTACGAGATACTGCGGGCAGGTTTCACCCCAAACGGGCATGCCCTCACTGCGCGCAGCTGCAATTTCGGCCGCAGCCTGCTCGCTCGAGACGTGAACAACGTACAGGGGCGTGCCGACTTCTGCAGCGAGCACGATCGCCCGGTGCACCGCCTCAGCCTCTTGGGAATGGCCGTGAGCATCGACGTGGTGAATCTCCGCAGTTTTCCCTTCATCCAGAAGCTGCTGAGCTGCACGGTTCACCATGTGTCCGTTTTCAGCGTGGACCATCGGGAACGCACCGAGCTTGAGCGCGAGGTCCATTCCGGCGAGAAGCTCGTCGTCTTCGACCATCTGCGTACCCGGGTACGCCATGAAGAATTTCCAGCTCGACACGCCTTGCTCCGTGAAGAGCCGAACAAGATCGTCGTGGACATCCGGCTGCTGCGCCAATGGCGGCACGATCGCATGCAGCCCAAAATCGACAATGCTCTTGGACTCCGCAATCGATCGCCGCTCAACGAAAGTGTCGAACAGCGAAGCGTCAGGGCGCTTCTTTACGAAGTCGATAAAGGTAGTGGTGCCACCGAACGCAGCGGCAACCGAGCCTGTCGCGAAGTCATCAGCCGTACGCGTCGTAAAGCCGTCAATTGGGTACTCGAGGTGGGTGTGAACGTCGATTCCACCAGGCAAAATATACTTCCCGGTTGCGTCGATCGTCTCGTCAGTGTCCCAGTCTTGATCAACCCCGATGCCAACGATCCGTTCGCCGCGCACCAGAACATCAGCACGGACGAAGCCTTCCGCATTCACCACGGTGCCACCGGCGATGAGTATGGTGTGCCCCGCGTTTCTCGATGATTCCATCGTCATGATGCGGAGCCTCCCGCCGTGTCGTAATGCACATCGGCGATATCGAGCACCTCGTCGAGGATCTCGAGCGCCAAGTCAATCTCCTCGTCTTTGATCACGAGGGGCGGTGTAAGCCGAAGCACATTGAAGTTCGATGCCAGGTACAGCCCCTTCGCCATTGCAGCCTTGTTGATCTCCTGCATCGGCTTGGCGGCTTCCCCAACCGCATTGAACGGCACGAGCGGCTCGCGGGTATCCCGGTTCCGAACCAGTTCGAGACCGTAGAAGAGTCCACGCCCACGGATGTCGCCAACAGACGGGTGGCGTTTCGCCAGTTCGGCAAGGCCGGCTCCAAGTCGCTCGCCTTGGCGCCGCGCGTTGTCCACCACCCCTTCTTCTTCCATGATTTCGAGCGACGCAACAGCGGAGGCGCATGCGAGAGGATGCCCCGCATAGGTGAGCCCTCCCCAGAATTTATTCTCTTGAAGCCAGTCAGAGATCTTCGACGAAACTGTCATCGCGCCGAGAGGAACGTACCCTGAGTTGAGACCCTTTGCAGTGATCAGAATGTCAGGGGTAACGCCCCAGTGGTCACAGGCGAACAGTTCACCCGTGCGGCCGAAACCAGCCATCACTTCGTCGAAAATGAGGATGATGCCGTACTTGTTGCACACCTCACGAATCGACCTCAGATAGTTCTCCCCCGGGTAGATGAGACCGTTGGTCCCAGTGACAGGTTCGAGAATGACGGCGGCAACCGAGTACGGGTCCTCGAACTGCAAAATCTCTTCCAGGTGCGGTCCACCAGAGCAGACAGGACACGGCGAGGGGTGGCCTGCCGGGCACCTGTACGTGTAGGGGTCAAGCATCCGGACCACACCCGGCATCGAAGGCTCCGCGTGCCAGCGACGCGGGTCCCCCGTCAACGCGATCGCGCCCGCGGTCGCGCCGTGGTAGGAGCGATATCGCGCAACAATCTTGTTTCGCCCCGTGACATGGCGCGCGAGCCTGATGGCGTTCTCATTCGCAGCGGCACCACCTGTGGTGAAGAAACTCATCTTCAAGTCGCCGGGCGTTATCTCCGCAAGTTTCTGCGCCAGGCGGGCTCGCTGTTCCTCGGCGAAACCCGGCCCGATGTAGCACATCGTGTCGGCCTGATCCTTGATCGCCTGCACAAGCTTGGGGTGCTGGTGTCCAAGGTTGCTGTTCACCAGCTGCGACTGAAAATCGAGGAAACGATTGCCATCGTAATCCCAGAACCAGGATCCCTCGGCGCCTTTGATGGGGCGGGCGTTGAGACCCCCCTGCTTCGACCACGAGTGGATGACGAACTCGCTGTCTGCCGCGACGAGCTCTTCTTTTGACCATGCGACTGCGTTCATAATTCTGACTCTTTTCGTCGGTACCTTCGCCGTTAGGCGATGCTCACGGGAGCCTCGGCCCCGAAGGTCGCGAGACGAGCAAGCGGCCGCCCAGAATTGGCTGCGATGCAGGCGACGACAATCTCGTCGGCGCGCGGCGCATCTTCAATGCGGAAGGTGACCGTCTGATGATGTGAACGTGTCTTGGCGTCAGTCTTGTGCTTCAACGGAATGTCGATAGAAGCTCCCTGCAAGCCTGTCTTCTCCGCTGCAGGCAACAGCTCCGTTCCGCCGGCTGCACGCCGGAATACGTTGCCAAACCGCAGGTTGTGGATCAATGCAGATCCGTGCTCGGTTTCGCCGTCGACGCCCACCAACGCTGCCTTACCAAAGGCCTCAACCTCATCGTCCAAGAGTCGAACGCATTCGGGGCCAAGCAGTTCCCCGATCGCTTCCCCAAGCTCGTCAGCGAGCGTGACGACATCTTCAACGTAGCCCGCGCCATACGGGTTCGCAATGACGGCCGCTGCGACTGCAACACGGTGTGGTTTGGCGAGCTGCTGACCGTTCTCGCTATGGATTTCCTCGACCAAGCGAACGAGTTTGCGGATCTGTAGTGACATCATGTCCTCCCTGACATTAGCGACGTGATTACAGTGAACCATCGGTTCATAATTTTTGCAAGCTCATTTTTCTTAACCCCTTGAGCCCCAAGGAATCCACACTATCCACCGCGGACACCTTGCGCTATCCTTTAAATTCCTCAGATTAAGAGGTTCCAACGAACCCCCGCGACCCAGCGGCCAACTCAAGGCATTGGTTTTCAACGATGAAAATTGAAACGAACCGTCGGTTCAAATATACGGTCTCACTTCTCGCTGTCGGCGCTCTAGCGCTTCTCCCTGGGTGCTCGTCGCTCTCCCCGGAGACCCCCGCACAGGTCACTCCAAGGCCAGCTTCCGCCATAGACAACTGCGGGTTCACTGTTGAACTCGACGTCCCGCCCGAACGCGTGGTCACCGTGAAATCAACGCCGCTCGAACTGCTGCTGGCCCTCGGTCAGTCAAGCCGCATCGTTGGCTCCGCGATGCTTGATGGCCCCGTGCCGCAGGGCCTCGCACCAACAGCAGGGTGGGAACCGAATGTGCTCGCAGACCAGCTTCCCAGTCGTGAGGTACTCCTTGCCGCAGAGCCCGATTTCGTATTCGCTGGCTGGGAGTCGAACCTCGGCCAAGACGGGCTGGGTACTCGAACGGAGCTCCTAGGCCTCGGCATCAACACCTACGTTGCTCCACCCGCCTGCGCGTTTGGCAGCGAGAGCTCCGATCCACTCGAGTTCGATGACGTATTCGACATGATCTCGGAGGTAGGGGCAATGTTCGATGCAAGCAGCGAAGCAGAGTCGATTATCAGTGATCAACGCAGCAGACTGGAAGCGATTCCCAAGAACGACGGCACCCTATCCGCCCTCTGGTTTAGCTCTGGCGAAGACGTGCCATTCGTCGGAGGTGGCACTGGAACTCCCAGCATGATCATGCGGGCAGCCGGCCTCACGAATGTTGCAGAGCCGGAAGCACAAAGCTGGTTCAGCATGCCGTGGGAGAGCTTTGTCGCAAGCGATCCCGATGTCATCGTACTGGTAGACGCGCCATGGAACTCCGCGGAGAAGAAGCGTGCGGTACTCGAAGGCCACCCAGCAGCCAGTTCGATGCGCGCGGTAAAAGAGGAGCGCTTTATCGTTGTCGACTTCGCAACCACGGAGGCAGGTGTGCGGAACATCGACGCCGTCGAATCAATCGCAAACGCAGCGGCCTCACAGTGACAAGCGAGCAAGTGGGCCAACGCAGGCAGGCAGCTCTAGCGCGGACAACGTCCGCAAGATCACGGTTCGCTGTCGCCGCCGCCTTGTTGCTTGCCGCGCTCCTCGCCTCGCTTCTTCTCGCCGCTTCTGTTGGAGCAGTCCCTATCCCCTGGCAAACGCTTGCCTCGGCGCTGAGCACTGATCCCACCTCTTGGAGCACGCAAGAAGTGATCCTGACGCAAGTCAGGCTTCCGCGCGTACTCACGGCGGCATGTGTTGGCGCGGGGCTGGCAGTCTCCGGGGTTGCATTACAAACGGCGCTTCGCAACCCGCTCGCTGAGCCCTATCTACTCGGCGTATCCTCGGGTGCATCGCTTGGAGCAGTCTCAGTCATTCTGCTTGGGCTTTCACTCGCGCTCCCATTTGCAGCCTTCGTGGGCGGAACGCTCGCGCTCGCCGTCACTCTCTTCCTCAGCGGTGGTCAACGCCAATCATCGTCGGAAAGAGTGATTCTTGCCGGAGTAGCCACAACGGCGCTGTTCAGCGCATGCACTTCTTTCATCATTTTCCAATCCCCAGACAGCGATAGCTACCGCCAGGTACTGCACTGGCTACTTGGGTCGCTTGGCGGCTCGAACTGGAGCACTGTCTTGATCGCGACCGTCACGCTAGCCGTCTTCGGGTCGGCGCTGGCGACCTCATCCCGTTTGCTCGCAGTGTTCAAGCTCAGTGACAACGACATCGAGTCGCTAGGAATCAATGTGCGGGTCTCGCGGGCGTGGGTTCTCTCCCTCGCGGCGCTTGTCGCGGCAGGGATGGTCGCGGTCTCTGGCGCGATCGGCTTTGTCGGTCTTATCGTCCCTCATCTTGCTCGACCGCTTGCCTCTGGGAGCGTCACGAAGCACCTTGTGGCCTCTGCACTCGTTGGCGCGCTGCTTCTCACATGGGCTGACACGCTCTCACGCATCGCGGCGCAGCCACAAGAGCTTCCGGTCGGGATCACGACTTCCGTGCTCGGCGCTATCGCGTTTGGAGTCATCATGTTTCGGCAGCAGAAAGGACACTCATGACCCTTCACACGCTTCCATTCTCGGCAAGCCGCGGGCACAACTTTAAGCTCTCCGTTCCCGCACTCGAGTTCCGCCCGGGCGAGATCTTTGGGCTCCTCGGCCCGAACGGCGCCGGGAAAAGCACGCTGCTCCACAGCCTCGCAGGGCACCTCCCCGAGTCTCATCGGGCCGTCTCTTGGGGCGGTGTCTCTCGGGCAAGGCTCGGGCAACGCGAGTGGGCAAGGCGAGTTGCGTTCGTCGCGCAGGATTCCGCTGCCCCTTCGGATCTTTCAATTCGGCAGTTCGTACAGCTTGGCCGCGTCCCGTTTACGGGCTGGCTCCGCCCGACCACCCGAACGGACAGGTATGTCGTCGATCACGCGCTTGAACGATGCGGACTCGAATCCATTCAGCACACACCGATCGACAGGCTCTCCGGCGGCCAGCATCAACGGGCGAAGATTGCTCGTGCGCTCGCGCAGGAACCACGAGCCCTCCTCCTTGACGAGCCGACGAATCACCTCGACCTTGCAGCGATCCGCGACACAGTCGAGCTCCTTCGCACTCTTGCTAGCACCAGCGTTGCACTCATTGTCAGTCTGCACGACCTCGACCTTGCCTCGGTGTTCACCGATCGTGCCGCCATTGTGAGCTGCGGCAGCATTGTCGCGGCGGGGCCAACGGGAAGCGTGGTCACGCCCGCAATGATTCAAAACCATTGGGGCGTGGACATGATCCACACCAGCGACGGAAGCAGGAGCCGATACCTCCTTCGGCACGACTTCCCGCCACGCACTTCGCAGGCCACAGAGGCTGCACAACTCACAGGAACCCGCGACGATCCACCGGCTGCCTTGCGCGCACCAATCGAACCTATGGAGGCACTGACATGACCCGCAATATTACGTTCCTCAGCGGAGGCGTTGGGGGCGCCAGGTTCGCCAGGGCGCTCCACTCGTGGAATGAAGCTTCCGGTCGTCTGTTCAATTGCACAGCGATTGTAAATGTCGGCGACGATTTCACTCACATGGGCCTGCGCATCTCTCCTGATCTAGATTCGGTGGCTTATCACCTTGCTGGCATGGGGGACAAGGGGCGCGGGTGGGGAAGGGCCAGCGACTCAACCCGAACCATGTCCGAGATTTCGCGCGTTCTTCCCGAGGAGAGCTGGTTCCAGCTCGGCGACTTAGATATCGCGCACAGTCTCATGCGCACGCAGCTCCTCGAGAAAGGCCACTCACTCAGTGAGACGACTCACCTCCTAAATTCTCGCTACGGAGTCAGCTTCACGGTCCTTCCCGCAACGGATGACCCATCGCCAACAATCGTCGAGCACGCTGGTTCAGCTCCAATGGGGTTTCAGGAGTGGTGGGTGCGGAACCAGGCAAGTCCGCCGCCAACTGCGTTCACATTTCCCCACGCTGCGGATTCGAGGCCTGCGCCTGGCGTGCTCGAATCACTTGCCGCTGCCGACATCATCGTGATCGCCCCCTCCAACCCAGTCGTCTCAATCGATCCGATTCTTGCAATACCTGGCATTCGCGCGGCTATCGCTGAGGCCGCAGCACCGGTGATTGGGCTTTCACCGATAATCGGAGGCCGCCCGGTTCGAGGGTGGCTCGACCGCTGCCTCGCCGTCGTTGACGTCGAATGCGCCGCACCTGCAGTCGCAGCGCGGTACGGTGACCGCTCCTCCGGCGGGCTGCTCGACGCTTGGCTTGCAGACCCCCTCGACGAGAACCTGCCCAACTCGTTTGCTGGGCTCATCACACACGTGCCACTCCTCTTCAGCCAGGACGAAGGCGACAACCGCATCATTGACGCGCTCATGGAGTCCGTGACGTCCCTCACAAACGCCCCCAAAAGTGGACTATCGGTTTGATATAGTGCGATTGTGACCTCAACAACGAGCCCCGAAACCGCCGAAGACACAGGCAAAGGCCGCGACGGACTTCTCAATAGATCCATGCGCGTGCTCCGAGTGATCTCGACATTTCCGCAAGGAATCGGGCTCAGCGAACTCACTCGCCTGTCAGGCGTGCCCAAGGCAACTTGCTTCCGCATCATCACCACGCTGGAAGAGGAAGGCATGCTGGTGACCGATGATGAAACGAAGAAGACGCGCATTTCGGTCGGCTCGCTATCGGTCATCGGCGGCCTGCTCACGGAGACGGGCACGCTGCGTGCGATCCGCGAAATCTTGACCAACCTGTCGAACGCTTCAGGTGAGACGACAGGGTTCGACATGCTGCAGGACAACGACATCGTAGTACTGCTGCAGAACGTGGGCCCCTCACTTATTGGCCAGACACTCAAGTCAACACCGCGAGTGCAACCTCCGTGGCTCACGTCCACCGGCAAATCCCTGCTGTCGTATCGCGACCCCGAAGTAGTGCGCGAGCTCCTCGAGCCGAACTACCCGAAGGAGAATCCTTCGACGCTTGAGATGTTCATCGACACCCTCGAGCCAGCCCGTACCCACGGCTACGCCTGGCTTTATGGAGCTCTAGAACGAGACGCCGCGTCCGTAGCGGCGCCCGTGCTCATTGGTGATTTGCCCAGGTTTGCGATCTGGATTGGTGGGCCAACCTACCGCATCACCCCGGACACGGTGCGCAGGCTGGGGCAGCTCGCAATTGAGGCTGCCGCTCAGACCGCCAAGCTCCTCACCGCTTCCGCGCAGCTCCAGCCCTCAACTCCCGCGGACGCCTTCACCAATCAGCGAGTCATCTTCTAGTCCAAGTCGGGTGACATCGAGTTCACGCCCCGGCCGAATTCCCCGCCCAGCCCGCCCAGCCCCGCCAAAGAGCACGTTTCTTGCAAGAACACCTGAAACCTACCGCTGGGAACGGCCTCTTGGCAGGAACACTACTCTTTCGCGGGGCTGAGCGGCGGCGGGAGTCGGCGGCGGGGGTCGGGGGTGAGCGGGAAGCGGCGAGCAGCGCGGGAGCGCGTCGCCGCGCAGCGCAGCCCCGCCAGCGCCCCCGCCCCGCCCCGACTAGATCCGGTTGCCGGTAGCGGTGTCGAACAGGTGCAGGTGCGCCGGGTTCGGCACGAGGGTGACTGTCTCGCCCGCCTGCGGGTGGTTACGGCCGTCGACGCGCGCCACGATCTGCGCGCTCTCGGCGTCAGCGGTGTGGCCGTAGAGGTAGCCGTCGGCCCCGAGCTCTTCAACGAGGTCGATCTGCACGGTGAGGCCCGCCTCGCCCGGCGCGGCAAGCACGAGGTCTTCGGGGCGGATGCCGACCGTGACCGCGTTCGAGGTCGCGCCGCCAGCGGGAACGGGGATGGTGAGCGAGCCGAACGCCGCGCCCTCGGGGGTGAGGGTCGTCTCAAACAGGTTCATCGCGGGCGAGCCGATGAAGCCCGCGACGAACACGTTGACGGGGGTTTCGTAGAGCTCGCTCGGGGTGCCGACCTGCTGCAGCAAGCCGTCCTTGAGCACCGCGATGCGGTCGCCCATCGTGAGCGCCTCGGTCTGGTCGTGCGTGACGTAAACGGTTGTGACTCCGAGGCGGCGCTGCAGCGACGCGATCTGGGTGCGGGTCTGCACGCGAAGCTTCGCGTCGAGGTTCGAGAGCGGCTCGTCCATGAGGAACACTCGGGGCTGACGCACGATCGCGCGGCCCATCGCGACGCGCTGGCGCTGGCCGCCCGAGAGCGCCTTCGGCTTGCGGTCGAGGTAGTCCTGAAGGTCGAGCAGCTTCGCGGCCTCGAGCACTCGCTCGGCGCGCTCCTCCTTCGAGACGCCGGCGATCTTCAGGGCGAAGCCCATGTTCTCGGCGACGGTCATGTGCGGGTAGAGCGCGTAGTTCTGGAACACCATCGCGATGTCGCGATCCTTCGGCGCAACGTCGGTGACGTCCGAGTCGCCGATGAGAATGCGGCCCTCGTTGACCTCTTCAAGGCCGGCGAGCATGCGAAGGGTTGTCGACTTTCCGCAGCCTGACGGGCCGACGAGCACGAGAAACTCGCCGTCTTCGATGTCGAGGCTAAGCCCGTCCACCGAGGGGCGGTCAGTGCCCGGGTAGACGCGAGTGATGCCTTCAAACGTGACTGATGCCATGATTTTCCTCCACCGGCAGGTACGTGCCGGACGATCCGTAGTGGAATGACGGCAGAATCCTCCGCCGCTGCCCGTCGTTGGGCAAGCACAGGCTAACACAGGGAACGCCCGCCCCGCCGGTGACTGGCGAGACGGGCGTTCAGGCCCGGCGTGCTGCCGAGCGTCTACCTGTCGGGCTACTCTACGGTGTGCCCCGCGCGGCGCCTGGCCGCGACGAGCAGGCCGCCGCCGATCGCGAGGAGCAGCACGGTCGCACCGCCGATCCAGCCGAGGTCAGCACCGGTGACGGAGAGGCCCGCGCCGGGCTTCCCCGATCCGGATCCTGACCCGCCGGGCCCGCCCGTTCCCGGGGTTTCCTCGCCACCGGTGCCCGGGGTCTCTTCGCCGCCCGTGCCGGGCCCCTCGGTGTCGCCCGCAGTGACCGAGATCGGGAGCGAGACGCGGGTCTTCCCGTCGCTCGTCTCGATCAGGATCGCCTGCGCGCCCTTCAGCCCGTCCGGGATAGCGAACGCGAGCGTCGCACGCCCCGCCTCATCCCACGCGTCAGTGACCGCCGGGTCGACCGGCGCCGTCGCGACTTGCTTGCCGCCGATCGTCGCCGTGACCGACTCGGGCGCGACCTCTCCCGCGGAGAACGCGAGTGCGCTGAGTGACACCGTGACCGCGTCGCCTGGGCGGTAGGCGCCCGCGGTGCCAGCGTCCGCCACGCGGGAGGCTGCCTGCGTCGCCTGCGCTGCCGCAGCGGGCGGGGCGCTGAGCTGCACGCCGACCGCGCGCTTGCCGAGGTCTGGAGTCGCCTCCTTGTTGATTGCGAACCACTCGACCATCGACTGCAGGTCAGCTCGGCCCGTGTCTTTCACGTCGGTGCCCTTGCGGAACGACACGAAGTTGTCGCCGCCGCCCGCGAGGAACGCATTCGCCGCGACGGTGTAGGTCGCGCCGAGGTCGAGCGGCTTACCGTCGAGCGTGATCGAGGTCACGTGCGCGCCGCGCTCACCCTCGGGGTCGTACGTGTAGCTGAGCCCCTTCGAGACGCCGAGCTTCAGGAACGGCCGAGCCGAGCCCTCAGGCTGCCACTGCTCCTCAAGCACGTCCTTCACCTGCTGGCCGGTGAGCTTCAGCGTGACGAGCGTGTTCGCGAATGGCTGCACTGTCGCCGCCTCGCGGTAGGTGACGTTGCCGTCGGGGTCGTTCTCGCCCGTCGACGCGTAGCTCAGGTTCGCGCGGATACCGCCCGGGTTCATGAGCGCGATGTCGGCGTCGGTCGACCACTGATGCACGTCGGCGACGAAGTTGCCGATCGTCGACTCGCCGCCGCGGTTCTCGGTCTTGCCGTCGCTCTGGCGGGCGCGGTTGAAGTCGGCGGTGATGCTGCCGACCGTGACTCCGCCGAGCACGTCAGCCTCGGCCTTCGCCGCGTCGACGATCGCCTGCACCTCGGGGTCGGCCGCGTACTGCGGCTTCCCGTCGACGACGAGGGGCTTAACCTCGTTCGTGATCGAGATAAGCCGCTTCGACTCGCGGTCGACCTTGAGGTTCATGAGCCCAAGGTTCTCGCCGTACTGGCCAGCCGAGACGACCGGGCGGCCGTCGATGACGTGGTTGTACGCGAGGTGAGTGTGCGCCGACACGATCGCGTCGACGTCGTCACCAACGCCGTTCACAATCTTGCCGAGCTGCGACTCGGGCGTGATGCTCGCGATGTCTGACGTCGCCGCGCCCTCGTGCACGAGCAGAATCACGACGTCGGCCTCACCGTTCGCGGCGTCGCCGTCGCGCAGCGCCGCCGCCGCCTGGTTCACGGAATCTGCGACGCTGCGCACCTCGAGGTCCTTGATGCCCTCGGGCGAGACGAGGGTGTCGAGGTCCTCAGTCACGGCGCCGACGAAGCCGACCTTCACGCCGTCGACCTCCTTCACCCACGACGGCGCAAGAGCGGGCTCACCCGTCTCGGTGACGAACACGTTTGCAGAGATGTATTCCCAGTCCGCACGATCCTGCACGCGGCCCTTGAGGTCGGCCCAGCCCTCGTCGAACTCGTGGTTGCCCGCGGCGCTCACGTCGAGGCCGGCGAGGTTGAGCGCGTCGATCGTCGGCTCGTCTTTCTGGATGAACGAGGTGAACGTCGAGGCACCGATGAGGTCGCCGGCACCCGCGAAGATGAAGTTCGGGTTCTGGCGTTCGAACTCCTGAACTGCCCCCGCGATGACCGCAGCCCCGGCCGCCTTCCCGTCGGCCTCGATGCGGCCGTGGAAGTCGTTGATCGTCGCGATGTCGATGCTCACGGGCTGCGGCGTCGTCGTGATGCCGACGATGATCGGGTCGTGGTCGCTCGCGCGGTACGGCGTGCCAGCCTCGGCGGCGCCGAAGCCGTAGCCGCGGTCACCCCACTCGGCCGAGTTCGCCGCCCAGATCGCTGCGCCGCCGAGCGAGGTCGCAAGCGACGGCGACGCCAAGACGTGGTCGAGCGAGCCGAGCTCGCCGTTGAACGAGTAGCTGTACTGGCCTGCGGCGAGCGCGGGCACAGTGTCGACCCACCCCTGCGAGGTGAACTCGAACACCGGGTCTTCCTGGCCGTAAGCATTGAAGTCGCCGACGAGCAGCATGTCTGCGCTGCCCGCTGACTCCTCGAGCTCCTTCGTGAACGCGAGGAGCGACTTTGCCTGCTTCACGCGGTCGGCGTTGAAGTGGCCCTGGCCGTCAGCGGGCTCGGGCTCCTTGCCCGACTTCGACTTGAAGTGGTTCGAGACGACGGTGACGGTGCGGCCGTCGAAGTCAAACGCCTGCGCGATGGGCTCGCGCGCGTTACCCCAGACGCTCTCGTCGGTGATCGTCTCCGCATCGCCCTTCGGCGTGACCGCGTTCTTCTTGTAGATGATCGCGTTCGTGATGAAGTCGGTCGTCGCGGGGTTGTGCAGCGACTTCGGGGTCGGCACGTAATCCCACGTCTTCTCGCCAGTTGCGGCGTTCAGCCCGTCGACTAGGTCCTTGAGCGCGCTGTCAGCTGGCTTACCGAACTTCACCGAGTTCTCGATCTCCATGAGGCCAACGACGTCGGCGTCGAGGCTGTTGATCGCCGAGACGATCTTCGACTTCTGCGTCTCGAACTGCTGCTTCGTCGTCGCGCCCCGCGCGTCTTTGTTCTCGCTCTTGAGCGTCGTGAAGTAGTTGTAGACGTTGAACGCGGCGACGCGCGCGTCGCCCTCCACCTTCGGCGCCTCGGGACGCGCGTTCTTCGAGGCAAAGCTCACCTTCTGCGCTGCGGGCGAGGTGCTGTCGAGCGGGGTGACCGGCTGCAACCGCCACTCGTCGAAGCCGTACTGCAGCACGAAGCTCAGGTCACCAAACTCGACGGCGTCGCCGTTTCGCACAACGGTGTCGGCGGTGAAGTACGGCTGCTCGCCCGGGTGGGCGTTGTTCGTGGTCTGGATCGAGTAGCCGTCGTCGAGCAGGATCCGGCTCGCGCGATTTGCCGCGGCGATCGCGTCGGCCTCGGCGCCGGGGCGCGCGGTCTCCGTGCTCTTCACCTGCATCTCGCCGGGGTTCAGCCACAGCGCGCCGTAGTTGAAGAGTTGGTGGCTCGACGCGACGAAGTAGTCGCCGGTGGGGCGCACGAGCATGTTCTCGTAGGCCTCGCGGTCGGCGCCCACGACGGTCGCGGGCAGCGGGGTCGGCTCGGGGAGCCCAACGGCCTGCGTGACGAGCGCGACGCCCGCGACGTTCGCCGGGGCGATCTGGGTCTGCCCGTAGTACTCGCTCACGGCGCCGGTGACCGAGACGAGGTCACCGATCTCGCCTGGCACGTCCTTGGCGCCCAGGTAGACGAAGATGCCGTCTGATGCGGCGCGCGGCTCGGTGGTCTCGCCGCCCGACCCTGCAGTCTGAATGACGATGCCCGCGTAGCCGCCGGTGCGGTGGTCTGCGGTGATGACGCCCTCGACGGTCACGGTCTGGCCGACGAGCGGCGACGCGTCGCCCGTGCCCTGGACGTCAGCGATCGAGCGCGTGCCGGTGCCTGGGTCGGTGCCGGGGTCGGTGCCTGGGTCGGTGCCGGGGTCGGTGCCTGGGTCGGTGCCGGGGTCAGTTCCCGTATCCGGCTCCGTGGCACCCGCGGCGTTCGTCGGCGTGATGTCAGCCGAGAGCGTGAAGTCGGCGCCGTTGTTGTCGGTGTCAGCCGCAGCGGTGCGGTTGAAGGACTTCACGTCGGTGTTGCCTGCCGGCGCGGCAGCGACGGCGCCCTCAAAGGTGTTCGAGCCGCCGAAGCCGAGGACGTCGATCACGCCCGTGGCGCCAGCGAGGTCGCCGACTGGCAGCGTCACGGCGGCGGTGCCCTCGACGAGCGCGACCGTGCCGGTCGTGCCGCTCGGGTTGATCGTTCCGGTGACGTCGGGCGCGGGCAGTTCCCCACCGTTCGCGCCATTCGAGCCGCCCGAGACGAGGAAGTGGCCGCCCGCCGGGATCGTGCCGGTCAGCGGTGTCACACCCGTGAAGGAGCCGTTGCCCGTCGCCGAACGGTACTGCAGCGAGGTGCCGTCGAGCACGATGGGCTGCGCGGTCGGGTTGAAGAGCTCAACGAACTTGTTCGTGTACTTCGCCCCGGCGCTGCCGCCCGACAGGTAGGCCTCGTTAATCACCACCCCTGAGCCGTCGGGTGCCGCGAAGGCCGGTGCTGCTCCCGCAGCGCCGAGCCCCAGCGCGATGATGGCGGTAACGGAGAGCGCCGTCGCGCGCTCTCGTCGACGGAAGAAAGCCTCTCCCGTGCTTCTGCCAGAGTCTGACTTCATGAGTGCTGCGCTCCTCGTTCGTTGTGGCGTCTCAGGCTGTACGAACGCGCGCGGAGATTCGCCCCGGGTGCGTCCGCTCGCAGCCTATGAGCCCAGCACGGGCCTCGCCAGGGGTGTCACGCAACCGTCACCCGAACGTCACATTGTGGCCGCCGTACGCGCACGGCCCCCAATCCCGACCGCAGCGCACGGCCGGCCGCGCCGCCACGCGGCGCGCCGCACAGAAGTTGTCTATACCGGCTGGCCCAGCCGGCCGAGTCCTTACTTCCTGTTCACCCGAACAAAACGACCGGGTCGCGCGGCCGCCTCGATTGTGAGGGTGAAAAAAGTTTGCCGTTCGACTTGCGTTTATTTAGTTCATTAGCTTTACTAACCATTATGAAGCACGTAACGACGCGTCCCGCGGACGCTACCGCATGGGCAATCAACCCGCGCCGCGCCCGCGACCTAAGGGTCGCGGCGAAGGCAACGCCGGGCGATACGAAGCTCCACAACCGTACGCTCGTGCTTCAGACCATGTATATCTCGGGCCCGCTCAGCCGCGCCGACATCGCACGCGCAACGCAGCTCACCAAGGTGACCGTCTCTGGCATCGTCGCGGAGCTCATCGGCGAGGGCATCATTGAAGAGCTCGGCCAGCGCGAGTCAAACCGCCCGGGCAAGCCAGCAATCCTCGTCGATCTCGCACGCTCGGCCCACGCGATCGTCACGCTTGACCTCTCCGATGACAAGCTGCTCCGCGGCGCCGTTGTCGACCTCGCCGGCCGCACGCTCGCCCGCGCCGAGGCACCACGCCTCGACAAGGCAGGCAACGCCGTGATGGGCGACGCCGCGTGCGACCTCGTCTCAGAGCTCGCCATCACGCTCCGCGACGCGAGCGAGGTCCCGCTCCTCGGCCTCGGCGTTGGCACCCCCGGCGTCGTCGACGACGAGGGCGTCGTGCGCGTCGCCCCAAACCTCGGCTGGGAGGGCCTGCCGCTGAAGCGCATCCTCACGGAGCGCACCGGCCTGCCGACCTCGATCGGGAACGACGCAAATGCCGCCGCCCTCGCCGAGTACAGCTTCGGCGACACGAGCGAAGATTTCGCGCTCGTGCGCATCGGCTATGGCGTCGGCGCGGGCATCATCCTCGGCGGTCGCAGCGTGCCCGGCAGTAAGTTCGCCTCCGGTGAGATCGGGCAGGTCATGGTCGGCACCGACCTCGGCATCGACGCCCCGTACGCCCGCGGGCAGGTGCTTGAGCACTGGCTCTCCGTGCCCACACTCACCCGCGCGCTCGACGAGGCGGGGCCCGCGGGCCGCGAGGCCGTGCTGCGCGAGGCAGGCAATCGACTCGGCATCACCCTCGCCCCAATCATCGGCATGCTCAACCTCGCCGAGATTGTCCTCGCCGGCCCGCCCGAGCTCGTCGACGGCACCCTCACCGAGGCCGCGTTCGAGATCCTCACCCGCCGCACGATGCCTGACTCGCACGACACCCTCGTGTTCCGTCCGACGAGCCAGGGCGACGACCTGATCCTGCGCGGCGCGGCCGCCATCGTGCTCCGCGAGCGCCTCGGCGTGAGCTAGCAAACGCGTTTCGACCCCACTCTTACATTTCTCAATACGTATCGAAGAAGACACGACCCAGCGCCTCGGCCTCCGCCGAGTCGCACACCGAAAGGAAGACAACCATGAAGAGAAAGCTCGTAGGCCTCGCAGCAGCGGCTGTGGCTTCGACTCTCGTCCTTGCCGGGTGCAGCCCGGCTGCGTCGGGTGGCGACAGCGGCGATAACAAGGATAAGACCCTCACCATGTGGGTTATTGGCGGCGACACCCCGCCCGAGCTTCGTGAGTACCTCGCGGCCGAATTCAACGAGAAGACCGGCGCGAAGCTCAAGATCCAGGAGCAGGGCTGGGGCGACATCATCACGAACCTCACCACGAAGCTCCCCGATGCGAAGAACACCCCCGACGTGACCGAGATCGGCAACACCCAGTCGCCGGCGTTCACGAACGCGGGCGCGTTCCTCGACATCAGCGACATGTACGAAGAGCTCGGCGGCGACGACCTGCTCCCCTCCTTCGTCGAGGTCGGCGCGGTTGAGGGCAAGAACTACACCCTCCCGTACTACTTCGGGTCGCGCTACACGTTCCTGCGCAAGGACGTGTGGGAGGCCGCTGGCCAGAACCTGAACCCAGCCTCGCTCGACGAGTTCAACGAGTCGGTCAAGGCAATCACGAAGGCGAACCCGAAGGGCATCGACAAGTTCTCGGGCTTCTTCCTCGGCGGCCAGGACTGGCGCGACGGCATCTCGTGGATCTTCGCGAACGGCGGCGAGATCGCCGAGTACAAGGACGGCAAGTGGGTTGCGACCCTCGATTCGCCCGAGTCGCTCAAGGGCCTCGAGCAGCTGCAGGACCTGTACAAGAACGCGTCGAACGCTCCGAACGATATGAAGGACGCGAACCAGTACCAGTACCTCAACGACTCCGACCAGGTGAAGGATGAAGACGGCAACGTGACCGAGGATCTCTCGCTCGCCGCCGCCACCATCATGGCACCGGGCTGGGCGCACTGGTCGATCGGCGACCTCGTCACCAACGACGAGGGCGAGCCCGCACGCGAGTGGAACGACGACACCTTCGCGACGCTCGTACTCCCGGGCAACGACGGCAAGCCCGCTCCCGTCTTCGCGGGCGGCTCGAACATCGGCATCTCGGCGAAGACGCAGAACCCCGAGCTTGCCAAGGAGCTCATGCGCATCATCTACTCCGAGGAGTACCAGACGATGCTCGGCGAGAAGGGCCTCGGCCCGGCCAACTCGAAGTACGCGAACTCGCTCGGCGACGATCAGTTCGCGAAGGCACTCATTGAGTCGGCCTCGAACTCGAAGCTCACCCCTGCAGCGCCGGGCTGGGCAGCGATCGAGTCGAAGAACATCATGGAGGAGTTCTTCTCCAAGATCCGCGACGCGGCTGACCTGAAGCAGCTCGCGCAGGATACGAACGCGGAGCTCGACGCGCTTCTCAACCAGAAGTAGCGTCGGACTCGGGGGGCCCGCACGCGCGAGCTGCGGGCCCCCTTTTCACACCCACAGCGTTCCAGAACGTTTCACACCCAACACCGTTTCAAGGAGAGTCGCGATGAGCGTCGACACAGCTCCGCCGGCAGGCACAGCCCCACTCGGCGGCACGGCAGCGCCAGAGCGCGAGGCCGCGGGCCGCAGGAGACCGCGCCGCCGCTTCGCGCCGTACATGCTGCTGCTGCCCGCGACGATCATCGTGCTCGTCGCGATGGCGTACCCGGTCATCTGGCAGCTCATCACCTCGATGCAGAAGTTCGGGCTCGCGCAGCAGTTCGGCGCCGCGCCCGAGTGGGTGTGGTTCGAGAACTACGTGACGCTCTTCAGTAACCCGACGACGTGGTTCGTCGTGCTGCGCTCGGTACTCTTCTGTCTCGCGGCCGCTGCCGTCACGATGGTCGTCGGCATCGGCCTGGCACTCCTTATGCAGGCGACGTCAAAGGGCGTCCGCCTCACCCTGCAGATCGCGCTGCTGCTCGCCTGGGCGACGCCCGTCGTCGCGGCGATGACGATCTGGAACTGGATCTTCGACTGGCGCCGCGGCCTCGTCAACTGGCTACTCACGAACCTCGGTCTCCCTTTCAACGGCCACAACTGGCTGCAGGAGCCCCTGAGTTTCTTCGCCGTCGCCCTCATCATCGTCGTCTGGATGAGCGTGCCATTCGTCGCGTTCTCCGTCTACGCGGGCCTCACTCAGGTCCCGGGCGAGGTGCTTGAGGCGGCGCAAATGGACGGCGCGAGCCCGTGGCAGCGCCTGCGCCTCATCATTGTGCCGATCATCAAGCCGATCCTCGGCATCGTCATGCTGCTCCAGATCATCTGGGACCTGCGCGTCTTCACGCAGATCAAACTCCTGCAAGATCGCGGCTCGATCGCGTCAAAGACCGACGTGCTCGGCACCTACATCTACCAGCTCGGCGTCGGGTCTTCAGACTTCGCGATGGCGAGCGCCATGTCCATCTTCGTGCTGCTGCTCACGATCGCGCTGAGCTGGGCGTACGTCCGTAATCTCATCAAGGAGGACGACGAGTCATGAGCCAGGCAAGCCTCGCGGGCGCATCGCCCCGCACCACCACCATGACCGCGCCGGTCGACATCGTCACCGCTCGCGGCCGCCTGCGCACCGGAAAACCGTGGCGCATCGTGCTCAACGTCGTCGGCATCCTCCTCGCCGTGGTCTGGGCGTTCCCCGTGTACTGGATGGTGAACTCGGCCTTGCTGCCAAACGTCGTCCTTGAGAAGACGACCCCGACGCTCCTGCCGTTTGGCGGCTCATTCAAGAACTTCCAGGCCGTCATCGCCGATGGCTCCTTCTTCAAGGCGCTCGGCATCAGCCTGTCGATCGCGGCCATCGTCGTCGTCGTGTGCCTCGTCTTCGCGTTCCTCGCCGCGCTCGCGATCAGCCGCTTCCGGTTCAAGGGCCGCCGCAGCTTCGTGCTCGCGGTGCTCTTCATCCAGATGCTCCCCGCCGAGGGCATGTTCATCGCGCAGTACAAGCTCATGGCCGGCCTCGGGCTGTTGAACTCGATCGTTGGCGTGAGCATCATCTACATCGCGGCGGTCGTGCCGTTCACGATCTGGATGCTCCGCGGCTTCGTCGCCGGCATCCCCGCAGACCTCGAGGAAGCGGCGATGGTCGACGGACTGAGCCGAACCCAGGCGTTCCTGCGCATCACGTTCCCGCTGCTCGCCCCGGGCCTCGTCGCGAGCGGCATCTACGCCTTCCTGCAGGCGTGGAACGAGTTCACCGTCGCCCTCGTGCTACTCGACGCCGACAACAAGACGTTGCCGCTCTGGCTTCGCGGTTTCATCCAGCAGTCGGCGAGCACCTCAATCGACTGGGGCCAGGTCATGGCAGCGTCAACCCTCGTTGCCGTGCCCGTCATCATCTTCTTCATGTTTGTGCAGGGCCGCATGACGAGCGGTCTCGTGAGCGGGGCGGTGAAGGGATGAGCGCCCTCGAACGCGACATCCTCGCCACCCTCATGCCCGGCTTCGTCGGGTTCGAACCGCCTGCCTGGCTCTCCGACGCCTTCGCCGCTGGGCTCACGTCGGCCTGCGTCTACGGCAACAATGTGCGCGACCGCGAGCAGCTTCGCGCCCTCGGCCTCGCCCTTCGCGCCCTCGCCCCGCACGCGCTCCTCGCGATTGACGAGGAGGGCGGCGAGGTTACCCGGCTGAGCTACCTCGAAGGGTCCCCATACCCCGGCGCCGCCGTCATGGGCCGCATCGACGACGAGGCGTACTCCGAGGAGATCGGCCGCCGTGTCGCACGCGAGATCCTGAGCGCCGGTTTCAACCTCGCGCTCGGCCCGGTCGCCGACGTGAACAGTAACCCGCTGAACCCCGTCATCGGCACCCGCAGCTTCGGCCCCACCGCCGAGCTCGCCTCGCGGCACGTGGCCGCCTGGGTGCGCGGCCTCGAAGGCGAAGGGGCGATCGCCTGCCCGAAGCACTTCCCGGGCCACGGCGACACCGGCCAGGATTCGCACCACGAGCTTCCAACCGTCGCAGCCTCCCGAGAGCTGCTCACGAGCCGCGACCTACCGCCGTTCGACGCAGCGTTCGACGCCGGCGCCCGCTCGGTCATGACCTCACATATCGTGCTCACCGCACTCGACCCCGACGTGCCCGCAACGTTCAGCCCCCTGATCCTGCGCGACCTGCTGCGCGACCAGCTCGGCTTCGCGGGCGTCATCGTCTCGGACGCGCTTGACATGCGCGGCGCTAGCGGCGAGATCGGCATCCCCGAGGCCGCGGTGCGCGCCCTCGCCGCGGGCTGCGACCTGCTGTGCATCGGCGTCGACATTACGCACGAGCAGCTCACCGAGATCGTCTCGCACGTCGCGCGGGCGGTCGCCGACGGCCGGATCCCGGCCGAGCGCATCGCGGACGCCGCCGAGCGGGTGCGCGCGCTGAGCGCCGAAAGCGCCGCGGCGGTTTCGACTGCGAGCGCTTCGGCCACGAGCGCTTCGGCCGCGGGCAGCGACAGTTCGCCCCGCAACGAAGTGACGCCCTCCGAGATCGCCCGCATCGCCGAGTCGTTCGCGGGCACCGCGGACGCGCAAGCGTGGCTCGCCGCGAACCCCGGCGCCCACGTGCTACGGGTCGATTCCGAGGCGAACATGGCCGTCGGCTTCGCCCCCTGGGGGCCGTTCGCCGCAGCACACGTCCCGTTCCCCGGGCAGGAGGCGCAGGCCGCCGCGTTTAGCGCGCGCGCCGAGTTCGACCCGAGCGCCGCCTACCCGACCTCCGGTGTCATCGTCATCGGCCGCGAGCTGCACCGGGTGCCCGCTGTGCTCGCCCGCATCGACGCACTGCTCGCCGCGGGCACCCCCGTGCTCGCCGTCGAGATGGGCTGGCCCGTCGAGGCGCAGCCATCCGAGTTCACCGCGACTCGCTACGCTTGTCTCTCCACGTACGGCTCGTCGGCGCTTGTTGGCGCCGCGCTCCTCGACCTCCTCGAAAGTTCCGCTTCATGACCCCCTCTCCGCGCATCGGCCTCGACATCGGCGGCACCAAGATTGAGGGCATCGCGCTCGATCCGTCCGGCGAGATCGTCGCCCGCGCGCTCGTGCCAACCGTCCCGGGCCCCGAGGGGGTGCTCAGCGCAAGCGCCGAGCTCGTCACGCGCCTCGCACTCGAGTCGGGGCACACGCTCGCCTCGTTCGCGGGCGTCGGAATCGGGATCCCAGGCCAGGTCGACCGCGCCACTGGCACGGTGCGAAACGCGTACAACATGGGCCTCTCCTCGCTCGCGCTCGGACCCGAGCTCGCCGCGCTCGTCGGCGTTCCCGTCTCCGTCGATAATGACGTTACGGCTGCCGCGATCGGCGCCGCTTCGATCATGCGACTCGAGGGCACCGTCGCCTACCTGAACCTCGGCACGGGCCTCGCCGCGGGCATCACCGTCGACGGTGTGCCCGTTCGCGGCGCCGACGGCTTCGCGGGCGAGATCGGGCACCTCGCGATCGACCCCCGCGGGCGCGCCTGCCCCTGCGGCCAGCGCGGCTGCCTCGAGACCGTCGCGAGCGGCTCGGGGCTGAAGGCCTACTGGCCCGCGGGCGGCGAGCACCCCGGCCGCACGCTTGTCGCAGCGGTCGCTGCCGGCGACGCTGAGGCCAGGCAGGCCCTCGACTTTCTGATCGACGGGGCGGCGCAGGCGATTCGCGTGCTCGGCCTCACCGTGAACCCAGGGGCCTTCGTCGTCGGTGGCGGCCTGCGCCTCCTCGGCGCCCCCCTGTTCGACGGGATTCGCGCGCAGCTTGCCGAGTGGTCTGAGGCCTCCGAATTTATTGCGGCGCTGCGGTTCCCCGAGCGCCTCCTCGTCTTGCCCGAGGGTTCGCCCGCGGCGGCAATCGGCGCAGCTGTTGCGGTAAATGAATAGTCACAGTTGCGCTGAACGGTTCGCAGGGTAGCCTGTTGGTATGAGTGAACTGCGACTAGAAGAACTCTCTGCAGCGACAATCGTTGCGGTGAACACCCTTGGCCTGAAGCCTGGCCAGGAACAGTTCATCACGCCCGTCTCCTACGCCGCAGCGGCCGCAGTTACCCCGGCTGACAGCGCGTGGCAGCGGGTCGTGCTGCTCGATGACAAGGTCGTCGGGTTCATTCACGGCAACTTCGACCCAGACGCGCCGCAGGAGGAGTTCCGCGCGGCCCTCTGGCGCATCAACGTCGAGGCAGACGTGCAGGGCAGTGGTGTCGGTACCTTCGCCGTCACCGCGCTCATCGACGAGGCGAGGCGCCGCGAGGTAGACCGTTTGACCGTGCTCTGGGAGCGCGGCGAAGAGGGCCCCGAAGAATTCTTCCTGCACATCGGCTTCAAGCCCGTAGGCGAAACCCCTTACGGAGAAGTCATTGGGGCAATCGACCTCTGAGTCGATTTCTGGCGGGGCTTCCCCGGGCCGTTCTGGAACCGAGCGTGGGCTCATTGTCTCGGTCATCTCCTCGCTGTGCTTTGCCGGAATCTACTTCATCACGCCCAAACTCGCGCCGGCGTCGGCTGAGTCCCTGTGGGGTATCCGGAATCTCTTCACGCTCCCGCTGATCTTGCTCACCCTGGCGGTGTTCCGGCAGCGCCAGTTCGTCACCGACATCTGGCACAGGATCAGGCGGAAGCCCCTGCTTCTCCTCCCGATCCTGTTCTGCGGCCTGCTCGTCGCAGCTCAGCTGTGGGTCTTCAGCTGGGCACCGCTCCACGGCCGCGGCCTGCAGGTCGCGCTCGGGTACTTCCTGCTCCCCTTGATCCTCGTGATTGTCGGCAAGTTTCTGTACCGCGACAGGCTGCTCTGGTGGCACTGGCTCGCGGCCGGCGTCGCAGCTGTCGGCGTCGTGTGGGAGATCTTCCGGGTCGGCTCGGTGTCGTGGGAGACGCTGCTCGTCGCGCTCGGCTACCCCGTCTACTTCGTGCTGCGCCGCGCGCTGAACATCAACCACCTGGGCGGCATGTTCTGGGAGTTTCTCGTGCTCGCCCCCGTCGCACTCTGGCTCGTCATCGCAGAGGCCACGAACGGGCACACCCTCGTTGAGAACCCGACGCTCGTGTGGCTCGGCCCCGTGTTCGCGCTCTGGAGCGGCTTCGCGCTCATCTGCTACCTACTCGCTTCGCGCTTCTTGAGCATCAGCATCTTCGGGCTCATGAGCTACCTTGAGCCCGCCCTGCTCGTCGTCGCCTCGCTCCTTATTGGCGAGCGCATCGCGAGCGGTGAGTGGCCCATGTACATCGCAGTGTGGGGCGCTGTCGGCATCCTCGTCCTGGGCGGCACCGTGCAGCTCATCCGCTCTTCGCGGGGTGGGCGCCGCGGCGGGCCTGATCCGCAGCCGTCTCCGCCGCAGGCAGGGTAAAGTGCTCGGTATGGGTGAGCAGCAGGATCACGCGCCGCAGGGGCACGAGCACGGCTACATTGGGCACAAGGAAGACCTGCTCAAGCGGCTTCGGCGCGCCGAAGGCCAGGTGCGCGGCGTGCACCGCATGGTTGAAGAAGACAAGTACTGCATCGACATCCTCACGCAGGTCTCAGCCGCGACAAAGGCGCTCGAGCGCGTCGCGCTGTCGCTGCTCGACGACCACCTGCGGCACTGCGTCGCCTCGGCTGCCGAGGAGGGCGGAGAGGTCGCGCAAGAGAAACTTCGCGAGGCGACTCAGGCAATTTCGCGCTTCGTGGGATGATTTAAGCGCCAGGTCTCTCAGACAAGGAGCGCGATGAGCGAACAGCCCACCAATCCGACACAACCGTTCGAGATGGCCGCTTCCGGCCAAATCGACATCACTCCCGAAATCGACGAGCTCGGCGAGCTCCTCGGGTCAGACATCGACGACGATTCGGCCGACGCCCCGTGGCGCCAGGGCTACCCGTACGACGAGAAGCTCGGCCGCAAGGAGTACGAGAAGGCGAAGCGCAAGCTGCAGATTGAGCTGCTCAAGTTGCAGGCGTGGGTGAAGGAGTCGGGCGAGAAGATCGTCATCGTCTTCGAGGGTCGCGACGCCGCGGGTAAGGGTGGTGCGATCAAGCGCTTCACCGAGCACATGAACCCGCGCGGTGCGCGCGTGGTCGCGCTCGAGATCCCGACCGACCGCGAGCAGACCCAGTGGTACTTCCAGCGTTACGTCGCGCACCTGCCGGCCGCGGGCGAGATCGTGATGTTCGACCGCTCGTGGTACAACCGGGCTGGCGTTGAGCGCGTCATGGGGTACTGCACCCCGCAGCAGTACCTCGAGTTCACGCGCTCGGCACCCGACTTTGAGGAGTTGCTCGTGAACTCGGGCATCCACCTCATCAAGTTCTGGTTCTCCGTAGGCAAGGCCGAGCAGCGCGCCCGCTTCACCTCACGGTCACAAGACAAGGTGAAGCAGTGGAAGCTGTCACCGACCGACCTCGCGAGCCTCGATAAGTGGGACGACTACACGCGCGCGAAGGAGGCGATGTTCTTCTACACCGACACGCCCCACGCCCCGTGGACAGTCGTGAAGTCGAACGACAAGAAGCGCGCCCGCCTCGAGGCGATGCGCTGGGTGCTGTCGAAGTTCGATTACCCGGGCAAGGACCACGAGGTTGTCGGCACCCCTGACGGCAACGTGATCGGTTCGCCGACCGACGTCTACGACGATGGTGAGGCGCCGACCGGTACGTTCCCGGTTGTCAACGGGAAGTAGGGGGCTAGGCCCTCGGCTTGGGCTGGGTACCAACCCGGCCCAAACCTCGGCCGCAACCCATGTGGTCTGCAGAAGATATGCCCTCCTACTCAGGGATAGGCATTCCCACTGCAGATCACATAGCTAAGGGCCGTCAACCGGCCGGCTGGTCCAAGGGGCCGCCAACCGGGCGGCCGGGCCTAGTGCTGCCAGCTCGGCAGCTGGGCTTACAGGCCCGAGTAGGCGTGCAGCCCCTTGAAGAACACGTTCACGATCGAGAAGTTGAAGATCACGGCGGCGTACGACACGATGTTCAGCCACGCCGAACGGGTGCCACGCCAGCCGCGGGTCGCGCGCGCGTGGATGAAGCCCGCGTAGAGCACCCAGATGATGAACGTCCAGACTTCCTTGACGTCCCAGCCCCAGTAGCGGCTCCAGGCAGCCTCGGCCCAGATCGAGCCGGCGATGAGCGTAAACGTCCAGAACGCGAAGCCGATGATCGCGAGCCGGTACGCGAGGTCTTCGAGGCGAATCTGGTTCGGGAAGCCGCCCATGAAGGCGAGCGACTGTGTTTGCCCGGCCTTCAGGTGGGTCTGGCGACGCACCTGAAGCAGTTGCAAGATCGAAAGCCCAAACGAGAGCGTAAAGAACCCCACGGCGAGCACCGCCACGATGATGTGGATCACCAGCCAGTACGAATCAAGCGCGGGTACGAGCGGCACAATCGCGACGTAGTAGTTCACCTTCGCGACGCCGAGGAACACGAGGGTGAGCCCCGTCACGAGCGTTCCGAGGAACCTGAGGTCGACGAAGAACTGCACGATGAGGAAGATACCGACGACGGCGACGGTCGCGGTGAGTGCAAACTCGTACATGTTCGCCCACGGCACGCGATGGGCGGCAATGCCGCGAAGCACCGTCGCGGTGAGGTGCAACGCGAAGCCGAGCACCGTGAGCGCGAAGCCCGCGCGCAGCCACCGAGACCGGGGCGCCGCCGTCGCGGCCTTCTGGCCGGCTTTCGTGAGCGTGGCCGTACCCCCGCCGCCAGCTGCCTTCGCAGCCGAAGCGGAGGAGGTGGAGCCCGCAGAAACCTCCGCGTCACCGCTCCGGTTTGCGAGATCTACGACGTAGAAAACGAAGGCAATCGCATACACGATCATTGCCGAGTACAGCGCGATCGTGGAGAAGGTTTCTAGCTCGGTCAGCACAATTGCTCAGAATACCCCGTGTAGCGGTTTTATCGCTGAGAACCCGATGACAGCACCTCGCTGTCGAGTCGGGCGTAGCTCGTCTCCATACCGTCGACCATGCCCGTCGAGAGGATCATCTCGCGGGTCTCGGTGTCGGGGTAGGTGATGAGCAGCGACACGAGCGTGCCACCCTCGACCGGAATCAGGGTGAGCTCGTTGGTGGTGACGGGGCTCTGAGCCGCCTCGGGGTCCTCGGGAGTGAACATCGCCTCGGTCGTGACCGAGCGGCGAGGCGGCTCAATCTCGAGCACCGTTCCCGTGAAGCCGAACCGCTGCCCCCCGTCGTCCGAGGCCCACTCGGTGCGGTGACGCTCGCCGACGGCGGTTGCGACCTCACAGACGGGCATCGACCAACCGTCGGGGCCGAGCTGCCAGCGGCGCAGCATGTCAGGGTCGTGATGGGCCCGCCACACCTGATCGACGGTGCCGCGGACGATGCGGCTCGTGCGAGCCTGGGTGTCGCCGATGCGCTGCAGTTCCGTCCCAGCGCCGACCGCGAAGGCCGCGAGGTCCTCAACCACCGCGTCGATCTGGCCCATCGCGAGCCGCATGCCCTCTTCCATGCCCATTGCGCGGAGCTGCTCGAGCTCGTCAAGCGAATTGAAGTAGGTGGTCGTCGTCAGCCTCGAACCGAGCGCGGTCTCGGCGAAGTCGAATGTCATACGCATGTCCGGCATCTCAGCGTTCGGCGTCCCGTCTTCGAGCGCAAAGCCGTCGCGAACCTCGAACGAGCTGCCCTCGTCGACCGCGACCCAATTCCAGTAGCCGGCGCTCACCTCGCCCTCTGGCCCCGTCATACGGTAGTTGCTTACGCCTCCCGGGTAGCCGTCGTGGCGAGTGAACGTTGCCGGGAACGTCGGCGGGCCCCAGAAGCGCTCGATCTGTCTGGGGTCGAGGTACGCGTCCCAGAGGCGCCGCACGGAGACCGTGAAGTCGGCGACGACGGTGAGCGTGAGTGCCTCGGTGTCTTGGGTAACGGCGGTGATTGGCATGGTGTGGTCCTCTCAAACGAGATCGGAAAGGGGCTGTCCGTCGTCTTCGGCGAGCAGGGCATCGAGTCGGTCGATACGGCCGCGCCAGAGCAACTCGAAGTGCCCAAGCAGCTCCCCCGCGCGGCGAATGGTGTCGGGGTTCGCGCTCACGATGCGCTCCCTCCCGCGCGGGATTTTCACGACGAGGTCGGCAGCTTCGAGCACCGCGACGTGCTTCTGCACGGCCGCGAATGACATCTCGTAGCCGCCGGCGAGGTCCGAGACCGACAGGTCACTCGCCAGCGTACGGCGCACGATGTCGCGCCGCGTCGCATCGGCGAGGGCCTGGAAAATCCGGTCCACCGCTTCGTCTGAGAAATCCTTTACTACAACCATTTGGTTGCATATTACGCCGATTCTCGACGAGCGCAAGGGGCGCACATCAATTTCTCGGGGGCTACCCCAAGAGACCGCAGGGCACCCAGCAACCCGGCTCAGGGCCGGGTCACGGACTAAGCCGCGTCGACCGTGTCGTCTGCGACCTCACCACGGCGCTTGCGACGCCAGCTCGCGAACGCGCGCCATGCTTCGATAAGGATCGGGATGCCGGGGATCAGCACCAGCACGATAATGAAGACCTCGCTGTACTCACGCACGAATGAGATCTGGCCCAGGAAGTAGCCGAGCAGCGTCACGCCAACAGCCCAGAGCAGCGCCCCGATGGCGTTGTAGACCATGAAATGCTTGCGGGTCATGTTGCCGACACCCGCCGCCGCGGGCACGAAGCCGCGGATGATCGGGAGGAAGCGCGCGATGATGATCGCCTTCGGCCCGTGCTTCTCGAAGAACTCGTGCGTGCGCTGCACGTTCTCGGGGTTAAAGAACCGGCTCTTGGGCCGGTTGAAAATCGCGGACCCGAGCTTGCGCCCGAGCGTAAAACCGAGCTGGTCGCCAGCGAACGCAAACACGAACAGCAGGATGCAGGTGATCCAGATCGGCACGTCGATAATGCCCGTCGCGCTGAACAGACCTACCGTGAAGAGCAGCGAGTCGCCGGGGAGGAAGGCGAGCACGAGCACGCCGGTCTCGAGGAAGACGAACGCGCAGGCGAGCACGAGGGCGATCCAGCCACCGGCGGAGAGCAGCGTTTCGGGGTCGAGCCAATCGATGCCGAAGAGCGCCGGGGGCAGGGCGAGGAGCGAATTCACGTCTTTAAGCTACCAGCCCTGGCCTGCCGTAAACTCGGAATCACATGGATTGTGGGCGCCCGCCCGCTCGTTTCTCTCGAAGTGAGGCCAGATGCCCGCCACCATCATTCACAGCGCGACCCTCGTCACCGACGGCATGACCACCGCAGAGGGCTGGGTGCACTTCGAGGGCGGTGTCGTGCGAGCCGTGGGATGCGGAAATACGTGGCGCGACGCGGCGGCAGGCCCCGGCTTCGAGATCGTCGATGCGGCGGGCGGCGTCCTCTCCCCCGGATTCATCGACATCCACGTGCACGGCGGGGGCGGCGCTGCGAACGAGGAGGGCGCCGAGGCGATCCACCGCGTGCTCGCCACGCACCGCGAGCACGGCACCACACGCGCCGTACTCTCGCTCGTCACCGGGCGCCCCGCCGACCTACTCGGCCACCTGGCGACGATCGCCGAGCTCACCGCGACAACGCCCGGCGTGCTCGGCAGCCACCTAGAGGGCCCCTTCCTCGCCGACAGCCACCGTGGCGCACACGACCCCGAGATGCTGCGTTCCCCCAAGCCAGCCGAGACCGCCGCGATGCTCGAGGCAGCGGCTGGCACGCTCCGCCAGATCACGCTCGCACCCGAGCTCCCGGGCGCAGACGCAGCCGTTCGAGCCTTCGTGGAGGCCGGCTCGGCTGTCGCCGTCGGCCACACGAGCGCGACGTATGAGCAGGCGGCAGCTGCGTTCGACGAGGGCGCGAGTATCCTCACGCACACGTTCAACGCGATGCCCGGCCTGCACCACCGCGCTCCCGGCCCGATCGCGGCCGCGTTTGAGGCTCCGCACGTGACGCTCGAGGTCATCAACGACGGCGTGCACGTTCACCCGGCGCTCGTTGAGCTCGTGTTTCAGAGGGCTCCCGGGCGCGTGGCGCTCATCACCGACGCGATGGTCGCCGCGTGCGCGCACGACGGCGACTACATGCTCGGCTCCCTCCCCGTGCGCGTCAACGCGGGCGTCGCGCGCCTCGTCACCGACGGCGCCATCGCGGGCTCCACACTGACCCTCGATGCCGCGCTCAGGCAGGCTGTGAACGCGTGCGGCGTGGAGCTCCCGGAGGCGCTTCGCGCGCTCACCGCGACCCCGGCCCGTGCGATCGGCAGGGGTCACGACCTCGGCTCGCTACGCCCCGGCGCCCTCGCCGACGCCGTACTGCTCGACGACTCGTTGCACGTGAAACGCGTGTGGGTCGAGGGCGCTACCGCGTAGCGACGAACCTCACCAATCGTTTCCGACCTCGTCTACACCGGCCATCCACTGCGGCGCGTCGGCGGGGCAGAGGTGCTTCGTGCCGATCGCGGTGAGAATCATGAAGCCGGTAACCCCCTCCGCTGGGCGCTCGGCCGGGTCTTCGCCGAGTACCTCTGCTAAGAGCGGGCTCGTGGCGGCGTAGAACCGCACCGTGAAGTCATCAATGTCGTGCCCGCTCAAGATCGAAGTCTCGCACGCGTTCAGGGCGAGAGCCATGAGGAGGTGCTCCATGCCCTGATCCCAATGTTTCCCTCCCCGGCTCGCGAGCAGCGAGCGCGCCTCCTCAACGAAGGCCTGCTGGGCTGGGGTTACGGCCGCGATGTTCGGCGCACTCAGGTCGACCTGCTGATCTCTGAAGAACGCCTCGCGCTCGTCGAGCGCATCTGGCCAGACTGGCCCGGCCTCGCCGCCAAGCTCATCGCCCCCAGGGCCCTCAGGCACGTCGGCCACTTCAGGCACCGGATCCGGCTCGCCGAACGGAGTGCCCGCTACAGTGAGCCCTCCAGCCATACCTAGCAGCTGCGCGCCCGGCAGCGCCGAGGCGACGCCAAACACGGTGAGCGCATTGATCGCGAGGGCTGCCAGGACTCCGCCGGTGATCGCAAGGGTCGCAGCATTGAGCCCGCGGCGGGGCGCTGCCCCGTACGCCGGGAACCGGGAGGGGCGCTCCGAGGGAAGTTGATGATCACTCATACCCACAGAGCGTAACTCACAACCGATATTTCACCGACATATGAGCGATAGTTACGGAGCTTTCGGTGCGCGTTTCTTTCGCGGTGGCGCAAACAGGAACCACGCAACCGCGCCCGAACCCCCGACGAACCAGGCGGCCCACCACGGGAACCCCAGCTGCACGCCGTCGCCGCCGAGCGTCTCGTTGCGCGGCGCTTCGGAGTCGGGCAACCGCACCGCGTGCACCATGAAGCGGTGACTGTTCACGCCAATGGGCGTGCAGGTAAACAGTGTCACCCAGTCTTCGCCCTCACGAATCTCAAGCGAGCCTGTCTCGTTTGGTAGTACAGTCTCGGTCTTCTCGACGCGATAGTGGTGGTCTTCGCCGAGCACACTGATCCAGAACGTGTCGCCGACCTTGGCCTGAGGCAACTTCGTGAAGAGCTTGGAGTGCGGCAGGCCCGAGTGCGCGGTGAGCACTGACCGGGTTGACGGGCCACCGATCGGCAGCGAGGTGCCGTACATGTGCCCGGCCCCCTTCGAAATAACGCTGTCGGAGGTGCCGTGATAGGCGGGCAGAGCGATATCGAGCCGCGGGTAATTGATCGTACCGATCGCGTCGGTTCCGCTCACCCGCAGCATCTCCTCGTAGGCGACGTACAGGTCGCTGCGCATCGCCTCGTCCTCGTTCACCGAAATATAAGGGTCGGTGAGCGGGCCCGGCTCGAGCTTGTCGTTGTAGGCGTACGCCGCGTCAAGGATGCGCTGGCGCTCGGCGGGGTCCGTACCCTCGACCTGCTTCACGTAGCCCGAGATCTCGGCGTTGTGCCCGATGCGGGCGACCCAGGATGCGGCGTCGGGGTACACGAGCAGGCCGATCGCAACCATCGCGACGGCCTGCAGCACAATATTCAGGGCGAGCTGACCCCTCGTGCGGCGCTTCCGCCGGGGCGCGGTTGGCGCCGCGGACGCCCCCGCAGCGGGCTCCACGGACGCTAAAGAAGGATCGCTCATCGCTAGTTCTCCCGCGGCTCGCGGCGGCTGCGGGCCACGACAACAATGCCGACGGCGAGCAGCACGCCACCGAGGAGCGCCGCCGCCGCAACCTTCCCGCCGGTCTCTGAGAGACCGGGGACGGGCGGGATCACGGGCGAAGCCTTCCACACGACCGCGCGCAGCGTCTCGGGCTCGGTCGCAGACTCAACCGAGCCGCGCAGGATGACGTCTTCGCCAGTCCACCCCGCGGGGTACGAGACAGGCTTCGCGAAATAATCGCGGAAGAGCTTGCTGCCCGGCTCGCGGTCGAGACCGTTGGCGAAGCCCGAGTAGCGCAGGCACGGAACCGTGATGAGTCCGTCTGCCGAGGTGCGGAGGTCGGTTCCACCCGCGACGGTGACCGGACGCTTCGAAGCGCGCGCGTCGGCCTCGCTCGTGTAGAGCCGGAAGTCGGCGCCCTTGATGAGGTTGTTCGGGTGCCCCTTCTCGTGCACGAGGATGCGGAGCGGGCCGAACTTCGTCGTTGCGGTGTCAGTCACGACGCCCGCGTTCCCCGCGTAGAGTCGCACCTCGTTCGTGTACTCGCCCGGCGCGCTCACCGAGCTCGTGAACGAGATGAGTACGCCGGCCGAGGGGTTCACGAGCAGTTTCGCGATCCCAGCCTCGGTGAACGACGTCTCGAGCGCCGTGCGCCCGTCGACTGTCGTTTCCGACACCGTGTAGTCGTCGCCCGGGGTGAGTGCGGGCTGCCCAGAGATCTTCACGACGGTGTCATCGGGCGTACCGGTGAGCTTCACGCCGTCGGCGAGCACGTGCTGCACGCGGTAGCTCGCAAGGCTCTTCACGGCGGGGATGGCGTTTACCGCCGCCCACACAACAGGGTCTCCGCACGTCACAGCGTCTGCGTCGCGCACGCCAAGCTTCGTCATTACCGACGCCGTCTTCGGGTACACGTGCACCGTCGAGAGCCACTCCCCCGACTTGGTCGGGTGCGGCAGCGGCAGCACGACGAGGAACGGGACGGAGCGGATCGAGCCCGCGGGCGCGGCCGTCTCGGTGACGAGGTAGAGCCCCGTCTTCAGCCCGCTGAATACCACGCTGTTATCGGCCGCGGCTACGCCCTCGGCAGCGACGGGCTCGTTCGCAACAAGCGGCGCCGCGTCGGCGGGGGTCATGTCGACGGCGCGGTTCCAGTCGACGGTGCGCTCGAGCTTCAGCCCGGGCACCCGCTTGACCTCAAAGGTGTGGCCGGCGACGCCGGTTTCCCCACCCGGCGCGGGCGGCAGGCCCGTCCCCGGCTGGTCTGAGGGTTCGGGTTCGACGCCCGGGTGCACCACGAGCGTCTTCGGGCCCTCCGGCAGCACAAGATCCACCGCGTGCGCGGGTGTCGCGATCCCAATTCCCAAAACGAGCGAGAGGGTCGCGAGCAGAGCGGCCGCGGCGCCGCCCCTGGAGGCGCGGCCAGCGCCATTCGTGCGCGTTGCCGTCATGACATCCTCTTCTCGTTGGTATCGGTGTTGATCGTAGCGCCGGTGCCGGATCCTGCTCCGGAGGCCGCGCGGCGGCGGGGCGCGAAGAGCAGATAGGCGACAGCGCCCGATCCGCCCACAAACGCGAGCGCCCACCAGGGGAACCCGGCGGTGAGGCCGTCCCCCGCCACCGCCCTATCGCCCGCACCCTCAGGAGCGGGAACGCGCACGCCGTGCACAAGGAAGCGGTGGCTATTCACCCCGATCGGGGTGCAAGTAAAGAGCGTGACCCTATCCTCGCCGGGAACGACGTCGAGGGAATCGGTCACGAACGGTTCGACGGTCTCGAGACCGTCGACCTCGTAATAGCGTGACTCGCCAAGCACTCGAATCTCGAAGACGTCGCCGACTTTCGCCTGCGGCAACTTCGTGAAGAGGGCCGCGTGTACGAGCCCGGAGTGCGAGGTGAGCACGGAGTGCGTCGACTCGCCGCCGACGGGCAGCGAAGAGCCGTACAAGTGCCCGACGCCACGAGAGATCGCCTCATCGCCGGCGCCGTGATAGAGCGGGAGCCCGATGTTCAGCCGGGGGTACACGACCTCGCCGATCACCCCGCTGTCGCTCGCGCGCAGCACGTTCTCGTAGGCGCGGTACGCGGCTTCGTCAGCCGCCTCCGCGACGGGGTCGCCGTCGGCGGAATAGGGATCCACGAGCGCGCCATCGGGCAGGTTTGCGTTGTAGTCGCGCGCAGCAGCGAGACCGTCAGCGCGCTGCTCGTCGGTCAGCCCCTCGACGGTGCGCACGTAGCCGGAGCGCTCGGCGTTGTGAGAGAGCGTCGCGAACCAGTCGGCCGCGGCCGGATACACCAGCGCGCCGATCCCGATCATCGCGACGATCTGGAGCACGACAGGCACTGCGAGCCCCCTGCGCCCGGGGCGCTGAGGGTTCCGTGGGGGCCGGGAGGTGCCCGGCGTATCAAACACGAGTGCGTGAGCCATCGGACACCTCCTTTCCCATCTACCTATCGTCTTCCTGCGAGGGGAAGGGGTTACTCCGCAGCGTGCTGACGACGGCGTGCGACGATGAGCACGACGGCGAGCAGCGCGATGCCTGCAACGGTGAGCATGATCGTGCCGGTGCCACCGGTGAGGGGGAGCACGAAGCCACCGCGGTCGTACTGGTTCACGATCGTCTGAGTCGTCTGCGTTGCAGACTCCTTCGTGACCTCGAACTTCACGGGCTCGGCGAGCAGCTGGTGATCCTTCAGCGCCTTCGTCTCAACGAGCCAGTATGCCTGGTAGCCAGCCTGGCCCTCAGCGACGGGCTTGCCATCAGCGAAGTTGCTGTAGCGCAGGCCGGTGATGTCGACGCGGCCGTCGGCGTTGGTCGTCCACACGCCGTCCTTGTGCGACCCTGCTGCGGGCTTCAGAGCCTTCGCAAGCGCGTCCTTATCGCCGTTTACTGCGGCGCGCGCATCATCGGCCGACGCGAACACCATGAACTCAGCGCCAGCGAGGTTCGCCGTCTTGTCCTTCGGTGCACCCTCGCTCTTCTTGATGAGTGCGTAGTTGCCGTACTTGACCTCGGTGCCAGGGATTTCCTTCGGAGTGGTCTGAGCCTTCGAGGAGAAGAAGTGCGCGACGTTCTTGATCTCGCCGGGCTGCGTCACCACGGTGTCGAGGGTCAGCACAACGTCTGCGGTCTTCGCCGCAGCGACCTTCGCGAGGCCCTTTGCGGTGAAGTCGATGGTGACGGTGTTCTTGCCACCGGCCGCCGCAACGGTGACGGTGTAGTCCTCGCCGAGCGCGAGCCCTGCGGGTGCGGTCGCCTTCACGCCTGAGCCGTCAGCTGCGGTCTTGAGGAACGCGTCGTCGAGCACGTCGATGATCTGCAGCTTGTCGGCAGCGGTGTACTCACCGGTCGCGTTGTCGCGCGGGCTCGGGTTGTCGACGGTGATCGTCCAGGTGACAGTGTCGCCGACCTTCAGGTCTGCGGCGTTCTCGACGGTCTTCGAGCCCGCGACGGTGTGGTTCTTCGGGTACACGTAGATCGTGTCGAGCCACTTGTTGAGGTCTGTCGGGTGAGTCAGCGGAGCAGCGACGAGGAAGTCGCCCGCGGCGACGACGCCCGCGGGGGTGTTCGTCTCGCGAACGAGCCACAGGCCCGCGTCAAGCGCCTGCGCGCCTTCCCAGCGAACGACGCCCGCAGCGTCAGTCACGCCGCTACGGTCTGCGGTCTTCGAGGCGACAGCGGCCTTCGCAGCCGCGAGGGTCGTGCCAGCGATCTCCTGCTGGCCCTCGTTGCTCATCGGGTTCTTCGTGAGCGGAACCTTGTACGCCTCGAACGTGACGCCCTCGATCGGCTTCGCGCTCAGGCCGGTCTGCTCGAGACCGGTCGCCGCGGCACCGTTGTCGGCGGGCTGCTCAAGCTTCGTGATGACGAGGCCCGAGGTCTCGGGCATCGTGTCGACCGGTGCGGCCTGAGCGGCTGCGGCGCCGCCGAATGCGAGCGCGACAGCCGTCACGAGCGCACCGGCGCTTGCGAGGAAGCCTCGCTTCTTGGTGTTCAACATTGTTTCCCCTTCTCGAAAACGATGGTGTTGATAGTGCTGGGGGTGATTACTCCGCCCCCGAGTTCGGAGTGTCTGTGTGGGAGCGGTTAGGCTCCGTGCCGACCGACGGAAGCGGCTGGATTCGTGCCGCGGCGGCGCCACCAGAGGGCTCCGGCGAGTGCGACGATGAGCACCGCGGCTCCGCCACCCA
This sequence comes from Leucobacter sp., assembly GCA_052094845.1. Classification (GTDB taxonomy): domain Bacteria; phylum Actinomycetota; class Actinomycetes; order Actinomycetales; family Microbacteriaceae; genus Leucobacter. The sequence continues at coordinate 9,217 of JBQDKK010000004.1, read as the reverse complement.
GCACCATTGGCAGCCATTGCCCGCCGGTGAGCGGGAGCGGAACAGGTGCCGGGTCTTTCACGAGCATGAGGTAGCCGGTCGGGTTCACGCAGGCGGTGGGCCGCTCGGCAATCGTGCCGCCAGGCTCAAACTCGCCATTGGGCTTCTGCTGACCTGGGTTGCACCGGTCAAGGTACTTCCCGCTGCCGTTGCCGACATCGAGCTGCCCACGGCCCTGCATCGCGGGCCCGCCGAGTGAAGCTCCGTCGTCCTCAGGCCAGATCTTGAACGGCACCGGCTGCGCAAGCCTCTGCACGCCGGGAACGGGACGCGTCTTCTCGGCGGTCACGTCAGTCTGCGCGTTCGGCGCCTTCGTCTCGACAAGCCAGTAGTCGCCGGCGTTCAGGTTCTCAGAACGCCACCGGCCCTTCTGCCCGCCGTCCGAGATCTCGTAGAGCGTGCCACACACCGGCAGCTGATCAGTCTCGTCGGGGTGCGCGTTGTTCCAGTCGAGAATCTTCTGGGCGGTTGCGGAGTTCTCGGTACTGAAGTCCCAGCGGCTCTTGTCGGCTGCGTTCGCAGGCGAGATCCACTCGCCCCGCCAACCCTTCTCGGGGTCGTAGTCCGTGCGGCAGAGCTGCACCGACGGGTACGACGTCGCCTTGCCGGTCGCCTTGTCGTTATCGCGCACCTCGAACTCGTGGCCAATCATGTTCCACAGGCCCGTCGGATCCGGATCCCACGCCTTGTCGTCGGCGAGCGCCTGGACGCCCGCTCCGCCCGCATCCTTACGGATCGTGAAGTAGTTCTGGCTGAGCTCGTGCTGCACGCGGCACTGCTCAGGGAAGTTCACGTCGACCGGCTGCGCACTATTCGGCGCGAGCGCCGTGTTCGGTACGTTCTTCCCGGTCACGCAGGCGTTCGGGGCGAAGTCCTTCGCCGTCGCACCAGAGCCAGACTTCGCCATACCGGTGGCGTAGTTCACGAACTTCCAGCCGGTGGCCGGGGTGTTCCCCTGGCCCTCCCAGGTGCTCGCAGCGGGGATGCCGGCCGGGGACTCCGCAGCCTGCACGGCGAACCACATCTCGGCACGCACTGCTTCCTTCGGCAGGTCGAGCGGCGCCCCCGAGGTCACGATCCAACGCATGTCTGCGGGTGCGCCGCTCGGGGCAACGTTCACCTGCGTTGGCGCGGCCACATCACGAACAGAGCGGAGCACATCCGCGCCGCCAGTGTTCGGCTGGCCGTTCAAATCGATCGTGCGGCCATCGCTGTTGAAGAGGTACACACCCTTGGCCTGAGCGCCTCCCGGCACGGCAGCCTCGGGTGCCCAACCGGCGGTCTTGAAGACATGCGTGAGGTCGTCCTGCAGCACCAGGCCCTTGAGCGTTGTGCCGGCATTCGTCTTTGTCGCGGTCACCTTGTAGTGGACGTTGCCGCCCTTGTGCAGGCGCGCAGTGTCGGCAGGAAGCGAGTCCTTGGCGACGGTCCACGAGTTGATCGGGTGCTCAACGCAGAGGCCCGGCACACACTCCGTAGGAGGCTTCGGGTCGGTTCCGCGCGCGAGCTTGTTGCGCAGGAAGAAGCCCTGCGAAGAGGTCGCACCCTGACGCTCAGCGGTTGCGTCGGCGTTCTCTTTGACCTTCACGTAGACGGTAAGTGTGCTCATCTGCTTCGCCGGGACAGTGCCACCAATCGTCAGCCACTTGTCGGCGGCAGACCACGCATGTGTGAGCCCAGACCCCGTGAGCTCGATCACAGGGCTTGTGGTGCGCTGCTTCGTCGTCGGGTTATAGAACGTCGCATCATCAAGCACGTCAGCGAGGTAGTCGCGGTAGTTCACCGTCGCCGGGTTGGCGCCCGCACGATTATCAAACGTGAGCTTGTACCCGACAACACCGTTCTCATCGACGGGGGTGCCTGACGGGAGGTCCTTGCCGTCCGCACCGATTGCGGACTTCGAGACATCCATCAGAGAGTTCTTGATGGTGCAGAGGATCTCTTTGCCGGCGGCTTCCGCCGGCATCGTGAAGCTCGTCCCGAGGCTCTTGTCACCCCAGAGCACCTTGCCGTCGAGCAGGCACTCCCAGCTCGTCACGTAGTTCTTCAGGTCGGTCGACGAGTTGCCCGCGACCTCGGTGAACGACATTGATGCGCCGATTGCGACCGGAACCGGCCCGACCTTCTCTTCCTGGATACCCTCGGCTTTGCCAGTGGTGGTCGCCTCGCCAAGCACCGTGTTGCCAGACTTCAGCTGAAGCTTGAACTGGTCGTTCGCGAAGGCGCGGCCGTCGGGTAGATCTTTCTGGATCTTCACCGTGGGCGGGAAGCTGCAGGTTGCGAGGTCAGTTGTCTTCAGCGTGCCGTCTGGCAAGGTAAGCCCCACCGGCGCACTCGCAGCCCCGCTCGCATCACGTTGAAGGTAGGCGAACCCGTCCGCAGTCGCAACATAGAGTTTGCCACTCGCATCGTAGGCAATGCCGTTCACGTTTTGGAAGCTCGATTTACCGGAGAACACCTGGGCCGCGCCATTAATTGCGCTCGTCCCACTTCCAGCGGCCAGCTTGTCCTTGCTCACCAGGTAGACACCCAGCTGGGTTCCCGTGCCACGAACCAAGTAGAGGTTGCCTTGGTTGTCAAACGCGAAGTCGCCGTTGGCGCCGTTGACACTACCGCCGGGCGACGGCAGCACGACCTGCCCCTTACGTTGCATGCCTTCGCCAGTCTTCGACAGCCGCCACAGCTGGAATCGAGTGCCGGCGCTGTTGTATCCGCCAGCCCAGTAGTACCCATCTGGGTCTACCGCTCCGCCCACGAAGCTGGAGGTGTTGTCTCCGCTCAATGATGAATTGAATGAACCATTTGGAACCTTCGACCACGACTCTGCGCTGGGGTCATACTGGTAGACAGCAGCGGCGTTGCCTGAAGAGTTCGTTCGGTTGTAGGCGTAGACCAGGGGCCCTGGGCCGCCGATGCCGAGCCCGTTAAATGAGGTGACACCGGAAGCGGGCGCGCCGATCTGCGCAACACCGACGGATGTGTCAACAACGGAGAGAAGTTCGAGTTGCCCTGTCCCTGAGACAGAGTAGATGTCTCCAACGGAGCAGCTGATCTTGGTGGAAGCGACCTTGAGAGCTCCGAAGTCCCAGGAGTTCTTGCCCCACGGGTTCGGGCTCGGACTTGCGTTACTTCCAGGGATCTCGATGAGGCCCTTTGTCACCCATGCCGACCCAGCCGGCGCGTTTTCCGCTTGGATGCGGAAGCGCTGTCGGGTAACCGAGCTATCCAACATGGTGACCGAACGTCCGTTGACCAGCCGATCAACGGAGAATACGCCGGGTCGAGGGTCTTGGTCCATTGAGTTGGGGCCGCATGGCTCACTCGTGCAGTCCGCCACGGAGTACGCGTCGCCCCACGAGGTCTGCCACCAGCCGGAGGCCGCAGGGCCCTGCAACTGCACAGTCGCGCCACCCAGAGGAGAGCCAGCAGCGTCAACAACAGTCCAGCTGAACCCGTAGGCGTTCGGCGCTGCGAGCGGCGCAGCCTGCGCGCGCGGCTGCTCAGGCTCAGGAACTGTCGCTTCGGTCTCGGGCGTCGGCGTCGTCGCCCCGCCCTCAGGGTCTGAAACGGTCTCATCCGGAGCGGCGGGCGCCGTCTTTTCCTGAGCGTCGTTCGGCTGCTCGGCAGCGTTCGATTCCGGCGTCGCCAGAGTCCGCTCGACGGCCTGCGCCGAAGCGAGTCCGGTATCCGCGAGCGGCATGACGATTCCGACGAGCGCGCTCAACAAGAGCGCGCCCGTCGCAATCCCCCTATTGCGAGGCTTCCCCAACCTTATTTCCCCCAATTTCTTTGCGCGCACGTGTGTGCGACGCCACCCTCGTGGTCTTCCCCAAGACCGACGTTGGTGAGAGATGGCTAGCGCGAGGAGCGATCCTCAGCGTCAGCGCAGTGTTGGCGCACGATCCGGAACAAATTTGGTACAAAAAAACAGTTCCGTGGCACCGACCTTCAGCATAGGGTGGTCTAGGACTGTGCGCACTAGCTCGTGAGACACCTTCCCCCTGATCTTCCCCCTCCCGGATTCACCTACCCCGGCGCCTACCCCCAGCCGGTTGACCGACACGAAAGGCCATATGCTGCGCACACATGACGCCTCGGGTTCAGCCGCGCAGACGCCCAGGCCCATTGTCGATGGCGCCCGCATTGCGCTGCCGAGCCGGTGTCACCTTCTGCAGCGGCTCGTCGAAGAGACCGCGGGCTCAACTGGCTCTCAGCGGCTCACGCTCGTGTGCGCCCCCACTGGCTACGGGAAGACCGCAACGATCGCCGATTGGATCGGGGATGAGACCGACGGCACCCACCCCGTGCGCTGGGTGCACTGCTCAAAACGCGAGCCGGAGTCCATGTGGGAAGAGCTCGCGGCCGCGCTCGCCCCGTTCTCCGAGCACACCCCCCGAGAGGGGGCTGACACGGTCGCAACAGTGATGCGTCACGCCCGTGCGCTCACGGCCGCGGTCACCCTCGTCGTCGATGACTACCAACACTCGACCACGGCCGATACCGATATGGCGCTCGCCGAGCTGTCGGCAGAGACCTCGCGCCTCACCCTCATCGTGATCGGGCGCAGTGTCACGCTGCTCGACGGCCCGCTCGTGAGCGCGACGACACGTGTCCGACTCATCGGCGCCGCCGACCTCAGCCTGACGCCCATCGAAATCAGCGAACTCACGGCGTCGCTGCGCGTTCCCGCGAGCGCCAACCTCACCTCGGCGCTCGAGCGCACGGAGGGCTGGCCGCTCGCGATTCGCGCTGCCCTGAACCTCGGCGCTGACGGTTTCTACACCGATACCGACGATGGTCGCGTGTGGTCTGGCGGGCCCGCTTCGGCGAGCTTCGACCCGCTCTCGAACCTCAACGCCTTCGCGATGGCCTCCCTCGAAATCATGACTGAAGAGGCGCGCCAGGTCGTCCTCGCCGCCGCCCAGATCGACTCACTCAGCGCGACCCAGATCCGGTCGCTCGTTGGCGGCGAGAACTCAACAACCGTCGAGACGATCCGGTTCCTCACCGAACACGGCTTCATCGTCGAAACTCCCGGCGCCGGCGTCCCCGAGTTCCGCTGCCACGGCGCAGTACGCGCTGCGTTCGCCGAGTACGCTGTCGGCGCGATTGACAGCGACCAGCGCAAGCGGCTGTATTCCGATCGCGCGCGCGAGATCGCGGGGACCGCACCGTTCACCGCGTTCCGACTCTTCTGCGCCGCAGAAGACTTCGCGGCCGCAGAGATCACGCTCGCAGGGAACTTCACGACGATCACCGACGAGGGCGACGGCGCCATGCGGGCACTCCGGGCACTCCCCGAAGACGTGCTCATCACCCATCCGACGCTCACCGCCGCGCTGCTGTTCCTAGAGAATCCCCGCACGGGGGTCGCCCCCTCGCGACTACGGTTCTTGTTGCGCGTCTGGCAGCTCGGGCTGCAACGCAGGCTTCCGGCCGGAGCTGCGACTCCGCCTGGGCCGATCCACCTGCAGCTCCTGTGCGAAGCCATGGTGCTCAACCGTGTGCTCGGCAACCTCGAGGACGCCGAGGCGTACATGCACCACATCGAGGGCAGGCTCGCGCCCGACCACGTACCTGCCCTCCCCATTCCGAGCGGATCCGACGAAGAGACCCGTGCGGTGCTCACGGGCAACGGATCTCTCTCCGTGTTCTACCGCGAGGTCGCAGCGACCGCGCTCTCCGTCGGCGATTTCGGGCGCGCGCGCCGAAACCTGAAGCGCCTGAGGCGCCGCTCCGAGCGTAAGATTTCGACGCCGTGGCACGGCTTTCCGCACGCCTCCACCCGCTCGGTCACGGATCAGGAGTCGGGCGCGAACTGGCGTCTCGCCGCGATCTCCGAGCTCGCGTTCACTGACACGATCGACGGCCACATCCGCCGGGCGGGCGAACTCGTGCACGAGTTCGACGAACTGGTCGCGACGACAGACGCCACCGCGCCCGGGATTTCGTGGGTCGGCATCGAGATCGCTCGGGCGCATCTCGCCCAGGAAAGTGGCGACGTAGCGAGTCTCCGGCAAGCCGTCGACAAGCTCGCACCGATTGGGGATCGCCTCGAGCCCTGGCCGCTCCTCTTGATCGCGGAGGCCGCCGCGATGCGTGGCACCCGGGGCATCGAGCTCGCGCTCGCCCACCTCGTGGCGGGTCTCGGGGATTCGGAGGCGCGCGCACCGATCCCCCGGGCCTGGTGCAAGTATGTTGTGACGTTCGAGGCTATCCTCAACAGCTCGATCGGTAACCTTGCTCGCGCCGAGCACCTGCTCTCAGACGAGCGAATGGGCGACGAGCCTGTGTTCAAGCTTGAACGGGCGCGGCTCGCGCTCTTCTCGGGCAACGACGTCGAGGCGCTGCTGCTCGCGCAGGCGGTCGGCGACCCCGGCGCGACGAAGCGGCAGCGTGTGGATCGCCGAGTGCTCACCGCGGTTGCGGCTTGGGGCTGCGGGCGCCCGACCGAGGCGGTCAACGCGCTAGGCTCTGCCGTCACGCTGATCGACAAGTACTTCTTGCCTGCGCTGCTCATGAGCGTGCCGTTTGAGCAGCTCCGGGAGGTGGCCGTCGCCGCGCGCGAGGCCGACGTCTGCGACATCGTCGATGCGCTCGACGCGATTCCTGAGAAGGCGCGCGCCCACAGGTACGAGCAGCTCACGGAGATGGAGCTGCGAACGCTCGCTGCGATCAGCGAGCACCGCAACGCCAATCAGGCTGCGGCGAGCCTCTTCATCACCGCGGGCACCGTCAAGAAGCACCTCGCTTCGGTGTACCGCAAGCTCGGCGTCCGCGACCGCGACGCCGCGATCCTCCGCGCTGGCCGGATGGGCCTGCTCGACGGGGTCGACGAACAGGCCCACTAACTCCGGCTGACAGCGGGCCTAGGCCGACTGGCGCTCCGCCATCTCGACCACGTTCTTGAGCAGCAGGGCGCGGGTCATGGGCCCGACACCACCGGGGTTCGGCGATACCCAGGCGGCAACCTCTGCGACGGCGGGATCCACATCGCCAACAACCCGGCTCTTGCCGGTCTCGGGATCGACCTTGCGCGAGACACCGACGTCGAGCACGATCGCGCCGGGCTTGACGTCTTCCGCGCGCACGATGCCCTCGACACCCGCGGCCGCGACGATCACGTCGGCCTGGCGCAGCTCGGCTCCAAGATCCACTGTGCCCGTGTGCGTGAGCACGACGGTCGCGTTGTACTCGCGGCGGGTGAGCAGCGGGCCGATCGGGCGGCCGACCGTGACGCCGCGGCCGACGACGACGACGCGCTTACCAGCCCACGAGAGGCCGTTGCGCTCAACGAGCTCGATCACGCCGCGCGGCGTGCACGGCAGCGGCGAGGTGATCTCGGTGTTCGCATTGAGCACGAGCTTCCCGAGGTTCGTCGGGTGCAGGCCGTCAGCGTCCTTGTTCGGGTCGATGCGCTCGAGAATCCGGTCGGTATCGATGTGCTTCGGCAGGGGAAGCTGCACGATATAGCCGGTGCAGCTGTCGTCGGCGTTGAGCTCGTCGAGCACCCCCTCGAGCTCCTCCTGCGACACGGTGTCGGGAAGCTCGCGCTTGATCGACGCGATCCCGACCTCGGCGCAGTCGCGGTGCTTGCCCGCGACGTACCACTGCGAACCGGGATCTTCCCCAACGAGCACGGTCGCGAGCCCCGGAACGACGCCGCGCGCCGCGAGAGCCGCGACCCGCTCGGTCAGCTCCTGTTTGATTGCGGCTGCTGCCGCGGTGCCGTCAAGTTTCTGAGCGGACATGTGTTCTCCTCAAAGTTTGTGAGGCCCGGAAATTGGGCCACAACGCAGCCGGGGCGCGGAGGAAGTCCCCTCACGCGCCCCGGACGGCATCAGTATTGGTGACTTACCAGTTCTCGAGGCCCGGGTAGAGCGGGAACGCGTCAGCGAGCTTCGTCACGCGCGCGCGGAGCTCGTCAATGTCAGCCGACTGGGTCAGCGTCGCGGCGATAATGTCGGAAACCTCAGCGAACTCGGTATCGCCGAAGCCGCGGGTTGCGAGCGCGGGGGTGCCAATGCGCAGGCCACTCGTGACCATCGGTGGGCGCGGGTCGAACGGAACCGAGTTGCGGTTCACGGTGATGCCGACCTCGTGCAGCGCGTCCTCAGCCTGCTGGCCGTCGAGCTTCGAGTTACGCAGGTCGGCGAGCACGAGGTGCACGTCGGTGCCACCCGTGAGCACGTCAACGCCAGCGGCCTTCGCCGCGTCGCTCGTGAGCGCCTCAGCGAGCATCTTCGCGCCCGAGAGGGTGCGCACCTGGCGGTCCTTGAACTCATCGGTCGCGGCAAGCTTGAACGCGGTCGCCTTCGCCGCGATCACGTGCATGAGCGGGCCACCCTGCTGACCGGGGAACACGTTCGAGTTCAGCTTCTTGTAGAGCTCAAGGTCGTTCGTGAGGATGAAGCCCGAGCGGGGGCCACCGATGGTCTTGTGCACGGTCGACGACACAACGTGCGCGTGCGGAACCGGGTTCGGGTAGAGGCCCGCTGCGACAAGGCCGGCGAAGTGCGCCATGTCGACCCAGAGCGTCGCGCCAACCTCGTCGGCGATCTCGCGGAATGCAGCGAAGTCGAGCGTGCGCGGGTACGCCGACCAGCCGGCGATGATGACCTTCGGCTTGTGCTCGAGCGCCTTCTCTCGAACAACTTCCATGTCGACAAGGAACGTCTCGGGGTTCACGCCGTACGAGACGACGTTGTAGAGCTTGCCCGAGAAGTTCAGCTTCATGCCGTGCGTGAGGTGCCCGCCGTGTGCGAGCTCGAGGCCGAGGATGGTGTCGCCGGGCTCTGCGATTGCTGAGAGCACAGCGGCGTTCGCCTGCGCGCCTGAGTGGGGCTGAACGTTTGCGTACGCGGCGCCGAAGAGGCTCTTCGCGCGGTCACGCGCGAGGTTCTCGGCGACGTCGACAAACTCGCAGCCGCCGTAGTAGCGGCGGCCCGGGTAGCCCTCGGCGTACTTGTTGGTGAGCACCGAACCCTGCGACTCGAGTACTGCGCGGGGAACGAAGTTCTCGCTCGCGATCATCTCGAGGGTCGAGCGCTGACGGCCGAGCTCGTTCTTCAGGACCTCTGCGATCTCGGGGTCCACGACCTCAAGCGGCTCGTTAAAGAAAGCTGACTGGTTGGACACGATGAGTCTCCCTTGTGTGATGTTTCCAGGATGTGTGGCC
>JBQDKK010000003.1:0-310453 GCA_052094845.1 Leucobacter sp. | reverse complement strand
GGCATGTCCCAGCCGCCGAAGTCGGTGAACGATGCGCCGAGCTTCTCGTGCTCGCCGTGCAGCGAGGTGTGCTTTGGCTGTGCCGTGATGTTCTCAGTCATGATTAATCCTCGTAGGCTTCGATGGGCGGGCAAGAGCAGACAAGGTTGCGGTCGCCGAACGCACCGTCGATGCGCGAGACGGGCGGGAAGTACTTGTCGACGCGCAGGCGCTCGCTCGGGAACGCGGCCTGCTCGCGGGTGTACTCGCGGTCCCAGCTGTCGGAGACAACGACTGCGGCGGGGTGCGGCGCACCGCGCAGCGGCGACGCCTCGATCGCGTAGGTGCCCGCGATGACCGCGTCAATTTCCGCGCGGATCTGGATCATCGCCTCGATGAACCGCTCGATCTCACCGAGATCCTCCGACTCGGTCGGCTCGACCATGAGCGTGCCCGGAACCGGGAACGCGAGGGTCGGCGCGTGGAAGCCGAAGTCGATGAGGCGCTTCGCCACGTCTTCCGCGGTGACGCCCGACTTCGCGGTGAGCTCGCGCAGGTCGAGGATGCACTCGTGCGCGACAAGCCCGGTCTCGCCCGTGAAGAGCACGGGGAAGTGCTCGCGGAGGCGCGCGGCGATGTAGTTTGCCGAGAGCAACGCGGTTTCGGTCGCGCGGGTGAGCCCCTCGCCGCCCATCATCGCGACGTACGCGAACGAAATCGGCAAGACGCCCGCGGAGCCGAAGAGGGTCGCCGCGACGGGAATGCCGTCGGTCGTCTGAATCCCGGCTGAGCCGAGGCCCGCCGCCGGGTTACCCGGCAGGAAGGGCTTCAGATGCTCGGCAACCGCGACCGGGCCGACGCCGGGGCCACCGCCGCCGTGCGGGATCGCGAAGGTCTTGTGCAGGTTCAGGTGCGAGACGTCGCCCCCGAACTCGCCCGGCTTGCCGAGGCCGACGAGCGCGTTCATGTTCGCGCCGTCGATGTACACCTGGCCGCCCGCCGCGTGCACGCGGTCGCAGACGTCGCGCACGTCAGCGTCGTATACGCCGTAGGTCGACGGGTAGGTGATCATGATGGCCGAAAGCGCCGCCTGGTGCTGCTCGATCTTCGCGTCGAGATCGTCGAGATCGATCGCGCCCGTCGGCGTGTTCTTCACGATGACGACGCGCATTCCCGCGAGCACCGCAGAGGCCGCGTTCGTGCCGTGCGCGGACTCGGGGATGAGGCAGACGTCGCGGCCGGTGTCGCCGTTTGCGAGGTGGTAGCTGCGGATCGCGAGGAGGCCCGCGTACTCGCCCTGCGAGCCGGCGTTCGGCTGCAGCGAAATGCCTGCGTAGCCGGTGATCTCGAGGAGCCAGTTCTCGAGGCGGCTGATGAGCTCGCGCCAGCCCGCGCTCTGGTCGGCGGGAACGTACGGGTGGATCCCGGCGAACTCGGGCCACGAGATCGACTCCATCTCGGCGGTCGAGTTGAGCTTCATCGTACACGAGCCGAGCGGGATCATGGTGCGGTCAAGCGCGAGGTCACGGTCGGCGAGGCGACGGAGGTAGCGCAGCATCTGCGTTTCCGAGCGGACCTCGTGGAAGATGGGGTGCGTGAGGTACTCGCTCGTGCGGGTGAGCTCTGCCGGGAAGGCGTACTCCTCCGCCGCGACGGCAGCGGGCACCGCAGCGCTGAAGACCTCGGCGACGGCCACGACGGTCTGCGCGGTCGTCGTTTCGTCGAGCGAGATGCCGACGGTGTCTGCGTCAACGAGACGGAGGTTCAGACCCGCGTCAGCCGCGACGGCGACGATCTTCGAGGCGACACCGGGAACGCGCGCCCAGAGCGTGTCAAAGAATGAGTCGCGCACGAGCTCAACGCCGACGCCAGCGAGGGCTGCGGCGAGCGCGCGGGCGTGCGCGTGCGTGCGCTGGGCGATCCGCTTGAGCCCGTCGGGGCCGTGGTACACGGCATACATCGACGCGGTGATCGCGAGGAGCGCCTGCGCGGTGCAGATGTTGCTCGTGGCCTTTTCGCGGCGGATGTGCTGCTCACGCGTCTGGAGCGCCAGGCGGTAGGCCGTGCGGCCCTCCTGATCCTTCGAGACGCCGACCAGGCGACCCGGAAGCGAGCGCTCGAGGCCCTCGCGCACCGCGAGGAATGCCGCGTGCGGCCCCCCGAAGAACAGCGGCACGCCGAAGCGCTGCGTGTTGCCGACCGCGATGTCGGCTCCCTGCTCGCCCGGCGAGGTGATGAGCGTGAGCGCGAGGAGGTCGGCTGCGACAGTGACCATCGCGCCGCGATCCTTCGCCTCCTTGATCGCTGCCGCGTGGTCCACGACCGCGCCGTCGTTGCCCGGCTGCTGCAGCACGATGCCCGAAATCTCGCCCTCGGGCAGACCCTTCGAAAGGTCTGCAACCTCAACCTCGAAGCCGAGCGCCTCGGCGCGGCCCTGGATGACGGCGATCGTCTGTGGGAAGAGGTTCGAGTCGACGACGGTCTTCGCGTCTGCCTTCGCCTTGTTCGCGCGGCGCATGAGCAGCACAGCTTCGGCGGCTGACGACGCCTCGTCGAGCATCGACGCGTTCGCGACGGGCAGGCCTGTGAGGTCAGCGACCATGGTCTGGAAGTTCAGGAGCGCCTCGAGGCGGCCCTGCGAGATCTCTGGCTGGTACGGCGTGTACGCCGTGTACCACGAGGGGCTCTCGAGCACGTTTCGGCGAATCACCGGCGGTGTGTGCGTGCCGTAGAAGCCCTGCCCGATGAGCTGCGTCTTCACGACGTTCTGCGACGCGAGGCCGCGAAGCTCTGCGAGGACTCCCTCCTCACTCAGCGCGTCGGGCAGATCGAGCGGGCGCGCGCTGCGGATCGCGGCGGGAACGGCTGCGGCGACGAGGGCCGCGCGGCTCTCGAACCCGAGGGCGTCGAGCATGACGCGCTGGTCGGCGTCTGAGGTGACGCCAATGTGGCGGTTCTCGAAGGGTACGGACAGTGCTGGTGATGTCACAGAGGATCTCCAATATCGGGGTCGCGCGCGACCAACGTAAAGATCCTCCCCGCTCTGTACTGTGACCTGAGAGATTCGAGCGAGTGAAACCACCACTGCACCCTTGCACCTTCGGTGAGCGGGAAACCCGCTGCTTTTCAGAGTTGCCTAGGCGTTGCGGTACAGGGGCCTGAGAGTTTCCCAGGGAGGGTTTGCTCCTACGGCGCCGGGGCTCACCCGGTCTCTCCCGCAATGCTTCAACGGCGTATTCAGTTGTTACGGCAGAGTCTACCCTGCCGTATGGGCTCGGGCTACGCCGCGAACAGCCGGTGCGCCTCGGCGCGTGCCCAGCGCTCGGCCTCGGCGAGCGTGTCGAGCGTGAGTACGCTCGGCGCGTCGTGCCTGTCGACGACCTCGCGCACCGCGTCAACGATGCCGGTGAACGTGATCTTCCCGTCGTGGAACGCGTCGACGGCCTCTTCGTTCGCAGCGTTGAACACGGCCGGGAACGTGCCCTTCGCCGCACCGACCTGCTTCGCGAGGTTCAGCGCCGGGAACGCCTCGTTGTCGACGGGCTCGAACTCCCAGGTCGCCGCCTTCGTCCAGTCGAGGGGAACCCCGATATTCGACAGCCGCTCGGGCCACGCGAGACCGAGCGCGATCGGCAGCCGCATGTCGGGCGGCGACGCCTGCGCGATCGTCGAGCCGTCAATGAACTCGACCATTGAGTGCACGATCGACTGCGGGTGCACGACGATGTCGATCTGCTCGTAGGGGATGTCAAACAGCAGGTGGGCCTCGATAACCTCAAGCCCCTTGTTCACGAGCGTCGCCGAGTTCGTCGTGATGACCCGGCCCATATCCCACGTCGGGTGCGCGAGCGCCTGCTGCGGCGTGACGCCGTGCAGCTCGTCGCGGGTGCGCCCGCGAAACGGGCCCCCCGAAGCAGTGAGCACGAGCCTTCGCACCTCCTCGTGCGTACCTGAGCGGAGGGCCTGTGCGAGCGCCGAGTGCTCAGAGTCGACGGGCACGATCTGCCCGGGCTTCGCGAGCTGCTTCACCAGGTCGCCGCCAACGATGAGCGACTCCTTGTTCGCAAGGGCGAGCGTGCGCCCGGCCTCCAGCGCAGCGATCGTCGGCGCGAGGCCCACAGAGCCGGTGATGCCGTTGAGCACGACGTCTGCCTCAACGTCGCGCGCGAGCTGCACGGCCGCGTCGACGCCGAGCCCCGTGTGCTCAACGCCGAACTCGGCTGCCTGCTCAGCGAGCCGTTCGGCGTTGCGCCCGGTTCCGAGCGCGACGACCTCGAACCTGTCGGGGTGGCGCCTGATCACGTCGAGCGCCTGCTCGCCGATCGAACCTGTGGACCCCAAAATCACAACGCGCCTCATGCAGACTATTCTGCCTGAGGCGCGCTGTGAGTGTCGCCGCACTCGCGCGGCTGCGAGCTACCTGTTTTCGCTACTCGGTCGTGGAGCTACTCGGTCATCGAGACGAGCTGCAGCACGAAGGTCAGCGTGTCGTTCTCGAGCTCGTGCCCCGGGCTGCCTCCGTAGCCGAGCTCAGGCGGCATGGTGACCTGCACCGTCGATCCGATCTTCTGACCGACCATCGCCTGGGTGAAGCCGGCAATCAGCCCGTTGGTGTCGAAGCGCACGCCGGTGTCATTCCAGCTGCCGTCGAACCGCTCCCCGCCGTTCCACTTCACGCCGACGTAGTTCGTCATGACGACGTCGCCGGCCTTCACAACCTCACCGTCACCCTCCTCGAGTACCTTCACTTCGAGCTCGGCGGGCGGCTCCATGCACTTCGGGATAGTGATCTTGGGTTCTGTCTTGCCGTCGCCCAGGTCGATCTCCGGGAACTTCTCGTCGCGCGGCTCGAGCTTCTCGCACGGCTCGGCAACCTCGGCCGCCTCGGTGAAGTCAAATACGAACACGAACGCGTCGGTCTTCTTCATATCGGTGAACCCGCGCTCGGCCGGGTCGACGTCGCCAAGAGCGCTGCCGACGGAAGTCACAATCGCGGTGCGCTGCCCGACAGCGCCGCAACGCACGGCGTCATAGGCCCACTCGGCGTCGACGAACTGCGCCGGGTCGTTCGGGAACTTCACGCCGGGGGCAATGTTCACGACCTCGCCGGTCTTGCCGTTGAAGATCGTGTAGTTCGCGGTGGCGACCTGGCCCTCAGCGAAGACCTCACCCTTGCCTTCCTTCAGCACGGTGCGCTCGGTCTTGTCACCGATCTCGATCGGGGTCTTCGACGTGAGCTTGATCTCGCCGCCGACATCACCCGTCACCTTGATCGACTTGCTCGCGGCACCGGCGGGGGCGCAGCTCTCGCCTGTCGCGTCCTTGGTGATGGTGGTCGTGCTACCGGTCGTGCAACCGGTGAGCAACAGCGCGCCGACGATGGCCGTCGGCAGAAGAAGGCGGGAGAGTTTCACTGGGATCCTGTTCTCGTCGATGGGATCAGACGGGTCAAATGTACTTCAAGTCTGGGGCATCGTGTGAGTCTGAGGCTGGGAGCGGGCCGCATCCGGGCCGCACCGCCGGCTCTCGTGGCGACTCCGCGGTCGTTTCGTTCCTCCCTCACAGCCTGGGCCTTCCCATTGCTAACCCTGCTCATGGCTGGGCCCGTTGGGCTCTCTGGGCAGGCTCGGCCCGCTCGGCCCGCTCGGCCCGCTCAGCCCGCTCAGCCCGCTCGGCCCACTCACTAGATCTGCGATCGACGTTGCCTATTGCCGAAGCGCACCCAAGCTGCATTGCCTCGGCCGATCACATACGCAGCGCAGGCGAGATGGGCCTGCTGAGGGGACGGGCGCGCACGGGCAGACCCCATTCGCTGCGACGGCGAGATGGGCCCGCTGGCCCTATCCGCGCTTCGCTGCGAGCGCCGCCGCGTACAGTTCCTTGCTCGACAGCCCCGACGCCTCGGCGACCTCACGCGTGACATCCTTCAGGCGATCCCCCGCTGCCACGCGCTCAAGCACCTCAGCCAGCGCAGCCTCCGGGGATGCTGCCGACGCCGTGGCACCACCGACAACAACAACGATCTCGCCGCGCACGCCAGCCCGCGCCCACTCGGTGAGTTCGCCGAGCCCGCCGCGCTTCACTTCTTCGTACATCTTGGTGAGCTCGCGGCAGACGGCGGCTGGGCGGTCCGCCCCAAAGACATCTGCGAGGTCGGCGAGCGACGTCGCGAGGCGAGAGGGCGCTTCGAAGAATACGAGCGTGCGTCGCTCACCGGCGAGCTCACGCAGCAACCGGCTCCGCTCACCGGCTTTTCGGGGCAGAAACCCTTCGAACGCAAACCTGTCTGTGGGCAGACCCGAGACCGCAAGGGCTGTGATCACGGCTGACGGCCCCGGGATCGCGCTCACCTGCACGCCTGCCTCTGCGGCGAGCTGCACGACACGGAACCCGGGGTCTGACACCGTGGGCATGCCGGCGTCGCTCACAAGCACGATGTCTTCGTGCTTTGCGCGTTCGACGAGCGTCGCCGCCCGGTCGTGCTCATTGTGGTCGTGAAGCGCGACGAGCTCCGGGCGGGCCTCGATCTCAAGGAGCCTGAGAAGCTGCGCCGTGTGCCGGGTGTCTTCGGCAGCGATCACGGTCGCGTTCGCGAGCGTCTCGCGCAGCCGCACCGATGCGTCGCCAAGGTTGCCGATCGGGGTTGCTGCGAGGAGGATCATGCCCCAATGCTACGGGCTTCTCGAGGGCGGCAGTGACCGGCGTGAATTCAGCAGGTGCGCCAACCTAAGCACTCGGGTAAGCTTGGTCGGCTATGCACGAATCGAAACCATCGCCCACGCTCTTCGAACGCACCGGAGTCGCCTACTTCCCGCTCGCGCTCGTCGCGCGCCTCCCCTTCGCGATGATGGTCGTCGGCGTGCTGACGCTCGTTGTGTCGGCGCGCGAGTCGCTGCAGCTTGGAGGCCTCTCCTCCGCTGTCGTGGGTATTGGTTCTGCGATCGTCGGCCCATTCATCGGAGCGGCGGCAGACCGCTACGGCCAGCGGATCGCCCTGCTCATTGCGGCCGTGACCCACAGCGCCGCGCTCGTCGGCCTCGCGTTCATCGCGTACTCGGCGGCACCAGACTGGGCGATGCTCGCCGTTGCATTCGCCGTTGGTGCCACAAGCCCGCAGACCTCGCCGATGTCGCGTTCGCGGCTCGTGCTCATCATCCAAAACTTCTTGCCGACCGAGCGCCGCCCGAAGGTGATGTCGCAGGTGCTCGCGTACGAGTCGGCCGCGGACGAGGTCGTGTTCGTGTTCGGCCCCGTCATCGTTGGCGTCTTGGCGACCTTCTTCGGGCCGCGCACCCCGATCCTCGCCGCCGCAGCGCTCACGCTGCTCTTCATCATCGCGTTCGCGCTGCACCACACGAGCGCGCCCGCGAAGTCGGCCGCCGAGCGCGCCGAGACTCTGGCTCCGGCGTCAGAGCTTGGCCGCCCGTCACTGCTCGTTGTCGTCGCCGGCATTACGGGTGTCGGCATGGTGTTCGGCAGCACCCTCACGGCCCTCACCGCGTTCATGCAGGCGCAGGGCCAGCCCGAGGCCGCGGGCCTGTTTTACGGGATCATGGGCATCGGGTCAGCGATTCTCGCGATCTCGGTGTCGTTGTTCTCGCCGAAGTTCACGCTCCGATACCGCTGGCTCGTGTTCGCACTGTTCGTGCTCGCCGGCGAGGCATTCCTCGCGGGAGCGGCCTCAGCCACGCAGATAGCCATCGGCCTCGCGATCACCGGTATCGGGATCGGCCCACTGCTCGTCACCCTCTACAGCCTCGGCACCGCTCGCAGCCCCGAGGGCCGCAGTGCGACCGTGATGACGATGCTCGGCTCCGGAGTCATCCTCGGCCAGTCGCTTTCCTCGGCCGTCGGCGGATCGATCGCCGAGAATGTTGGCGTCTCCGCTGCGCTCGTGCTGCCGCTCTACGCTGCAGTGTTTATCGCGGTGGCGGGGGCGCTCAACTGGATCCTCACGCCATCGGGGACGGGCCGCGACGTCTGACCCCTGTTACGCCCCCGCGCTCCCGGGCGTGGGCTCGGGTGATTCGGGTGTGCCGCGAACCGGCTCGGGCGCGAACTTCGGCCGGGGCAGGTGCCACCCTCGCGCGAACGAGGTGAGGCGCAGCGCAATCGCGGCGGTCCCGCCGACGAGGGATCCGGCGATCACGCCGCCCCCGAAGGACACGATCCCGACCGCTAGCCCCGCGCCGACGAGCGCCGAGACCGCGTAGAGCTCCCGCGTGAGCACGCCGGGCACGGTGTTGACGAGCACATCGCGGATCACGCCCCCGCCGATCGCGGCGATCGTTCCGACGAGCACTGACGTGATGATGGGCTGCCCGCTCGCGTAGGCAAGAGCGGCGCCGTTCGCGGAGAACAGGCCGAGGCCGAACGCGTCGAACACGACCTCGAAGTAGCGAATGCGGGTGAGCCCCGGGTGAACGAAGAACACGACGAGCGACCCAGCGACCGCGACCGCGAGGTTCGGCCAGTGCAGGAACGAGACGGGCGGGTGCACCCCGAGCAGCATGTCGCGCAGAATCCCGCCGCCAGTTCCCGTTGCCGCCCCCACGACGATCACGCCGAGGATATCGAGGTTTCGACGCACGCCAACGAGCGCGCCCGACAGCGCAAAGGCCAAGATCCCTGCAAGCTGCAGTGCTTCATAGATCACAACGCCGATCACGTCTCTGATCCTAGGCGATGCGCGGGGTCGGTGCGGTCGCTGGGGCGGTTCCCCTCCCCAGCCCTTTCCCTCCCCACCCCCTCAAATAATCTGTTGCGCCCCAATTTCCGGGGATATTTGGCGCGCAGCGGTGAATTTGGGGTGGAGGGGATGCGCTGGCCCGAATCCGCGCCGCCCGCCGCGTACCAGCCCGACCGCCCCGCCCAGCTTCGCTTGCAGCGTAGGCCGACGCCGACTCTCCCCAGCCGCGGGAGCCCCGAAAGTGGAAGAATAGAAGCCATGCATGCCTCTCTGTCCACGGGTGAAGTCGCAGGCCTCCGCGCCGCGTTTCCCTACTTCGCGGCGATCGATGAGCGGGCCGCGGCAGGCGCGACCCCGCAGCTCGCCCCCGCCTATCTCGACTCGGCTGCAACCTCGCAACGCCCGCTCGCGGTGCTCGACGCCGAGCGGAACTTCCTTGAACACTCGAACGCCGCGGTGCACCGCGGCACGAGCGGCGCTGTCGGCGCGGCCACCGGGGCATTTGAGGGCGCACGCGCGCTCATCGCCGGGTTCGTTGGCGCGGCTGCCCCGGAGCAGATCGTGTGGGCTGAGAACGCGACCGACGCGCTGAACCTCGTGACGCTCGGCATCGGCGAAGCGAACGCTGGCAACGGCGTCGCTGGGTCGGAGCGCTACGAGCTTGGGGCTGGCGACGAGATCCTCATCACCGAGGCAGAGCACCATGCGAACCTCATCCCGTGGCAGCGTCTCGCGAAGAAGACGGGTGCGACGCTCCGCTACATCCCGGTGCGCGAAGACGGCACGTGGACCCTTGACGACGCCCGCGCGGCGCTCACTGAGAAGACCAAGTTCTTCGCGTTCGCTCACGTCTCGAACGTCACGGGCTTTGTCGCGCCGGTCGCCGAGCTCGTCGAGCTCGCACACGCGGTCGGCGCGATCACCGTCGTCGACGCGTGCCAGTCGGTACCGCACATCCCCGTGGACTTTGCGGAACTCGGCGTCGACTTCGCCGCGTTTTCGGGCCACAAGATGCTCGGGCCGAACGGTATCGGCGTGCTGTACGGCAAGCCCGAGCTGCTTGCCGCGCTCCCTGCATCACGCACCGGCGGCTCCGCGATCACGCGGGTCACGATGGAGAGCGCCGACTTCATGCCGCCGCCACTGCGCTTCGAGGCCGGCACGCAGCCGGTCTCGCAGGTGGTGGGACTGGGCGCCGCGGCCGAGTTCCTCACCGAGCTCGGCATGGACCGGGTTGCGGCGCGCGAGCACGAGCTCGTCGAGCGCCTCGTCGCGGGCATCTCGGAGCTCCCGGGTGTGCGGCTCCTCGGCCCGGCCGACACCTCGCAGCGCGTCGCGCTCACCGCGGTCTCGATCGAGGGTTTGCACGCCCACGATGTCGGCCAGTTCCTCGATGAGCAGGGCGTGCTCGTGCGCGTCGGCCACCACTGCGCGCAGCCGCTGCACCGCGCGCTCGGCATGGCCTCGTCGACGCGGGCGAGCGTGCACGCAACAACCACCGAGGACGAGGTGGATCGGTTTATCGACGCCCTCCGCGGCGCACAACAGTACTTTGGATTGGAGGTGTCCGCGTGAGCGCTCTCGACGGACTGTATCAAGAGGTCATTCTCGACCATTCGCGGCGTCCCATCGGCAAGGGCGAGCTCGCCGCCGAAGAGGGGTCGCTGACGGCCACCCATCACGAGTTCAATCCGAGCTGCGGCGATGAGATCGATCTGGCGATCGCGGTGGATCCTGACAGCGGCGAGATCACGTCGCTCGCGTGGGAGGGCCAGGGGTGCTCCATTTCGATGGCTTCGGCGTCGATCCTGTCGCAGATCGTTCGCGACGAGACGCTCGACGGTGAGACCGCGCGCGAGCGAATCGCGGCGTTCCGCGAGATGATCCACGGCAAGACCGAGGGCGAACCTGACGAGGAGCTGCTCGGCGACGCGGTCGCGCTGCAGGGCGTCTCGAAGTTTGTGATGCGCGTGAAGTGCGCGATGCTCGCGTGGGTCGCCCTTGAGGCCGACCTCGTGCAAGTCGACGCGCAGAAGTAGCGGCGGCGGCACGGCTCCCGCGCGGTCCACAGTAAGGATCCCCGGGGGCCAACCGCTCCTCCCCTGTGGATAGGGGCGCCGGCGTGGTCGCCGGGGCTGAGGATTGGCCTATGCACCGATCCCAAACGACCCCAGCCCCCTTCACCTCCCACAACCGCGGCCCCGCGCTGCGCGCGCTACCGCCGCCTCCCGAGCGGCTCAGTGAAGCGCAGTCTGAGGCACACGTCGCCCCTGATCCCGTCGAGCTCATCCGCTGCGACACCACCGCCGACTTCCTTGCCGCGCTGCCCCGACTCGTCGGGTTCACCGCGCCAGACAGCCTCTTCGTCGTGCTGTTCTCAGGTTCTCGCGCATACGGCGCGCTGCGCATCGACCTGCCCGATAGCGATGAGGCTGCAGCGCCACTCGACGAGTACGTCACCGAGCTCGTCTCGTACCTGCAGCACACGATGGAGCGGACGCTCACCGGCTCCCCCGCGGTCGTCATCGCGAGCTCTCTCAGCTTCGCCGACGCCGGCGGGTTCCCGTGGCGGCGGCTTGCCCGGAAGCTCGATCAACGGTTCGCTTCAGAGGGCGTGACGCCCCGCGAGCTGTGCTGCGTCGCGCCCGACGGCTGGGCGAGCCTGTACGACGCCGCAGCACCCGCGGGCGGGCACCCGATCAGCATGATCGAGCGCAGTGCGGCCGCGACGAACGAGCGATTCCCAACCCTCTCCGAACTCGGAGAGTTCAGACGGGTGCCGACGACGGAGCGCATCGCGGTCGCGCGGGCGATAGCCGCCGAGCAAAGCAAACGGGACCACCCGAGTTCTCGTGCCCGAGAGCACGTCGACGCGAGCGTCGCCGGCTCGCGGGAGCGCCGGTTCGAGCTCGGTCGGAAACGACTCAAGGCGCTATTCACGGCTGCCGAGTTGAACCACGTCGAGTCCGCGGGGCTCGTGTGCGAGCTGTCGACTGACGTGGGCTGGGCGTGCGTGTTTGACGAGCTGAGCGCCGCCGCAACCGCTGTTCACGCAGGTGACGCCGAAGCGGCAGCGTACCGCCCTGCCATTGCCCTGCTCGTCGCGGCTTCAGAGCGGCTCGCCTTCCTCGCCCCGCTCACTCCTCCGGGCAGCCGCCCGGCGGTGATCGCGCTCTCGGCTCTCGCGTGGTGGCTGCGCGGCTTCGAGTCCGTCGCCCGGAGACAGATTGATGAGGCGCTTCGGCTCGCACCCAGCCACTCGGTGGCCTCGCTGGCCCGCGAGGTCATTGATGGTGGGAGCTTCCCAATGACGATGCGTGGAAACCGGTGACCGGCTTTTGTCGGGGTGCGCCACCGTGTTCGACTTCGCCACGGTGGCCCACCAGATTCGGGTCACACCGGCAGAGAGGCTCCCATGTCAACGACGACGTACCCACATCGCTTCACCCCGCTCTCGCTGCCAGGCACGGGTGTGATGCTGCCGAACCGCGCGATCATGGGGTCCATGCACCTCGGGCTAGAGGAGCTTCCGGGTAGGGAGGTCTAGACCCCCGCGGCCTCCGGGGCCGCTGCCTCGGGCGCCGCGGGCGCGGGGGCAGGTTTGGTGGCGGTCGGCGCCTCGGGGTCCGTGATCGCGAACAGGGGCAAGAACACCTGGCAAAGCGGCCCGATGAACACCGCGAATGCGAGCGTGCCGATGCCGACGGTGCCGCCGAGTAGCCACCCGACAACAACGACAAAGACCTCGAGGGCGGTGCGCACCACCCAGATAGGGAGGCGGGTGACTTCGTGCAGGCCGATCATGAGCCCGTCGCGCGGCCCCGAACCGAAGCCAGCGCCGATGTAGATACCGCTCGCAATGCCGACGAGCAGCACACCGAGCAGCATCACCGCGATGCGCACCCAGAAGATCTCGGGCGAGGGGAACAGGGCCAAACCGACGTCGGCGAACACCCCGATCAGGATCGCGTTGGCGACCGTACCGAAGCCGACGCGCTGACGCAGCGGAATCCAGCACAGCAGCACGATGCCACTCATGATGATGGTGATCGTGCCGAAACTCAGCGGCAGGTGGTGGCTGAGCCCCTGGGTCAGCACGTCCCAGGACGCGGCGCCAAGGTTCGACTTCAGGATGAGCGAGACCCCGATACCGAAGAGCGCGAGACCACCCGCGAGCTGCAGAATTCTGCGCGGCAGTCGATCGAGCGATTTCAGGGGGCGCGGTTTACTCACCAAGCTAGTGTAGTCCCCACGCGGGGCGCCAATAGTTGCCCTTTCCACGTTCGACCGGGCCTGCGTGAACCCCCGGTTGTGGGAGCGTGGTATACCTGTGAAAGCATGATGAGGGAAGGACCCACTGTGGATGATCAGAGTCGAGCGTCGCTGGCGGCTTCGGAATCGCTGAAGAACCATCATTTTTCCCTTGCGCTTCTCAATGACCCCCCGCTCAACGCGCTCGTGGACCTGCTCCTCGGGATGGCCCCCGGAGAGCGTCTGGCGAGCGAGCGCGAACTTACCCAGACGCTGAACCTCAGCAGAAACACACTCCGTGACCGCATGAGCAAGCTTGAGTCGATGGGAGTGCTCAGCAGGAAGGAACGGCAAGGCACCTTCTATACGGGGGTACAGCCGGAGCAGACTGGCGACGTGCTCATCCTCGGTCTGATGTTCCAGCAGATGACCGTTGAGTCTCTCATCTCAGTCAGGCATGCGCTTGAGCGTCAGGCCGCAATTGAAGCCTGCATTAACGCCGACGATGTGGCCCTCGCAGCGCTTCAGGAGAGTCTCTCGCGCATGCACAGCACGCAGGATGGCAAAGAACTGCTGGACGCTGATGGAGCCTTTCACCGCGCCATGTTTGCGGCATCCGGTTCCCCCGGGCTGATCTTCTTCTCCGAGATGCTGCAGCCGGTACTCCAAGGCACGCTTCAGCACCTCACGCTCGAGCAAGACTTCGAGACGATGCGCAAAGTCCACGATGACATCTTTGAGGCGGTGCGCGCCGGAGATATCGCACGTGCCTCGGCCACGGTGGACGATCATTTCGCCTGGCTCGACGTGCTCACCGAACGGGAGCGGCACGCCGGGCAGGCCTAGGTCACTGCTGTGTGGCTGGCGGCGCTGAGCTCTGCACAAGGCCACCGTCGACTGGAAGGCAAACGCCGTTCACGTAGCGCGCTTCGTCAGAAGCGAGAAATAGCGCGGCGTTCGCGACGTCGAATGAGTCGCCCATCTTGCCCGTTGGCGACAGTGCATCACGAGCCGCGACCATTGCCTCGACGCTGTCGTAGGCAGAGCTGATCTGGCGATAGATCATCGGCGTATTGATATATCCGGGCGCGATCGTGTTTGCCCGGATGCCTCGTGATGCATACTCGAGCGCCAGGTTCTGGGTGAACTGGGCTACGGCACCCTTGGTCGCGGAGTAACTCGGGTAGTTGTAACCGATATAGCGCATGCCGCCAACTGAGCCAATGTTAATGATGCTGCCGCTTCCCTGTGCAAGCATGTGCGGAAGCACATGCTTGCACGTCAGAAAGATGCTCGTGAGGTTCACATCGAGGGAGAACTTCCAGTCCTCTATCGACTGCTCGATCGGGCCCCCCATGCGAGCGACCCCAACGTTGTTGTGGAGGACGTCAATCGTGCCGAACTCGGCGACAGCCGCGGCGACTGCGCCTTTCACCGACGACTCATCGGTCACATCGCCAACGAGACCGAGCACGGCAGGAGTCAGCCCCAGCCTCGCACACTCCTCACGAACGCGCTCGACACCGCCTTCGACAGCGGCAGAGCTGAGGTCCACGATGGTGACGCTGGCCCCTTCTCGTGCGTAGGTGATCGCGGCAGCCAGACCGTTATTGATCTCGCCTCCAACAGAGCCCCCACCAAACACAATGCAAGATTTTTTCGATAGACGTTTCATGAGGGCCTTTCAGCGGTACAGCGTTCAGTTGGTGGTGAAATCTTGGTGTTGCGGGAGGGGTCGGCGCTGAGCGACCCCTCCCGCCCCAGTGCTACGCCAGGGTGCGCCTGACAGCGGCGACGATGTCATCTTTCGAGGGAATGACAACTTCTTCGAGCGGCTGCGAGTACGGAATCGGCGCCCTCGCGCCGCCGACTCGAACAGGCGCAGCGTCGAGTTTGTCCCACGCCGCCTCGACGGTCTGCGCAACGAATTCTGCGCCCCAGCCGTAGTCGCGCACGGCCTCGTGTGCAACAACGAGGTGCCGAGTTTTTCCAACGGACGCATAGACAGCGTCCATGTCGAACGGGTAGAGAGTTCGCGGATCGACAACCTCAATTTCGATCCCGTCTGCCGCGAGTTCCTCGGCCGCGACCATCGCATAGGCCAGGATCTGTTGGGTCGCGACAATCGTCGCGTGCGTGCCCTCGCGTGCGACGCGCGCCTGCCCAAACGGGATCGGTTTGAAATCGACGGGCCCACGATCGTAGTACTGGTTCTTGTGTTCCAAGAAGATCGTCGGGTTGTCGCTCGCTGCCGCAGTGCGCAACAGGCCGTAGGCGTCGCCGGGGGTACCCGGCACCACGACCTCGAGTCCTGGGATGTGCGCGAACAGCGTCTCGAGCGACTGCGAGTGCTGGGCTGCCTTGCCGATGCCCGATCCACCGTTACTGCGAATGACGAGCGGCGTATCGAATTGCCCACCAAACATGTAGCGCGCTTTCGCCGCCTGATTGATGATGCCGTCGAATCCGAGGAACGAGAAATCGGAGTACATGATCTCGAGAATCGGGCGGGTACCGCGTGCCGCAGCAGCCGAGACCGCCGACAGCAAGACCTCCTCACTAATCGGAGTGTCCATTACGCGACCACTACCGAATTTCTTGCGTAGCCCGCGCGTTACTCCGTAGGTGCCGCCTCCGGTACCCCAGGTCGTGATGTCCTCCCCCAGAACGAATGCCTCCGGCGTCGATTCGAGGATGTCGTGCATCGCGGCGTTCAACGCCCGCCAAGTAACGAGGTCCTTCGTCGCTGCGTTCATGCCTGCGTCTCCTTCGCGTACACATCAGTGAATGCCTCTGCCGGGTCAGGGAAGGGAGACCGCCGCGCGAACTGTTCCGCCGCCTCCACTTGCTCAAATACTCGAGCGGTCATGGTCGCCCACTCCTCAGAGGTGATGACTCCCTGATGAATGAGCTGGGCGAGTAGTTTCTCGATCGGGTCGTTCTCCTTTGCAGCTTCGACCTCGTCAGCGCTCCGATAGATCTCCGTGTCCCCCGCCATGTGCCCGAGGTAACGGTAGGTATCGAGAACAAGAAACGTTGGGCCTTCACCGGCCCGAGCACGTGCAACGGCAGCCGCTGCAAGCTCGTAGACCTCGGCGAGATTCATTCCGTCACCGGAGAACGATGGCACACCGTAGGCCTCGCCGCGGCGCGACAGGTCGATCTGGGCGACCATGTCCTCGATCGCTGCTGACTGCGCGTAGTGGTTGTTCTCGAGCACGAAGAGGACCGGGAGCTTCCAGATCGCTGCTAGGTTGAACGCCTCGGCAAGCACCCCTTGGTTTGACGCGCCGTCGCCAAAGTACGAAACTGCGACAGTGTCGTCGCCCTTCATTTTTGACGCGAGGGCAGCCCCAGTCGCAATCCCGATACCTGCACCGACGATGCCGTTCGTCCCAAGGACGCCGAGCTCCTTGACCCCGATGTGCATCGACCCGCCCTTGCCCTGGCAGTAGCCGTCAGTTCGGCCAAGAATCTCCGCCATCGTCCGCCCGAAGTCAGCGCCTTTCGCGAGCGTGTGTGCGTGGCCACGGTGGTTGCTCGCGATGGCGTCGTCATCGCGCAGCGCGAGCGAGACGCCGACTGCCACCGCCTCCATGCCGAGCGAGGGGTGGGTGGAGCCTCGGATGAGGCCCTCTTCCGAGAGTAGCGGCATCCTTCGTTCGAACTCGCGAATCTTTGCCATGAGCTCGAGACCAGCGAGGCCGTGCTCTGCTGCGTGAAATTCAGTCATGGTGGCCCTACTCGATCGTCGCGATGGTTTCGTCGAGGGAGACCATGTCGCCGGCGTCCTTCTTATGCGAGATGACTCCCGCGGCGGGCGCAACGATCTCGTTGACTAGCTTTGAGGTCTCGATCGAGGCGATGTTTTGGCCCTCGGTCACTGTGGCACCGTCGTCGACGAGCCATTCGACAAGGTCAGCCTCTTCTTCGTCGCCGAGTAGGTCCTTGGTGAGATTGACGTCCATGGGTTCTCCTTTTATGCGTTGGGGTGGTTGGTCTATGAAATGGTGATCGTTGGCGCGTCGAGGCGCTGCACTGTCAGTTCAAATGTCGCCGCGACGAGGTTCTCGCCGGGAACAAGTTCGCCCGCGCTGATGACACCGTGGCGGTCGACGAGTGTGCAGCTCAACCGCGACTGCAGCTCGCCCGCAACCCGGCGCACGTCGCCGACAATCGCGATCACCTCAGTTGCGGGGCCATCGATCACGGTGTGGCCGCCGGTTGCCCGGTCCACGAAGGTGGCGCCGACGAAGCTCCCGAGCCCAGCCCGCACCGTGGCGCGGTCAAATCCAGCGTCGTTACAAATTCGGGTGAGAGCTTCAGTAATATCCACGCCGGGAAGCACGCGGGCGATAACAGTGTCGGAGCGCGCTTCTGGCCCGGCGGTGTGAACGGTTAACCCCGCCTGGTGCGTCGCGTAGTCGTCGGGATTCATGACTTGGCTCCGTTCGTTTTCGGTGTTGTGAGCGTGTGGTGTAAACACCGGCATCTGTGTCTCTGGGTCGGTCGTACTCAGCCACTGCGCACCAAATACCCCAGTGACGACGGCGATTGGCGCGTTTCCGTCTGGCTCAGTCTCGAGCCAAACATGACCGCCTTCGAGGCCGCCAGAAGGGGCTTGCCAGAAGCAGTGGCTGTGCATGTATGGAGCGTCCGCACGAGTGCCCAGCGTGACTGATCCGTAGAGCAGGTGCGCGCGATCGTGGTGCCGAGTCGCTGAGAAGCTCAGGGCTTTCTCGGGCGTGGCGATGTCAGGTACGCAGTAACTGAGCGGGGCGTAGTTGCCGCCGTGGATCTCGGCGAAGCCGCTATCTGTTCCGAGGGCAGTGAGCGCATCGTGGAGCTGGTCAATGACGGGTCTGCCGCTTCGAAGCTCCCAGAGTATGCGCACCGTGCGCACGTTTTGGCTAAGGATTCGTGGGTGGGTCTTGGGACCTGGATGCACTAATGGCAGCATCGGGCCCTCCTTCCAGCTTGTGACCGTTGGGAAGAGTCGAGAGAGAGCGCTGCACCCGCGGTGAGGGGTGGTGCCGGTTCGCTCCCCGGTAGGGAGCGAACCCGCGACCCGCGAGTGGTGGGGGGGGGCAAACCCAAAGCGGGTCCCCCCCCAACCAATAGCGGTTAGCCCCGGCTGTAGCTCGCACCCGGCGAGGCGATGAACGCGACAGCCTGCGCGATATCCTCCGGCTGTCCGATGCGTTTGATCGGTTGAGCGTCAACCGGGTACGGGACACCTGCGGTCATGGGTGTGGCGACGGGTCCGGGGGCAACCGTGTTACAGGTTACTCCGAGCGGGCCGACCTCCTTCGCAACCCAGCGAGTGAACGCGATGACCCCGCCCTTCGATGCGGCGTAGGCCGGACCGGTTCGGGCTGCTCCGTCGCCGCCGGAGTTGGCGCCGCCGATGATCCCTGAGATGGAGCTCACGTTCACGATCGCTCCCTGGCCGGCGTCTCGCATGTGCGGATAAACCGCACACTGAGTCATGAGGAACGTACCTTTGAGGTTCGTCTCAAGGTCACGATCCCACACCTCGTCTGTCATTTCTTCGAGACTGAGCCTGCCTGCGGTACCGGCGTTGTTCACCAATACGTCCAGTGACCCCCAGTCTGCGACCAGACCGTCGAGGCAGCTTTGCACTGCTTCCCGATCACGGATATCTACGATCTCGCTACGTGCTCTGACAGCCCCTCCGGTGCGATCCGCGATCGCGGCCACCGTTGCCGATCCATCTGTCACATCAATGACGAGCACGTCAGAGCCGCGCGCCGCAAGTTCGATCGCGATCTCAGCGCCGATACCCCCAGCAGCGCCGGTGACGACGCTGACCTTGCCAGCAAATTCTTGAGTCATATTGCTCACTCCTTTGGTGGGCTACAGCCCGAGTAGGTCAGGCAGCCAGTTGCTGAGCGCGGGAACGAACGTCACGAGGAGCAGCACGATGATGCCCGAGACCACAAACGGCACTACGCCCTTCACGGCCTCGCCAAACGGAATCTTTGCGATGCTCGCTGCGACGAACAGATCGATGCCAACCGGCGGAGTAATCAGGCCAATCGCAAGGTTCATGGTCATCATCACACCGATGGTGGTCAGGTTCATGCCCAACTCGAGAAGCACCGGAACGAATAGCGGAATAAAGAGGTAGAACGCCGAGATTGCATCGAGGAACATTCCCGCGATAAGCAGCGCGAGGTTAATGATGAGAACGAGGAGCACCATGCTGTCGGTGAGACTCAGCATCCAGTCAGCGACATGCTTCGCGATCTGGTTACGGGTGATCACGTAGGCGAACAGGGTCGCTGACGCGATAATCAGCATGATGCGCCCAGACATGATGCCTGCAGACGTGAAGATCTTGAAGACCTCCGCGAACTTCAGGTCACGTGTCACGAACAGGCCGACGACGAGCGCGTAGACGGAAGCGACAGCGGCTGACTCCGTCGGAGTGAAGATGCCACCGTATATGCCTCCGAGAATGATCACGGGGACGAGAAGCCCCGGCACTGCCCGCAGAAACGTCTTGAACACGACGCCTGCTGGAGCCCGTCTGGCTCTCATACCGATGCCTGCTCCCGAACTCGCGTTCTCTGGGGTGACGTCTTCGATCGTCAAGAGGCCGGTGTTATCTGCGGTGCTCGCGACGGCACCGGTGGCGGTGATGGTTGCGGTGCGCTGGCGCGTGTTCTTGCCCATCGCTTCGCTCAGGTGAGCGGCAGCGTTCGTCTTGGCGAGCTCCATGTCGCGCGGCAGGAACCTCGCGATGAAGTACAGCACGACAACTAGGATCAGGCCGGGAACGACGCCAGCCATGAACAGCCGGCCGATGGTCACACGGTCAACACCGGGGCCAGCGTAATCCGCAGCCACCACAGCGAACACGATGTACGCGATGCTTGGCGGGAGAATAATGCCGAGCTCGCCGGAAGTAGCGACGAGCGAGGCCGCGTGCCGCTTGCTGTAGCCGTGCTTCGCGAGCGCCGGGATGAGGATGCCGCCAATGGCCGCAACCGTCGCGGGGCCAGAACCAGAGATTGAGGAGAACAGGAGCGCTGTCAAGATCGCGGTGAGCGCGATTCCGTTCTTCATATGCCCGAAGCACGCGTCTGCAAATTCGACGAGTCTTCGCGATATACCGGTGAGCTCCATGATGACACCCGCGAGGATGAAGAATGGGATTGCGAGCAGCGTCTCTGACGAGAGCCCGGCGTACAGAATGCTCGATGCTGGCGCAAGCGCTTTCATCCCACCGGTAAACAAGATCGTCGCGAACGCCGACAGCCCCATGGACATCGCTACGGGAACGCCTATAAACAAGCAGACCAAGAACGTGCCGAACAGTACGAGTTCAATCATTATCGTCCGCCCTCCTTCGGTCCGGATGTTGAGGTTGTGGGAGCGACGCCCTCCTGGCGTTCGCGTGCAAGCTGTTCGTTCTCAGCCTCAACGGCTGCGGCAACTTCGAGTGCCTCAGCTTCCTCGCCCTTGAACGCTTCACCGCCGCGCAACTCAATGACGCAGACTTGGATGGAACGGATCGCGCCAAGAAGTGCACCGAGAGGAAGCCCCATCGAGAAAACCCACTGCGGGAACTGAAGAGCCGGTGTCAGGCGGCCCGATTCCAGCTGTTTCATCGCGGTCTCGAACCCGAGCCAGAGAAGGATCAGGAAGAAGGCAAGCATTCCGGCGCAGATGATGACGACGACCACCTTGCGGAGAACTCCGCGACTCGAGTCGCGGAGCAGGCTGAAACTTGGGTGGGTGCCGAGCCGCGTTGCGGCCGAGGCGCCCACCATCGTCAGCAGCACAGCGAGGTTGATGAGCAGCTCGCTGGTGAACGAAAAAGAGGCATGGAAAACATAGCGTGCGATCACATTGGCGAATGCCAGCAGCGTGATAAACAGGAAGGTGATCGCGATGATTGTGTTCTCGAGCCTGCGCAGAATGACATCAAACATAGGTGATCCGGTTCGCTGTGGGGTGGCGCAGGTGCCACCCCACAGAACGAACTACTTCGGCTGCACTGCCTCGGCGACCTCGGCCGTCCACTTGTCCGCGTACGCGTCGTAGACCGGCTGCATCGCTTCGCGGAAGACTGCGAGCTGCTCAGGGGTGAGCTCGGTGACCGTCATCGCGTCTTTCATCTCCGCGAGCTGCTCTGCCTCACGATCACGGCTGAGCTTCACCTGGTAAGCGTTAGCCTCGGCTGAGGCCTCCTCGACAATCTTCTTGTCGTCGTCGCTGAGGCTCTCGAACAAGTCCTTGTTCATTCCGAGGATCAGGGGGTCGTACACGTAATTCCACACCGACAGGTACTTCTGCACTTCCATGAGCCCGTTCGAGTAGATCACGTCGAACGGGTTCTCCTGGCCATCGATCGTGCCGTTCTGGAGCGAGGTGAAGACCTCGGCGAAGTTCATCGTGACGGGGTCAGAACCGAGTTGCTTGTAGATGTTCAAGAAGAGTTCGGAGCCCGCAACGCGCAGCTTCAGGCCCTTTAGATCAGCCGGCGCTGTAATCTCATGCTTGCTATTCGTGATCTGGCGGAAACCGGACTCACCGAATCCAAGCATCTTGATGCCCATCTCGTCGGTCAGCTGTTCGTAAATCTCAACGCCCCCATCGGCCATCGCGGCATCGGCCTCAGCGTAGTCGGCGTAGAGGAAGGGCGCGGTGATCGCGGAGAAGCGGGGGTCAATGCCCGAGTAGATGATCGGCGAGTTGTACGAGAACGCCTTGTCACCATTCGCAAGCATCTCAACGCCCGCGGCTGGGTCACCGCCCGAGAGCTGCTCATTCGCGAAGAGGTTGAGCGTCATTCGCCCGTCCGACTTCTCGTCCAGGAGTTCGGCGAATTTCTCGGCGCCGGCCCACCAAGCCGAAGCCTCGGAGACCGTAATAGTCATGTCCCAGTTGTAGCTCTCGCCACCGGACTCTCCCGACGGCGCACCACCACTAGAACAGCCAGTCAGTGCGAGCGCTGAGACCGCCAGTGCAGCGGTCAGAGTTGTCTTCTTCACGTGAATCTCCTCCTTGAGATATCGGTACCGGTTGGATGGTTGTGTCCGTCCAGGTCAGACATTGAGAGGGCGAGATGCCGCCCTCAGAGCGGATCTGTCCGAGAGTCAGACGGGCCGCTCGGATCATTATGCACGGCCTGGTAGAACCAGGCAACCGTTTGGGGAGAATTCTGCCGCCTTGACACCGCACCAACCCCGCCAGGTACCCCAAAATTCCCCTGGTCCTGCGCCAAAGTTCGACGCGATTTGGCAAGCACCCCCACACCTACATCCCGGGCGTGGCGAAGGTCGACTCAGCCCGCTAACGACAGGATGATCGGGATGCTAACAAGCGCAACAACGCTCGTAACAAGCGTCGTTGCGCCAACGAGACGCACGTCACCGTCATATTCGAAGACGATGACGCTCGCGGTCGACGACACCGGCATTGCCGCCATAATCACTGCAGACAGCGCCCACTGGGAGGCCAACCCTTGGCCGAAGACCGCCACAGCAGTGAACGTCAACAGTGGCAGCGCCACAAGCTTGACGGCCGAGGCGACGGCAACCCCCGCCACCGAAACGCTCCCCGACCGCATCCCTTCGAGGGCGGGTTTGATCGTGAGTCCGACGGCAAACATTGCCGCGGGGACTGCGGCTCCCCCCAGCATCTCAAGGCTCGCGGACAAGACAGCGGGCACCGTGAGGTCAAGCAGACCAACGGCCATGCCAGCGACAACCGCCAGCACTACCGGGTTGAACAGCAACGCCCCCTTCGCCAGTCGCCAGAGCAGCGCCCAGATACCCCCTCCGCCACCGGGGCTTGACCCCCCGCGGATGGACTTCAGCAGCGGATAGCCAACCATGAACAGCATGTTGTGCAGCAGCTGCCCGAGCGCAGCACCGAGCGCAGCACCTGGCCCCGCAACGCTCAGCACAATCGGCACCCCAAGATACCCGACATTGCCGTAGGTTGCGGCGACCGCGAGCGGGCCGGGATCGACGTTTGCCCTCCGCGTTCCGCTGTGCCCACGCACGAACATCGCTCCGAAGTGAACGAGCGCGTACACGAGCGCGGTCACCCCCAGCGAGATTCCGACGAACGCGAGCGGCACACCATCTCGGATCGGCGCGCTCGTCACCGCAACAAAAAGAAACGCAGGGAGCGCGAAGGTGAACACGAAGGCGTTGAGCCCCGCTTGCGCGCTGCGAAATCGCGGAGCGAAGCCGGCAACCATGCCCGCCCCGAGAATCACAAACATCGGGGCAATCGTGGACAGCACGCTCAGCATTTCACAACTCCTTCTCTGCATAAATGAGGCGCGAGGCTTTGACCTTCGAGCCCAACCGTGTCAGGATACCTCTGGTTCTACCAGACGTTATCAATGAGGATGCACTCGTGAATACCCACACACAGCATGCGGCGACCCCCAACGCCGAAGTCCCTTCGCTGCCGCACCACGGCACTACCGAACGAGTCTCGCGTATTCGCGCGACCATCGCGAGCCGCATGGTGGAGTCGCTCGACACGTCCGCGCAACTCACCGCCACGGTCGAGGTTGACCTGAGCGCAGTGTCCGAGATCCGACGTGCCGAAAAGGAACGGTTCCGCGAGCAAGAGGGGGTCGGGCTCAGCTATCTTTCGTTCATCGTGCGCGCGGCTGTGGAGGCGCTCAGAGACCACCCCAAACTCAACGCAACGATCGATCTCGAAGCCGGGGTCATCATGTACCCCGATGGCGAGCACATTGGCGTAGCCGTCGACACCCCTCGTGGCCTGCTTGTGCCTGTCATTCGAGACGCAGCTGCTCTGTCTGTGCGATCGGTCGCGACCGCCATCGCGAGCGTCGCAGCACGCTCACAGGAGGGGAAGCTCACCGCAAGTGACCTCGCGGGCGGAACTTTCACGGTGACGAACTATGGGTCGGTCGGCACGCTCTTCGACACCCCAATCATCAACCAGCCCCAGGTCGCCATCCTCGGCACCGGAGCCCTCACACGCCGGCCGGTCGTGATCCGACTGGCTGACGGCTCCGAGGCCATCGAGGCCCGAGACATGATGTACCTCTCGCTGAGCTACGACCATCGACTTGTCGACGGTGCCGACGCCGCGAGATTCCTCGGGCAGGTCAAAACCCGCCTCGAGGAAGGCAAGTTTGACGTCTAGCCGGCCCGGAGTCCGCTACACGAACGTCGAGCCAGGGCCCGCGAGCGCGCCGATCCCGCGCAGCACAGTCTCGGCAACAACTGCGCTCGACGTCGGGTTGGCCTCGGAAACCGCGTTCGCCATCACGAACCTGTACTCCCCCGCGGCGCCCGCCGCAGCGATCTCGTGGGTGGTGCGCTCGGCCTGCGGATCCGCGACCAACCGCACCAGCGTCTCTCGCCAGAGTCCCGTCGCGTGTGCGAGTGCGCACGCGACGTTCAGCGACCCCGGGTACAGCTCAACGGCTTCAGCGACCGCCCCCTCGAACAGAGTGAACGGCTCGGTTGCGGTCTCGAGCTGCCGCACTTGCTCGGCGCTCATCCAGGGCTGCACGAGCGAGGTCGCACCCTTCGTCGAGGTGAGGCTCGCGCTCGTGATCCCGCCTTCGATGCCACCGGGCCGCGCGGCCGCGGCGAGCAGGTCGAGACCCCCGATCGCGCCCGTCGCGAGCCGGAGTACGCCGGGGCCGCCGGTGAGGGCCCGGCGGCTCTCCGTGTTCGCGAGCGCGCCGATCGAGACGATGAGCAGATCTCGTCCAGCCGAGACTACCTGAGCGCCGATGCTCTGCGCCGCGGTGATCCCCGCGCACTCGACGACGAGGTCGCTCTCGCGGACCGCCGCTTCGAGATCCTCACCGAAATCCGTGATGCCCGCGGAGAGTTCCCCGACCGCCTCTGTGAGCGCGTCCGCTCTTCTGGTGACAACGCCCGCAAGCTCAGCGCCGGGCACGTTCCCGGCGGCGAGCTCCTCGATGACGCGGGCACCGATCGCACCGCTGCCGACGACGGCGACCCGCAGCGCGTCCCGCGATACCGGGGCTCCAAGGTCGACCGAGCGCAGCGCCGTGAGGATCTCTGCTTCGAGGTCGGTCGTTCCGGCACCTCGCTCGGCCCACTGCCAGATACCCGCGAAGACCGCCGCGGATCGCGCCGCGGCGATAATCTGCGCGGCGATTGAGGCCTTCCCTGGGGTGCGCGCGCCTGCTGCGAGCGCGACCGCCAGCGATGCCTGGCGTAGTGCCCGGCCCGTTCCGAGCTCCTCGCGCACGCCCATTGCGTCAGCGTTCGCGATTGCCAAGGCGAGCGTGTGAGGGGGCGCGGCACCGACCCTGACAGCCAGGGCCTCGGCTGAGCCAGCGCCTTCCCCGGAAGGCCACGCCGCCGCGAACTCGGCAAGGTGCTCGTCAAGCGCGTACCAAATGGTCGCCGCTTTGCCGTCAAAGTAGTTGAAGAACGAGGATCGGCTCACGCCCGCCCGTGTCGTAATGTCTGCAACGGTCGTGGTGTCGTATCCCTGCTCGAGAAACAGCTCGCTCGCGGCGTCAGCCAGTGTCTCCCGTGACGATGCAGGGGGCCGTCCACGCGATACCGATGCCATGCCTCAACCATAGTCTGCGGCACGGGCTGCCTCCCCTAGGCTCCGCTAGAGCTCCGCTGGTGGCCCACTCGTTGGGGCTTGGCTCGGCTCCCTGACGCACCAAATGGGATCGGTGGTTCGTATGCCGATTCTAGGCAAATGAGGCATACCTTGCGCCTTTTACAGGCGGAAGTACCGAAGGGCGGGGTCGAGGGGGCAGAAGGGCGGGGTCAAGGGTGGGCAGAAGGGCGGGGGTGGAGTGGAGGCATGCGCAAAGCCTGTCGGAAGGCTCCACTAGGCTTGCACGAACCAGCACCCAAGAACGGAGCCTCGCATGACCCCAACCACGCTGCAGGAGTGGGCTTCAGCACGCGCCGACGAGCTGCCAGGTTCGGCACCAGGGCAGCCGTTCGGGCCCGAAGCTACGGTCTACAAGGTTCGCGGAAAGGTGTTCCTGCTGCTCTCAGAGGGGTCGACCGAACCGTTCGTCACGCTCAAGGCGAAGCCCGCCGACGCGACGACGCTACGCGAAGCGTTCGACGACATCATTCCGGGCTACCACATGAACAAGCGGCACTGGATCTCGCTCCGCGCCGGCGGCGCGCTCGACGAAGCCCTTGTCCGTGATCTCGTCACCGAGTCGTACCTCCTCGTCGTCGAGTCGCTTCCGCGCGCGCAGCGCCCGGTCGACCCGTCAACATTCGGGCAGCCGCCAGCCGAAAGCTAGAGCCCCTGCTGCGCGGTCGCCCAGGCGCGCGGCGACAACCCCTCGCGCTGCGCGAACACCCGCGCGAACGAGCTTCCCGTGTACCCGAGCGTCGCGGCGACCTCAGAGACTGGCTGCTGGCGCCGCAGGAGCTGTTTGCCGACAGTGATTCGCCATTCGGTGAGGTAGTCGTGGGGTGTGACTCCGACGAGCGCCCGGAAGCGCGCCGCGAACGCGCTGCGCGACATCGCCGCCTCGCGGGCGAGCCCCTCAAGGGTCCATGCCTCGCCGGGTTCGGCGTGAACGGCTCCGAGGGCGCGGGCGATCTGCGGGTCTGCGAGGCCCCCGATCATCCCACCGTTGATCCCGTGTTCTCCCGGCCGGTCGAGCAGGTGGCGCAGCAGCTTGAGCAGCACGACTTCGAACAGCCGGTCAACGATGTGGCGGTGGCCGCACGCGACCCCGTCGATCTCGGACGCGAGCAGGTCGAGTGTTGCGTCGAGCCCCGCGACCTCGTCGATCGGAACGCTCACGACGTCGGGGAGCGCCGCAACGAGCGGGTGTGCCGCGCCGCCGTCGAACGCGAGCGTCGCGCAGGCCAGGTCCACTCCCCGGTCTGGCCCCGGGGTGAACGTGTGGTCGTGCGCTCGAGGGTAGAACAGCAGCGTCGGTTCGGTGAGCCACCGCGCGTTCCCGACGCCGTCGTCAACGGCCATGGCACCGGCGCGCAGGATGTGGAGGAACCCTCGCCCGGGGATCGGCTCGAAACGACGCTGGTCGCAGAGGTTGCCATCGAAGAACTGCTGCGCCTGCACACCGAAGCGACGAAGCAGCGCGTCAAGGCGGTCGATCGAACCCATACGCTCAAGTATGGACGATTGGGCAGGTAATTCGGTTGATAGGGCGCGAAAGATCTTCGAACAGCGGCCAGGCTGGGGTGAGCCGGTCAACGCGACCGGCTCCTAGATAGAAGGAGCACTCATCATGGCACTCGTCCCAATCCTCGCCGCGACCGAGGCGGCCCCTGCAGCCCATGCGAACCTCGCAAAGATCGAGAAGGCTTTCGGCACGATTCCGAACATGTTCGCCGTCGTCGCGAACTCCCCAGCCGCACTCCAGTCGATGTGGGGCTCGTTCGGCGCGTTCTCGACGGGCGCGCTCGGCGCGGCCCTCACCGAACAGATCGCCGTCGCCGTTGCAGACACGAACGACTGCAGGTACTGCCTCGCCGCGCACACGGCGCTCGGTTCTCAGGCGGGTCTGAGCGCGGAGGAGCTCGCTACCGCGCAGCGCGCGCGGGCCGCCGACCCCAAGACTGAGGCGCTCCTGCAGTTCGCGCACAGCCTGGTCGAGAACCGCGGCAAGGTCGACCAGCGAGAGATTACGAGCCTCCGCGAGCACGGCTGGACCGACGGCCAGATCGTCGAGACCATCGCACAGGTCGGCTTGAACCTGTTCACGAACTACATCAACATCGCGCTCGACGTGCCCGTCGACTTCCCCGAGGTACCGTTCCAGCGCGGCTAACCAACGAGGCTAACCAGCGCGGCTGCAAGGGCCCGGCGCCTCCGCTTGGCGGGGCGCTGGGCTACAGCAGCAGAAAGCTCAGGCCGCCCATAACGAGCGAGATGACGCCGAGCTGTAGCAAGAGCAGACGCTGCACCGCACCGCGCTCCTCGGGCACCCGCGCGAGGCTCGTCGCGAGCTCGACGCGGGCGGGCGACGCCATCATCGCCGTCGCCGCCGCGGCGTTGTGCGCGCCGATCGCGAGCGGCACGTCGAGGCCCAGCGCACGCGCAACATCGGTCTGCGCCCCCGCTCCGAGCGCGTTCGCCCCCGAGTTCGAACCGGTGATGAACCCGATGAGCGAGGCGAACAGCGGCAGGAAGAACGGGTAGCCAGCGCCGAGCCGGGCGAGCATCCCCGCGAGCGCCTCGGTCATGCCGCTCACCCCCATGAGTGCCCCGAGCGCGACGAACAGCACGGTCGCCGGTGCGACCCTGAGCCACGTTCCCGCCGCCGACCGCACCGCGCCCCGAAGCACGTCGCGGTGCAGCGCGAGCAGCACGCCCGTCGCGACGAACAGCCACAGCGCGGGTGAGGTCAGGATCGCCTGGGCTACGCCCTCCCCCGCCGAGCGAGCACCTGCTGGTTCGACACCCGCCGCGCCCGCGGACCCCGATCCTGCCCTTGCGAGCGCGAACGCAGCGGTGGCGGCGAGCATCCCGCAGAGCACAATCGCGTAGGGGATGAAGGCCCGCGCGACGCTGGCCGCCATGCGCACCCGCCCGCCGCGCGCTGCGCGCAGCCCGATGTGCAGCGCGAGCACCGTGAGGCCACCGATCGCCCCCGCGGGAGCGGTGCCGATGAGCACGTTGGCGCCGAACACCGCGAGCGAGAGTGCGAGCGCGGATCCGATGGCCGCGAGCACGCTCCGGGCCCGTTGGCCCGGAGCCCCAACGAGCAGCGCGGCTGTCACGCCGACGGCGACGAACACGACAACGTTGAAGACCGCCGTCGTCACGCCGAGCGCGTCGAACTCGACGCCCGAGAGGTGCGAGGCGATGAGGGTGCCCGGCCCCATCGAGCCCCACGGCACCGCACACAGACCGAGCAGCCCGACAATCGCGGCCTGCTTCCCGGGCAGCCCAAGCCCAAGCAAGAGCGGCACCGCGAGCGCGGCGCCCACCCCGTAGCCGGTGAGCGACTCGGTGAGGGGCGTGAACCCGTGAACGATGGCGAGCACCGGAACAACGCCAGTGCCGAGCGAGCCCGTCACCCAGTCCGTGATGCGCTGCTGGTTCCCGGTGAACCGCCCGGCTTCGGCGAACAGGATGCCGCCCGCGAGCACCAGGATCACCTCGGTCACGACGGGCGCCCACTCGACTGCTGCCCGCCCGATCACCGGCCAGGGCGTCGGGAAGACGAACACGATGAGCGGCACGAGCACCGCGATCCCGGCGATCGCGGCCGTGCGCGACGAACGACCGAACACGAGAGTCAGGATCACCGCTGCGAGCGGTGCGACTGCGGCGAGCGCGTGCATAGCGATCTGGGCTCCTCCCGGATGGTTCGCGGCCGCGAGGTCGCCCGTCAGCAAGACGGAGAGGTGGGGGCAGGAGTCGAACCTGCATACACGGCCTTGCGAGCCGCAACCTAGCCATTCGGTCACCCCACCGGGTGGGCCAGTCTCAGTCGGACGGGCCCCGGGTCGCCCTAGGCGCGCGGGCGCGCGAGGGCCTCCCCGATCACCTCCACAGCATACTCAATCTGCTCGCTCGTCACCGCGAGCGAGGGGAGGAAGCGGATGACGTTGCCGTAGCTGCCTGCCGTAAGCAGCAGCAGCCCCTGGCTCGCGGCGTACGCAGCGATCTCGCCCGCGAGCCCTGCGAGCGGCGTCGTGGTGCCGGGCTCGACGAGCTCGAACGCGATCATCGCGCCGTGCCCGCGAATGTCGCCGATCTCCGGGAACCGTGAGGCGAGGTCGCGAAGGTTCTCCACGAGCGCTCGCTCGATCCGGGCGGCTTCGGCGAACGGCTCACCTGTCTCGAGCAGGTCGAGGACCGCGTGGGCTGACGCGATCGAGACGGGGTTGCCGCCGAACGTGCCGCCGAGGCCGCCGACGTGCGCGGCGTCCATGATCTCTGCGCGGCCAGTGATGCCCGCGAGCGGCAGCCCGTCAGCGATGCCCTTTGCTGTGAGCACGAGGTCGGGTACGAGCCCAAAAAGCTCGCTTGCGAACCAGGTGCCGGTGCGGCCGAGGCCCGCCTGGATCTCGTCGGCGATGAACACGACGCCGTTCGCGGTCGCCCACTCCTGCAGCGCGGGGAGGTATCCCTCGGCCGGTACGACGAACCCGCCCTCGCCCTGGATGGGCTCAGCGATCACCGCTGCGAGGTCTTGCACCCCGATGCGCTGCTCGAGGTACTCGATCGTGCGCGCTGCGGCATCGGCGCCCGAGAGCCCGTCGCGGAACGGGTACGAGTTCGGTACGCGCTGCACGTCGGGCGCGAACGGACCGAATCCCGTGCCGTATGGCGCCGCGCGGTGGTTCATCGCCATCGTGAGATTGGTGCGGCCGTGGAACGCGTGGTCGAGGGCCGCGATGACGCGGCGCCCGGTGTGAGCGCGCGCGATCTTCACCGCGTTCTCGACTGCCTCGGCGCCCGAGTTAACGAAGAAGGTCTTCTTCGCGTGGCTGCCGGGGGTGTGCTCGCCGAGCCGCTCGGCGAGGCGCACGTAGTTCTCGTACGGCGTCACGGTGAAGAGCGTGTGGCTCACGCGGTCGAGCTGCTCCTTCGCAGCGGCGACGACCGTCGGCTGCGTGTGGCCTAGGGTCGTCACACCGATGCCCGAGCCGAGGTCAAGCAGCCGGTTGCCGTCGACATCGGTGAGCCAAGCGCCGTCGGCGTAGTCGATGTAGACGGGCAGGGCGCACCCGACGCCGCGCGGCACGGCAGCCTCTCGGCGGGCGTGGATCGCGAGGCTGTTCGGGCCCGGGACCTCGGTGACGAGTTCTGGGCGCACGCGCGACCCTGAAGTGGTCGGCACTGCGGGAGCTTGGACTGTCTGAGTCATGGCTGGAATTCCCTTCGGTTGTGATGCAGAGCGGTGTCGCTCTTACGCTGTTGCGGGGGCGTGCGGGGCAGCGAGCATTGGCGGCACCGCGGCCACGGCTGCTGCGAGGTCGGCGGCGAGCTTCGTCATCTCGTCGCCGGAGAGGTCGTGCACGGTGAGCCTGAGGAAGTGTTCGTTCTCCCCCTGTAGCCCGAAGCTCGCGCCGTCACGGGCAATCCACCCGCGACGCATGAGCTGCACGAGGACGTCGGCGGAGTCGCCGCGAACGTCGACCCAGACGTTCAGGCCGTCGCGGCTCTCGGAGGTAAGACCGACGCCGCGCAGCCGCTCAGCGAACTCGGCGTTCTGCCCGGCGTAGTGGTCACTCGCCCGCGCAATGAGCTCTCGCGTCTTGGTATCAGTGAGCATCGCGATGGTGAGCCGCTGAATGAGGTGGCTGACCCAGGTGATGCCCCCGCTGATCCGTGAGGCGAGGCGCTCGGCAGTCTCGGAGTCGCTTGCGACGAGCGCGATCCGCATATCTGGGCCGAGCGCCTTCGACATCGAACGCACGAGCGCCCACCGCAGCTGCCCTTCGCCGATGATCGTCGCGTACGGTGCGCGGGCGAGCAGCGAGAAATGGTCGTCTTCAATCACGAGCACCTGCGGGTACTCGGCGAGCACGTCGCGGAGCGCCGCGGCGCGCGCTTCGGTGAGGCTCGCGCCGGTCGGGTTGTGCGCGCGGGGCGTGCAGATCACGGCGCGCACGCCCGCTTCGAGCGCCGCACGCAGGCTCTCGGGCCGCATCCCCTCCGAATCCATCGCGACGGGCACCGGGCGGTAGCCGTTCTGCCTGATCGTGCTGATGCTCGTAAGGAAGCATGGGTCCTCGACCGCGAGCGAGTCACCCGGGGTCAGCGTTTGGGCGAGCAGCCGCTCGATCGCGTCGACGGCGCCGGCGGCGACGGTGAGGCGGAACGGGCGCGGCTGATCCTCCGCAATCCACGACGTCGCCCACTCGGCGAGATCAGGATCGATGGTCGGCTCGCCGTAGAGCCGCGGCTCCGCGGGAGTGAGCCGCACGAGCTCGGGGCGCGGAAGCAGCGCAGCATCGGGGTTACCGTCGCCAACGTCGCGCAAGACGGTGTCGCGGGCGAAGCCCTCTTCTTCAAGAGCTTCGTACGGGTCAACGATGAATGTACCGGCGCGCCCGCGCGTCTCGGCGAGGCCGGCCTGCACCAGCGCCTTGTACGCGGCGGAAGCCGTGTTGCGGTTCACCCCAAGCCGGTCAGCAAGGCCCCGCATGGGCGGGAGCGAGTCGCCCGGCTGCAACGCCCCGGCGTCGATGAGGGAGCGGATACTCACGACGATGTCTTCCACCGTGCTCCCAAAGATTTCTGGGATAGCGGGGTGCTCTGCGGTGCGATCAGTCATGCTCGCTTCTCTCTCGTGGGTGCGCCGGGCACGTCTACCCGGCTTCAACACAGCCCATGTTACGCTTTGTCCTATGACAAATCAACTCGGCGCAGACGACCTTCCGATTCACGACTTTCCGACGGCGACCACCGTCACCGAATTCACGCAGAACATCGCCGATGTGCGCGCAAACATCTCACGGGCTGCGGAGCGGGTCGGCCGCTCCCCCGACGATGTCCAGCTCCTCCCCGTGAGCAAGACCGTGCCGGAGGAGCGGGTGAAACTCGCGATCGCGGCGGGCTGCACGCAGCTCGGCGAGAACAAGGTGCAGGAGGCGAAGCGCAAGGCCACAAACCTCGCCGACCTCGGCGTCGAGTGGTCGGTCATCGGGCACCTGCAAACCAACAAAGCTCGCGACGTCGCCGAGTTCGCGAGCGAGTTTCAGGCGCTCGACACACTGCGGGCCGCGGCCGCGCTCGACCGCAGACTGCAGGCGGCGGGCCGCAGTCTCGACGTCTACGTGCAGGTCAACACCTCGGCGGAGCCGCAGAAGTACGGCCTGCCGCCCGAGGAACTCGAGGCGTTTCTGCGCGAGCTGCCGCAGTACGGCTCGCTCCGCGTGCGCGGGCTCATGACGCTCGCCGTCTTCACGAGCGACATCCCGCGGGTACGCACCTGCTTCACACTGCTTCGCACGCTGCGGGATCGCATGCGCGACATCGACCCGACCCTTGTCGGCGACGGCGGGCTCTCGATGGGCATGAGCGGCGACTACGAGGTCGCGATCGAAGAGGGCGCTACTTGCGTGCGGGTCGGCCAGGCGATCTTTGGCGCCCGGCAGGTACCCGATAGCCACTACTGGCCCGACGCTTTCCCCGCCGGGGGCGACTCCGTGGTCGCGGAGGCGTAGTCCGTGAGGTTCGCCGAGATCTCCGTATCGGCGATCCGCCACAACATCGAGACCCTGCGTCGGCGCACGGGCGCAGACGTGATTGTCGTCGTCAAGGCCGACGCGTACGGCCACGGCGCCCAAATCGTCGCGCCCGCTGTGATCGCTGCGGGCGCCACCATGGTCGCGGTCGCGAGCCTCGACGAGGCGGCCGCACTCAGGGAGAACGGTTTCACCGCGCCGACCCTCTGCTGGCTCCACCCGGAGGGTCTCGACGCCCGCGCCACCGTCAGTCTCGACGTTACCCTTGGAGTGAGCCGCGCCGACCAGCTTCTTCGGCTGGCGGACGCAGCCGCGGAACTCGGTCTCACCGCCAGCGTTCACCTGAAGCTTGACACCGGCCTGAGCAGAAACGGCGCTGCCCCCGACACCTGGCCGGCGCTGTTTCAGGCCGCTGCCGCGGCGGAGCGCTCCGGCGCCGTTCGCGTGTCGGGCTTGTTCAGCCACC
The DNA here is from genome assembly GCA_052094845.1 of Leucobacter sp. Taxonomy (GTDB): domain Bacteria; phylum Actinomycetota; class Actinomycetes; order Actinomycetales; family Microbacteriaceae; genus Leucobacter. Next base: position 276,894 of record JBQDKK010000003.1, on the reverse strand, counting down.
TCGCCAACGCCGGCGACGCGGCCGACCGGGCGCAGGCGGCGAGGTTCGACGCTGGCGCGCGCATGCTCCGCACGAGCGGGATCAGCGCACCGGTCAGACATCTGGCTGCCTCGGCCGCCGCGCTCACCTCGCCGCATCTCGCGTACGACGCCGTTCGCGTCGGCATCGCCGCGCTCGGGCTGGACCCCGAACAGGGCAGCGCCGCGAACCGCCTCGGCCTCCGTCCCGCCATGTCGCTGAGCGCCGAGATCGTCGCGCTGCACCGCGCCGACGGGCTGCGCGCCGTCATCCCCATCGGATTCGCCGACGGCATGCCCCGCGCACTGGGCGACTCGGGGCTCACGGTGAACGTTGCTGGCGAGCGCGCTCCACTCGTCGGCGCCATCGGCATGGACGAGTCCGTGGTCGACGTCGCCCACCTTGCCGGGCGAGTTCACGTCGGCGACCGCGCCGTGCTCTTCGGCGACCCGGCCCGCGGCGAACCGGCCGTCGAGGAGTGGTCGGGGCGCCTCGGCACGATCAACTACGAGATCGTGGCCCGTTTAGGGACGCGCGTGCAGCGCAGGGCGGTGGGTTGGGGCTACCCCCCACGAGAAGCCCCAACCCACCTCTCCCCCTCGGGCCGCGAGGGGGAGTTCTAAGAGCCCGCGGCGGTGACCGCCACCAGGCCAGCAACGATGCGCTGCAGGTCACCTTCGCTGAGCGACGGGTGAACCGGCAGCGACAGCACCTCGGCTGCGGCCCGGTCAGACTCGGGCAATTCGCCAGCCGGCGCGTAGCCCGCGAGCGACGGTAGCCGGTGGTTCGGGATCGGGTAATACACGCCCGTCGCGACGCCGTGCTCCTCGCGAAGCGCGAGGCGAATGCGGTCGCGCTCACTCGCGGCGACCCGGATCGTGTACTGATGGTAGACGTGAGTGGCTTCCGGGGCAACGCGCGGCGGCGTGACGCCCGGCACCAGCGCAAGCTCGCGGTCAAGGAAGGCGGCGTTACGCTGCCGGATCCTGGTCCACCCATCGACCTTCCGCAGCTGCGCGCGGCCGACCGCGGCGTGCACATCACTCATTCGCGCGTTGAAGCCCACCACCTCGTTCGCGTACTGCGTTTCCATGCCCTGGTTGCGCAGCAGCCTGATGCGCCTCGCCGTGTCGTCGGCGCGGCACACGACCATGCCACCCTCGATCGCGGTCATGTTCTTCGTCGGGTAGAGGCTAAACATCGCGAACTCACCGATCGTGCCGACAGGCCTGTCGAGCCAGCTCGCGCCGTGCGCTTGCGCGGCATCCTCGTAGATCGCGAGCCCGTGCTCGCGGGCGATCTGCTCAATCGCGTCGACCTGAAACGGGTGGCCGTAGAGGTGCACGGGCATGATGCCCTTCGTGCGTTCAGTGATCGCCTCGCGAATGCGCACAGGGTCGAGCGTAAAGTGGTCGGGCTCGATGTCGGCGAAGACGGGCGTTGCGCCGGTGAGCGCGACCGAGTTTGCGACCGCGGCGAACGTGAACGAGGGCACAATGACCTCATCGCCGGGCCCGACCCCGCTCGAGAGCAGCCCGAGGTGCTGGCCGCTCGTGCCCGAGTTCACCGCGACGGTCGGCCGGCCAAGCACAAAGTGGGTGGAGAACTCCGCCTCGAAGGCCGCGACCTCTGGCCCCTGGGCCAGGTTGCCTGAGCGCAGCACGGCGTCGACAGCGAGCCGCTCCTCGCTCCCGATCAGCGGGCGGGCGGCCGGAATGAGTGTGGGGGCCTGTGTCATGGGGTCTACCTCCGCGCCGATGGCGCCGATCGAATCATTGTCACCACCATGATAGCGTTTGTCCTATGACAAATGTTGCGGATGGGGGAAATCGCCGGTCATCGCGGGTGTTCGAGCACATCGGCGAGGCCCGCCGAGCCGTGCAGGTTACCGACGCACGCGCGCTCGAACTCGAACGCAGGCCGGCGCAGCTCCTCGCGCTCGGCTCCCAGCTCGCGCACGGTTCGGTTGGCCTCAATGCCACCGAGCGGGTCTTCGCCGCCCGTGGGGTGCGCGCGATCCGGATCCCGACGATCCTGCTCAGCGTGATGCCCCACTACGCGTCGGTGCACGACGTGCGGGTGCCCCCGACCTGGCTCACCGACGCGCTCGGCGACCTTGAGACGGCCGACGCGCTCGGCGACCTCGCGTGGGTGATGACTGGCTACTTCGCGACGCCCGGGCAGCCCGCCGCCGTCGCATCCTGGCTCGCCGCGCGCCCCACGGCCGCCCGCCCAGCGCTGATCGTCGACCCGACGCTTGGGGACACCGAACTCGGGTTCTACACCGACCCCGCGCTCGTCGACGAGCTCCGCGCAGAGCTGCTGCCGCTCGCCACCGGCGTCGTTCCTAACACGTTCGAGCTCGCCCATCTGAGCGGCCGCCCGCTCTCCGATCTCACCTCTCGCGCCGCCGTCGAAGAGGCTGCCCGGTCGATCATGGGCACCCGAACCGAATGGGTGGTCGTCACCGGAGCCAGGCTGGACCCCCACAAGGCCGTGCCCGGCCAGCCCGCCGACATCTGCGAAATCGTCGTGACCCCCACGCAGAGCAGCGTGCATCGTCAACCCGACCGCGAAATCGCCACAAAGGGGCTCGGCGACACATTCGCCGCGGCCCTCGCGACGGCCCTCCTTGACCGCTACGGCATCGGCGAGTCCGTCGAGTTCGCAGCGGCCGAGGTGCGGGCGCTCACGCAGGCGTCGCGGGCACTCGACACCTAACTCGGCGCCGCGCCGCGACCGCCGCCCGAACAGCACCGCACCATCAGCACCGCACAGTTTCGATTCGAAAGGAGCACTCCACCATGTCTACCCGCAGCACGATCGTCTCCTGGGTGACGTCAACCGATCACAAGGTGATTGGCTACATGTACCTTGTCAGCTCAGTCGCCTGGTTTCTGATCGGCGGCGTCCTCGCGCTCATCATTCGCGCACAGCTTTTCGCCCCGGGCCTTGAGGTTGTAGCAACGAAGGAGCAGTACAACCAGCTCTTCACCATGCACGGCACGATCATGCTACTCATGTTCGCGACGCCGCTCTTCACGGGGTTCGCAAACGTCATGATGCCGCTGCAAATCGGCGCACCCGACGTCGCGTTTCCCCGCCTCAACGCGTTCTCGTTCTGGCTCTACACGTTCGGCTCGCTCATCGCTGTCGGTGGCTTCCTCACCCCGCAGGGCGCCGCGTCGTTCGGCTGGTTCGCGTACGCGCCGCTCTCGTCAGAGACCTTCTCGCCGGGCGTCGGCGGCAACCTGTGGGTGCTCGGCCTTAGCATCTCAGGCTTTGGAACGATTCTCGGGTCGGTGAACTTCATCACGACGATCATCACCATGCGCGCACCGGGGATGACGATGTGGCGCATGTCGATCTTCTCCTGGAACATTCTCGTCACGTCGCTGCTCGTACTCGTCGCGTTCCCCGTGCTCGCGGCCGCGCTCTTCGCGCTCGCGATGGACAGGGTGTTCGGCGGTCAGATATTCTCGGGCGAGGGCGGCGCGATTCTGTGGCAGCACCTCTTCTGGTTTTTCGGCCACCCCGAGGTCTACATCATCGCGCTGCCGTTCTTCGGCATCATCTCCGAGATTCTTCCCGTCTTCAGCCGCAAGCCGATCTTCGGCTACAAGACACTCGTGTACGCGACCATCGCGATCGCGGCGCTGTCGCTCACGGTGTGGGCACACCACATGTACGTGAGCGGCTCGGTGCTGCTGCCGTTCTTCGCGCTCATGAGTATGCTCATCGCAGTGCCGACCGGGGTGAAGATCTTCAACTGGATCGGCACGATGTGGCGCGGCTCGATCACGTTCGAGACCCCGATGCTCTGGTCGCTCGGGTTTCTCGTGACGTTCGTGTTCGGCGGGCTCACCGGCGTCATCCTCGCGTCGCCCGCGCTCGACTTCCATCTCTCCGACACGTACTTCGTTGTCGCGCACTTCCACTACGTCGTGTTCGGCACGGTCGTATTCGCAATGTTCGCGGGTTTCTACTTCTGGTGGCCGAAGTGGACCGGCAAGATGCTCGACGAGCGCCTCGGCAAGGTCCATTTCTGGGTGCTGTTTGTCGGCTTCCACACGACGTTCCTCGTGCAGCACTGGCTCGGCGTCATGGCGATGCCCCGCAGGTACTACAGTTACCTCCCGGAAGACGGGGTACTCTGGGGCAACCAGCTTTCGACAATCGGGGCGATGATCCTTGGGGCCTCGATGATCCCGTTCTTCCTGAACGTCTACCTCACCGCGCGACGGGGCGAGCGCGTGGCGCAAGACGACCCGTGGGGGTTTGGCCGGTCGCTCGAGTGGGCCACGTCGTGCCCGCCGCCGCGGCACAACTTCGTCTCGATCCCGCGCATCCGCTCGGAGTCACCTGCCTTCGACGCGAACCACCCCGAGGCGGCCCCGTCGCGGGCCGGGCGTCACGGCTAGTCGAAGTCGCCGCGCGGCTTCCGCCTGGGCGAGGTCGTGGATTTCAGGAAGAGGCGCACGAGCGAACTCTTCTTCTCGAAGTACGCGTGGCGCTCGATCTCGCCGTTCGCGTACTGCGCTTCGAGCTCGCGAAGCGTCTCCTCGGCTGCGGCCGCGTCAAAGCGCGATGCTCCCCCGATGGTGGTGTTCGTGCGGATCCTCATATCGCCATCGAGCATACCTCGCGGAAATGTCGGAACCCCAACCTACACTCATCGAACACACTTTCGAACGGGGGAAGAGACGTGTATCGGAACGAGCGCGAGAAAGAGACTGAGCGCGAGCGCATGCCATACGTGCAGGTCGACACGAACCTGTGGGCCGTCATGCGCTACCCGAAGGATCGGCCGGTCGCGATGATCCAGGGGCTCGCCAACCGCGAGAATGTGCCGCTCTTCTTTGTCATGACCTGGCACCCGGAGCCCTCGCAGCGGCGGGTGGTGTCGCAGCACGACACCCTTGAGGAGGCAAACGGGTCGGTGCTCTGGGACACGGCGCAGGTTGCGAAGACTGCGCGGGCGTCGGCCGGGCCCGCAAACGGCCGGAAATAGCGAAACCCCGCCCTGGCGCCAGGAATCGGCGGGGCGGGGTGCAGCTTCAAGCGAGGGCGCTACTTGCGCTTACCGATGCCGAGATCGCGGGGGCTCGAAAGCGACTCCCCAGTGAACGAGTTGCGCAGCGCAAGCGAGAGCACGATGCCGTCAGCAAGCTGACGCGCACCCTCCGGAGTAGTCTTCTCGTTGGCCGCAGCGTCTTCACTCTTTTGGAACCCGATACGGATTTCCTCATCAAGGTATTCGAGAACGCCTTGCTGAACCTGTGCGGGGAGCCGACGGAAACTGTCACTAAGCATGTCGTCAATATTAAGCCAGCATGGTGACATCCGGGAACCTGCACGCCGATTCCCGGTGACATTCCAATTGATATTTAACCGAGAGCCCCCGTAACTAGCCCGCGAACACGCCCCATCGACGCCGGAACCCAGGCCCGCCGCAGTACGCTCAAACTTCAGACCGCACAGGCCTGGGGGCGCCTTTCGCCTGGTCCGTTACCTCTGCCCTTCACTAGACGCACGATGCCCGGCGCCGTCGTTGCCGCCCCCGGCGAGCCCGATGACACAAGCATTACCTGCGATACTCGGTGCGCAATACTCCGCGCTTCACAGTCTCGGCGCGCCGCAGCCCGGAGGCCCGAAGCCACCCGTCAGCTTCATCGGGCACCTCGCTCACAAAACGCTCGACGGTGTTATGCCGGTGCAGGTGGCCAATAGACCAGTTGAACCGATCTCCCCCCGCCCGAACGGCGACCCTCGCGGGCGCGCCATCATGCACGAGTTGGATCAGGGTGACGTCTGCGAGCGACATCGCACACCGCCGCTCCCCGTCGCTCACGCTGAGGGATTCCGGGGCGACCGCGATCCTGATCTCTCGGGCTTGGGCGGAAAGCCGGAGATAGCCGACGAACACGAGGCACAGACTACCGAGGAGCACGCCAACGAGCACCGCGCCTGCCAGCGCGAGGCCGCCCAAGAGGGCGACCACGGCGCTTCCGGCGGCGAGCGCCGTCGAGGCGAGCAGCAGGCCGGGAGACAGCGCCTCTCGGGTGCTGGCTGCGGTGAACCGGAGCTCCATTCCCTCGCCGTTCGATGCCCATTGAGCTGGCACTCGTATCCTCGTTCCGGTGTCGTGTTTGGCGTTTCGTCCGCCCCGTTCAACTGTAGCGATGCATCGCCGGGCTGCCTCGCGCACGGGCGTAGGTATTCATTGTGCACTGCCAATGAGTCAGCTAGCCTGGCGGCATGATGAGCAGCTCGATGATCTTTACCGCGCTACTGTACTGGGCGGTGATTGCGGCGGTCATCTCGGCCATCGCGTTCTTCGTGATTCGAGGGGCCGTGCTCGCGGCGCTTCGCAAGCACGCCGCAGAGCAACGCGCACAGGGCCAGCAACCGCCTGTGGGTCTTTAGACCGGCGGCCCGACCCGGATCTCACCGACTGCGAGCGAAGGCTCGTACCCGGCTGCCTCACACTGCTTGACCAGGATGTCGAACCCGTTCTGCAGGCTTGTAGCGTGGTCGCGCCTGACATGCTCATTCTCAGCAGTCCAGACGGCAAGGAAGCTCCGTGAGATGTTCCCCAAAATCTCAACCCTCGGGCCCCCGGGCTCGTCCATTCCCGAGAGCTCATTCCATTCCTCGATAAAGGCGTCCCTGACGACTCCTGCTTCATCGCGATTCAGCCCGGGTGAGTCCATCTCGGCGGCGTAGGTTTGCCAGGCCCGCTCCGCACTCACACACAGCTGCTCATCCACGCCTTGAGCCGCGCAGCCGGTGAGAAGCAGGGTCGTGGCCAGGCAAGCCCCGGCGATGTACTGTCCCCGCATGCGCTTCCTACTGCGGTAGCCCCAAGCCATGCCAGTGACGTGATGGAACGCCACCACGTCACCCCACGCGGCCACAGCCGCGTACACGCCCCGCTACTCAGCCTGTTTCGCGGGCGGCATGACGATGTCGAACAGCCAGGCGAAAGCAAACGTGTAGACGAGGAAGAACACGAGGATGCCGAGTTCGAGGATGAACGCGTCGAGCAGACTGACGTTCAAGATCCAGGCGAGCAGCGGGATCAAGAAGATGACCAGGCCACCCTCGAAGCCGAGGGCATGCGCGATCCGGCGTCGAACCGTTCGGGTCTGCGACGCCTGGCGGCGCTCCCACGCCTCAAAGATTGAGGTCCATGCAAAGTTCCAGAGGAGCGCAACCGTCGACGAAGCGATCGCCACGAGGCCTGATCCTGCGCCGCTATGGCCAAGCGCCATGAGGGCGAGCGAAACAAACAAAATTGCGGTCACTTCGTAAGTAACGACGTAGATAATGCGGCGCAAAACGGCAGACATAAGGTCCTCCTGCAAGTGAGTCCATGGGAAGTCCTTGCAGGGTTCACGTCCATGAAGTGAATGATTCGGTGAGTCGGGTGACCGGCTCACTGCTGTCGAAGCTACCGGGGCCGGCTGAGCAAGGGCTGTGCAAGCCTTTCGCACTCAGTACAGGCCAAGAGCGGGGTGAGTTATTCGGGCCGAGTGATCGCGTCGATTGTTCGCTCCAGCCCGAACCGCCACGCTTGATCAATGTCGCCCTCGAGGCGAAAGCCTCCGCGTGTCTCCATAAGTATGAATCCCGTCGCCCATGCGGTGAGCGTTCGGGCAGCGTCAAGTGCCTTCGCGTCACCGCACACGGCACGTGTCGCGTCAAGGATTGGCTGTGCAGCCGCTTCGGTCGCTTCTCTGCGCGCAACCGGAACGCCTGCCCCCGGAGCCATAACCAGCTGAAATGCGCCGGGATGCTCATGCCCGAATGCCCTGAGCGTCTCCGCGAGACCCGCAAGACTCGTAACCCCTGTGAGGCGCTCCAGGAGATCACGCAGCGCCGCTTCGGCGACAAGGCGGATCAGTTCCCCCCTGTTCTCCACGTGCTTATACAGAGAGGGCGCTCGCACCCCAACCTGGGCGGCGACATTCTGCATCGTGAGGCTCGGCAACCCCTCAGCTTCGAGAAGACGCCAAGCGACCGAAACGATTTCCGCCGATGATGTTTTGACTGGAGAAGGCATGAGCCCATCATAGCTATTGACAGTAGCCATGATGGCTACGTATATTAGCCATCATGCAAATTGCTTCTTCTCTCCACCGCATCGGCAACGACATTGTCGCCGCCTACTTTGTCACCACCGATGAGGGGGTGACAGTGATTGATGCGGGGCTCGCCGGGCACTGGAACGACCTACTGAGAGAACTTCACGCGATTGGGAGGAAGCCGGAGGACGTGCGCGGCGTCATCCTGACGCACGGTGACTCCGACCATGTCGGCTTCGCTGAGCGCCTGCGACGGAAACTCGACGTTCCGGTGTACGTTCACCAAGGTGACTCTGCTCGAGCGATGGGAGGGTCCAAGCCGGCGACTGCGAAGCAGAGCATGAGGCTTTGGCCACTGATGGGCTTCCTTGCATACACACTCAGAAAGGGAGGGCTACGCACCTCCTGGCTCACCGAGACCGTTGACGTCACAGACGGCCAGATCCTTGACCTCCCCGGGCACCCAAGAGTCATCACCCTTCCAGGCCATTCAGACGGCAGCATTGCCATCCACGTTCCGATCGTCGATGCGATCTTTGTTGGCGACGGGCTGACCACTCGGAACGTCCTTACAGGCAAGCTAGGCCCGCAGCCCGCGCCCTTCACCGATAACCCGTCGCAGGCAATCAGTTCGCTCGAGAAGCTCCTCCCAACCGAGGCCAAATGGGTTCTTCCAGGCCACGGCGCTCCGTGGGGTGGTGGCATCACGGCCGCAGTACGCATGGTGAAGGACGCAGCCCGCGCAGCATAGCGCTCGTCGAGGTGCTCGAGATACTTGTTCAGCAGAGGCTTGAGCGCTCGCTGCGTGAATTCCCACTCGAGATAAATGAGGGAGAGTCTGAACCGTCGTGTTCTGAGGGAACGACAAAGGCCCGGAACTTCGTTGATATTTCAACGATGTTCCGGGCCTTCTCGTCGGGATGACAGGATTTGAACCTGCGACCCCGTCGTCCCGAACGACGTGCGCTACCAAACTGCGCCACATCCCGATTTACGCTTTCGCGCAATGAATACTCTATCGGGTCGCCCGCGAAAAACGAAAACGAGCGCGGCAGACAGCATGTCGCGGGCGCGTCACGGTCACGGCCACGAGCCCAGCGATCCCCGCCAGGCCCGCACGAGCACCTAGTCCAGCGTCGCGATCACCACAGGGGTCTCCTGGCCCGGCCAGGTCGCCGTGAGCGTGCCTACGGCGCCACGAGCGGCCGGCGCGTCTGCCTGCGGCACGTGGATAACTCTGAGCGTCGCAAAGCCCGTCGAGGCGACGCTCACGCCGTCGGCGAGCGAGACCTCGGCGGCCCACAGCTCGGGCACCTGCGCGCCGGGCTCCCCCGAGCCGTGAATCGGCATCTCGATCTTCCGCGGCACCGTCGAGCCGTCTGGCTGGTGCACGAGCTCTTCGCTACCCGAGCCGCCCTGCGCGATCACCTGGGCGAGCACGGCGCGGTAGACGGGGTCGCCAGCCGCGGCGGTCACCCAGCGCGTGCCGAGTATGCCGTGCTCAGTCGTGCCGACGAGGTGCGCTTCACCACCGTCGAGCGGTGCGCTGCGGTACGTGAGCGGCACGTGGTACACCTTTTCCTCCCCCGCCGACACGAGGATCCCGTCGATGCCAACCTCACCCTCAGGGTCGTCGAGGCGGTATCCCGAGACGCGGGTGAGCTGGGCAATGTCGCCGGTGAACCAGGGCTGCTTCGGGAGCCACTCTGCGATGAGTTCGAGCTTTGACGGAACGAGCGTGGTGTCAGTGTAAAGGAGTGCCATGCCCCGATCATACGCGGCTGCCCCGCCCGAGAATACAGAAACGCCCGCACCCCGAGCTGAGCTCAGAGTGCGGGCGCGAAGCGCGAGTGGCGCTTACTTCTGGTTCTTCAGGCGCGAAGCCGAGCGAGCACGTGACGTGGCGTCAAGCTCAACCTTGCGGATGCGGATGACCTCGGGGGTCACCTCAACGCACTCGTCCTCGCGGGCGAACTCAAGGCTCTCCTCGAGCGTGAGCACGCGGGGCGGGGTCATCGACTCGAACGAGTCCGACGAAGCCGCACGCATGTTGGTGAGCTTCTTCTCCTTGGTGATGTTCACGTCCATGTCCTCGGAGCGCGAGTTCTCACCGATGACCATGCCCTCGTAGACCTCCTGCGTGGGCTGCACGAAGAAGCTCATGCGCTCCTGCAGGTTGATCATCGAGAACGGGGTGACAACGCCCGAGCGGTCAGCGACGATCGAACCGTTGTTACGGGTGACGATCTGGCCTGCCCACTCGTCGTATCCGTGCGAGATCGCGTTCGCGATGCCGGTGCCGCGGGTCGTGGTCATGAACTCCGAGCGGAAGCCGATGAGGCCACGCGCGGGGACGATGAACTCCATGCGAACCCAGCCGGTGCCGTTGTTCACCATGTTCTCCATGCGGCCCTTACGAGCGGCGAGGAGCTGGGTGATCGCGCCGAGGTGTTCCTCGGGCGTATCGATCGTGAGGTGCTCGTAGGGCTCGTGGGTCTTGCCGTCGATCTGCTTCGTGACAACCTGCGGCTTGCCAACGGTAAGCTCGAAGCCCTCGCGGCGCATGTTCTCGACGAGGATGGACAGGGCGAGCTCGCCGCGGCCCTGCACCTCCCACGCGTCGGGACGGTCGGTGTCGACAACCTTCAGCGAGACGTTACCGATGAGCTCACGGTCAAGGCGGTCCTTGATCATGCGGGCGGTGAGCTTGTGGCCCTTCACCTTGCCGACGAGCGGCGACGTGTTCGCGCCGATCGTCATCGAGATTGCGGGCTCGTCGATCTCGATGAGCGGCAGCGGGCGGGTGTCTTCGGCGTCTGCGATGGTCTCACCAATGGTGATGTCCTCGATGCCAGCGATCGCGACGATGTCGCCGGGGCCAGCCTTCTCTGCCGGGTAGCGGGTGAGCGCCTTGGTGAGCATGAGCTCGGTGATGCGCACGTTCTGCTGGGTGCCGTCGCTCTTGACCCAGGCGACGGTCTCGCCCTTGTGAATCCAGCCGTTGTGCACGCGCAGCAGCGCGATACGACCGAGGAACGGCGAGGAGTCGAGGTTCGTGACGTGCGCCTGCAGCGGGTGCTCGTCGTCGTACGTGGGTGCGGGCACCTGCTCGAGGATCACGCCGAAGAGCGCCTCAAGGGTGTCACCGTCGGGGAGGGTGCCGTTGGCGGGCTCGTTCAGGCTCGAGGCACCGGCGCGGCCCGAGAGGTACACGACGGGCACGTCGAGGATCGCGTCAACGTCGATGTCGGGGTGCTCTTCGGCGATGTCCGAAGCCAGGCCGAGCAGCAGGTCTTGCGCCTCACCGACGACCTCGGGAATACGAGCGTCGGGGCGGTCGGTCTTGTTCACCGCGAGGATCACGGGGTGCTTCGCCTCGAGCGCCTTGCGCAGCACGAAGCGGGTCTGGGGCAGCGGGCCCTCGGACGAGTCGACGAGCAGCACGACGCCGTCAACCATCGAGAGTGCGCGCTCGACCTCGCCGCCGAAGTCGGCGTGGCCCGGGGTGTCGACCACGTTGATGGTGATCGGACCGTTCTTCGCGTGCTCGCCCTCGTAGCTGATGGCGGTGTTCTTCGCGAGAATGGTGATGCCCTTCTCGCGCTCGAGGTCGTTGGAGTCCATGACGCGGTCATCGACGTCGGCGTGCGCGTCGAAGGAGTTCGTCTGACGCAGCATGGCGTCAACGAGCGTGGTCTTGCCGTGGTCGACGTGTGCGACGATGGCGACGTTACGAAGGTCTTCGCGTGTGGCAAGAGCCATAGGGGTGGATCCTCACGATCATAAAATAGCGAACGTTCTATCATACCCGTTCACGGCGCAGCTCGCGACCCGCGCGGGAAATGCGCGAGTTGCGAAGCGGCCCGTGACGGGCCTCGGAGCGACGGCTGCCCCTGAACTCCGCGCCGCTAACCCCCGGCGCGGGTGCCCCTCTAGCGTAGTAGGTCGCCGCCCCGCTCGGGAATGAGCGGGGCGGCGACCCTGTCGCCTCGGGCGGAGCAGCCCGAGCAAACCGCGAAGGATCCGGCGCCTAGCGCCCCTCCTCAGCCTCTCGAAGCGCGCGTGCCAGCGCCCTGCGCTCCGCCTGCTCGGCGGGGTTGGGCACAGGAAGCGACGCGAGCAGTCGCTGCGTGTACGCCTCCCGCGGCGCGCGGAGCACTTCGGAGGTCGGGCCGCTCTCGACGAGCTCGCCGCGGTACAGCACGCCGACGCGGTCGGCGAGCGCGTCGACGACGGCGAGGTCGTGCGTGATGAAGAGCGACGCGAACCCGAGCTCGGCCTGCAGCTCAGTGAACAGTTCGAGCACTCGCGCCTGCACCGAGACGTCGAGCGCGCTCGTCGGCTCGTCAGCGATGAGCAGCTTCGGGTCGAGCGCGAGGCCGCGCGCGAGCGAGGCGCGCTGTCGCTGCCCACCCGAAAGCTCGTGCGGGTACCGGTCGCCGTACGCGCGCGGCAGCTGCACGGACTCGAGCAGCGCGTCGACGCGCGGCCTCGCCTCCTGCAGTGAGCGCGCGAGGCGGTGCACGATGAGCGGTTCGGCGACGTTCTCGGCGATCGTGAGCAGCGGGTTGAAGCTCGACGCCGGGTCCTGGAACACGAAGCCGATGCTCTTGCGGAGCGGCTTGAACGCCCGCTCTTTGAAGCCCACCATCTCGTGTCCGAGCACCGTGAGGGAGCCCCCGGTCGCGTCAGTGAGGCCGGCGATCGCGCGCCCGATCGTCGACTTGCCCGATCCTGATTCGCCGACGAGGCCGTAGACCTCGCCCGCCCTGATCTCGAAATCGACGCCGCGCACGGCCATGAAACCGGGCCGCCCGAGCCTGCCGGGGTACTGGATCTCGAGCCCGCGTGCGGCGACGAGTGCCGGCGCGCCCTCCCCCGCAGCCGCAGAGTCCGAGGCAGGTGCCGGGTCGGCCGCGGGCCGATCCGCGGCGCGAATCCGGCCATCGCCGAGCTTGAGCACGGCGCCGAGCAGCTGCTTCGTGTAATCCTCGCGCGGGTTCGCGAACACCTCAGCGACGGGCGCCTGCTCCACGACCTTGCCCTGGTACATCACGGCGACATCGTCGGCGAGGTCAGCGACGACCCCCATGTTGTGCGTGATGAGCAGGATCGCGGTGCCGAGGTCGTCCCTGAGTTTCCGCAGCAGGTCGAGGATCTCGGCCTGCACGGTCACGTCGAGCGCCGTCGTCGGCTCGTCGGCGACGATGAGCCCGGGCTTCAGCGCGAGCGCCATCGCGATCATGACGCGCTGCTTCTGCCCGCCCGAAAGCTGGTGCGGAAAGTAGTCGACGCGCTCCTCGGGGTCGGGGAGCCCGACGAGCGTGAGCATTTCGATCGCCCGCGCCCGCAGCTCTTTTTTCGAGAGCTTCTCGTGCGCACGCAGCCCCTCCGCGATCTGCCAGCCGATCGGGTAGACCGGGTTCAGGGCCGTCGAGGGCTCCTGGAACACCATCGCGACATCCCTACCCCGCACCGCGCGCAGCGCATCGGCAGAGAGCTGCAGCACGTCGCTCGTGCCGCTGCCGTCACGGGCGGCGAGCACCACCGAGCCCCGCGCGACCGCGGTCTCCGGCAGCAGCCCGAGCACGGTGCGCGCAGAAACGGTCTTGCCCGATCCTGATTCGCCGACGACCGCGAGCACGCGGCCCGGCTGCACCGCGAGCGAGACACCGGCAACGGCCTTGACGTCACCGTGGTCGGTCGCGAACGTGACCTCGAGGTCACGAATATCAAGTACCTTACTCATCGCGCTCCCGCTTTTCTGTTGTTGTCGTCGACGTGCTCGCGACGACGCCGCTGCCCGCCTTCGCCTTCCTACGGCTCCGCAGCCGCGGGTCGGCGAGGTCATTCAGGCTCTCGCCCGTGAGCGTGAGACCCATGACGATGAGCACGATCGCGACGCCGGGCCAGAGGCTCGTCCACCACACGCCGTTGGTGACGTCGCCGACTGCCTTGTTAAGGTCGTAGCCCCACTCAGCGGCCGAGTTCGGCTCGATACCGAACCCGAGGAAGCCGAGGCCCGCGAGAGTCAGGATCGACTCCGAAGCGTTGAGCGTGAACACCAGCGGCAGCGACCGCGTCGAGTTGCGGAACACGTGCTTGAACATGATGCGCGAGCGGCTCGCGCCGATCACGCGCGCCGACTCAACGAACGCCTCGGCCTTCACCCGCACGACCTCCGAGCGCACGACGCGGAAGTACTGCGGGATGAACACGACGGTGATCGACAGCGCGGCCGACCAGATGCCGCCCCAGAGGCTCGACTGGCCGCCCGAGATGACGATCGACATGACGATCGCAAGCAAGAGCGACGGGAACGCGTAGATTGCGTCGGTGATCATCACGAGTACCCGGTCGAGCGCGCCGCCGATGTAGCCGGAGACGAGGCCGAGGAGGGAGCCCGCGAAGATCGACGAGAGCACCGCGATAACGATCGTGATGAGCGCGGTGCGCGACCCCCAGATAACGCGTGAGAGCACGTCATAGCCGGCTATCGTGGTGCCGAACGGGTGCTCGGCCGACGGCGGCATACGCGAGCCAAAGTCGCCGTTCGGGCCAGACAGCGCGTGGAAGCTGTAGGGCGCGATGATTGGCGCGAACACGGCGAGCACGACGAACAGCGCGATGAGCGCAAGGCCCGCAATGAGCATGCCACGCTGCAGCCCGACCGACTGGCGCAGCTGCTTAATGAGCGGCCACGAGTGCCAGCCGCGCTCGCGCGACGCACCTCCGGAGAGAATGATCGATGTCGTATCTGACACGTCAGTACCTCACTCTCGGGTCAATGAGCGCCGCAATAACGTCGACGACGAAGTTCGACAGCGCGACGATGACGGCAAGCAGCGCCACGATACCCTGCACCGCGATGAAGTCGCGGGCGGCAAGGTAGTGGGCGAGCTGGAAGCCAAGGCCCTTCCACTCGAACGTCGTCTCGGTGAGCACGGCGCCGGCGAGCAGCATCGCGATCTGCATTCCGATCACGGTGATGATCGGGATCAGCGCGGGCCGGTACGCGTGCTTCGTGACGAGCCTGAACTCCTTCACACCGCGCGAGCGGCCGGAGTCGATGTACTCGCGCCCGAGCGTACCGATCATGTTCGTGCGCACGAGCCGGAGGAACACGCCAGCGGTCATGAGCCCGAGCGTGAGCGCGGGGAGGATCGCGTGCGCGAGCACGTCGCCAACGTTCGCCATATTGCCGGTGCGGAACGCGTCGATGAGGTAGAAGCCCGACGGGCTATCGAGCATCTGGATCTGCAGTTCGGTGCCGATCGAGGCGCGGCCCGACACGGGCAGCCAACCGAGCCAGACGCCGAAGATGAGTTTCATGAGCAGGCCCGAGAAGAACACGGGCGTCGCATAGGTGAGGATCGCGAACACGCGCAGCGTCGCGTCAGGGCCGCGGTCGCGGTAGTACGCGGCGAGCATGCCAAGCGGGATGCCGACGGCGAACGCGACGATGAGCGTGAAGAACGCGAGCTCGAGCGTCGCCGAGCCGAAGGTGACGATGACCTCGGTGACGGGTCGGTGGTCGCTGATCGTCGTGCCAAAGTTGCCGGTGAAGACCTGGCCAAGGTACTCGAAGTACTGGGTGAGCACGGGGCGGTCGTATCCGGCGTCGTGGATGCGTTTCGCGAGCTCGTCGGGCGGCAGTTTGCCGCCGACGGAAGCAGTGATCGGGTCGCCGATGGTGCGCATCAGCAGGAACACCATCGTGACGAGGATGAAGACTGTCGGGATGATGAGCACGGCCCGCCACAGAATGTAGCGCCAGAGCCCACCGCCCGAGGGGCGTTTGGGTGCCTTCGGCGGTGAAGCCACCCCTGGTGTAGCAATAGATGTCATGATGCTCACACTGGACAGGGAGGGAACCCGTGGGCCCCCTCCCTGTTACAGCTGTGTGTGCCTTAGTTCTTCGTGATCGTTCCGAGGCGGAACTTGAACGAGCCGTCGAGCACGACACCGTCGATAGCGGCGGTCGTGACCGCGACCTGCGTGCCCTGGAGCAGCGGGATCATCGGAACGTCCTTCGCGACCTCAGCCTGCGTGTCCTCGATGAGCTTCGTGCGAGCATCGGCGTCGGTCTCGACGCGCTCCTTCGCGATGAGCTCGTTCGTGGTGGCCGAGTTGTAGTGGTTGTTGAAGAAGCCACCGTTCTCGAAGAACGGGGTGAGGAAGTTATCCGCGTCCGAGAAGTCGGGGAACCAGCCGAGCTGGTACATCGGGTAGGCGTCCTTCGGGAAGTCCTCCGAGTACTGGCCCCACTCGGTCGACTGCAGGTCGACCTTGAAGACGCCGTCGGCCTCGAGCTGCTGCTTCACGAGCGCGTACTCCTCTGCCGAGGCATCGCCGTAGTGGTCGGGGTTGTACTGCAGCTGCAGGGTGACGGGCTCGGTGATGCCGGCCGCCTCAAGGCGGGCCTTCGCAGCGGCAGCGTCGGGGCCGCCCTGCTTGTCACCGTACAGCTCCTGGAACGCGTCGGTTGCGCCGGTGAAGCCCTGCGCGACCGGGCTGTAGAGCGGGGTGAACGTGTCTTTGTAGACCTGCGTCGCGATCTTCTGGCGATCGATGAGGTCTGCGGCCGCCTGGCGCACGGCGAGTGCCTTCGCCGGGTCAGCCTCGGGGGTCTTTGCGCCGAACGGCTGCGTGTCGAAGTTGAAGACGATGTAGCGAATTGCGCCGCCGGGGCCGTCAACGAGCTTCAGGCCGTCGGTCTTGCCGAGCTTCTCGGTGTCGGTCGCCGACAGGCTACGGAACGCAACATCGATCGCCTTCGTCTCCATTGCCTGTGAGAGGTTCGTCTCGTTGGCGAAGTACTTCACGTTGACGTCGGCAGTCTTCGCCGCGCCCCACTGGCCCTGATAGCCGTCATACGCCTTATACGAGGCGAGGTCGTTCTTCTTGAAGTTCTCGAGCGTGTACTGGCCGGCGAACGCCTTGCCCTTGACGATCTCTTCATCGGTCGCGAGCTTGTCGGCGGGGAACACATCTTCATCGACGATCGGCGCGACGGGGGTCGACAGCACCTGCGGGAACGTCTGGTCGTTGCCGTCCTTCAGATGGAAGACGACGGTGGTGTCGTCGACGGCCTCGACCTTGTCGAGGTTCGCGAGGAGGCTCGACGGGCCACTCGGGTCGGCGATCGCGACCTGACGGTCGAACGAGTGCTTCACGTCTGAGCTCGTGAGGTCGTTACCGTTCGCGAACTTCAGGCCAGCCTTGAGCTTCACCGTGTACTCGGTGGGGCTCGTGAACTCGGCCGACTCAGCGATGTCGGGGGCGACGTCGCTCGAGCCAATCTCGTGGTTGAGCAGGAACGGGTAGACGTTCGTCATGACGGCGAACGAGCCGTTGTCGTACGAGCCTGCCGGGTCGAGTGCCGTCACGACGTCGGTCGTACCGACAGTGATCGAGCCCCCGCCCGATCCCCCGCCGTTACCGCCGGCGTTGTCGCCGCCAGACGCGCACGAGCTCAAGAGCAGCGCCGCCGCGCCCGCGAGTGCGACAGAAGTAAAAAGCGTCTTCTTCAATTCTTCCTCCATTGGAAACTCATACAAGCATCGATGCCCGTACTAATTGCGTTTCAGATCACTTCACACACTAGTGGGCCATTGCCCCAAGCGATAAACCGCTTGTAACAATGGCCCACGAATTGTGACCTAGGGAAGGCGCTCGGTGTCGCCGCGCCCTAGTTTTGGCTACGCCTGCCTGACCTAAACGAGGCCGAGCTCGATCGAGGCGCCCGGGATCGCGGCGAGGAGGTTCTTCGTGTACTCCTGCTGCGGGTTCTCGAACACTTCCTCGGTCGTCGCCTGCTCAACGATCTTGCCCTGCTGCATCACGCACACGCGGTCAGCGATCAGGCGCACGACCGCGAGGTCGTGCGTGATGAAGAGGTAGGTGAGGCCCAGGTCGCGCTGCAGCTCGGCAAGCAAATCAAGGATCTGCGCCTGCACGAGCACGTCAAGCGCAGAGACAGCCTCGTCAAGGACGAGGATCTCGGGCTTGAGCGCAAGGCCGCGCGCGACTGCCACGCGCTGGCGCTGACCGCCTGAGAGCTCGTTCGGGTAGCGCGTCGCGAGCTCTCGCGGCAACGAAACCTGGTCGAGCAGCTCAAGCACGCGCTGCTTCCGGCTCTCGCGATCACCCACGTTGTGGATGTTCAGCGGCTCCATAATCGTGTTGCCGATGTTGCGGAGCGGGTCGAGCGACCCGTACGGGTCTTGGAAGACAGGCTGCAGCTTAGAGCGGAGCTCGAACAGCTCGCTCGTGCTCATACCGGCCGTTTCCTTGCCAGCGATCCGCACCGAGCCACCGCTCGGCTCTTCAAGCTGCAGCACCATCTTCGCGATCGTCGACTTGCCAGAGCCCGACTCGCCCACGAGCGCGAGGGTCTCACCCTTACGGATCGTGAAGGTTGCGCCGTCAACGGCCACAAAGTCTTCGCTGCCGAAGTTACCCTTGCGCAGCTTGTAGACCTTGCGCAGGTTCTCGACCTCGATGACGGGCTCGCCCGGCTTGCTGCCGTGGCCCTCTGCCTCAGCAAGCGCAGCGACGTCGAACGTGCTTGTCGGGGCCGCAGGCATGGTTGCCTCCGCACCGATCCTGCGCGATGCGAGGCTCGGCGCCGCAGCCACGAGCCGCTTCGTGTACGGGTGCTGCGGGCGCTGGAGAATCTCCTTGCTCGGCCCCGACTCGACGATGTTGCCCTTGTACATCACGATGAGCTTCTCGGCCCGCTCGGCGGCGAGGCCGAGGTCGTGCGTAATGAAGACAACGGCAGTGCCCAGGTCGCTCGTGAGCTTCGCGAGGTGGTCGAGCACAACGCGCTGCACCGTCACGTCGAGCGCGCTCGTCGGCTCGTCAGCGATGAGCAGCTGCGGGCTCGCGGAGAGGCCGATACCGATGAGGGCGCGCTGCTTCATACCACCAGAGAACTGGTGCGGGTACTGACGCATGCGACGCTCTGCGTCCTGCAGACCGGCCTGTTCGAGCACCTCGATCGCGCGGGCCTTGGCTTCTTTCTTGGTCTTGGCGAGTCCGTTCGCACGGATCGCCTCCTCCACCTGGAAACCGACGGACCACACCGGGTTGAGGTTCGACATCGGATCCTGCGGCACGAGACCGATCTCGCGGCCGCGGATGGTCTCCATGTCGCGGCGCCCGATACCAACGAGTTCGCGCCCGTTCCACTGCACCGAGCCATCGGTGACGCGGCCGGTGCCAGGGAGCAGGTTGATCACGGCGTGCATCGTTGTCGACTTGCCCGAGCCCGACTCGCCAACAATGGCGACGGTCTCACCCGGGAAGACATCGAAGTTGATGCCGTGGATGACCTCGTTCGGCTCTTTCTTCGTGCCGAACGCAACGCGGAGGTCGCGAACGCTGAGCAGTGGCTCGTTCATCGCTGTTGCATCCTGCTGCTGATTAGTCGTCTGATCGCTCATCGGCGAGCCCTCGCCTTCGGATCAAGCGCGTCTCGCACGACCTCACCAAGCATGATGAAGCCGAGCACCGTGATGGTGAGCGCGATGGACGGGTAAATAAGGTTCTGCGGACGCGTGCGGAGCTGCGTCTGGGCGGCCGAGATATCGTTACCCCAGCTCAGGAACTGCCCGGGAGGCAGCCCAACGCCCAGGAACGACAGGGTCGCCTCAGCAACAATCGCTGCCGAGAGTGACAGCGTGGTCACCACGATCACCGGAGCGATCGAGTTCGGCAGCACGTGCTTCACGAGTGTCTTGAAGCGCGAGAGGCCGAGGGCTTCCGACGCCATCACAAAGTCACTGTTCTTCACGCGCAGGATCTCGGCACGCAAAATACGCGCCGTAACCGGCCACGAGAAAGCGCCGATCGCGAGCGCGATGACGAAGATGTTGCGGTGCGCGGAGAGCACGCTCATCACGACAACGGCAGCGAGGATGTAAGGGATAGAGAAGAAGACATCGCCGAGGCGCGAGAGGACGGTGTCGACCCAGCCGCCGAAGAAGCCGGCGAGCGCACCCATGATCGTGCCGACCACGAACGTGAGCACGATCACGGAGAGGCCAACGGACACCGACGTCGAGGTGCCGTGGATAACGCGCGAGTAGATATCGCAGCCCTGCTTATCGAAGCCGAGCGGGTGGCCCGCAATCGCATCCTGGTTCGAGAACGCAAGCTTGCAGGAGCGGGGATCGATCTGCGTGAAGAGCGTCGGGAAAAGCGACACGACAAGCACGAGCAGAATAATCGCAGCCGAGATCCAGAACATCGGGCGCTTGCGCATGTCGCGCCAGGCGTCGCTCCAGAGCGTCGCCTTCTTGCTGTCGACCTTCACGGCGTCGACGGCGACCACGGGGGTCTCGTCGACGGGAGCAACGAAGTGCTCGAGGCGGGGGTTATATTCGTTGTTCTTAGGCTCAGGCATAGCGAATCCTCGGGTCGAGCACGGCGTAGAGCAGATCAACGATCAGGTTCACGCCCAGGTAGACAAGCACCATCACCGTCACAAACGAGACGACGGTCGCGTTCTCTCCGCGAGTGATGGCCTGGTAGAGCGTGTTACCGACACCGGGCACGTTGAAGATGCCCTCGGTAACTGTCGCGCCGACAAGCAGCACGCCGAAGTTGGCGGCGCTGTTTGTGATCGTCGGGATCAGGGAGTTACGCAGCACGTGCACGGGGACGACGCGCGAACGCGACAGGCCCTTTGCGTACGCGGTGCGCACGAAGTCCTGGTTCAGGGTGTCGATGACCGACGAACGGGTCAGACGCATCGAGGTCGCATACAGGCTGATGCCGAGCACGATGGCCGGCAGCAGCAGCGCCTTGATCGAGGTGTCAGAGCCAACAGTCGCGGGGAACCACTTGAGGTTCAAGCCGAGGGTGTACTGCGCGATGAACGCGATGACGAAGATCGGCACACTCATGAAGATCAGGCCGATGATGAGGTTGACGTTGTCGAAGAGCTTGCCCTTGCGCAGGCCCGAGAACAGGCCGATGACGACCGCGAGCACGAGCTCAATGGCAATCGCCATGATCGCGAGCGTCGCGGTGATCGGGAAGGTCCTCGCAAGGATCTCGCTCACCGGCTGGCCCGAGAAGCTCGTGCCAAAGTCGCCGACGAACACGCCCTTGAGGTACAGGAGGTACTGCACGATGAAGGGCTTGTCGAGGTTATATTGCGCGTGCAGCCGCTCAAGCTGCGCCGCGCTCGGGGTCTTGTCGCCGAACATGGCGAGGATGGGGTCGCCGGGCATGGCGAACACCATGAAATAGATGAGGAAGGTGGTGCCCAAGAGCACAGGGATCACCTGCAGGATACGGAAAAGGATGTATCTCAGCACGTCACTCCCCCTCGCTGCTGAATGTGGGTAAACATGTTGCGTAGTCTCTCGCAGTTGTGGCGCGAAGCGAAACGAAAACTCCGGTGTTTTCTCGTTCGCAAGATTAATTCCTATTCAAACTCTGGCCGAGCCCGAACGGGCCGAAGCCCCGGACACGCAGTCCGGGGCTTCGGTGTTGAAGTGCGTTACTTCTTGGTGATCTCGTTGTACAGGGGTACAGAGTTCCAGCCGAACGTGACATTGTCAACGTCCGTGCCGAAGCCACCAACAACGTTGGAGTACCACAGCGGGATCGCGGGGAGGTCCTGCAGCAGGATCTCCTGTGCAGCCTCGAACTTCGCGTTCGCAGCCTCGACGTCGCTCTCAGCAAGGCCCTCTGCGAGGAGCTTGTCGAACTCAGGGTTCGAGTAGTCGCCGTCGTTCGACGATGCGCCGGTCTGGTAGAGCGGTGCGAGGAAGTTGTAGAGACCCGGGTAGTCAGCCTGCCAACCGGTGCGGAACGCGGTCTTGATGGTGCGGCCGGTGACCTCGGTGCGGATCTCCTGGAAGGTTGCGTAGGGCTTGCCCGACGCCTCGATGCCGAGGGTGTTCTTCACGCTGTTGGTGACAGCGTCAACCCAGCCCTGGTGTCCACCGTCGCCGTTGTAAGCGATCTCGAGCGAGCCCGACCACGGCGCGATTGCGTCGGCCTCAGCCCACAGCTTCTTCGCCTGCTCGGGGTCGTACTTCACGCTTGCGACGTTCTTGAGGTCGTCGCTCCAGCCGTTGATCACCGGCGAGGTGAAGTCAACAGCGGGGGTGCGGGTGCCGTCGAAGATCACGTCGGTGATCTCTTCGCGGTCGAACGACATCGAGATTGCCTGGCGGCGGAGCTTGCCCTCTTCGCCGCTGAAGTGCTCGAAGGTCTCCGGGATAGTGAAGGTCTGCACGATAGCGGCAGGCTGGTTCACGGTGCGGCCGTCGAGATCGGTCTCGTAGCTTGCGAATGCCGACTCGGGAACAGCGTCGAGCACGTCGAGCTTGCCGTCCTGGAGGTCAACGTACGCTGCGTCCTGCGAAGCGTAGAAGATGATGGTCAGGCCATCGTTCTCAACCTTGCGCGGGCCAGCGTAGTCCTCGTTCTTGACGAGCTCGATCTGCACATCGTGCTGCCAAGCCTTCTCGTCAGCCAGCTTGTACATGCCGTTGCCGACAGGTGCCTCACCGAACTCCTTGGTGACGGCGCCCTTGTCGTCAAACGCCACTGCGGGGAGCGGGTAGAACGACGAGTAACCGAGCTGCAGCGGGAAGTCAGCCTGGGGCGCGTTGAGCTTCACGACGAACGTCGTGTCGTCGACGACCTCAAGGCCGGTCAGCTCCGAGTCCTCGGTCTCGTTGAAGCCCTGGATGTTCGAGAACCACGACTGGTTCTTACGAGCGTTCGATGCCTGTGCTGCATCGTTCCACGCCTTGGTGAAGGACTCAGCGGTGACGGGGTCACCGTTGGTGAACTTCGTGCCGCCCTTGATCTTGATGGTGAACTCAGTCGAGTCAGCGTTTGCCTCGATCGACTCAGCGAGCTCGTTTGCCGGGGTGCCGTCTGCGCTGTACGACACGAGGCCGGCGAACATCACGTCAAGAATCTTGCCGCCACCAACTTCGTTGGTGTCGCTAGGGATCAGGCCGCTTTCCGGCTCCGAGCCGTTCGTCGTAACAAAGGCGCTGCCGCTGCCCTTGTCTCCACCCTTGTCGCCTCCGCCGGTCGAGCAACCGGTAAGTGCCAGGGAGCCCGCTGCGGCGAGGGCAACAATGCCCAGCCCGATGCGTGAACGCTTCACTGGTTTCCTCCTTGTATTGACTCTCGACCCGTACCGAAGTGACGTGCGGTGCACGCCGGAAAAATGGGTCCAGAGTATGTAGGTATTTCCGCTTCGCAGTTTAGGCCACCCCGATCGGCCTATGCGAATCTTGTGACCCCTCGTGACGTACTCGTAACCGTGAAGCGAGCCTCCACCAAAGCAATCGCCAACATGTGCCGGAAACTTGTGTAAATCATGCAATTTCTTCGGCATACCTGAGCTTCTGGCCTCCATATAGGCTAGGTAGCTGACGTGATGCGCGGCTGTCGCGCGAAATCTCTCAGCCCGGTTTTCCCGCTCCCCCGGTAGCCTGGGCAGGTGGCCCAACATCACCGTCTTCCCGTCCCCCGGGCGCAGCGCGCACGGCTGCGGTGGGAGCTCGCGATCGTGCTGGCGCTGTCGTTCGGGTATGCGGGGGCCCGGGCCATCATCACGATCATCGAACGCATGGCCCAAGACACGGCGCTCGCGAACCAGACGGCCACGATCAACAGGCCGATGTCGGGCCAGCAGTACTTCGACCTCGCCTACCAGCTCCTCGGTATCGTCGGCGGTCTCGCCCCCGTCGCACTCGTCGTCTTCCTGCTCTGGCGGGAGCGCGCGCCGCACCTCGGTGACCTCGGCCTAGGTTCACGCCCGCTCACGCTCACCGGCGCCCCCGGGGGCATGAGCTTCGCTCAGCTCGCGAGCGGCCGCGGCGGCTGGCCATGGCTTCGCGAATCTGGCTACGGGTTTCTGCTTGCGGCCGCGATCGGTATCCCGGGGCTCGTCTTCTACGTCTTCGCAAAGTGGATCGGTATCAACACGACTGTCGTCCCGACCGCGCTCGACGCGTACTGGTGGACCGTGCCGATTCTCGTGCTCCAGGCCGCGCGGGCCGCAATCAGCGAAGAGCTCATCGTCGTCGCCTACCTCTTCGACAGGCTCAAGCGGCTGGGAGTCAGCGTGTGGGCGACGGTCATCACGAGTGCACTGCTGCGCGGCAGCTACCATCTCTACCAGGGCTTCGGCGGCTTCATCGGCAACGTCGTGATGGGGCTCGTCTTCGGTTGGGCGTACCAGCGCTGGGGCCGCTCGCTGCCGCTCATTGTTGCGCACCTGCTGCTCGACATCGTGAGCTTCGTCGGGTACCCGCTCGCGCTCGCGCTGTGGCCCGCGCTGTTCGGGTAGGACCCCTTCTACACGCAGCAGCCGCTGACACCCCAGCCCATAGCCCGCAGGAACGCCCCACAAACAACTTTGTCTGCGTTTTGACGTAGTTACGGGGTCGCAACTACGTCAAAACACAGACAAACTTGTGGGCCGGGGCCGGGCCGGGGCCAGGGCCGGGCCAGCGAACCGACCGGGTCCGGGCAGCTCCAGCCCCGGCGTACCGGTTAGAGCGGCTTCGCGCTGTCGGCCACAGCCTGCATGAGGCCCCAGACCTCGTCGTACAGCTTGGTGTCGGCAGCACAGGTGCCCTCGGGGCGCACAACCGTCCAGGTGTTCCCTTCACCCTTCTCGATACCCCAGGGGCTCTTCCCCTCCGGGCTGCGCATCGCGGAGCATGAGTCGGGGAACGAGTTCATGAGGCCCGACTCGAACATCACACGCTCGGGCGGCCCGGCGTGATAGAACCACTGCGGGTTCGTGAGCTTCTGCGAGGACTGCACGGAGATGCCCGCAAAAGAGATGTCCATCGAAATCGGGTTCGGCCCCACGTCAACCTTGGGTGCCTCCTCGACCTCGGGCTCCTCCGGCGTGGGCGGGGCTGTCTCGGTCTCGGTGGTTTCTGGCGTCGTGGTCGTCGGCGCGGGGGCCTCGGTCGTCGGCGCGGGCTTCTCCTCGCCGCCGCCACGCAGGGCGTTCACGACGAGCAGCGCCCCGACGAGCGCGAGTACGGCCACAGCCGCGACGATGATCCAGGGCAGCGCGGGGTTTGAGCGTTTCCCTTCGGCCGGAACGGGCCGGGTCGGCAGCTCTTGCCGAGCCTCGCGGTTCGTGCGACCGCGCACCGGCGCAGAAATACCAGCAGAGGCCGCAGCCGTAGCAGCAGCCGAAGCCCGCGTCGGAGCCGTCGGCGCAGCGGGAGCCGCTGCGCGCGGCGCCGCTGCGGGTGCGGGCGCGAAGGGCGCGGTCTGCGCGTCAGGGTTTACCGCGGGGCGCGGTGCTGGGTCGCGGTCTGCCCGAGGGCGTGCGGCCGGCGCTGGTTCAAAAGCTCGTGTGGCGGCCGAGGTGTCGACGCTGTCCGCCGTCGGGTTCGCCGAAGTTTCGAGGGCGCCGGTCTCGGTGTCATCCGAGTCAAGCGGTCCAAAGAGTTCTTCCAAAGGGTCTCTGCTCACAGGAACAGCCTAAACGACGATGCCTGAGTCCCCTGTTTCTCACGCTTCGCGAGGCTCAAAGGAGCGCGCGCAACGCTTCCCTGCGCTCGGCGAATCCGGCGACGCGAGCCTCGTGCCTCGCCATAATTCCCGAGTCGCGGAGGGCGAGGGTCCCGGGGTCTCCGCGGTCAATTCCGGCCTTCCAGCGAGAGGCGATGAGACCCATTCGGTGCGTCACCGCGTCAAGGAGCTCGGAGCCATCGACTCCGCCATACGCGGCAGCCGCGGCCCGAATCCGGGAAGCGGCCTCCCCGATCGGGATCTCCCGAAGTAGCGGCACCCCCGACCATATCAAAAACGCGAGGTCATCGAGCGGGAGCCCCGGGCCGGCCCGGTCCCAGTCGATCATGCCCGCGAACTCGCCCTCGACGACGACCCAGTTGTAGAGGCCGGGATCGTTGTGGCAGATGATCTCCCTGCGCGAGCGGTCGAGCGGCTGCACCCCCTGGCGCCAGTGGTCGGACGTCGGCGTGAAGTCTGCGACCGCGACGTGATAGCGCTTCAGCCATCGTGCCGCTGCGGCGAGCGCGGCCTCACTCGGTTGTTCGGTCTCGGGGTCGAGCGTCTCGCCCGGGAGGTAGCTCAGCACCTCGCGGCCTTCGTCGTCGATACCGACAACTGCCGGGATGCCGTCGAGACCGCGTTCTGAGAGGTGTCGTAACAGTTCGTGCACGGCCGGCGTCCACGGCCCCGTCGGCCGGTGCACTCGCGTCTCACCGTCGGCGGCGCGCACGCGCCAGACTCCGCCGGAACCGCCCGGGAGGTGTTCGCTCTGTTCGCTTCGTTCCACGGTTCGAGCCTAGGGGTTTCGGGCTTCCGCGACCCGCTGGGCGCGCAGGCGCGCGCTAGACCCTGCGCATCCGCTCACGAACCTCGCGAATCTCCCGCAGGTTGATTGGCGATGTCGGCGCCGGTTCGCCGTGCATCTGCACGTGGAGCCGCTGCATCCGGGTGTCGAGCTCGGCCGCAGAGTCAGCGGCCTGCTTCAGCTCGGCCATCATCTCTTCGGGCACCTGCCGCTGGTACTTGTAGTAGATCTTGTGTTCGAGGCTCGCCCAGAAATCCATCGCGATAGTGCGGAACTGCACTTCGACGGGCACGTCAACGCGCCCGCTCGACAGGTAGACGGGCACCGAGAGAATCGCGTGGAGACTCTTGTAGCCATTCGGCTTCGGGTTCTCAATGTAATCCTCGACCTCGAGCACCGTGATGTCGTCCTGCTGAGTCAGCAGCCCGAACAGGCGGTACACGTCACGGATGAACGCGCAGGTAACGCGAACGCCGGCGATGTCTCGAATCTCGCGCCGGATCGACTCGATCTCGGGGTCTACGCCTCTGCGCTGCACCTTGGAGAGAAGACTCTCGGCGCTCT
The DNA here is from genome assembly GCA_052094845.1 of Leucobacter sp. Classification (GTDB taxonomy): domain Bacteria; phylum Actinomycetota; class Actinomycetes; order Actinomycetales; family Microbacteriaceae; genus Leucobacter. The sequence continues at coordinate 249,888 of JBQDKK010000003.1, read as the reverse complement.
TCACGCGGCTCGAGACGTGCTCGATGGGATTGTACTCGTGCATGTGCACGAACTCCTCGCGCAGGATGGCGAGCTTCGTCTCGATCTCCTGCATCGCGAAGCGGTACTCAAGCATGAACCGCTGGAGCTCGCCCCCGAGGCTGTGTAGCTCGCTCGGCGAAATTGTGATTTCGTCGCCAACAGTGGCGCCCGGAACTCGCGGTAGTGGAGCGGTGTTACTCATGATTTGAGGCTAAACCCGACCTCTCTGAATCAGCTGTGGATCTGCTCGCCGCTGCGGGTCTCCAAGAGCGCGCGCTCAAGGAACTCCCGCAGCACGGACATGTCGATTTTCGTGAGCCTCGTGAGGTATAGGCACACCTTGCTCGCCTTGTGTGGGCCAAGAGCGTCCACGAGGTCTGGCCATCGGTCGGCGAAGTCTGGCGTGAGGTAGATCGTGTGTCGCTGGGCACCTGTCGCAAAGCCCAGCTCTGGCACCCTGCCGCCGCCGCCACTCTCGTAGGTGTACTCGTGCTCGCCAAACCCGATGATGCGCCCGGCCCAGACGACGGGGTCTGAACCGCTCACCTCACGGTGCAGGGCGAGAAGCTCGTCGGCCTCTTCACGGCGCGGGCCAACGACCCGGTCGAGAACCTCGGCGACGGGCATTGCCGAGGGCGACATCGCGGGCTCTTTCGCCGCCACTACGCGCCGCCCTGCTCCGCCCGAAACACGTGCACGAGCGCGTTCGCGTGGCCGTGCCCCATGCCGAGTTCTTTGAGGAAGGCTACCTGTTCCATATGTTTCTCACCCGCGTGCGGGCGCAGCAACTCAAACCATTCGTCGATGCTCTTGCCGTACTTCGCCTCGATTGAGGGGAAATACGATTTGGGACCCTTCACCTGCTCGGTCACGGCGCCTCCTCTGGTGTTGTGGTGCGGAATCTGACGGTAGCACGGGCGTCCGACACGACTGCAGCCGGGCCCGCTACCAGTGTCACCCGGCTTGGAACGCCCCGGTCGTGCGGTAGCGGTGGAACAGTTCGAGCACCAGCCGGGTCGCCCGTTGCAGCCCTTCGGGTGGCGCGGCCAACGGGAAGACGCCCCACTCACGCACCTCGCCAGGGTCTGGTGCGATCTCGCCGCTCCACTCGGTCGCGAAGAAGCAGAGCGCGAACGCGTGCACGATGTCGCCGTTTGGGTATACGAGTCGGTGCTCGACGGGGTCGGAGAATGAGGCGAACGCGGTGAGGGCATCGGGATCGAGCCGCAGGCCGAGCTCTTCCGAGACCTCCGCGACGGCGGTACCCGCGAAGCTCTGCCCGGGCTCGGCGCTCCCAACGCGTTGGCGCAGCTTCCCGAGGTAGGAGTCAGAGAATGACACGGCGAGGCCCTCCGCTCAGCTCACGGCGCAGGAGAACGCCCACATGACCCCGTACCGGTCAAACACCTGGCCATACCAGTCACCCCAGGGCGCCTGCTCGAACGGCATTCCGAGCGAACCGCCGCCCGCGATCAGCCTGTCGATGTACGTCTGCGCTTCCTCAGGAGTGTCGGTCGTGTAGAGCAGCGAGTAGGCCGTGCCCCGCAGCGGGTATTCGGTGCTGTGATCCATCACGTCGCCGCCCGTGATGATGCCAGCGGGAAGTGTGAGGGAGGCATGGGCGACCGCGTTCGGTGGCGGGTCGAACGGGAGGTCCTTGAGCTGCGCCTCGCCGTATCGGATGATCTCGAGGTCACCCCCGAAGACGCCCTGCCAGTGTTCCATCGCTTCAGCGGTCGTTCCGGGCAGTGCAATGTAGGTTGCGAGCATATGTGCCATGAGCGGTTCCTTCGACGGTGACGGGATCACCCTCAGTATCCCCCGGTTTGGCGCACACCGCACGTGAATTCTTTGCGCGCGCCGCGCCGCGCATCGTGGACAGCTCACGGTGCCGCGCCTACACTTTTCGCATGCACGCACCGCTCACACTCACCCGCACAACGTTCGCGCTCGACTGCCCCGACGCGGCCGCACTCGCCGAGTTCTACGGCGCACTGCTCGGCTGGGACATCGTCAGGGGCGACGATGACGAGTGGGTCGAGGTGCACCCGCGCGGCGGCGCGGCGGGCTCGCACTTCTTGGCGTTCCAACAGGTCTCCCGCTACGTGGCCCCGGAGTGGCCTGAGGGTTCCGTGCCCCAGCAAGCGCACCTCGACTTCTACGTTCCCGACCTCGAGGTTGCGACAGCATCGGCCCTCGCAGCTGGCGCGCGGAAGCACGCCGTGCAGCCGAGCCAGAGCGGCTCGTTCATCGTCTTCGTTGACCCGGCCGGTCACCTGTTTTGCCTCTGCCGCGAGAGTAACCTGGCGTCGTAGGTCGCAGGATCCCGCTCCCGCGGCGAACGACCTGTGCCGCGCGCGCGTTCTCTCGGTACTATCGCAGCAGAGAGCTATGACACACACCGACCAGACACCGCCCGCAGAAACCGAGCCCGCCGCGGCCGAGGCACCGGCCACCAGCACCCAGGCCATGTCCGACAGCTGGGGCGCGTCTGCGGTGTTGTTCGGAGCCGGGTCGCTCCTGTGGCCCCTCGTGTTCTTCCTCGCGTTCTTCGCCCGCGCCGCAATGCTCGCCGCCGAAGAATCGCAGAAGCCGCACTACGGCGCCGCTTGGCGAGAAACCATTGAGGTCGTCGCGATCTCGGGCAGCTACGTCGGCTGGGTCGCGCCGTCCCTGCTCGCGCTGCTCGTCGGGCTCGGCTTCCTGGTCACGCCGAACGCAGATCTCGACAGCCAGTCAGTGCTGCGCCCCCTCCCCTACGTCGCTGCGCTTATCGGTGGCTTCATGCTCGCGTGGACCGTGCTCGCCGTGGTCGTGCTTTCGACGCACGCGCCGACGGCGACGAGCGAGGGCGGCCAGCAGTTGTGGGGGCTCCTGTTTATTACCCCGGTGTCGGTCGTGCTCGCGCTCGTGCTCGGCCGACTCGACTTCCGCCCCGCCGCCCGTCGAGCTGAGCTACTCCGCCAAGCCATCGCGCGGTCAGAGCGGGAGTACGAGCACCTCGCGAACGCCGGCCTGTTCTACGGGGATTCCCGCGTCACTTCTCACACCCAGCGGTCGCCGTGGCGGCGGCCCCTCATGGTGCAGGGCAGCGTCGCGGTCGTCGTATTTCTCGCGTTCTGGTTGTTGCACCGCGAGCCCATTTCGACGGCTCTCCTTGAGGCGGGCTATGTTGCGGCGATGGGCGCGCTCGTCTTCCTCGTCGTCTCCCTGATCCAGCGCGAGCTCATCGAGGCGCGGCTGTCGAAGCTCGCGGGGCACGAGGTGCGTAGCAGGCTCGAACTTGTCGGCGGAGTCATCCTCGCGGTCGGCGTCGCGTGCCTCGTCGCGTACAACCTCTGGTTCGTGCTCGCTGAGATTCGGCCAGTGTTCGTTCCGGTGCTCTACGCGCTGCTCTTCCTCGCCGCCGCGTGGGTCTCGAACCCGTTTACGCTGCGGAAGTCGGCCTGGCCCGCCGAGGTGCTGCGCGAGCGAGGGCGCGCGCTCGCCCGGATGCGCGGCAAACTCGCCCAGCTCACGCAGCTCACGCAGCTCCAGGCGGCCGAGTAGCGGCCCCTTTCCGCGGGGCAGGATCGCGTGCTGGGCTCAGCCTGCCGTAGGTCTAGGCGCGCTTCACGACGCTTGACTTCAGCTGCATCTTGCCAAAGCCGGGCACCTTCGCGTCAATGTCGTGCCCGCCAGCACCGCCCGGCACGAGGCGGATGCCCGAAACCTTGGTGCCGACCTTGATCGTGCCGCCGCCACCGCCCGAGACCTTGACCGTCTTCACGAGTGTCACGGTGTCGCCGTCAGAGAGCAAATTGCCGACGGCGTCGCGGATGCCTGAACCGGCCTCGGCCGATCCTTCGCTCGCCCCGTCTGCCGCGTCGTCGCCGGGTGCCCACTCGTGCCCGCACATGGGGCACGCGAGCAGGGCCCCGAGTTCGTAGGAGAACTCGCCGCAGCACTCGGGGCACGGGGGCGTTTCGGGCTCGTGGGTTGCGACCTGCTCAGACATGTATGCTCCGATCTTGCCGGGGGTGGGCTCCGACCAGCCTAGGCCACGGCCTATGCAGGCTCCGCCTGTCCAGCTTTGTCCAGACATCCGCCTGGACGCTCGAAACGGGGGCTCGAATGCCTCTGCTCTGGGAGGATTCTGCTCAAGACGCGCTGCACGCGCCGTTTCGAAGGAGCCCAGAAGAACGCATGAGCACACAGGCACTCTCAGATATCCCGACGAACCGTATCCCTGCGGAGGCATTCGATGAGCTTCGTTCGACCCGCCTCGCGATCGCTGAGCGGCTCATCTGCCGGCTCCCGGCAGGTACTCGGCAGTCCGCCGCGGCACGTATCCACGCGATGGTTGCCGACCTTCAGGCCGACCTCGGACTAGCGCCGGGAACCGCTGCTGATCTGACAATCGCGTCGCCGGCTCTCACTCCCGTGTCAGGCGACGCCGTGCACGCAGACTTCATCGTGATTGAGGTGGACGGCGGCGCCGTGTCCTCGCCGCTTCTGCCGGCAGTCGACGGCGCCCCGTTCGCGCCGGAGTACCTCTCTGGGAGCTACCGAACCGAGCTCTACAAAGGGCTCAGCGCCACGACCCGTCGAGGGCTTGACGAGCGGGCTGGCGAGGTGCTTGGGCCGCTCGTGCTGGAGGTGATGATCGAGCTGCTCCACGAGGAGCTCGCCATCGTCGCGGGAGGGGCTCGGCCCGTGCTGGCCTGCCGTGGGCGCGCTTCTGAAGCTCCCATTCGCACGCATTTTGAGCCGCTGGGGTACGAGGTCGTGTACCTCCCTCACTCTGACGACGCGGCTGTCGACGCTCAGGGCGCCGCCGCTTCCGTTTCCACGGAAGAACATCGACTTGCTCTCACGCTTCTCAACGAGGCGGTCTCGCGCGCACGCCAGGCTCAACTGGTGTAGCCCGCGGGCGCTCGCCAGAGCTCAACCTGAGGCGGCCCCGCCCCCAGGCGCCTCAGCAGGCGCCCCCTCCGGCCGTGCGGGGAAGATCCGTTCAACGAGCGGTACGTGGTCGATCGGCATGCTGAACCAGTACCTGGCGAGCGGGAGCGATACGAGCGCGATGTAGCTCGTGAGAAGTTTGTCGATCAGCGAGGTGATTACGTTCACAATGGTCACGGCCCACACGAGCGGCAGACCGTAGCCCAGCAGGGTGTTCGTCGCTCCTGTCTGCCCCGCGCCGAAGCTGCCGCCGTGGCGCAAGAGCAGGATCGGCACCGCAATCAGCGAGCACACGGAAGCAACAATGAGCCCGAGCAAGAAGAATCTTACGAACGTGTCGCCCATTCGAAACTTCCGAACTCCGTACCCCCAGATCAGGGCCCCGGCGATACCCGCAAGCGCGAACAGGTAGTCGTGCTGTTCGACAACAACCCCGAAGGCACTCGTCGCAATCGCGACCGCGACGCCGCTCCACGGCCCCAGCGCGATGGCAGCGATCGCCGTGCCCGCCATGTCGAGGAAGATCGGAAGCCCGAGAACGTGGACGATCACGTTGCCGAGCAGGTTGCCCGCGAGACACAGTACGAGCACCATCAGCGTCGCGCCAAGTGGCACACGCTGCGCCGTCGCGATTACCCGGGTGAGGCCCGTGTCGATCCGATCGATCGCGCCTGCTGGTGCCCGCTTTGCTTTGCGGCATCGGGCGACCCACGCATCCGCCTCGGCCTCGTCGGCGCCGAGCGAGGCAACGATGTCTCGGACGAGCTCTGTGTCTAGTCGTGCCCTGCCCTGGCTGAACGCGTTGTAGACCGTGGAGCGGGGCGGAGCAGCTGCCGCTTCGTGCACTCCCCGCGCGAGCCGCAGCACGGTCACGCGCCGAACAATCTCCGCGTACGACACAGGCCCCGCCTGCTCCCGCAGCGTCTGCAGGTCTGCGGCGATCTCGTCGAATGTTTCGGTCGCGCTGCGGTCAGGGCCCTCAGCCGTCATCGTCTCCCCCACTCAGCTCGTCCCCCGCGATATGAAGTGTTGTACCTCTCACCATATCGAGTGCGCGGGGTGCGCCACGAGTCGCGCCACACCACAGCGCGGCTGGTGTCAGACGGCAGGTGTCAGACGGTCAGGTCTCAGACGCTCTCGTCGACCGGCATGCCGTCCTCGCCGAACTCGACGCCTTCCCGCTCGAGCCGCTCGCGGGCCGCATGGTGCACGACACCGCGCTTCGGAGGCTTCGGTTCGAGCATCGACAGCAGCGTGTCGCGCGCGGTATTCGGGTGCTCGGCGACGGCGATTCTCACGCTCCAAAACCGATCCTTCGCGAACCGCGCGAGCACCGCCTCGCTCGCGTCGGGGTTCAACGCCGCGGCATTACGGATCGACTGATTGGGGTCCGTATAGAACGGCTCGAACTCGGCGTCGGTGTGCGCGCCGAGCGCGAGGGTGTAGCGCCGCTCTTCGTCCGCCCGCTCTTCGGGCGTCTTTCTTCTTCCCACTAGGAAACCTCTCCTCGTTGATCTTCGTGTGGCGCGGCGGCACCCACCGCGCGATGCCTGCGCCGCTGCAGGAGTTGCAGCCCGAAGCTGCAGAGCACGGCGAACAGTGCGGCGACGAACACCGCCTCGATCCGGTAGATGCCGAGCACCCAAACGGGCAGCTCCGAGCTCGTGCTGAGCAAGATCCCGGGTGTGAGGAACAGCACGAACTGCCGGTACTTCCCGGCTTGAATGTACGCGACGCTCGCGACGAGGCAGAACACGGCGGCAACGACCGGAATTGGCGCGGGTAGTAGCGCGAACAGCACCGTGGCGGCAACGCCGGCGAGGGATCCCGCTACGCGGTCGGCCGCCCTCGCGAACTGCGCGTCGAAGCTCACCGCGAGAATCACGCAGAACGACAGCATCATCCAGCCCGCGTAACCAAAGCCCGTGAGCTCGGCGAACAGCACAATGAGCACGGCCCCGACGGCCGTCGCGACACCGTAGTCGAGGCGGTCACGCACGCTCGCGGCTTGGTTCACCTCTCGGGTCTTGATGGGCGCGAACGCGGCGGCCGCGAGCACGAGTCCGGTGCCAATTACCGTACCGAGCAGCACCTGCCACAGCTCGCCCCCGCCCTCCCCCACCGCGGCGAAGGCGAGGAGGTTGACGGGCGAGCGGGTGAGGATCGCGATCTCGCCGAGCTTCAGCAGGCCCTGTAAGAGCGACACGGCGACCACGGCTACGAGCGTCGCCCACAGGCCGAGCGGCCCGACGAAGAAACCGAGCATCGCAACGGCGAACGCCCACGCCGCGGCGGCAAGGCGTGAGCGCCAGCTCGGGACCCGGGCGATGCCGAGCAACAGCAGCATCGTCAGGAAGCCAGCGTGCGTGGTGTTCGGGCCGATCCAAACCCGGCTCGCGCCGAGCACTAGCGCCGCCGCTGCAACCGCGGCAACGGCGAACAGCACGGATCGCCACGGCAGGGCGAAACCCCGCCAAAACCCGCCTAATGTTGCGCTCACGCTCGCCCTTTGCTCGCCCCTCGCTCAGCCCGTCGTTTCCCGGGCACCCCTCACATCGTATTGAATTTGTGGGCCCGGGCCCAGCGCTCGCGTGTGAGCCGGAAACGGCGAAACGCCGCTGTACCGTGCGTCACCGAGCCGTCGGGTTCGAAGCCGTACCTCGCGACAACTTTCGCGGGGTTTCTCGTGAAGGGTAGGGCGATCGTCACTGTTTCAATGCCGAGGTGACCGAACCCCTCGTCGAGCGCTGCGATGGTCACGCGGGCACCGTGCCCCCAGTAGGCGGGGAAGAGCACGAGGGCAAAGTCCGCTGAGTCAGCCTCGGCTTCGAATCCACCCCACCCCGCGAACACACCGCCAATGAGTACCGCCCACGGACCGTACCCATACGCCTCCCACAGCCGGTCCTTCTCCAGGACCCAAGCAGCGGTTTCCGCAGCAGAAAAGTCCCGCGACAGGGGCATGTGTCGCGCGTTGCGGGGCTCGTTCAGAAGCGCACGAATATCCGAGATAGGGATCGCAGGAAGCCGGGCGAACGCGATGTCCACCGGCGAGGTCCCCTCTGACAGGACTTCCGGGATCGAGGTCACAGCAGCGATCTAGATGGAAACGCGTTACAACGCTAGACGTTGAAGCGCCACTCGCAGACGTCGCCGTCCTGCATGACGTATTCCTTGCCCTCCATGCGGGCCTTGCCCTTCGCGCGAGCTTCAGCGACCGAGCCGGTCTCGACGAGGTCTTCGAACGAGATGATCTCGCCCTTGATGAAGCCCTTCTCGAAGTCGCCATGGATGACACCGGCGGCCTGCGGCGCCGTCGCACCCTTCGGAATCGTCCAGGCGCGAGCCTCCTTCGGCCCCGCCGTGAGGTAGGTCTGCAGGCCGAGGGTCTCGAAGCCGATGCGGGCGAGCTGGTCGAGCCCGCTCTCCTCCTGGCCGATCGAGGCGAGCAGCTCGGCCGCGTCTTCCTCGTCAAGTTCGATGAGCTCGCTCTCGAGCTTCGCGTCGAGGAAGATCGCCTTCGCGGGCGCCACGAGGTCTGCAAGCTCGGCGAGCTTCGCCTTGTCCTGCAGCACGCCCTCGTCGACGTTGAAGACGTAGAGGAAAGGCTTCGCGGTGAGCAGCCCGAGTTCGCGGATCGGCTCGAGATCCACACCCGCGAGCGACAGCGGCGTGCCGTCGTTCAGTGCGGCGAGTGCGGCCTTCGCAGCGTCGACGACCGACGCGTCGATCTTCTTGCCCTTGAGCTCCTTCTCGTAGCGCGGCAGCGCCTTGTCGAGGGTCTGCATGTCGGCGAGGATCAGCTCGGTGTTGATCGTCTCCATATCACTTGCGGGGTTCACATCGCCGTCGACGTGGATCACGTCGGGGTCGGAGAAGCCGCGCACGACCTGTGCGATGGCGTCAGACTCACGGATGTTCGCGAGGAACTGGTTGCCGAGCCCCTCTCCCTCGCTCGCGCCGCGGACGATGCCCGCGATGTCAACGAAGCTGACAGGGGCGGGGAGGATCCGCTCGCTGCCGAAGATCTCCGCGAGCTTGTTCAGCCGGGGGTCAGGCAGGTTGACGACGCCAACGTTGGGCTCGATCGTCGCGAACGGGTAGTTCGCTGCGAGAGCATCGTTGTGCGTGAGAGCGTTGAACAGGGTCGACTTGCCGACGTTCGGGAGACCGACGATTCCAATAGTTAGAGCCACGGGGGTCAAGTCTACCCGGCAAGTCGCGTGAGCGCGCCCGCGGTCCCACTCACATTGCGGGCGGCCAGGCTCCGAGGATCACGGCCATCACGACAACAGTGACGAGTTCGTGGGCGATGTTCAGCACCGTCAGCTTCACAGGTCGCCCCTCGAACGCGTCGTGAGTGACGAATCTCGCCGCGGTGAACCCTGCCCAGAGCAGCAGCCCGGTGATGAGCGCCGACGAGAGGAACGATCCGCCGTAAAAGGCGTGCGCGATCCAAATCGCCCCCGCGAATACCCACGCGGTGATGAAGCTCACGACCACGGTGGCGATCATGGGCCCGACGGCGTCTTTCGCGTTGCCGCTCGGGGTGACGTTCGCGAGCCGCATCCAGATCGTGCCGAAGACCTTCGGCGTGTACCAGACTGAGCCGACCACCATTGTCGACGCGGTCGCAATGAGCACCGCCCAGTAGTTAATCTCGGGAATCATGGCGAACTCCATTCGCACTTTGTTCGGGGCCTGTGCGGCCCCGGTGGGGAGAATATTGTCACACGGTGAGCATCGCGGGCGGAACCCTCACCCGCCCCGACTGTCAGACCCGTGTGGGAGGATCAGAGGGTGCCAGTTGACTTCACCGCGATCGATTTCGAGACCGCAAACGGGAACCCAGCCTCCGCATGCTCGGTTGGGCTCGCGCGAGTGCGAGACGGTGTCGTCGTCGACCGCGCGTACTGGCTCATCAAACCACCGGCGAGCCACCCACAGTTCCAGTCCTTCAACGTGAAGATTCACAACATCACGCCTGAGATGGTCGTCGACGCGCCGACCTGGGGCGAGCAGTTCGACGACCTGCTGTCGTTCATTGGCGACGACGTCGCGGTCGCCCACAATGCCTCGTTCGACATGGGCGTGATCAGAGCGGCGTGCGCCGACGCCGTGCTCCCCACCCCGCGCCTCAGGTACCTCTGCAGCGTGCAGGTCTCGCGCAAGACCTACGACATCCCGTCGCACCGGCTCCCGCTCGCGGCCGCCGCCGCTGGCTACGGCGAGTTTGCTCACCACGAAGCCCTCGCCGACGCCGAGGCGTGTGCCTCAATCATCATCGATTCCGCCCGGCGCCACGAGGCCCCAGACGTGCCTTCTCTCGCCAAGGTCGCGGGCGTCAAGCTTCACCAGCTCAAGGCGATCCCGCTCAAGCCGTAGCTGCTACGGACAGTGGCGGCCTCGCCTGCCTGGGGCCAGCCAGCACACGCTACGTGTCGCCGAACACCCGCCGCAGGAGTCCCGTGAACCCACGGTTGCGCCGCTCCGCGGCCTCCTCCGCCAGCACTTCGGCTCGCATGGCTTCCTCAAGTATGTACTTCGCAGCAGCTGTCTGCCCCTCAAACGCTTCAAGCGCTTCCGAAAGCTCACCGACGACGAGCATGTCGATGTGTATTCCGGTGAGCTCACCGTTCTGATCTTTCGTCGCCAGGATCGGGTATTGCAGTTCGCGCGCGATGACCAGAATGAGGCGATCGTTACTCTTCGTCTCGGGAAGCGCAGCATTGAGGGTGCCGCGCGGACGCGCCTCGTCGCTGTCCATTCGCTCAAACATCCCACCGGCCTGCGTATCGAAGACAGTGCTGTACCAAGTATCAGGCGCGCCAGGCATCCCCTCCGGCAACGCGGCAGCATCGGCAAGCGCGAGGCACGACACCTGCGACATCGTGATGCCGTGAAGCCCCGCGACGCCAGCGAGCCCGCCCGCCGGCTCGGAGCGCCACTGCACAGTCTCCGGTTCGACCAGTGCGGGCTCGATAGAAACGGGCTCGTTCTCCGAGAACAGCACACTCACATACGCGAACCGGCTCTCGCTGATGTCGTAGTACTCATCGACTTCTGCGCTGGTAACCTCGACCCGGTAATCCCCGGGTGGCACGTTCACCACGACCGGGTTACCCAAACTACTGGTTTCCCCAATCGCGAGCCTTCCAGAGGAGAGTTTGAGCCGACCGATGTCGTGCACGACGAACGAGGCGGGTTCGCCGTCGGGTAGTGAATAGCTACCAGTGCGTCCCGCGAAGAATCGTTGAATCTCCATTGCTTGAGTGTAGCGAGCACGGCCTCGCGAGAATGTCAGAGGCACATGAAACGATGAACTCATGACAGTTTCGCCAGTGGTTCTCGCCGTGCTCGCACTCGCCGCTATCGGCGTTGCCGGCGCGGCCGGGTACTTCGCCGCAATATACCGTGCCCGTCATTGGCGTGAGCAGCTCGCGGTCGCTGAGACGCGCGTGCAGGGCCTCAACGAGCGGCTGCGCGACGCACACGCGAACACGGAGCGCCGCATCGAGCTGGATCGCGAGGAGCAGCGCGTGCTGCAACAGCTCATGCCGCTGCGAGATTCACTCGGCAAACTCGAGCGCACAGTCGTCGGCATCGAGCAACAGCGCGCCGTGCAACACGGCGAGCTCGCCGAACAGCTCAGGCAGGCCGCACGCGCAGAAGAGAAGCTGCGCGGCACCGCCGAGGGCCTCGCATCTGCCCTGCGCTCGAACAACACTCGTGGGCTCTGGGGTGAGACGCAGCTGCGCCGCATTATCGAGGCCTCGGGCATGCTCGAGCACGTCGATTTTGAGGTGCAGCAGCACATCAAGACCGAGCGCGGGGCGTTGCGACCCGACATGGTTGTGAAGCTCCCCGGCGGCAAGTCGATCGCTATCGACGCGAAGGTGCCGTTCGACGCGTACCTCGAAGCGCAACACCTCGGCGCAGAACGCGGTGGTGATGCTGCGGAGCGGACGGCGCGGCAGGAGGCCCTCCTCGCCAGGCACGCCCGCGCGCTGCGCGATCACGTGATTGAGCTCAGCGGGCGTGATTACGCATCGGCCCTCGGTGACTCTCCCGAGTTTGTCATCGCGTTCGTGCCGAGCGAGTCGCTCTTGTCAGCCGCGCTCGACACCGACCCCGTGTTGCTCGAGTTCGCGTTCGAGCGCCGGGTCGCGCTCGCGTCACCCGTCAGCCTCTGGGCGATTTTGAAGTCCGTCGCGTTCAGCTGGCGGCAGGAGTCGCTCACGAGCGAGGCTCGCACGCTCTTCGAGCTCGGTCGCGAGTTGCACAAGCGGCTCGGGGTGAGCGCAACCCACCTCGACAAGCTCGGGCGCACACTCTCGCGCGGGGTGCAGGGGTACAACGCGTACGTCGGCTCGCTCGAACGCCAGGTACTCCCGACGGCCCGCAAGATCAGCGCGCTCAACGGCGCCGCGATCGACGAGCCCGTGCAGCTTGAGGACGCGGTGCGGCCGCTAACGGCTCCCGAGCTCGCGTCAACGCTCGACCAGCCGGTGGATCCTGACGCTGAGCAGCCCACTCTCTGGGGTGGCGGTCACTAGGCCCGTACAACGTTGTCCACGGATTGACGTAGTTCAACTGGCCCGAACTACGTCAATTCGCAGAGAAAGTTGCTGCGGAAGAAGTTGCTCAGCCCGAAGCGCTACCGCGCGGCGTTCTTCAGGGCAAGCTTTGCGGCACGCTTCTTCGAGTCCTTCGCGCCGAGCAACAGGGCGGCCCCGAGGACCCCGAAGGCCGGCCGGTAGTAGCGGCGGTCGAGCTCCTCGAACCGCTTGCCAGGTTCATCAAGCCCGAGTACCTTGAGTGCCGCGGCGCCGCCAAACGCTGCACGCGCGATGAGCGCGAGACCCGCGACGCGGCGCACGCCGACGATGAGCTTGCCCTCGCCGAGACCGCCGGCGGCAACAGCCCCGCCAGCGAAGGCGAGGCCAGAGACCACCATCGTTGCCTGCACATCAGGCTGCTGCTTGCCGTTACCGACAACAGCCTCGCTGAGGCGCTTGTGGTTGCGCTCGGGCCACGACGAGCCCGAGGCCCACACTGCGTGGACCGCTCCTGCCGCGGTCAGCCCAGTCCACGCCACGAGGCGCGCCGTTCGTGTAATGAAACCCATGTGGAACTCCTCGCTGTGTGAACTTCAGGTGGTTATCGCTGCGCCGCGGCCACCGCCGGGATTACTCCCAGCGGTTCGGGTCCATATCGCTAATGATGTGGCGAATGGTGCCCGAGTGTGAACGCATGACGATGCTTTCCGCGCGCACGAACGGCCCGCGGCGCTGCACGCCCTCGACGAACTCAGCGTCGGTAATGCCGGTTGCAACGAAGTAGCAGTTATCGCTCGCGACGAGGTCGTTCGCCTCAAGCACGCGGTCGAGGTCGTGGCCAGCGTCGATCGCCTTCTGGCGCTCGTCGTCATCCTTCGGCCACAGACGGCCCTGGATCACGCCGCCGAGAGCCTTCACCGCGCACGCGGTGATGATGCCCTCGGGGGTGCCGCCGATGCCGACACAGAGGTCGATGCTCGAGTCCCAGCGAGCGGCGTTCACGCCGCCGGCGACGTCGCCGTCCATGATGAGGCGCGTACCTGCGCCTGCCTCACGGATGTCGGTGATGAGCTGGTCGTGGCGCGGGCGGTCAAGCACTGCGACACGAATATCAGAGACGTCGACGCCCTTGACCTTCGCGAGCGCGCGAATGTTCTCGCCGATGGGCTTGCGGATGTCGACGACACCGACGCCCTCGGGGCCCGCGACGAGCTTGTCCATATAGAAGACTGCCGACGGGTCGTACATGCTGCCTCGGTCGGCCACGGCGATGACCGAGAGCGCACCGGGGCGGCCCTCAGCGGTCAGGCGGGTGCCATCAATCGGATCCACTGCGACGTCGCAATCGGCGCCAAGGCCGTTGCCGACGACCTCGCCGTTGTACAGCCACGGGGCGTCGTCCTTCTCGCCCTCACCGATCACGACGGTGCCGTTCATGTTCACGGTCGCGAGGAATCGACGCATCGCGTCGACCGCTGCGCCGTCAGCCGCGTTCTTGTCACCGCGGCCAATCCACGGGGTGGAGCGCATCGCTGCGGCCTCAGTCGCGCGGACGAGCTCCATCGCGAGGTTCCGGTCGGGCTGCCATTCGTCAAGCGAAAGAGGATCAGTCATACACATAAGACTACCGCGTAGACTGGAGGTCGCAGTGCGGCCCGGTGGCGATCTTCGTGACACGGCTTCCGCGCCGCCAAGACTCGTCGTGTGTTGCCTTCCCCTGGTGGGCAACCGCCAGAAGCCAAGGAGCACATATGCCCGTCGCAACTCCGGAACAGTACGCCGCGATGCTTGATGCCGCAAAGACAGGCGGATTCGCCTTCCCCGCGGTCAACGTCTCGAGCTCGCAGACCATTAACTCGGCTATCCAGGGTTTCGCGGAGGCGGGCTCCGACGGCATTCTGCAGGTCAGCTTCGGCGGTGCCGACTACCTCGCAGGGCACACGGTACAGAACCGCGCGGGCGGGGCGATCGCGTTCGCGAAGTACGCCGAAGAGGTTGCGAAGGCGTACGACGTGACGGTTGCGCTGCACACCGACCATTGCCCGAAGCAGCACCTCGAGAGCTTCGTGCTGCCGCTCGTTGCCGCAAGCGAAGAGCGTGTGAAGGAGGGCGGGCTGCCCTACTTCCAGTCGCACATGTGGGACGGCTCGGCGGTTCCGCTCGCTGAAAACCTTGAGATTGCCAAGGAGCTGCTCCCCCGCCTTGCCGCGATCAACGTCATCCTCGAGGTCGAGATCGGCATCGTCGGCGGCGAGGAAGACGGCATCAGCCACGAGATCAACGACAGCCTCTACAGCACGCTTGAGGATGGCATCGCGACAGTTGAGGCGCTCGGCCTCGGCGACCGCGGCCGCTACCTCACCGCGCTGACGTTCGGTAACGTGCACGGGGTCTACAAGCCGGGCGGCGTAAGCCTGCGCCCCGAGCTGCTCGCCGAGATTCAGGATGGCCTGCAGGCGAAGTACGGCACCGGCAAGAACCCCCTCGACCTCGTCTTCCACGGCGGCTCGGGCTCGTCAGCTGAAGAGATCGCAGAAGCGGTGCGCAACGGCGTCATCAAGATGAACATCGACACCGACACGCAGTATGCGTTCACGCGCCCCGTCGTCGACTACATGTTCAAGAACTACGACGGCCTCCTCAAGATCGACGGAGAGGTCGGCAACAAGAAGACTTACGACCCCCGCGCATGGGGCAAGGCGGCCGAGAATGGCATGGCCGCTCGCATCGCCCTCGCCGCCGAGCAGCTGGGCTCGGCAGGCAAGTCGGTGAGCGCATAGTGTCAGGCACCCCCGAAGAATCGGGCGAGCAGGGCCAGCAGGCTCCCGCAGCACCCCAGGAGCCGCAGACAGCCCCGGCACCACAGACACCCCCGGCACCGCAGACAGCCCCGGCACCGCAGGCACCCGCAGCGCCACCTGCGACGCCCGCCCGAGACACTCGGCCGAAGCCCGAGTTCGGCGAGTACGCGCCCGAGGGTTGGGAGTGGAAGCCTGAGGGCGCCGAGCAGGCTGCCGACTCCACGGCCGCTGGCACCCGTCAGACTGCGGGTGCCCAGGCCGCGGGCCAGGGTCCGACTACCCCGCCAACGGTGCAGGGGGTTCCGCACAACCTCGGTGCCGGCATCGCACGGCCGTCGCGGCAGGCGCCGGCGCAGGCCCCCGCCCAGACTCAGGGCGGCGCCGGGGCCCCGTACCGAGGCCCCTCAAAGGGCCAGGCTCCCGGGCAGCAGCCCGCGCCGCAGCAAGCCCGTCAGTTCCAGGGCGCAGCCCCCGGCACGCCGGGTTACGTGAAGCCCAAGAACATGGGTGACCGGATCGTCACGATCCTGCTGCTCGTGTTCGGCGGCTTCGGAGCGCTGCAGTCGGCGTTCGCGATGATGGGCCTGAGCACCATGTTCGCTGTCATGGAGGGCGCGCCGGGCATCACCGAGATCACGCCACCGGCTTGGGCCGACCTGACGGGCAAGGTCGTCGGTCTCGCGCTGCTCGTGCTCTACGGCCTCGTACTGGTGTTCTCGATCCGCCGAATGCGTGCTGGCAAGATCACGTTCTGGGCACCGCTCGTGGCCGGCATCGTGGCGTTCGTCGTCGTCACGGCGATCGTTGCAGCCGCCATGATGCAGACGCCAGAGATTATGGAGGTCTTGCGTGACCCCGATGCCTCGCGGCAGATGCTTGACTACCTCCAGGGGTTCCCCGCAAACTAGCCCACAGTTTCGGCTGAGACGCCCCCGCGAACGGGTCTTCACGGACCCGGCAGCGGGGGCGTTTTGTGTGTGAGCTGGCCCCCAGCACGGCGCGTCACCGCCCCGCGTTCGGCTACGCTAATCACATGAGTTCACCGTCGAGTTCTGAGTCAGTTCCGATGCCCGGGATACCCGCGACCGGAACAACGCCGCCCGCCGCCAAGCTGCCCGCGGGCACGATCGCCCGCTATGCGGCCGGATCGCTCGCGACAGGCGGGTTCGCAACCCTTCCTGGCCTCGTGCTCGTGTATTACCTCACCGATTCGCTCGGCGTCACGGCCCTCGCGGCAGGCCTCATCGTCACGCTCGCGAAGATTTGGGACGTCGTCATCGACCCGATCATCGGCGGCCTCAGTGACCGGTCGCTCGCCCGCACCGGCACCAGGCGCGGGCCGATGCTTGTCGGGGCGATCGGGCTACCCATCGCGTTCGTGCTGATGTTCGCCGTGCCATCCGGCCTCGCCCCGGCGGTCTCAGCGACCTGGGTGCTTGTCGCGTTCATCGCGGCGGCGACGTTCTTCAGCATGTTCCAGATCCCGTATATCGCGCTCCCCGCCGAACTCACTTCGGGATATAAGGAGCGCACGCGGCTACTCACGTGGCGCGTCGTCGTCCTCACGATCGCGATCCTGCTGTTCGGGGCCGGCGGTCCGGAGATTCGCGACCTGTTCCCCGACAACCAGTTGCTCGGCTACCTCATCATGGCGATCGCCGCCGCCGCCCTGCTCGGCCTGAGCCTCTGGGTCGCGTCGCAGGTCGCCCCGCAGGGCTCGCCGACGATCTCGGCGGATGCGGGCCACAAGGCCTTCTCAGCGACCCACTACCGCGAGGGGCTGCGAGCGCTGCGCGACAGCCAGCCCTTCCGCGCCCTCCTCGCCACATTCATGCTGCAGGGCCTAGCCACCGGCCTGATGCTCGCCGGCGCGCAGTATGTCGCAACGTGGGTGCTGCACGACCAGGGCGCGGTCACAATCCTCTTCGCCTCGCTCATCGCACCCGCGCTGCTCTTCGCTCCCGTGTGGCGGTGGATCGCGGACCGCATTGGCAAGGTTCGCACCTTCCGAATCGCGAGCCTGCTGTTCCTGGTCGCCACCGTCGCGCTCGTCGGGATGCTGCTCTTCCCGGGGATGTGGATCCTCGCCCCCGTCGGCATCGCCGGCGCGGCATACGCCGGCATGCAGACGATGCCAATGGCGATGCTTCCCGACGTCATGAGCCACGACGCCGCGACCTCGGGCGACCCCGACGGACGCGCCGGTGTGTTCGGTGGCGTCTGGACAGCTGGCGAAACCGCAGGCATGGCGCTCGGCTCGACCGTACTCGCGCTCGTGCTCTGGGCCACCGGGTACGTCGAGTCGGTCGCCGCGGTAACCGTGACGCAGCCCGCGACCGCGATCTCGGGCATCGCGCTCGCGTTCAGCCTCTTCCCCGCGCTACTCATGCTCGCGAGCCTCGCGACGCTGCGCGGGTACCGACTCACCGAGCGCGACGTCGAGGGCGCGGCCGGGGCGCAGTCGTGACGGCGCGCGAGGGCGCGGCCGGGGCACGGGGCACCGGGCCCGAGCTGACGGGACCCTCCGCTTCTGCGATCCTCGCCGAGCTTTCGGACCTCCGATCGCGCGACGCCCCGACCCAGGGCGGCCGCGTGCTCTCCTACGTGTACGACTCGGGCGTCGCTGAGCTCGACGAACTCGCGCGCGACGCCGCTGAACTCACGCGCCCGCTCAACGCGCTGGACCCGACGACGTTCCCGTCGATCGCGGTCATGGAGCGCGAGCTCATCGCGTTCATGCGGCGCGCGCTCCACGGCTCGACCTCGCGCTTTGGTGCCGGGCCCGTCGTCGGGAGCGTCACGAGCGGCGGCACCGAGAGCTGCCTACTCGCGGTTAAGACGGCGCGCGACCTCTGGCGTGCGGAACACCCGGAGCTCGCGGCGAAGCTCGCCCGCGCGGGCAAGAAACCCCGGCTCGTCACCCCGGCGACGGTGCACGCTGCGTTTCAGAAGGCCGCCCGCATGTTCGATCTCGAGTGGGATCCCGTGGACTGCGAGCCTGATGGTTCGGTGCGGGCGGCGGGTTTCGAGGCAAAGCTTGGCTCCGACGTCGCGCTCGTGGTCGTCTCGGCCCCCGCTTACCCGAACGGCGCGATCGACCCGATCGCCGAGGTCGCCGGGCTCGCGAGGGAGTTTGAGCTCTCGTGCCACGTTGACGCGTGTTTCGGGGGCCTCGCTCTCCCCTGGTGGCCGGGACTCGCCCCTTGGGATTTCCGCGTACCCGGCGTGACCAGCATCTCGGCCGACCTACACAAGTTTGGGTACGCGCCGAAGGGCGTCTCCGTGCTGCTGCATCGGGGCCGCAGGCGCCATCGCGCTCAGTTCTTCGCGACGACGAGCTGGCCCGGCTACCCGGTCGTAAACCCGACGCTGCTCGGGTCGAAGCCCGCTTCGCCCCTCGCCGCTGCCTGGGCAATCACGAAGCGCCTCGGCTCCGACGGCTACGCGGCGCTCACCGCGTCGTGTGTTCGCTCGGCCGAGACCATCGTGCGCGAGGCCTCGATTATCCGCGGGCTGAGCGTGTGGGGTGCCCCCTCCGGCCCGTCGATCGCGCTGACGACCGACGACTCGGTGCCCGAGGACGAACGGGTCGACCCGCACCACCTGGCAGACGAGCTCGCGACCCTCGGCTTTCGCATCCAGCACCAGCCCGGGTTTACGCAGCGGAACGGGGTGAGGCTTCCGCACACCGCGCACCTCACGATCACCCCGGTCACTGAGCGGACCCTGCCCGAACTTGTCGCGGGCCTCCGCGCGGCCGCCGACAACGTGCGCGGCCGCCCGCGAACGAATCCGCGGCTCGAAATGCTCGGCCTGCAGGCCCTCGGCTACGCACCAAAGCGCGAGGGCGGCAGCTACCGCGTGCCCTCGCCTGACATGGCCTGGCGCATCCTCAAGATCGCGGGAGCTGGTGGATCAGGATCCTCATTGCCCGGCAAACTCGCGCCGCTCATGGCGCTCGCCGAGCGCCTCCCGACGCCTGTCGCCGAGGCTATCCTCACAGAACTCCTCGCCCGGGTGAGCGAGCCCTAGGCGCCGGGACCCTGCGCGCGAGCAGCCGGCCTGCGCGCTTCCCGAGTTGCGCACATCAATTCCGGACGCTCACTCGCTATGATGTGTTCGTACTGCTGAACACGGGGCGCTCTGCGAACCTGTGCTCAGCGCAGGGAGGGACGCTCAGTGTGATCGCAAGATTCACGAGTTCATGGGTGTCTTGGGGCGATGGTAACAGCACCTCAAGACTCCGATGCGAGTTTTGGGGGATTCGTTTTGGTACCTAAAAGCCATATCAGCGGCAGGTCAACGCAGTGGCATGCGGACAAGGCTCGCGCGACGCGAACCGCGGTGATCGAGGGCGCGGCAACAGTCTTCAACGAGGTCGGGTACCGTAGCGCAGTGATCTCGGCGATCTCTCGCGCCGCGAAGATCACGCCCGGTGGCATGTACCACTACTTTGACTCCAAGGAAGACATCGCGCAGGCGGTGCTCGATGAGTTCGAGGCCCGCTGGTCGGTCGTGCCCGAGCGCGCGCCAGAGGACTCGCCCCTCGGGATGCTGATCTCGATGACGCTGCGTCAGATGCAGTGGCTCCACAAAGACCGCATCGTTCGCGCGGGGTTCCGGATGACGTTCGAGCCAGGCACGCTTCCCACGCCGAACACCAGCTTCGCTGAGCAGTGGCTCGCTTCGGTCTCGGCGATCCTCGTCGACGCGCGCGAGGCCGGAGAACTCGCCTCAGACGCGAATGCGGATGGGATTGCTTGGACAATCGTCTCCGGGTTCGTCGGCACGTACACCCTCGCCGAGACGATCGGCCAGCACGCGAGCTTGCTCCCCCGCATGGAGGCCGTGCTCGCTGGCGCGCTGCGAGAGCACCTCGATCCCGGCCACCGAGACCGCGTGCTCACCGCGCTGCGCTACTCGGTCGCCGCCATCTCAGACGCCGACGCTTAGTCTCGGCCGCCCGGCGAGGCCGCGTGAATGAGCGCGACGCCGCCACCGGAGACCGCGTAACCGCGGCCCGGGCTCATCGCCACCGGCGCGGTACGCGGGAGCTTCACGCCGAACAGCTCACCGTCGTAGTCGGTGTCAGGCTGCAGCGCGACACCGCAGCGCGACTTTTGGAGCGCCTTGGTCCAGTGCCCGTAGAGGCTTCGCAGGTCGGCGGCCCGGCCAGCGGCGACGACCGTCACCCGTGTAGGCGGCCCGGAAACAAGCCCCGCGAGCGCCTGCTCGCCGTCAGCAACGCGCTCGGCGTCGTCGATGAGCAGGAGCACGGGCCCGGTCTCAAGCCGCAAGGCCGCGAGCAGTGCCGGAATCTCTTCGTCGCTCTCGGCCGACCTCGCAAGGCCCAGGCCGCCGAGCGGTGACCGTCTGTCGTAGATGCCCCACACGGCGGGCCGTTCCGGCTCGGGCAGCGCGAGCGCCGTCTCGGCGATCGCGAGAAGCAGCGAAGACTTCCCGGAGCGCGCGGGCCCGGCGATCACCGCGTGCTCGCCCTCGTATAGCTCGAGCACGGCGGGCTCCAGCGTATCCTCGCGGATGCCGACAGGGATTAGGGTGGGCTCGCCACTCAAACGCATGTGCGCCGCGATGCTCTGGGCCGGCACGTGATCGGGCAGCACGCCGATGACGTCGGGTTTCGGTGCCGCCGTACCCCAGCGCGCGGTGGCCTCGGCGACGGCGCTCTCGACCCCGCGGTCGGGGGTCGCTATGTGCATCTGCAGCAGCGTCTCTGCGTCGACGCACCGACCGGGCACCGCTGCGGGAACTGTCTTTCCCTTCACGCCCAGTGCAGAGTAGTCGTACGCGTCGGCGAGGCGATAGATCCAGCGCTGCGTCGTCACCTCGTCGATCGCGGACGGCACGGCCTTCGAACGCGTGGTCGACACGGCGAAGTGCATGCCCAGGGCCGGCCCATCTGCGTAGATGCGGTAGAAGTCGTCAAGCAGCTCCTGACCCTCGTAGTCTTGGAACTCGTCTCGAAGGGCGGCGAGGCCGTCGATGAGCACGACCGCGCGACGCCCGGCCGCGTGCGACTCCCTGCGCCTGTTGAACTCGGTCTTCAGGTGCCGCAGGAAACGCACCTGGCGCTCCCTCGCCCCGGTCCCCGCGCCAACGTAGGCGACCGAGTGTGGCAGCCCGTCGACGGTGGCGAGGCCGCGCGACCCCATGTCGAGCGTCAGAATGTCGAGGTGTGCCGGGTCGGTCGAACTCGCGAGCGCGAGGGCGATACTCGCGAGGGTCGTGGTGGTGCCGCTGCCCGGGATTCCCATGAGCAGGAGGTTCCCCTCGGCCATATTCCAGCCCCGCGGGGTCTGGCGCTGCTGGTCGGGCTCGTCCGCAAGAGCGACAACTGCGGTATCCGCCACGACGCCGCCCACTTCGGGGACGGGGCGCGCCATCGGGTCGGCAGGAGACTCGGTCGGCGCGGTCGCAAACCCGGCAAGGGAGACGCGCTCGCCCAGTGCCTCTGGCCAGACCTGACGCGGCGGTGCAAACCCTGCCTGCTCATTCGCCGCAACGACGGCGTCGATGAGGAGGTCGAGGTCGTTCGCGTCGCTCGACTTCGACGGAGTCGGCACCGCCCGCGGGGTGAGGGAGCCAAACAGGCCGACGTCCTGCAGCTGCACCCGCTCCGCGATCGCCTCTTGAGCGCGGCCGGTGACGAGTGCCGTCTGCACGGGCGTGATGTCGTCTTGGCCGAGCTTCACGTAGGCGCGCCCCATCTGCGCGCGGCCAATGCTCGCCGCCGACGGCACCCCGATCACATTCGCAGAGTCCTCTCGGCTCTGCACCCGCAGAGCGACACGCAGGTTCGTGTTCGCGAGGATGTCGTCGTTGACGACACCAGCCGGCCGCTGCGTCGCGAGGATCATGTGGACCCCGAGCGTACGCCCGACGGCGCCCACGCTCACGAGCGAGGCCAGCACGTCTGGGAAGTCTTTCGCGAGCATCGCGAACTCGTCGATAACGAGCAGTAGCCGGGGCAGCGGCTCTGCCGGGTTCGTCGCGAGATACGCGGGGAGGTTGTCGACGTCTTCGCCGGCCTCGGCGAAGAGGCGCTGGCGCCGCTCCATCTCGGCCTCAAGCGCACGCAGCGCCCGGTCGGCGAGCTGCTCGTCGAGGTTGCTAATCGTTCCGATGGTGTGCGGGAGCCGCTCACACGCTTTGAACGCCGCCCCACCCTTGAAGTCGATGAGGATGAAGTTCAGCTCGGTCGGATCGTTGCGGGCGGCGAGCCCGGCGACGAAGGAGCGGAGGAACTCGGACTTGCCGGATCCGGTCGTGCCGCCGACGAGGCCGTGCGGGCCGTCCTTCACAATGTCGAGGCTCAGCGGGCCGTTCTCGCCGAGCCCGATGGGTGTTGAGAGCCCGGGCGAAGTCGCCCACAGCTCGCGAACAGTTTCGGCATTCAGCGTCTCGACGTCGAGAAGGTCTGGGAGCCGCACAAGCGGAGGCAGGGAGGCTCCCGGCACAATGAGCTCGGGGTCTTCAAACCGCGCGAGATTTCGTGCCGCCTCCGCGGCCTGTTCTTCGCTCAGACCCGCAAGGATGACGTCGTCAACCTGAGTGAGCTCTTCGGGGTGGTGGACGGTCGCAGCCGCGTCGGCGGCGACGTCAACCACGACGGTGCAGGCGGCGGGAAGCTGATCGGCCGTCGCCGCGATGACGATGCCGCTGACCAGGCGGGCGCGCTCCCCCATCCGCTCAACAGTTCCGGGGGTCTTTCGCCCGTAGCCGAGCATCTCGCGCGCGGGCGACTCGCGCCCCTCCGTGAGCACTTCGGAGTCGAGCACCGTGAGCATTGCGGGTGTCGGCAGACCCTCGATGTTGTCCTGGAGCGTGCGCAGCATCGACGTGCTCGTCTCGCGCTGGTTCGACATCCAGCGCGCGCCGGCTGATGTGCCGGCCTGCCTGGTGTGCGGAAGCCATGAGGCCCAATCCCAGTCGTGTTCTCGGCCGCCGTCGCAGAAGACGCCAATGGTGAGGTCGGCCGGGCCGCAGTGGATCGCCGCCTGAGTGACGAGGCTGCGGGCGAGCGCGAGCGCGCCATCTCGGTCGCCCACAATGCCGATGACACCCGCGTTGTTCAGGTCTGCGAGCACGGGGGCCGCCGACATTCGTGTGGACTCAAGCGTGGTCTTTACTCGCTCGTCGAGCCGAGACGAGGCTCGGGTATCGAGGGCGGGCTTCCAGAGCACGTCACCGACTCCGACGTGCAGGCTCAGGAAGTCGTGGGCGCCCGGGCGGCGCTGCCACATGAGCGTCGATGGGAGCGCGGGTCTGCGGATAACGGCGGCGGGGTCGGGAATCGTGTCTTGGCGCCTCGCGCTCTCCTCCGCCGCTGCCTGCGTGGCCTCCTCCGCGAACTCGGTGAGCGCCTCAGCGAACCGCTCCTCCTCTTCCTGCAGGTTCTTTTTGCGTCGGCGCTTCTGCTCAAAGTACATGCCCACGGCCATCACCGGGCTGAGCATCGCGAACATCGCGAACCTCATGTCACCGAGCACGATGACGAGCACGACCGCCATAATGAGCGGAGCCACAACGGTGATGACGTTGAACTTGCTTGCCGGCGGCACCTCTTTTGGCGCCGGCGGCTCGATCGGTTCGGGGGCCTGCGGGCGACCCGGTCGGGGCGGCCGGTTGAACGGCGCCGTCGCGGCCGGCGTGAGGTTGTGTAGTGAGCCGGGGGCCGGAGCGATCGGTTCCGCGAGCGACGGCCGAATGTTCAGCGCGGCGCCGCCTACGACGACCGTGCGCACGGAGGTGATGAGCACGCCATCCTCATCAACGCGCTCACCATCAACGAACGTTCCGTTCGTCGAGCCCGAGTCACGCAGCCGTACCCCGTCGTCTTCAAGTTCAACGGTGCAGTGTTCCCAAGACGCAGACTCGGTGGGGAGCACGATGTCGGCCTGCGGTGAGCGCCCGACAACGAGCTTCCGCCGTTCAGGGACGGGCACGGCCGGGCGGGTCTCAGTCCCGGCGCCAACCGCGACGTTCCATCCCGAGATCACTCCGACCGGCGCACCCCGGTCGCGTGTCAGCACCGAGCCCTCGAGGAACGTCAGCTCCTCCATGAGAGTGTCTGGCGCGACGGCCTGCCCGTCGAGCATGATCGAGTCGGGCCCGATCGCGCTGAAACCCGAGTTTTCGAGAAACTCTGCAAGCGTCGCCTGCTGCTGCCACGCCACAAGGTCGACAACCTCGCGTGCTCCGTCAAGATCAATCAGAATACGCACCTCTGAGTGCTCCCTTTCGTCCGGGGAAATGAGGCGGTGTGACGCGGTGTCCCCGCGCCACACCGTGCTGCTTACTGGGCGGCAGGCTCGGTGAACCAAACAAGCCCGTCGGTGCTCTTCTCCGACTCCGGCCTGAGGCCGAGCTGTTGCCCGGTTGCGTAGAGTTCGACGGCTTTGGCTGACACCACCTGCGGGCTCGCGAAGTCCATCTCCGGGCCGGTAATCGAGTCTCCGGCGACGAGGGTGAGCCCCGCCAGTGCCGCGCTCACCCGCGCGGGCTCGGTGCTCCCGGCGTCAGCGGCGGCTCGCGCGAGCGCGAGGACGGCATCGTGCGCGCGCCCGTCGGCTGCGCCGCTCACCTCAGCGAACGAGGCATCCTCGGTGAGGTTCATGGTCTTGCCGTCTGCGCTGAGCAGGCGGATCGCCGCGAGGAACGCAGACGATGAACGGCCGCGCCCGTCGTTTCCGAGTGCCACCGCGTCGTCCCAGTCGTACCCGATCGTGCGGAGCGTCGGCGAGACCGCTGCCCCGTTCAGAGCGAGCATGGTTTCGAAGTTCGGGCTCGTCGCGGCCGGGGTGAGGAGGATCGGCACGGTGACGTTTCGAGCCTGCAGCTCCCCCGTGATGTTGGCCTGCAACAGCGCGGGGCCGCTCAGCACGATGGCGTCGACGCGCTCCTGCTGGGCGGGCTTGGCATCGGCCTCCTCCGCCCCGTCTTCCTCGACGTCGGTGCCGCCCGCGTAGCCACCGTGGGCGAGGGGATTGCTGCCGGTCAGCTCTGCAGCCTGCATGGCAAGCCCTTCCGGCCCCGAGCCGCTTCGGTAGACGAGCTCGTCGACAATCTTCACATTCTCGGGGAGCCCGCGGCCCGCGTTCACGTGGAGTGGTCGCTCGTAGCGCGCAAGCACGCGCGCGAACTGCTCTTCGAGGTCGGCGCTCGTGGGCGCGAGTGTCCACACTCCCTTCGAAGACTCAGGCACCTGTTCGAAGGGCAGCACGACAGCGAGGCCGTGCTCCGAGGCGATTTCGATCCCTGCCCCAATGTGGTTCCCGCTGCTCGCGTAGACAACGCCAACAACGCCCTGTTCGACGAGCGCCGTCATTGCGTCTTCAGAGCCGTTCGCCGTGCCCTTGTCGTTCTCCACGACAAGTTCGACTTCGCTCCCGCCGAGCGCGAGCCGCTCGCGGGCGACGACCGCTCCATCGGCGGCCTGGGCCCAGTCCGAAGCTTCGGCGCTGCCGGAGCCTGTTGTGACGATGACGCCGACCTTGGTCTGTGCGGGAACGTCAACGCCCTTGATCTGCACGGGCACTGTCACCGCAACCGGGTCTTGCTCCACCGGGCGGTTCCCACGGATCACCCCGAAAACCACGGCCGCGGCGACCGCGAGCACCACAACGGCGCCAATGGCGATGATGAGGCCGCGGCGCGAGCGCCACGAGAATCGCTTGGCTTCGCCCGCCTCGTCTGACATCTCAGTGCGGTCTTCCGCAGTTGTGCCCCGGCTCACTTCTTGCCTCCGCCGATGTGGAATCCGTAGATGGTCTGCGAGCTCGCGCCGCCTGGAACGTCGAGGTGGAAGGCCGGGATCGTCGCCGCGGACTCGAGCGCCGCCTCAAACTGGGCCTGCCGCAGCATGATCGCCGCGATGTCTTCCGCTCGCACGTTAGCGAAACCGGAGGCCTGCTGTGACGCGAGGGCGAGCTGGAAGTCGGCCGTGCTCGACTTCGCTGCGGACGCCGACATCGCACCCAGAATTCCTGAGCCGCGCACCGCGGGGTCACCGAGGTCGAGGATGACCCTGTTCAGGCTGTCCGAGAGCATCTTCGACGCTGCTTCAACGTCGCGCGTCGAGGCTGCCGTAGAACTGTCGATCCGCTCGAGGGCCTGCCCGGTTCGCTCATCAAGCGCGGAGACGGTCGTGGCGTACCCGCTGTCGAGCGCAGACTTCTGCGCGTCGATCTGCGTCTTGGCGTCGCTGAGCAACGTGTCGGAGGTCGAGCGCAGCCCATTGACCGTCTCGGTGTACGAGTTCTCAATCGCGTCGCGCCCGCGCCCAACGCGGTCCGTGATGGTTCGCACCTGCTTCTCTACGTCTGCTGAGACAGCCAGCTCAGCGTCGTTGGCCGCGGTAGCAAACGCGTCCGTGATGCCTGTCTCGAGGCCCAATTCCCGTGTCACAAGGTCGGCGAGGGCAGTGCCAAGAGCAGTGTTATGGCCGAGCGCCGCGTCCTTGAGCGCCTGAAGGTCGGCAATGGTCTTCTGGGCCGAGCTCGTGCCTCCGCTGGTCTGACTCTGTTCCGAGGCCACTCGCGTCTGCAGATCAGCGAGCGTGGCCTTCAGCTCGGAGAGCGCAGACTTCGGCTTCGTCGGGTCGGTCAGCGTGGCCACCTGTTCCAAGTGTGCGCGCTGCGCCTCGAGCCGCGACTCGAGCGTGCCGCCGACGGGCGTGGAGGCCTGCGGCGTCACACCGTCACACTGGGTGTCGACGAGCTCGCCGCGCAGCGTTTCGAGCTGAGCCTGATCGATGACGTTAGAGCCATCGTCGAGGTCGCACACCCGGTCGGCGAGGGCCTGTGGAAGGGAACCCAACGCCCCCGTCGTTTCATCCAGGTCAGCGAGCGCGGCCTGAGCGGCCGCATGGGCGCCGTCGAGCGTATTCGCCGACGCCAGGGCGTTACTCAGAAGCGTTGAGAGGTCGTTCCAGGTTTTCTCATCGCCTACTTGTTCGCCGAGCGTTATAAGCAGCGTCTCCAGCTGTGCAAGGTCATCGGTAAGAAACCTCTGCGCGTCATCCGCGCTCGCAAGGGCGGGCGTGCTGAGGTTCGCCACGACAGTTTGCCCTTGAGCCACGAGGTCTGCCATCGAAGTGAGCACGTGCTGCTTCGCCCCGAACAGCGAGCACGTCATCGACGTCTCGGTCTCGGCGGCGCAGACGGCCGCGTCAGGGGTATCTGGGCCGAGGGTGGCGGTGATCTCGGCGAGGATCTCGCCCTTGCACTGCTCCGTCGCGTCGGCGTAGCCATTGAGCTGCCCAGCGAGTTGCAGGAACGTGGAGTAGAGGGAACCGCTGCCCGTACCGGGCTCGACCTTCGCAACGCAGCCGTTCCCGGTGACTAGGCGCGACGGGGTACCACGGGTATCACCGAGCAGGCTGGTCATCGAGCCGACGATCT
Source organism: Leucobacter sp. (assembly GCA_052094845.1). GTDB lineage: Bacteria > Actinomycetota > Actinomycetes > Actinomycetales > Microbacteriaceae > Leucobacter. The sequence goes on along the minus strand of JBQDKK010000003.1, from coordinate 222,141 downwards.
GCGTGAGCTGGGAGTCCATCGCCGAGTGCGTGCTCGTCACGGTGCTACCGAGGTCCTTCTGCAGACTGCCGAGCTGCGCCCCGAGCGTCTGCATCTCAGCGCCCAGCGCTTCGGTGCTGTCAGCGAGGCGCTTCGCCGCCCGCACGCCCAGCGTCTTTGAGGTCTCGCCCAGGTCTTTCCGCACCTCAGTGATCGTGCCGCCAGCGCGGCTGAGCACACCGTTGACGTCAGTCACCAGGCTGATGGCGCGCTGCTGCATACCGAGTTCCGAGGTCGCGCTCCCGTCGAGCGCCGAGACGACGGTGCCCTCGAACGACAGGTCGGTGTGCAGCCCGGCCTGCACCGCGATATCGATCGCAGGCACAGTGAAGTCTGTGACGTCGGCGACGAGCGTGAACGCCGTCGTCGCGCGCGACTGGGGCGGCGCGAGCACAGTCGCCCACTGCACGACGGTCTCGCCCGAATCGTTCACGCTCACGACACCGCTTGTCGATGCTTCGCCATCGCCGAACGCCAGATTCTCTGGGGCGATGTCAGCGAGCACAGTCGAGGCCGCGATGCTCAGCGGCGTGCCGACGAGCGCCGGCGAGGTTCGCGACTGCCCGGCCGCGTCGTACTGCAGCTCCATCGGCGTAACTGTCAGGTTCTCGAGCTCGACTCGGATCTCGACATGACCGTCGTACCCGTCGAGGTCGGCGAGGTTCTGGCCGACGCCCTCATCGGTGCGGTAACTCGTCGAGACGCGCACCGGGAGATCAGCGACAACGTCGCGGGTCTCGTAGGCAACAGTTTCGCTGCGTGAGAGCCCGGTCGCTTCGTCAAGAAACACCGCTGAGCTGTCAACCGCCGCGATCGCCCCGTTTCCGCCGACCTTCACCGCGACCGACTGCAGCACCCGGGTCGTGTCTTCAGACCCGCCGCCGAGGGCGGAGCACCCGGTGGTGGCAAGAATCGCCGCGGCGGTGACGACGGATAGCACCCGCGCCACACGGCGGGGTTTGGGCGGGGAAGGGTACATCGGCGGGCTCCTCTTTCGTTGCTGTACACAACCGAACGGCTATGAACCTGCCCCCCGCCCCTGGTTCAGAAACCGCAAATAGTTGCTCGACACAGTCTACGCATAAAACCAAACGAACATACGAACCTTCCACAGGGTGGCGCGACTCATTCCCTTGTCGTGATGCTCAGCGGTGCGCTTTCGAGATTTGTGAAGTTGCCGACGACCGCCCTGATCCTGCACTCCGAGGTCGGGGCGAGCGTTGTCACCGCTAGGCCATCCGACGACACGGCGACCGCGCCAGAGCAGCTGTCTGAGAAGCGAACCCCTGCTTCGCCCCCAGCTACCTCGGCGAGCATGCGGGTCGTGGCCCCCGTCGATGGGCTCTGATACAGCGGGTTCACTTCATCCACGCCACCGGGCCAGACCGGAAGCAGGGTGATCGGCAGGGCCGACTGACCAACCGTGCGGGCCGGCACGACAACCGACACATCGACGAGCCGCTGCACCGGGTACGCGGTAGACCGCGACTCTGGGTCAAGTAACGCGGATTGGGTCTCTGTCGACACGAGCTCGAGCCACTCTCGCAGCCCCGCTTCGTCCGCAACCTCGAGCGGAAGCGAACCCTGGACGGTGAAGCGACCATCGGCGGGAATCTCAACCCCGTCGAGCCGCCAGCCACACTTCGCATCAAGCCCCGTCGCGGCCTGATGCTTCGCGGCGCTCGCCCCTTCCCACACCACCGGCGGGCAGGCTCCGCCGTCTCCCGTTGCAGGAACAACCTCGAGGAACGAGCCAGACAGCGGCGCCTTCTGGGCGGAGTAGGTGACCTCAAGCGAGACCCGCCGTTCTTCGGGGTCGTACGTTGCCGCGCGCGCGACCGAGAGCCCCGTCGGCAGCTGCTGGTCTTGCTGCGACACCTCAAGCACCTCGTCGGCAACCGGCGCAGCCTCTTCCTTGCCACCGCCAAACATCCACATCATGCCGCCGACAAGCACCCCCAGCGAGACAACTCCGACAGCACCAAACAGCACGTTTTTCCGGTTGAGCCAGGCGGGCCGAGACTTCCCGCCCTCATCCGGGCCTTCCTCCGGTTCCCGCACCGGCGCCTGCAGGCGCGGCATCGGCCGCACGGTGGTCTGCTGGCCAGCGTCCCCGAGCTCGGGGGCATCCTCGCTCAGCACACGCGCGTAGAGGTCTGGGTCGCCGCCCTCGCTGGGCTGCAGCAGGTCGCTCCGCAGCATCGTCGCAGGGCGGTCAATCTCTTCAAACTCCGTTGGCGCCGCCGCTCGCTCAAGTGGCGCTGTCGATTCGAATCGTTTGGCGAGCCGCGCCGCCTCGGCAGCGGCCTCGACTGCCCCCGGCCGCTCCCCCGGATCCTTCGCGAGCAGGCGCGCCACCCAGTCAGCGAGCGGGGCCGGCAGATCGAGCCTGGGCGGTTGCGAGGTGACGTGACGGTACGCGATCGTGAAGTCGGTTCCGGGCCCCGCAAACGGCGTCCGCCCCGCGAGCAGCTCGTAGAGCATCACCCCGGTCGAATACACGTCGGCGGCGGGCGTCGTGCGGCCGTGGCTGATAAGCTCGGGCGCCATGTACTGCGGGGTGCCGAGGATGCCGGTGGTCTGACGGTTCCGCTCACTCACCACGGCGGCAATGCCGAAGTCGGCCACCCGAACGGTACCGTCCGAGGGCCCTGTCCACTGCTCCGTGAGCAGCACATTGTCGGGCTTGATGTCGCGGTGCGTCACCGACCGGCCGTGCGCCTCACCGAGCGCGCGGAACACCTGCGCCACGAGCGTCAACGCCTCGCTCGGCTTCAGGGTCTGCCTCGCCTCGAGCAGCTCCCTGAGCGAACCGCCGGGGATAAGGTCCATGACGATGGCGATGGTCTCGCCTTCAACGACGAGGTCGCGCACGGCCACGATGTTGGGATGGCGTAGCCCGATCAGCACCGATCGCTCACGAATGAAGCGCTCGACGAGCGCCGGGTCGCTCGCGTGCTCGGTTTTCAGGATCTTGGCCGCGACCTGCTCACCGCCGACAGTGGTCTCGGCGCGCCAGACGTCGCCGGCTGCACCGGAGCCCAGCAGCTCGACGAGTCGGTACGACGCACCAAGCGCGGCTCCGGGCTTCAAGGTTGCCATCTGTTCTCAGTCTCCCAACTGGGTTGTTCGCTCAACACTCGCGCAGCGCCAGGCGGGCGCGCGGCACCCCTGGCCCAGGTGCACTGCGGGTCTCAGCGTACAACCTTCCAGGCAAGGTCTGCGCGTAAGTCCGAGTTGTCGTATTTGAAAGTTACCCCCATAAGATTGAGCGTTTGTTTTAAATATTCGCCGTTTTCGCGTAGCGTGTCCCCTGAGACCCGGAGCCCCGGGACTTCTCATCCCCCGATCCCGAAGGGCGTCACACATGTCACGCGTACTCTCTACCGAAGAAGCCAAGACGGCGATCCGTCAGATCCAGTCGATCATCGCCGGAGGCTTCACCGATCAGATCACCCAGCTCGATGCGCAGGGCCGCGTCCTGTCTGATCCGAACACGTGGGACGGCCCACTTGCTGCGACGTTCCGCGGCTCAACGTGGCCCGAGACCAAGACTGCGCTCGACAAGGCGAAGCAGCAGCTCGAAGAGCTCCGCACCCAGCTCGACAAGATCTCGCAGGACATCTTCACCGCAGGCGGCGGGGCCTAGTTAGGCCAGCGTGGCGCCCGGGAACACCCCGGGCACCACGCTCCGTTCAACCGCACGCCGACGGGCGTCCATAGCAGCGAGGAACACACTTCAGCATGACCGAGATTCACGGCAACGAGCCGACAGGCTACTCGTACCCGGCAGCGGCAGAGCTGCGGTCTGCGGCGAGATCGCTCGCCCGGTCAATCGATTCGAAACAAGACTCGCGGTCGGCGTATGCACGCGGGGCCAAGGCTGACTTTCAGGGCTTCTTCGCGACGGTCTTTGAACGCAACGTAGGAATTGGCGAAACGAGCGCGGCAGAGCTCAGCAAGGCGCTGCGCCAGGTAGCGAGCTTTGTCACCGAGCTGGAGCAGGCCGCCAAGGAAGAAGACGACCGGCGCGAGAAGGCCCGCGAGTGGGAAGAGCGAGACCTCCAGCGCAAGGCGAACTGGTTCGCAGAGACCGGGTACGAGATCGGCACATTCTTCGGCTGGGTCGAGAAAGACGACCCGAAGCCTCCCGAGGCCAAGCCCGCGCCACAGAGGAAGAGCGAGGCGGTACAAGTCCCTGGCCGGAGCATCCCGCCCCCTGGGGGCTACTCGAGCGTCTCTTCGGCAGACCCGGCAACGCTGCGTACGTTCCAGTCGGGCAGCAACGAACTCGACGATCAACTCGCCACCCCCATCTCGACGTTCGCCACCGCGATCAACGACTACTCAGCGAAGTGCAACACGAAGTGGGGCACCCTCAACGCTGCGGAGCTGGTGACCTCGCTCAACAACTGGGCCACCGCGAACCGCGAAGACGCTAACTGGGCTGGCACGATCGCCGCGCTGTTCGAATCCGCTGGAAGCGGGACGGGGGTTGTAACGCTGTCAGACGCCTCGATTTCCGCCGCACTCGCGGCCGCCGGCATTGACGTCTTCCGTGATGACTTTGAGATTCCCGAATTCTCGGCGATGGGAACTCCCCCGACCAACGGGTTCGCCGACGACCCCGTGAACACGGCAACTGGCAACTTCCTCGAACCTGAGACCGACGTGCCGTTTACCGGCCCCGCGAAAGCACTCGAGTTCACCCGCACGTACAACTCGCTCGACGCCCGCGTGGGAGCGTTCGGGCCCGGCTGGTCGTCAGCGCTCGACGTGCGCCTCGAGCTCACCGACGAGGGGGCCGCGTTCGCGACCACCGACGGCCGACAGGTGCACTTCCCCCGAAGCGGCGACGGGTGGGCGCGCGGCATTGGCGAGAACTTCTGGCTCGGGGCAGAGTCGCACCCGGGCGGGGGCACGCCCGGGCCATTGCAGGGCGACCGTCTGGTCGTGCGCGACAACGCCGGTGGCTGGTGGGCGTTCACCTCTGCGGGCGTGTGGGTGGGAAGCGGGCAGGGATCCGGAACCGTGATCAGCGTGCATCGCGACGCGGAGGGGCTCGTTACCCGCCTCGCCCACGAGCACGGGCGTGCCATCAGCATCGAGTACGCGGGCGACCGCGTCGCATATGCGCAGGTGTCTGACGGCAGGCGCGTCGAGTATCTCTACGACGCGGATCGCCGACTCATCGGCGTCTCCGATGCGGTCGGCACCAGGCATTACCGGTGGAACGGCGCTGGCCTCATCGACAGGGTGACGGCGGCGACCGGAGTGGTCGAGTGCGAAAACACCTACGACGAAAAGGGCCGCGTCACCGAACAGCTCACCCCATACGGGCGAACGGTTCGATTCGCGTACCTGCCCGGACGGGTGACGTCGGTATCGAACATCGACGGAACGAACACGAACACCTGGGTCTCGGACAGGAAGGGCCGCGTCGTTGGCATCATCGACGCCGAGGGCCATCGCCAGTCGATGGCCTACGACCCAGCCGGAAACCTTGTCTCTGCGACCGAGCGCGACGGACAAGTCACGGTTCACGCGTACGACGACCGCGGCCGAAAGACACGCACAGTCACCCCCGAGGGCGCCGACGTCTCGTACCACTACGACGACCTCGACAGGGTCACGACCGTGGTCACCGCTTCCGGGGCGACGGTGTCATACGACTACCAGTCTGAGTATGACCGGAACCCGTCGGTCGTACTCGACCCGCTCGGCGGGCGCACGAAGCTCACCTGGGAGGCCGGGCTGCTCACACACGTCACCGACCCCGTCGGCGTGACTCTGGCGCTGGGGTACGACGAGTTCGGCGAGCAGATCAGTACTCGAAACGCGGCCGGCGACATCGCCCGGCTTATGCGCGATGCGGCAGGCCGCGTGCGCGAGGCGATCTCACCGTCTGGGGCGTCGACCCAGTACGACTACGACGAGGCCGGGCTGCTCATCGCCCGCACCGACCCCGACGGCGGCACCTGGCGATTCGAGCGCGGCGCCGGCGGCCGGATGACCGCGCAGATCGACCCGCTGGGCGCCCGCACCGAGTTTGAGTACGGCCCCCACGGGCACATCGTCGGCACAACGAACCCGCTGGGCCGCACGATCAGCCGCGCCTACGACGAGCTGGAAAACGTCGAATCCGTCACGCTCGCCGACGGGGCGGAGTGGGTGTTTGCCCACGACGCCCTCGCACGGCTTCGGGAGATCACCGACCCCGCTGGCGGCACCTGGTCGCGGAGCTACGCGCCGAACGGCGAGCTCACCGGCACGACCGACCCGACCGGGGTGCACGTCGCGTTCACGCATGCCCGCGGGTCAGGCATGAGCCGGGTGCAGAACGCGTTCGCACAGGAGGCTGTACAGCGGGACGAGTTCGGCAGGCCCGTCAGGGTTGAGCGTGAAGATGGATCTGCCGAGCTGGTGACGTACGACCCGGCAGGAAACCCCGTCGAGCTACTCGACGCTGACGGCGGCCTCACGCGCATCGAGCGCGACCGTGCCGGCCGGGTCACGCAGGTCACAACCCCCGCGGGGCGGGTGACCAGCTACGAATACGACGCGTGCGGCCGGCCGTTGCTCTCGATCGACCCCGCGGGCGGGCGCACCTCGCTCACGTACGATGCCGATTCTCGCGTCGTCACGCGCACCTCACCCTCTGGCGACGTCACCGAGATCGAGTACGACGCGATGGGCAGGATCGTGCGCGAGGCCGTACCCGGCATCGGCGTCGGCAGGTACCGGTACGACGCCGCCGGCCGCCTCGTGTTCTCGCACGACTGGCGTACCGGGATCCGGCGCTTTGGATACGACGCTGCCGGGCAGCTCACCACCGCTACCAACGGGGCCGGCGGCGTCACCCGCTACGAGTACGACCTGCGCGGGCGGGTAACCAGGATCATCGACCCCGAGGGCGGGGTCACCGCCCGCAGCTACACCGAGCTCGACCGGGTCGCGTCGTCGACGGACCCGCTGGGGCGCACCACCACCGCGACCTACGACGGCGCTGGCAGGCAGCTCTCGCAGACCGCCCCCGACGGCACAACGCTCGAGTGGGTGTTCGACGATGCCGGGCTTGAGACCGAGGTGCGCGCAGACGGGCGCCGCTTGTCGCACGCCAGCCGCGACGCGCGCTCGCGCACGGTCACGATCACCGACGACACTCGGCCGGGCGCGCCGACCACGCACACCCTGCGCTTCACGAGGAATGGGCAGCTGGCCGAGCGGGTCACCGTTGGCGCGGGGTCCGAGCCCGCCGCTCTGCCTACCGTCACCCGGTGGGAGTATGACGCCGACGGGGCCCGAGTGGCGCTCGTCTCGCCCGACGGGGCGACGGTCGAGTACACCCGAGACTACGCGGGCCGAGTTTCGCGCGTCGTGCACTCCGCATTCGGCGAGATCTCGCTCACCCGAGACGCCGACGGCAGGCTCCTCGAAGCCCGCACGTTCGCGGGAGTCGACCCTGCTGGTGGGCATTCGGCTGGGCCCGCGGGTGGGCTTGGGGTCGGGCCTGGGGTTGGGTAGATTCAGCGGTGGGAGTACGCAAACGGGTTCCCCGCAGCGCACACGCGCGTAGACGCCGATGGCGCCGTCGCCGTCACCCGCATCGACCGAGACGAGATCGGCCGGATCACCCGTATCGATGGCCCCGACTCGGTCGCGGAGTACGCCGCCGACGACGCCAGCCAGATCACTGCGCTGCGCATCGACGGCGCTGCGGCAGCCTCCTGGGAGTACGACCCGGCCGGACGGCTCGTCGCAGAGGCCCGCGGCGACCGGTCGCTGCGGTACTCCTACGACGCTGCCGGGCAGCTCCTCTCGCTCGAGGGCTCAGACGGGGCATTCACCGAGTACGAGTACGACAGTCTTGGCAGGCGCGTCACCGAGCGCTCCCCCAAGGGCGCCACCTCGTACGCGTGGGATGCGCGGGGCTGGCTCACAGGGGTCTCCGAGCGCGACGGCGCGATTCTGCGCAACACCGAGCTCTGGGTTGACGCGCTCGGTGAACTCGCAGACGTTGATGAGACCCGGATCCACTGGGATACGGCGAGCTATGCCCCGGCACCGATCAGCATCGGCGGCCACGATGTTTTCGCCGGGCCCGGCGGGTTCACCGCGGCTGCCACCGGCGTTGACGCTGGACCTGGTGCCGGCGGTTCGTGGGCCGCCGCAGGGTGGCGTACCGCGAGGGCTACAGCAGACGATCCGTGGGCGACGCTTGCGGGTTTCAACGCTGGCACGCTCCCGGCTGGCCTCTCCCTCACCGCGGGCGGCGCCCTTCAGGTTGCCGGCCTCGAGTGGTTGGGTGCGCGAGCTTACGACCCCGCGGCACGCGGCTTCCTCTCGGTCGACCCGCTTGAGGCGCCGGCGGGTGTCGGTTGGGCAGGCAACCCGTACTCGTACGCGGGCAACGACCCGCTCCACGCTGTGGACCCGCTCGGGCTCTCCCCCATCAGTGACGCAGAGCTCAAGGCCTACGCTGACAGCCAGCAGGGCCCTCTTGCACGGGCCGCGGGCGCGGTCGGGCACTGGTTCAAGGAGAACTGGGAGTACGTGGCTGGCGGCGCGATGGTCATCGCGGGTGGCGCGCTCATGATCACTGGTGTCGGCGGCCCGGCAGGGCTCATGCTTCTCGCTGCCGGGGCCGACACGATCATCCAGAAGGCCACAACCGGAACGGTGAACTGGGGGCAGGTCGCCGTGAGTGGGGCGTTTGGAGCTCTCGGGGGCGGGCTGGTTGCGGCGGTTGGCCGACACGCAGTCGGAAACGCAGTCGAGGGCGCCGTCGAAAGTGCTGTGAGCTATGCGGTCAGCGGGCAACCGTTGACACCAGGCGGGTTCATCAAGACCACTGTCGCGGGAGGCGCGCTCTCAACAGTGACCGGGGGAATGCTCAGCAAGCTCCCCACACCGACACCGAAGCTCGGAGACCTGTCAGCTGTGCCCAGCCCAACTGGGCGACCTGACTTTGTAGTTGGTTCGAACGGAGTCGCGATTCCCACAAGCAGGTCGCGCTTGGAAAGTGGGTTCGCAGACGCTGGATTCCCAGCCGAGGCCACAAGGTCCCCTGGAACTCAATACACATTACCTGATGGTTCTAAAGTGAGAGTCATGGATGCTTCCGGTCCAGCCCCCGTCCGCGCATCATTCACCAACGCAAACGACGGATACATAGACGCGTTTACGGGAAAGCCTCCTCAAGCCCCAAGAGACCTATCTCCATCCGCCCGGAAAGCATACGTCCGAGACCGTGCTCATCTAGATTTAGGACCTTAAGACCATGACCCAATTTGAAGATCAAACGATGCTCGAAATTGCTCTGTCAAAGCTTCCGCTGCCCATCACTTTTGCAAGCATTGATGTTGACCCAAATTTGGTAATTGCTGGAGATGACTGGAGTGCAAGCTTCCTTTGCGACTGGCTGCTAGACGGACCAGATACTTACCTTGATCGTTACAACGAGAACGACGTCGTAACTCCAGAAAACGAAATCCTTACCAGTCAAGATGTCCAGTTTCTCCTTGGACACGAGATCATCGGAATCACCGCAACCGAAGACATGATCAACCCCACTTTTCACCTAACCGGGGGCATCAACCTGATCGTGCACGCAGAAACTGACATCGACCCGTGGGTGATGTCTGTCCCAGGAGTCACGTTGGTCGGTTGGTTGGGACGAGACGAGCATGGCGTTCCCCTCCCTAAACCTGAGGCAGGAAAAGCCGCCAGCTAGGAGATACGCCCCAGCCAATCGAAGCATCATCACTGGTGGCCGTCGGGCTCGTAGGCGGGACCGCGGCCGGACATGCGGAACCGCAACCGCCCGTGAGCCCCGGGCGACACGCCCCGGGCAGCCGCTACCGAACCCGCCCGCCGAGGGCGCGAGCGTCGCGCTTACCCGAGGCGTCCTGGCGGAGCTCCTTCGGCAGCGAGAACACGAGATCCTCCTCGGCGGTCACGACCGCGCTCACGTCTGAGTAGCCGGCCTCGCCGAGGTCATCGAGCAGCTCCTGCACGAGCACCTCGGGCACCGAGGCGCCGCTCGAAATGCCGATCGTCTTCACGCCTTCGAGCCACTCCTGTTTGACCTCTTCGGCAAAGTCGACGAGGTACGCGGCCTTCGCGCCGTACTCAAGCGCGACCTCAACGAGGCGCACGGAGTTCGACGAGTTCGTCGACCCGACGACGAGCACAAGGTCTGCCTCGGGCGCGATCTTCTTGATCGCGACCTGGCGGTTCTGCGTCGCGTAGCAAATGTCGTCTGACGGCGGGTCTTGCAGGTTCGGGAACCGCTCGCGCAGCCTCCGCACGGTCTCCATCGTCTCGTCGACCGAGAGCGTCGTCTGCGACAGCCAGACGAGGCGATCAGGGTCACGCACCACAAGGTCATCGACGTCGTCAGGCGAGTTCACGATCGTGATGTGCTCAGGAGCCTCGCCCGCGGTGCCCTCGACCTCTTCATGGCCGGTGTGGCCGATGAGCAAGATCTCCATGTCTTGCTTCGCGAAGCGCACCGCCTCGCGGTGCACCTTCGTCACGAGCGGGCAGGTCGCGTCGATCGCGTGCAGGTGCCTGTCTTCAGCCGCCTGTACGACCGCGGGAGATACGCCGTGAGCCGAGAACACGACGTTCGCGCCCTCGGGCACCTCCTCGACCTCCTCGACGAAGATGGCACCCATCTTCTCGAGTGTCTGCACGACGTGCACGTTGTGCACGATCTGCTTGCGAACGTAGACGGGCGCGCCGTAGCGGTCGAGCGCCTTCTCGACGGCAACGACGGCGCGGTCGACGCCGGCGCAGTACCCGCGAGGGGCGGCGAGCAGCACGCGTTTGTCGCCGTCCACCGGCTCGTTTTTCAGTCGGCCGCCGAGACGACGCATGCGCGGCATCGCCAGGCTCACAACCGGTGCACCAACCGTGCGCTGATCAACAACCGAACCCTGCTCTGTCATGCGCACAAGTCTACGCTGGAACGCTGAGCACATGATCTGGACGCTGGCCGCCGAGTAGGCTCGACGTCATGGCAGCAGACGCACCCGCAACCCGCGAGGCCCCGTGGCCCGTCGCCCTCATGAGTGAGAAGGTCGCCGGTTGGATCGACAGGCTCGGCCAGGTCTGGGTCGAGGGCGAGGTCACGCAGTGGCAGGTGCGCGGCGGGCACGTCTACGGCAAGCTCCGAGACCTCACACAGGATGCGACGGTGAGCTTCACCGTCTGGCGCTCGGTTGCGCAGCGGCTCACCGCCGAGTTCAAGCAGGGCGACCGAGTAATCGCGCTCGTGAAGCCGAACTTCTGGGTCAAGGGCGGCTCGCTCACCATGCAGGTGTTCGACCTGTCACACGTCGGTCTCGGCGAGCTACTCGAGCGGCTCGAACGGCTGCGCAGGCAGCTGCAGTCTGAAGGGCTCTTCGACGAGGGCCGCAAGCAGCGTCTGCCGTTCCTACCCGGCAAGATCGGGCTCGTGACGGGCCGCGACTCCGACGCGGAGAAGGATGTCGTGCGCAACGCGACGCTTCGGTGGCCGGGCGTGCAGTTCAAGATCCACTACGCAGCGGTGCAGGGTGACCGGGCCGCCGCCGAGGTGACCGCGGGCATCCGCGCGCTCGACGCCGACACGGAGGTCGACGTCATCATCGTCGCGCGCGGCGGCGGCGACTTCCAAAACCTGCTCCCGTTCTCGGACGAGGCCGTCGTGCGCGCGGCCGCCGAGGCCAGCACCCCGATCGTCAGCGCCATCGGGCACGAGGCTGACCGCCCGCTGCTCGACGAGGTCGCCGACCTGCGCGCGTCGACACCTACCGACGCGGCCAAGCGCGTCGTTCCCGATGTCGGTGAAGAGCTCGCCGGCATCGACCAGGCGCGCAGCCGCATGTCGGGCAGGCTCAGCCAGCTGTTCGCTCACGAGACGGACAGGATCGCGCAGCTTCGGCAGCGGCCGGTGCTCGCCAGCCCCGACAGGATCGTCGACGACCGCGCCGAGGAGCTCGTGCGCTGGGTGGCGCGCGGCTCGGAACTCGCCGATCGCGCGATCGTCGACCGCTCGAGCGCGCTCGCCGAGACTCGCGCCCGGCTCACCGCGCTGTCACCGCAGGCGACGCTTGAGCGCGGTTACGCGATCGTGCAGCTACCCACGGGCGACGTGCTGCGCGACCCCGCCGACGCTCCAGACGGCACTGCGCTCCGCGTGAGCGTCGTCGGCGGCAAGCTCGGCGCCACGTCCACGGGCCCGGAGGCCTAGAACCCCGCGCTAGTCCGTGCGTTCAAGGCCGCTGCCGTCGGCCGCAACCCGGAACGATGCGCTGTGGTAACCGTCGTTGATCACGAACGAGACGCTGACGGGGCCTGAGCGTTCAGTGTTCCAAGGATCCTCCTCGGTCTGCGCCAGCGCCCTGTCTGCGTTGTACATCACACCGTCGAGGTTCTTCACCCCGACCTCCCCGGCCGCGCGTTCAATCTCGCGGAGGATCGCGCCGGCGTCGATCTCCGTGAGCGCGAACTGCTCGCTGAGCGTGTCCGGCTGCGGGGCACCCGGGCCGCCGTGCGCGACCGAGCCCTTTCGGTAGGTCCACCGGTCGACGTTAAGGCTCTCCGGGGTGAGCGGTGCGTTCACAGTGACGAGGTCTTCCGAGACCGTCACGCTCACCACGCGATCGTGCCCGATCTCGGCGGCGAGCGCCGTAAAGGCCCGATCAAGCGCCGCTGCCTCACGGAGATCGGCGTGCAGCCGCCCCTCAGGGATCGCGGCGACCGTCTCCGCGAGGCCCGCGCGGTACGGGAACACGACGGCGGCACCCGCGAGCAACGCGGCAAGAACAAACACCGTGATCCGGATCGGCCGCCACTTCTTTCCCCTACCGATGAGCGGCCTGCGCGCGCCGGGAAGGCCGCCCGTGCCCGCTGACCCCAGGCGCATCTCCCCCGCGACGGCGGCGGGCGGAAACTCGGTGTCGGCCCAGATCTCAGCCGTCGCGTCTTCATCGGTCAGCACGACGTCAGGCTCCCCCTCGGCGAGGATCGCGACGACGTGCCTCGTCCCGGGCTGGAATCGGGGAATCTGCGTGAGCTGCACGATGCGCCGCACCCGCGTGCGGTACACGCCGCCCCGCACAGGGCGCACCGTCAGGTCGATGTCGCACACCGGCTGCTCATTGATCTGGGTGCCGGTCTGCGTGAGCTCATCCACGCGGGCAAGCCCGACCCTCCCCGCCGAGAGCGCGGCCTGCACCTGTTCGTTCGACGGCATCGCGAGGCCGCGCAGCGACCGCCCCACGAGCACGAGGACGCCCGAAAGCACTGCCGCGACCAGGCCAACGGGGAACGCCCAGGCGGCGGCCCCGGGCGGCCCAACGATGGTGGCGATGACGCCACCCGTGAGAATGCCGACACCGATGAAGAAGACGAAGCGAAGCACCAAAAAAGCCTAACGCTTCGACCACGAGTTCGCCCGCAATCGACGTATCGTGAGTGCCCAGGGCATAGCGGCTAGACTGAAAGCTATGACTGCCCCGATCGAAGCAGACGTCGCTGCGCTGAGCTATGAAGCGGCGCGCGACGAGCTCATTCAGGTGGTGAGTCGCCTCGAGCAGGGCGGCGCCACGCTCGAAGAGTCCATTCAGCTGTGGGAACGTGGCGAGGCCCTCGCCACCCGCTGCGAGGAGTGGCTCATCGGGGCTCGCAAACGACTCGAGGATGCGCGCCAGGGCGGCGCTCCCTCCGGCGCTGCGAGCGCCGAGACTCAGCCCGGGAACGGCGAAGAATTCTAACGATGGCGAAAAACAAGCGCCCGAACATTGTTGCAGAGCTCGGTCGGCCGGAAACCGCCGCCGAGACCGCCGCTCGCAAGGCAGAGGGAAGCCGCCTTTACAAGCAGCGGAAGACGGTGAACAACCTTGTCTTCTCGCTGCTCGTGACCGTCGGTGTGGTCTTCATCATCTACCTCATGGTGCCGCGCGAGCCCGGCGACTTCCCCGACCGTTCCGTTGACGTCGCCGCCGCGGCCGCGACGTCGGGGGCAAGCTACGAGCTCGCCGTTCCCGCGGTGCCCGAGTCGTGGAAGGCCAAGCGCGCCGCGCTCACGATCGACGGCGACGTCACCGTCTGGCAGGTGCACTACACGACCGAGAACGAGGCGTACGCGACCGTGGTGCAGGCGTACACCGCCGACGGCTCACCGGTGCCGGCGACCTGGATCGCGAAGAAGCTTGAGGAGCAGGATCCGACGGGCCGCGAGCAGCTCGGCGGGGTCGACTGGCAGGTCTATGACCATCAGGATCGCAAGGCAGACGAGGTCAACATGCGCTTCGGCCTCGAGGGCGCCATCGGCACAAACACGGTACTCGTCTTCGGAACCGACGATGAGGCAACGCTTCGTGTACTCGCAACCCAGGTCAGCGATTCGCTCGCCGGCCTCGAGAACTCAGCAACCGCAACGAAAGAGGTGACCGAATGAGCACGACCACACGAGTGAGCCCCCAGGAGGCCTGGGACGCACTGATCGCCGGCAACGAGCGGTTTGTGTCGGGCGAATCGGCGCACCCGAACCAGAACGTTGAGCGGCGCAGCGAACTCGTCAACTCGCAGACGCCCGACGTCGCGCTCTTCGGCTGCTCAGACTCGCGCCTCGCCGCCGAGATCATCTTCGACTGCGGTCTCGGTGACCTGTTCATCGCCCGCAACATGGGGCACGTCGTCGCCGAGTCGATCACGGCCTCGATGGAGTACGCGGTCACCGAGCTCGGGGCTTCGCTCATCGTCGTGCTCGCGCACGACTCGTGTGGTGCGGTTGCGGCCGCGATCGACCAGACCGGGCGCGAGCCGTCGGAGACGACCCGTTCGGTGAAGCACACGCTCGCGCCGATTCAGCCTTCGGTGCAGCAGCTGTGGCTGCAGGGTCACACCGAAACCCCCTATGTGAACGCCGCCGAGATCGACGCGAACGCCGTGGGCCGACTGCACCTCGGCGCGACAGTCCACGAACTGCTGCGCACCTCGCGGGCGATTAGCGACGCCGTCGACGCGGGCACCCTCGCGATCGTCGGGCTGCAGTACCGGCTCACTGAGGGCCGCGCCGTGCCCTACACGGTCGTCGGCCCCGTCGAGCTTGAGCTCGCACCACTGAACTAATTCCTTCTCACCAACACCCAAGCAAAGGACAACTGTGACTGAAGAGATCGAGTACCGCATCGAGCACGACACCATGGGCGAGGTACGAGTACCGAAGTCCGCGATCTACGCAGCGCAGACGCAGCGCGCTGTCGAGAACTTCCCGATCTCGGGCAAGGGCCTGGAGCCCGCTCAGATCGTCGCGCTCGCACGCATCAAGCGCGCGGCGGCTATGGCGAACGCCGACCTCGGCATCCTCGACGCAGACATTGCGAAGGCGATCGTCGCTGCGGCAGACGAGGTCATCGGCGGCGCGCACCACGACCAGTTCCCCGTCGACACCTACCAGACCGGCTCTGGCACCTCGTCGAACATGAACATGAACGAGGTGCTCGCGAGCCTCGCGACCAAGCACCTCGGCGCTCCCGTTCACCCGAACGATCACGTGAACGCGTCGCAGTCGTCGAACGACGTCTTCCCGACCTCGGTGCACGTTGCGGTCACCGGCGCGCTCATCGAGCAGCTCAAGCCGTCGCTCGCGCACCTCGCTGAGGCGCTCGAGGAGAAGGCTGAGCTGTGGAAGTCGGCTGTGAAGCCGGGCCGCACCCACCTCATGGACGCGACCCCCGTCACCCTCGGCCAGGAGTTCGGCGGCTACGCCGCGCAGATCCGCTACGGCATCGAGCGCATCGACGCTGCTCTCCCCCGCGTCGCTGAGGTCCCGCAGGGCGGCACCGCTGTCGGCACCGGCATCAACACCCCGCTCGGCTTCCCCGAGAAGGTCATCGCCGAGATCGCCGCGTCGAGCGGCCTGCCGATCACCGAGGCGCGCAACCACTTCGAGGCACAGGCGAACCGCGACGGTCTCGTCGAGGCATCGGGCGCGCTCCGCACGATCGCCGTCTCGCTGACGAAGATCGCGGAAGACGTGCGCTGGATGGGTTCAGGCCCGAACACCGGCTTCGGTGAGCTGCACATCCCCGATCTGCAGCCCGGCTCGTCGATCATGCCTGGCAAGGTCAACCCGGTCATCCCCGAGGCAACCCTCATGGTCTGCGCTCGCGTGATCGGCAACGACGCGACGATCGCCTGGGGCGGCGCTCGCGGCAACTTCGAGCTCAACGTGATGATCCCCGTCATGGGCACCGCGCTGCTCGAGTCGATCCGCCTGCTCGCCAACGTCTCGCGCGTCTTCGCTGACAAGACCGTCGCGGGCCTCGAGGCGAACATCGAGCGCATGGAGACCCTCGCGGGCATGAGCCCCTCGACCGTCACCCCGCTCAACCGCCTCATCGGCTACGAGGCTGCCGCGAAGATCGCGAAGCACTCGGTCGCCGCCGGCATCACCGTGCGCGAGGCCGTCATCGACCTCGGCTACGTCGAGCGCGGCGAGGTCACCGAGGCCGACCTCGACAAGGCACTCGACCTGCTCTCGATGACCCACCCGGGCGTCGCGAAGTAGTTCGCACAGCGCTGGGGAAAGCGGCTCGGGATCCCCTTCGGATCCCGAGCCGCTTTCGTGTACCCTCGCTGCCCGGCGCTACAGCACCTTCGACAGGAACGCCTTCGTGCGGCCGTGCTGCGGGTTACCGAGCACCTCGTCGGGGCTCCCCTGTTCGACAACGACACCGCCGTCCATGAAGGTCACGGTGTCGGCAACCTCACGGGCGAAGCCCATCTCGTGGGTCACCACGATCATGGTCATGCCCGACTCGGCGAGCGACTGCATCACCTCGAGCACCTCGCCGACAAGCTCGGGGTCGAGCGCGCTCGTCGGCTCGTCGAACAGCATGAGGTCGGGCTTCATCGCGAGCGCACGCGCGATCGCGATGCGCTGCTGCTGCCCGCCCGACAGCTCCGCCGGGTAGGCTCCCGCCTTGTCGCCGAGGCCCACGCGCTCGAGCAGCTCAAGCGCGGTCGCCTTCGCGGCAGCCTTCCCTTCGCGCTTCACGAACATCGGCGAGCACGTAATGTTCTCGAGCGAGGTCATGTGCGGGAACAGGTTGAAGCGCTGGAACACCATGCCGATGTTCTCGCGCTGCTTCGCCGCGGCCCGCGGGTGCAGTTCGTAGAGCTTGTCGCCCTGCTCACGGTAGCCGATCAGCTCGCCATCGACCTCGATGCGGCCCGAGTCGATCGTCTCAAGGTGGTTGATGCACCGGAGGAACGTTGACTTCCCCGACCCCGACGGGCCGAGCAGGCAGCTCACCTCGCCGCGCTTCACGGTCATGTCGATGCCCTTGAGCACGTGGTTCTCGCCGAACGACTTGTGCACGTCAAGCGCCATCATCTTTACGTCGCTCATGAGCGAGCTCCTTCATTTGCGCCGGGCGTCGCACCGGCTGCCGCCGAGCGCTTCGCCTTCTTTCGCTTCTGCGCGATGCGCGCGTTCTGGCCCTTCGAGAAGTGCTTCTCGAGTCGGCTCTGCCCGTACATCATGATCGAGGTGAACAGGAGGTACCAGACCGAAGCGACGAGCAGCAGCGGGATCGGGTTCAGCGTCGCCGACGAGATGTCGCGTGCGCGGGTGTACAGGTCGAAGTTGTACGGCACAGCGGTCACGAGCGACGTCGTCTTCAGCATCGAGATGAGCTCGTTGCCTGTCGGTGGGATGATCACGCGCATGGCCTGCGGAATGATGACCTTGCGCATGCGCAGCCACCAGCCCATGCCGAGTGCATCGGCGGCCTCGCTCTGGCCCTTATCGACAGACAGCAGGCCGGCGCGAACGATCTCGGCCATGTACGCCGCTTCGTTGAGGCCGAGGCCGATCACCGCGATCCAGAAGACCGGGATGAGGTCGGCGAGCTCAAGCGTGAACCAGGGCTCGGTGAACGGGATACCGACGTCGACCTGCTGGTAGATCGCCGTGAACAGACCCCAGAACACCAGTTGCACGTACACCGGGGTGCCGCGGAACAGCCACAGGAACCCGAACGAGATGCCGCGGAGCACTGGGTTGGTCGTCTCGCGCATGATCGCGATGACAATGCCGACGACAATCGCGAGAACCATGGCGAGCACGGTGAGCGCGAGCGTGTTCGCCGCGCCCATCATGACCCGGGGGTCAAAGATGTACTTCCCGAACGCGGGCCAGTCGTAGGCCTCACGCTGCGCCGCGTCGAGCACGAACGCGACGATCATGATGATGAGCGCGACGGCGAAGAAATTTCGCCAGGGGTGGCGCAGTGGCACCGCGCGAATCGGCTTCGGCGGTGCCACGTTCACCACCTGGGTGATGGGCTGGGTCACGTGTTAATCCTTGTCGCCAGCGTTGATGGTGATCTTGTCGTAGCGGCCCGCTTCGACGCCCCAGAAGTTCAGGATCTCGTCGTAGGTGCCGTCGTCGTGCATCGACTGCAGTGCGGCGGCAAAAGCCTCGGCGAGCTTGCCGTCGGTCTTCTTGGAGAACGGTGCGCCTGCCGGCATGTTCTCGTAGATAGGTGAGCCGACGAGCTTGCCCTCGGCGTTCTTCACCGCGTAGCTCACGACGGGTGAGTCGGCGACGAGCGCGAATGCGCGGCCAAGGCTGACCGCGGCGACCATCTCGTCGGTCGTGTCGTAGCCGAGAGTGTCGATCGTGCCCTTGCCGGCGGCGTCGCACTTCTTCTGCACCTCGGGCAGGTAGTAGAGCGGCGCCGAGCCGCCGTTCGGCACCGCGATCTTCTCGCCGCAGATGTCGAGCTCGTCGTCAATCTTGTTCTTCTCGAGCGACGCGAACTGGTTGCCCGCCCAGATGAAGTCGACGACGTCGAAGTCTTGCTGACGCTTGAGGGTGTCGTAGTAGCCGGCAATGCCGAGGTCGAACTTTCCGAGTTCGATGTTCGGCACGATGTTCTCGAACTTCGCGATCTTCAGCTCGGGCTCAAGGCCGAGACGCGTGATCGCGGCCGACACCATGTCGACCTCCCAGCCGATCGCGTTACCGGCCTCGTCCTTGAACTCGTTCGGCGGGTACGTTGCGTCGACGCCGACGACAACAGTGCCGCGCTCGGCGATGTCTTCGGGAACGAGTGCCTTCGCTGCCTCGTCAACGCCGAGCTTCGACAGGTCGACCGCGGTGTTCGCGCTCGTGGGCTCTTCGTTGCCGCCCTTCCCGGCGTCATCGCCGGGAGCTGAGCAGCCTGCGGTGAGAAGGATCGCGGCGACCGCCGCAATCCCGACAAGCTGTTTCTTCATTTCGGTTCCTTCCAAGGGTGTGTGTGCGTGTGGTGAAGCGTGGTGGGGCTACTGCCCGCTGGTGTGGACGAGCGCGCCGTCAACGTAGACGAGCGCCGCAGCGGTCTCGTGGATGTCAGCCGCCGGGCCCTGGAACGGGTCGCGGTTCGCGACGACCAGGTCGGCGGCCATGCCGGGCGCGATGCGCCCGACCTCGTGGGCGCGGCCGTTCGTCTCGATGCCCCCGAGCGTGTAAGCGCGCAGTGCGATGTCGAGCGGCAGCCGCTCGCTCTCGAGGAACACGAGCGGGTTGAAGTCGGGGTGCTCGGCGGGGACCTGCCGGTTGACGGCGACATGGATGCCGAGCCACGGGTCAGCAGAGGTCACGGGCCAGTCGGAGCCGCCGCTGAGGTGGCTCCCGGCGCGGTAGAGCGAGCCGAAGGGGTACTGGTGGCCGACACGCTCGTCGCCGAGGAAGGGCACGGTGAGGTCGACCATCTGGGGGTCGTAGCTCGCCCAGAGCGGCTGCATGTTCGCGTCGGCGTTCAGGGCCGCGAAGCGCGGCACGTCGTCGGGCGAGATGATCTGGATGTGCGCGATCGTGTGCATCTGCGTCGAGGCCTCGCCGTTCGCAGCGCGCGCCGCCTCGATCGCGTCGAGCGACTCGCGCACCCCGCGGTCGCCGAGCGCGTGGAAGTGCACCTGGAACCCCTGCCGGTCGAGCTCGACGACGTACTCGCGGAGACGGTCGGGGTCGACGAACGAGATGCCGGCGTTATCGGAGACGCGATGCGCGCACCCGCCCGGCACGAGGTAGGGCTCGAGCATGGCTGCGGTCTGGTTCTCGGCCACTCCGTCTTGCATGATCTTCACGGTGTCGGCACGGAACCGGCGGCCCGAGACCGCCTCACGGCGCTCGACGAACGCGGCGATCTGCTCGGTACCCTGGGTGCGCTCCCACCAGAGGGCGCCGTTCACCCGGCCGATCAGCTCCCCGCGGTCTTCCGCGGTCCGATAGACGGTATAGAACTCGGGGCTGTGGTTGCCGTACTGCCCGATGAGCGCGTCTTGCCAGCTGGTGATGCCGTATCCGACGAGCTTGCGCTGGCCGACAAGGAAGCCCTCGTACATCGTGTCGACAGTCGGCTGCGGGGCGTGCGAGAGCGCCAGCATGCGCGCGCCCTCGTGGAGCGTGCCGGTCGGGTTGCCCGCGTCGTCGCGCTCGATGCGGCCGTCGGCGGGATCCGGCGTGGACGCGTCGATTCCGCAGCGGCGGAGCGCCTCGCTGTTGACCCACGCACTGTGGTGGTCGCGGTTCGACAGGATGATCGGGCGATCGTCGCAGATCGCGTCGAGGTCGGTTTTGAGCGGTGCGCCACCGGGGAACGCGGCCTGCTGCCAGCCGGCGCCGACAATCCACTCGACCTCAGGGTTCGAGGCGACATACTCGCGAACGGTCGCGAGGTAGTCATCGCGGTTCCAGCCGTCAGCGAGGTTGCAGCCCAGCATCTCCATGCCGGCCTCGATCGGGTGGACGTGCGAGTCGTTCATACCGGGGTGCACGAGCCGCCCCTCTGCCTGCACAACCTCGGTGCCTGGGCCGATCGCCGCGGAGACCGCGTCGCCGAGCTCAACGATGACTCCGCCCCGGATACCCACGTGGCACGGCGCCGGGATATACTTCTCGCCATCGAAGACGGCCCCACCAAGAATGGCAAGATCGAGAGGTTGGCTCTGCATCAGACTCCTTTGTCGCACCGGAGGCCACCTGGGACACCGATTACTTAATCGTTTAAGTTGAACGATTGCGAGAGTAAACGACGCCGAGCCCGCTTGTCAAGCTCGCGCCGCTGAAGCGACCTCGACGGTGGCATCCGAGCCCACCCGCATCGCTATACTCGGGACGACCAGACGATCGAGACGGAGGACCATGGCGGTACGACTGCGCGACATTGCCGAGGCGACGGGGCTGTCTGCCGCCGCGGTGTCGATGGCGCTCAACGGCAAACCGGGGGTCTCAGAGACCACCCGGTCGGCGGTGCTCGAGGCCGCCGACCGGCTCGGGTACCGCCCCAACCCGAGCGGCAAAGCGCTGCGACTCGCCCGCACGGGCTCCATCGGCATCTATACGCCGGCGAGCCTGCACGACTACTCGCTCTACTACGGCGAGATCACCCGCGGCGTCGTTGCCGGGCTCGCAGACTCGGGCTACTCGCCCGTGATGCTGCCTTCGATCAGTGAGACCGGTGACCTCCGCGAGCTGCCGGCCGTCGACGGCTACATCCTCGTCGAGCCCCACGCTGACGATCTCGGTGTCGCCGCAATACTCGGCAGCGACGCGGCAACCGTGAGCATCGACCCGCCCCCACCCGACACGCCGACGCCGTGGGGGATCGTCGAGTCAGACACAGCATCAAGCACGGCACAATCGCTCGATCTCATGCGCCAGCGGGGCAGCTCGCGGCCGGGCGTGCTCGTCGTCGAGACCGAATCGCAGTGGACGGCGTCGGTGCTCGGGCGCTACGACTCGTGGTGCGCCGAGCACGGCGTCCCGCCCCTCGTGCTGCACGTCGACCTCACCCAGGGAAACGACACGCTCCGCGAGCAACTGGCAGGCATCATCGATGCCTCGGGCCCCGCGTGCGACGGGTTGTTCATCTGCGGCGACAGCGTCGCCGCCCGGATCGCCGGGGTACTCCGGGGCCTCGGGCACACAATCGGCGACAGCGTGAAGCTCGTCTCTGGCGTCGACAGCACGATCATGGAATACCACACCCCGCCCATCACGTCAGTCGACATGAATCCCGCTCAGTTCGGTCGCCACGCGGCTGAGATGATGCGCACGCTCTTGCTGTCGCCTGACCGCCCTTCCGAGCACCTCAGCGAGGTACTCGAGGCGCCGCTCGTGGTCAGGGCGACCTAGACTCGCTGCATGGATAGTCAACCTTCCGCAGCAAGCTGGCAGGCACGCGTCGACGCCGTTTGGGCAGACGAAACCGCCTCCGAGCGCGAGGTGCTCGACCGCATCGCCGCGCTCGTCGCCGAGCTTCCAGACGCTGACCCCCGCGGCCCGTTCGAGCTCGGCGGCGCCCACGACTCCGCCGGCTTCGAGGAGCGCGCCGCTGAGCTGTACGAGCGGGCGATCGAGCTCGGCCTCGACGGGCGCTCCCGCGCCGAACTCGACGTGCAGTACGCCTCAACGCTTCGCAATCTCGGGCGCACGGCGGAGGCCGTGCGGGTGCTTGAGCACTCCCCGGGCGACGAGGCGCTCGGCGCTTCGCCGCAGGCCTTCCTTGCGCTCGCGCTGCACTCGGCGGGGCGCTCAGCGGAGGCCGTCGCGCTGCTCATCGAGACGCTCATCCCCACGCTACCGAAGTACCAGCGGTCACTCACCGGCTACGCCGCGCAACTCCGTGAGGGAGATGCGAGAGAATAGTCGCGTGCTCGACGAAACCTTCACGCTCCCCCTCTGGGCCGAACTCACGGCCGTCGGCGTCGGCAGCCTGCAGGGCGCCCTATTCGCGGCCGGATTCAAGCGGGTAGACCTTCTCGGCGTCGCGCTCGTCGGCATCGCCTCAGGCGTCGGGGGCGGCTTCCTCCGCGACATCCTGCTGAACACCCCGACCGCGGCCCTCTCCATCAACTGGTACCTGCTCACCGCGATCCTCTCTGCCTTCGTCGGCATGCTCGTGCCGCGGCTTTTCCACCGGGTTGACCCCGTGATTACGCTGCTCGACGCGGTGAGCATCGGCATGTTCGGCGCAATCGGGGCGACGAAGGCGCTCGCGCTCGGCCTCCCCGTGCTCCCGGCGCTGTTCATCGGCACAATCTCGGCTGTCGGCGGCGGCGTCTTGCGCGACGTGATCCTCAATATCCCGATCGCACTCATGCACGTCGGCTCGTTCTACGCGGTCGCTTCAATGGGCGGCATCGTCGTGCTCATCGTCATGCTGAAGTTCGGCGCGCCAGTGCTCATCGCAGGCACCGTCTGCGTTATCGTCACGACGCTGCTGCGGCTGCTCGCTGTGCGCTTCGGCTGGAGCCTCCCCGAACAGCGGGCACTCAGCCGCATCCAGCTACGCCGCCAGCGCCAGGTCGAGGCCGTCATCGAGGAGGCGCTGCAGACGGGTGTCATCGTACTCCCCGATCTCACGCCCGATGACGAAGACGACGACGAGGACGGCGGCGGAGAGACGCGCGGCGGGCGGCGGGCGTAACGCCCCACTCCGCACGTTCATCTGCCGTGCACCTCGGCGTAGCGATCCGGCTACCGCCGGGCGACCCCGGGGCCATTCGGGTTCGGTTGTGTAGTGGAGGGCGCCCTGAGGGCGCCCATACACGTGCCGCAATCGAGTCTGAAGGAACGACATGACGAACCCCGCTCGCCCGCCCCGACTACGCCGAGGAGCAACGGCGTTCGCGCTCGCCGCGCTCGTCGGCTCGGGCCTTGCTATCCCCCTCGCGAGCCCCGCCTCGGCGACAACCTCCGCCGCCGAGACAGCCGCCGTCCCGGTCGTGCCGGCCGCTTCCCTCGTCTCCACCGGCACAGAATGGAAGTACCTCGACACCAACGTCGACCCGGTCGCGGGCAGCGCCGACCGCAACGCCTGGACCGCCCCAGGGTTCGATGACTCTGCTTGGCCAACGGCAGCCAGCGGTTTCGGCGTGAAAAAGAACGAGCTCGCCGCGGTCGGCCCGTACATGCCCGCGACCAAGCTCGCCCACTACATCGACGGCGACTCGAAGAACACGGTTCCGACCTACTTCTTCCGCACAACAATCGAGCTCGACGCTGGCGTCGCGAGCGAGGTCGACGCGGTCTCCGCGTCGATCATCCACGATGACGCGGCCCGAGTGTTCGTCAACGGCCAGAAGGTCGCCGGCTTCCTCGATGCCCGAGTCGATGACGAGGCGCCCTCGAACCTGCAGTACGCCGGCGAGAGCAAGGGCGACCCGGTCGTGTCCAATTTCACGGTCGACCCCGCGCTGCTGCAGGACGGCACGAACACGATCGCGGTGGCCGTCTACCAGGATCGCGAGACCTCGTCTGACGCCTACTTCGACATGACGAAGCTGCAGCTCTCACCCAAGACCGATGAGGGTGGCGGCACCGATCCGGTGGTCGCCCCTCCGACGCGCGTGATCCTCACGCCGACCGAGACGCCGGCGACCTCGCAGTCGTTCTCGTGGCTTGCCGGCGATGAGTCGCACAAGACAGGCACGGTCGAGATCGGGCTCGCCGCGGGCGGCGACACCCGCGTCGTCGATGCTCGCGCGGTTGGCGCCGTGAACGGCAACGCGAAAGAGCACTTCTCGGCGACCGTCACCGAGCTCGCCCCCGCAACCGCGTACCGCTACCGCGTCGGGGCCGAGGGCAGCATGAGCGAGTGGTACACGTTCACCACCGAGACCCCGGGCGCGACCGACTTCCAGTTCGTCTACTACGGCGACGCACAGATCGGCCTCGACACCACCTGGCCCGCCGTCGTGGAGCAGGCGGAGGCCAAGGCTCCGCGCTCGATCGGTTCGGTGCACGCCGGCGACCTCATCAACACCGGCAGCAATGACACTGAGTGGCTGAACTGGTTCAAGGGGATGGAGCGCTCGGCGACGAGCACCAACGTCATGGCTGCGCCGGGCAACCACGAGTACTCGGGTGATAAGACGCTCGCCTCGTGGAAGGCTCACTTTGAGTACCCGCTCAACCAGCCATCGACCGAGACGATCGGCGAGCTCGCCGGCCGCGCGCAGGGCGACTCGGACGTTGCACGCCAGTACGCCGCATACTTCGAGCACTGGGCAGACTTCGCGGCCGAGACCGTGTACTACACCGACTACCAGGGCGTCCGGTTCATCACGCTGAACGCCACACGCGACACCACGTTCCTCAAGCCCGCAAACCTTCCCGGCTGCACGGGCGCAGAGTGCCCGAGCACGAAGGCGCAGGCCCTGTGGACCGAGTACCAGGCCGCATGGCTCGACTTCGTGCTCAAGGAGAGCCCATCGAAGTGGAACGTCGTCACCTTCCACCAGCCCGTGTACTCGACGTCTTCGGGCCGCGACGAGGCCGTGCTGCGCGAGTACTGGGTCCCCGTGTTCGAAGAGAACAACATCGATCTCGTGCTCATGGGCCACGACCACACGTACGGCCGCGGCTACAAGAATGACGACACCACCGATACCCGCGGCATGACCGTCGGGCCGGTGTACGCGGTCTCGAACTCGGGCGCGAAGCACTACGACCTCGAGACTGAAGAGAAGAACGTCTGGACGAACAACGGCGCGACCCAGGTTATCCGCGGCGAGCGCGTCACCACCTACCAGGTCATCGACGTCACTGCGAACCAGCTCACCTACCGCTCGTACGTCGCCGAGAAAGTGAACGGGTCGAAGAGCTTCAAGCTCACCGATACTGCCGCCGAGCGCCCGGTCTATGCCGCAGCAGAGGTCCCCGCCGTCGGCGAAGTCTTCGACGAATTCACGGTCACGAAGTATGACACGGGCGAGAAGTGGGTGACGGAGCCGGGCATCGAGACCCCCGCAGGCCCGGCGCTGCAGCTCAGCGCGGCATCGGTCGCACAGGGCGGCAAGCTTCAGGTTTCGGGGTCGGGCTTCGCTCCCGGTTCGAAGATCGCGCTCGAGCTGCACTCGGAGCCGGTCGCCCTCGCGTCGGTCGAGGTCGGTGAGGATCGCGCGTTCTCGACCGCGGTCACGATTCCGGCCAACACTCCGACTGACACCGAGCACGAGATCGTCGCAGTACTGCCGAATGGCAAGACAGTGTCGACCGCGCTCACCGTCACGGCCGCCGAAACCGGCGGCGAGAACCCCGGCGGAGAAAACCCAGGCGAGACCGGCACCACGCCCGGCGGGAACAAGCCCGACGCGGGCGGGCAGACCGGCGGCAAGGGGTCAGGGGCGATTGCAACGACCGGCGGCGACTCGTTTGCCCCGCTTGGCATTGCAGCGCTTGCACTGCTCGCGGTAGGCGGTGGCCTGCTGCTGTGGCGGCGCCGCGCGACTGCGGCCGTGACTGAGACTGCGCCGACTGGACACATGATCGACTAACGTCGTTGCCGCGTGAAGTGGGGTGTCGGTTTTCCGGCGCCCCACTTTCGTGTTTCCGCGGCGCCTGCTGCGGCGCTATCTTCCAGAGGCGCCCACCCCGCGCCACACGACACCCGTCAGCACGACACCCACGGTAATCTGCGCAAGCGCCCCGACGATGAGCAGGGCAAGCACGGGTGTCCATGACCCGACTGCCTGGTGGAGTGCCCCGGCGCCGAGCGGCCCGAGCGTGGCGACCGTGTACCCGATCGACTGCACGGCGGTCGAGACACGGGCTGCCTCGGCCGCGTCGCGCCCGATCGTTGCGATGAGCGCCAGCGCGAGCGGGAACGCGCACATGCCGAGCCCGAGCAGCCCCGCCCACAGTTCGGGAAGCGCGAGCGGCGCGAACACGAACCCGAGCACGCCAGCAGTCGTGGCCGACCCGACGATCACGAAGCCGAGCCGCATCCGCTTCGCCCCGCGGGCGAGCGGCATGATGATCACCGTCGCAGGCACGCCAACCGCCATCGCGATGCCGAGCAGCAGCCCTGCGCGCTCGGGTGACAGCCCGGCGTCGGTCGCGATCGTCGGCAGCCACCCCATGACGACATAGCTGAGCAGCGACTGAATCGCGAAGAAGCTCGCAAGAAGCCAGGTTCCTGTTGGGTAGCCCCGCCGACCCGCGGCGTCCGTGCCCCCTACGCGCGCCGAGCTTTCCGCCCGAGGGGCCGCGTCGATCATTGCCGGCCTGGCAAGTGGCATCACGAGCGCCCAGACAACGAGGGCAAGAAGCGCGGGGATCGCCCACGCCGCGAGCCCGATCGTCGGGCTGCCAACGGCAATCGCGACCGGAACGGCGGTCGCCGCTGCCGTCGCCGCCCCGAGCGACATCGCCGTCGAGTACACGGTCGTGACGGTGCCGATGCTCCTGCCGAAGTGCGAGCGCACAACCGCGGGGAGCAGGATGTTTACGACCGCGAGGCCGCCCGTCGCGATGACGGTGCCCGCGACGACGACCCACGGCTGCGGGATCGCGCGGATGAGGAGGCCCGCCGCGAGTACCGCGAGCCCAATCGCGACGGTGCGCTCGACGCCCAGCCGTGCGGCGACCTTCGCCGTGCTCACGCCCGCGACCGCGAACACCGCCGTCGGGATCGCGGGGATCAGCACAACGGTCACCGAGTTCAAAGCGCCGGCGTCGGTGAGCATGGTGAGGAGCGACGCCGCGCTCGTGATCGCGAGGCGCAGGTTGAGCGCGACGAGCACGAGCGCGAGCAGCATGAGCGCGGGCCGCCGGCGCGCGACGGGAGGGGTATTGTGAACCATAGCCATCCAAACATTAGACGTTATACCTTTGAGACGTACTATCATTGCACACATGAGCCTTGATCCGATACGGCAGACCTCGCTGAGCGACCAGGTCGTCGAGCGCCTCCGCAACGAAATCGTCGAGGGCCGCTGGGTCGTCGGCGAGCGCATCCCGCCAGAGCCCGAGCTCATCACCGAGCTCGGCGTCGCACGCGGCACCCTCCGCGAGGCGATCCGCGCACTCCAGTACAGCGGCATGCTCGACGTGCGGCGCGGCGACGGGACGTTCGTCACCGCACGCAGCGAGGTCCCTGGCGCCCTCGCCCGCTCGGGCGGCACCATCGGCGACGTGCTCGAGGCCCGCGCGGCGATCGAACCCCAGCTCGCGAGACTCGCCGCCGAGCGCGCCGACGACGACGACATCGAGCGGATCGCGGAAGCCCTCGAACATCGCGCGTTTGTGTCGGGCGAACCAGTGACCCGCGAGAACGCGGAGGCCTGGGCGCGCGCGGACTCGGCGTTCCACGAGGAGGTCGCGCGCGCCGCACACAACCCGATCCTCTTCGAGATCTACGCGGCCCTGCTCCCCCGGCTGCGCGACTCCGTCGAGCAGGCGATCGCGCGCGACGGTTTCAGCCGCGAGGACCCGCGGGGCCACGAGGAGGTGCTCGACGCGATCAGGCGCCGCGACGCCGAGGCTGCCGGCGCAAGCGCCTCGGCGAATCTCGCCGCGACGGAGCGGTGGGACGAAGCAGAGCGGGCCGGCGCAGCCTCACGCTAACGCCGACCCGCCCCGATCCTGACCCGTTACGAGTCGAGTAGCTCCGTCACGAGCGCGGCGATGTCGCTGCGCTCGCTGCGCGTGAGCGTCACGTGGCCGAACAGCGAGTGCCCCTTGAGCTTCTCAATGACCGCCGCGATCCCGTCGTGCCGGCCGACGCGCAGGTTGTCGCGCTGCCCGACGTCGTGGGTGAGCACGACCCGTGAGCGCTGACCGATGCGGCTGAGCATCGTGAGCAGCACGTTGCGCTCAAGCGATTGCGCCTCGTCAACGATCACGAACGCGTCGTGCAGCGAGCGGCCACGAATGTGGGTGAGCGGGAGCACCTCGACGAGGTCTCGGGCAATCACCTCGTCGAGCACGTTCTGCGAGACAATCGAGCCGAGCGTGTCGAAGACCGCCTGACCCCACGGGTTCATCTTGTCTTGCTGGTCGCCCGGGAGGTACCCGAGTTCCTGCCCGCCCACCGCGTACATGGGCCGGAACACCATGACCTTGCGGTGCTGCTGCCGCTCGAGCACCGCTTCGAGCCCCGCGGCGAGCGCGAGCGCCGACTTACCGGTGCCGGCCTTGCCGCCGAGCGACACGATCCCGACCTCGGGGTCGAGCAGCAGGTCGATCGCGAGGCGCTGCTCTGCGCTCCTGCCGTGCACACCGAATACCTCGCGGTCGCCGCGCACCAGACGCAGCGAGGCGTCGCCGTCGACCCGCGCGAGCGCAGACCCCGTCGGCGAGCTAATGATGAGGCCGGTGCCCGTGACGAGGCCGCGGGCGGCCTCAACCCCGTCGAGCCGCTCCTCCTCCCACAGCGTGTCGACGTCGGCATCGGTGAGCTCGATCGAGGTCGTGCCGAGGTAGCTGTCGTCGCCCGTCTGATCGTTGCGGTATTCCTCAGCGCCGAGGCCGAGCGCGGCGGCCTTCACGCGCATCGGGAGGTCCTTCGAGATAACGGTCACGTCGAGCCCCTCTGTCGCGAGGCTCTGCGCGACGGCGAGGATGCGGGTGTCGTTGTCTCCGAGGCGCATCCCGCTGGGCAGAACTTCGGCACTCGAGTGGTTGAGCTCGACGCGCAGCGTGCCGCCGTCTTCGCCAACGGGTACCGGAAAGTCGAGCCGCTCGTGCCGTTCGCGCAGCCCGTCGAGCAACCGGAGCGCGCGCCGCGCGAAGTACCCGAGCTCGGGGTCGTGCCGCTTCTTCTCAAGCTCGGTCACGACGACGACGGGCAAAACGATGCTGTGTTCAGCGAACCGGAAAATTGCCGCTGGATCGCTGAGCAAGACCGACGTGTCGAGCACGTAGGTTCGCTCCGCCTGCGCGAGGCGCTCGGCCTCGGCGATCGCCGGCTGCTGAATGGTTTCTCGGATTGTTGCCACGGCGGCTCCTTCGTTCTGCCGGGGCGGCCCCGGCGAAACGAGTCGGCCGTAGCTTTCGAGGGTGGCTGCGGCCTCCTCAACCGGGCACGGTGCCCGGTACTCGTCAAGGTACGCTTTGAAGGTGAACGGGGGCTTTCGACACGCTGAAGTGTTGTAATGGGGTACTCGCGCCCCCGAAATCAGCGCCACAACACTGGAAACGTGAGATGTCGACAGTCGTGGCCCGTCTGGTTGGTACCTTCTCTACAGAACCGACAACAGAAACAGTTTCCTATGCTGCCTTTCCTCCATCAAACAGCGCTAGGCTGATGCCATGACTGACGCGCGCATCCTGCGGACTCGGGCCGCACTCCACAAGGCGATCACTGAGCTCGCCACCCAGAAGCCTGTTGGCGAGATTACGGTCTCGGAGCTCGCGGAGAGCGCCGGCATCAACCGTGTGACCTTCTACAAGCACTACACGACGCCCGCTGAGGCGCTCGCGGACGCGCTGCACACCGAGCTCAAGGAGATCGTTGCCGCAGCTGCCCCCGCGCCCGAGATCGATGCGTTCACGCACTGCATCTACACCGCGCTCGACCACCTCGAGGAGCGACGCGAGCTCTACACGATCGCATTCAGCGACCAGGTCGACGGCACGATCCCGATCATGCTCTCCCGCTTCCTCACCGACGTCGCTGAGACCTACCTCACGAAGCGCCGCAAGCGGAAGCCCGCGGTTCCCGACGTCGACCTCGACGTCGCGGCAGCGTTCCTTGCGAACGGCGCCACGGGCGCGATCCGCGTTTGGATCCTTGAGGGCGACATGTCGCGCGAGCGCTTCTTCGAGAACCTGCCGCTGCTGCTCCCCGCCTGGTTCCAGGCGGAGGCAGCTGCGAACTAGCGGCGCTACCGGCGTTACTGCCGCTACCGCCGCTACTGCCGCGGCGGTGCCAGGCTTGGCTGCTTGCCGAACTGGCCCGTCGCGGCGAGCGCTGCGATCAAGATCGCGGCGACGATCCACCCGGAAACGCCAAGCGGGTTCACGAGCGGCAAGGGCAGCGGCGCCCCGGCTGTCGTAAACACCATGAAGAGGGCCGCTGCCCCGTTCAGCGCACCGTGCGCGATGACGGCGGGCCACACGGACGCGCTGCGCAGGCGCAGCCAGCCGAACAGGATCCCCCAGAGCACGCTACCCACGGTCATCAGGGCGACCCCGCGCCAATCAAGCAG
Source organism: Leucobacter sp. (assembly GCA_052094845.1). GTDB lineage: Bacteria > Actinomycetota > Actinomycetes > Actinomycetales > Microbacteriaceae > Leucobacter. The sequence goes on along the minus strand of JBQDKK010000003.1, from coordinate 191,118 downwards.
CCCAAAGTTGTGGCCGAGCAGCGTGACCGGCGCGTGCCAGACGCCCCAAATCGCGCCGCTCACGAGCAGTGCTGGCCAGGTTCCCAGTGGGCGAAGTGCCGGCAGCAGCCAGCCGCGCCAACCGATCTCCTCGCCAAACGCCGGCAGTAGGTTGATGAGGCTCGCAAACGGCACCATCGCAAGCTGCGTGAGCATGACGGTGTGTGCAAGCTCGGGCGGTGTTCCTGCCACCGCGAGCGTCGCCGCGAACCCCGACAGTTCGGCGAAGTCGGGGGTGTACCAGCCGAAGAGCGTCGCGACGCCGAGCGCGAGCGCGACAATCACGATCGGTGCGAAGTTACCAAGCACGATAAACCAGACGACGCGCCTCGCGGGCCGCAGCGGCCACAGGCCGAGGAACCGGGCTCGCCCGCGCTTAGGCGTCTTCATTACGAACACGGCGACGAGCATGGCGACCGCCGGCGTGAACATCATGACCGACGGCAGCAGTTGCATCAACATCTGCGTGCCGAGCGGCATGCTCGCCGCCGTCGCCGGGTCGAGCTGCCACATCGGCAGCATCACGAGCCACGCAAGCCCGTAGGCGACCGCCACGAAGAGCGCGACGGCGCCCCACGGCACACGAGTGAGCGGTTCGGGCTGTGCGCCCGCGATCGGTTGCTGCGTCATTGCGAATCTCCTTCGATTGGTTCTGCTGCTTGCTCCGCTGCTGATTCCGCCGCTTTTGCCGCCGCCGCGGCGAGCACCGCCGCAGCGTCCTCCGCACCATCGAGCGTGGCGACGAGCACCTTCCCGCTCCGCTTGGTGATGACGATGCCCTCACCACCACGCGGCACGATCCCTGTGCGGCCCCCCGCGAAGCGGAGGCCCCAGCCGCCGAACTCGCCCAGCGGCTCGATCCGAGCGGTCACCACATCGGCGACGTCGTCCGCCTGAACCCGAAACACCGGCCATCCGAAGCGTGAGCGCGCCTCGAAACCCGTGGAGCTGATCCGCACGCTGAACCACATGCACATTCCGGTCGAGACGGCAACGAGCGCGAACACTCCGAGGCTAATCCAGCCGGCAAGGGGCTCGACGGTGAACATCCAGGCGGTCATGGCCGCGACCAGCAGGTTCACTGCCGCAAGACCCCAAGCCACCCCGCGCGACGGGCGAATCTCGCCCACCCATGCCGCGCGCTCGGATTCCCCGAGCGGAAGCGCCTGAGCGGTCGGCTCGCCCGTCTCGGGGTCGATGCGCACTCGCGGCTGGAGAAGGTAGCCGACGACGCCCACGGCGGCCCCGGCGACCCACCCCCCGATCAGCCAGCCAAGCGTCGAGCCGGACTCCCGCGCGTCGGCCGCGTCGAGCTGTGTCAGCGCCACACCGAGCGCGTTGGTTTGCAGCGAGACCACAAGGCCGAGCGCGAATGCTGGCAGCCACCGGTTCGCGGAAGCCCACGTGCCAGTTGCGTTCGCTGGGGCCATACCCCGCTGCTGCAGCAGTTGCAGCTGCGGGAGGAACAGGGTCACCAGGCTGAGTATCGCGAACAGCACCAGGTTCGTCCACGGGGCGCCGAAGCCGTCGGGTAGTCCCGATGGGCCCCAGTGGGTCGCCGCGGGGTTGGGGATGCGCGGCAGCCAGATGAGTTGCACCGCGACCGAGGCGACGAGCACGATGCCCGGCACGATCAAACCGACGAGGCGGGCCGCGCGCTTCGCTCGGTCAAGCTGAGCTGTGTTCGTCATTCGTTTCCTCCACTGCTGTCTGATGAGTCTTCGCCGCGAGCACGGCGGGCGGCGGTCGCGAGCGCGGCCGCAGCGGACTCGGCGTCGTCGAGCGTCACGACGAGCGGTCGACCCTTGCTTCGGGTGACGCGGATCCCTTCGCCCGTGCGCATGACGATGCCGACCTTGCCGTCGACCGAGATACGCCACCCCCAGCCCCCGAACTCACCGAATGGGTTGATATCGCTTACCGTGACGTCGGTGACCTGTCCCGCGGGCACGAGCACCGCCAGCAGCGAGACACTCACGATCGCAATCCCTACTGGCTCCGCCGGTCTGATGCTTGCAACGAGGATCAGACAGGCGACAAGCACCACCAGCGATGCCCCCATGATCCAGAGGTACGCCCGGCTGACGCCAATCGACCCGACCCACGCGACGCGCTCAGCAGGGGCGAGGTCGAGCGCTTCACCCGACTCGGCCTCGACGGTTGCCGAGATCCGCAGCCGCGGCTGCGCGAAGTAGCCGAGCGCGGCAGCGGCGATTCCAATCACCGCAGGCATGAAGGAAACGGCGAGGTTCGGCTCGAGTTGCCTCGCGTCGGCAAGGTCGAGCTGAATCGCGGTCGTGATGATGTTGAGCGAGAAGATCGCCGTGGCGCCGCCGAGCACGATCGCAGGCAGAAGACGGTTGCTCGGCCCCCAGATATCGCCGCCGGGCCGCTGCCCAGTGACCCAGTTTGGTGCCCGCTGCAGGAAGTAGAGGGCGGCAATCGTGAGCCCCGCGACAGGAAACAAGATCAGACCGAGCACTGGGCTGCCAAACCCGTCAGCAACGCCGGCACCGTTCCAGTGCACCGCAACCGGGTTTGGCAGCCGCGGGAGCCAGACGAGCGAGACGATCACGCCGACGATGACGAGGCCGAGGGGGATGATGAGGCCGACGATGCGCGCGGCCATGCGTGCGCGGGGCAGGTCGGGGTGTGGGCACGGGACGGGCCGTGCGGGCTCTGTGTTCGTCATGCGGCGGCTTGCTCCTCTGAAAACTGCAGCGGGATCGGATCGGCAGGCGGCGTGCGCCCGGGCCCCTCGTTCGCGACGAGTGCGGCAAGCGTTGTTTGGCTCACGCCGAGCGAACGGGCGCGGGCGACGAGCTCGCGAACCTCGCCAGACAGTTCGACGAGCGTACTCGCCAGAGCGGTCACGACGGCGCCGCGACCCCGCCTCAGGTCCACGAGTCGCTCATCGCGCAGTTGCTGGTAGGCCCGCAGCACGGTGTGCACGTTAATGTCGAGCGCGACGGCAAGCCGCTTCGCCGCGGGGAGCACGGTGCCGGCGCGCACCTTCCCCGACGCGATATCGGCACGCACGGAGTCGGCGATCTGCTCGTAGATCGCGCGCTCACTGGCCTCGTTGATTCGGATCAGCATGTGCCCTCCCTATGGGCTAATTCTACTTGCACTAGAACAACTGGCGTGGCTCAAAGCTCCAAGATCAACTAGCGTGAGTTGTGGGAGGTCACCATGCACCGTTCACCAGCCCCGAAATACACGTCAGTTCTCACGGCGGGCGCACTCGCGGCGCTCCTCGCGCTCACAGGATGCGCAGCTGAACCACCCGCGAACCCGCCAGCGTCGTCACCAGCGCCCACACCTGCGGCCCCGACCGAAGCGCCAGCCGAGGAGTTTGGCCCGCGGCAGCCGACGACGGGCCTCGCCGCCCCGTGGTCGATCGCGTTCGTCGCGAACTCGGCCATCGTGAGCGAGCGCGACTCGGGGAGGCTCCTCGAACTCACGGAAGACGGCGCTAGCCGCGAGATCACGACAATCGCCGGCGTCGTGCACGGCGGCGAGGGTGGTCTGTTGGGGCTTGCGGTATCGCCCGCTGAGGCAGGCGCTCAACCCGAGTTTCTCTACGCGTACTCGACGGCCGACTCCGGTAACCGCGTGCAGCGCTTCCCGCTCACGGGCGAGCCCGGCTCACTCGCGATCGGCGACCCCACGACCATCATCGAGGGCATCCCGAGCGCCACCTCCCACAACGGCGGCCGGATCGCGTTTGGCCCCGACGGAATGCTCTACGTCACCGCCGGCGACGCCTCGCAACCGTGGCTGTCGCAAGACCTCGACAGCCTGGGCGGAAAGATCCTCCGCCTCACCCCCGACGGCGAAGTGCCCGGCGACAATCCGTTCGAGGGCTCCCCCGTCTACACGTACGGGCACCGCAACCCGCAAGGGATCGCATGGGCGCAAGACGGCACCATGTACTCGAGCGAGTTCGGGCAGGACACCTGGGATGAGCTCAACGTCATCACCACGGGCTCGAACTACGGCTGGCCCGAGGTCGAAGGCATCGCGGGCGACGACAGGTACGTTGACCCTGTACAGCAGTGGACCCCGGCCGAGGCCAGCCCGAGCGGCATCGCAATCACGGACGGCACGATCTTTATCGCGAACCTGCGCGGGCAGCGCGTACGGACGGTGCCGCTGTCGGACCTCGCGGCGAGCTCCGACCACTTCGTTGAGGAGTACGGCAGGGTTCGCGACGTCACCGTCTCTCCTGACGGGAAGCTCTGGCTGCTCAGCAACAACACCGACGGCAGGGTGGAGCCGCGCGAGGGTGACGATCGGTTCATCGACTCGGGCCTCGTGCAGTAAAGCCACACCACTCACACCGTATGTGATCGACCCTTGCTATGCCCGAGAGCGGCCTACCCAGCATTGGCTCGGCAGATGCCAGTTCAATCTGCCGGTGACCGGCAGGCCGACAACGCGAAGCGCCCACCACCCCGGCAGGGTAATGGGCGCTTTCATGCCTGAGACTAGAACGCAGCGATGCCGGTGAGCTCGCGCCCGATCACGAGCTGGTGCACTTCGTCGGTGCCCTCGTAGGTGCGCACCGACTCCAGGTTCGCCATGTGACGCATCACCGGGAAGTCCGAGGTGATGCCGTCGCCACCGAGAATCGAGCGGCACTGGCCGGCGATCTTGATGGCCTCGCGCACGTTGTTCAGCTTGCCGACGGAGATCTGGCCGTAGGTCAGGTTGCCCGCGTCCTTCAGCCGGCCGAGGTGCAGTGCGAGCAGCATGCCCTTCTCGTACTCAACGAACATGTCGGCAAGCTGCGCCTGGATGATCTGCTTTGAGCCGATCGGAGCACCGAACACCTCGCGCGTCTGCGAGCGCTCAACTGCAGCTTCGAGGCACGAGCGCGCCGCACCCATGACGCCCCAGGCGATGCCGTACCGCGCCTCGTTCAGGCACTTGAACGGGGCCGACAGGCCCTTCGCGCCGGGGAGGATCGCGTCTGCCGGGAGGCGCACGTCGGTGAGCTCGATCTCGGTCTGCAGCGACGCGCGCATCGAGAGCTTGTTCTCGATCGCCGTCGCCTTGAAGCCCTCGGTCTCGGTCGGCACGACGAAGCCGCGCACGACACCCTCTTCATCCTTCGCCCAGATGACGCCGACCTTGGCGATGGTTGCGAGACCGATCCAGCGCTTCTTGCCGTTGAGCACCCACTGGTCGCCGTCGCGGCGAGCCGAGGTGAGCATGGTGTTGGGGTCGGAGCCGCCCTGGGGCTCGGTCAGGCCGAAGAACCCGACGGCCTCGCCGCGGCCCATCGCGGGGAGCCACTGCTGCTTCTGCTCTTCCGAGCCAAACTTGTAGATCGCACCCATCGCGAGCGACCCCTGCACCGAGAGGGCGGTACGGAAGCCCGAGTCAGCGGCCTCGAACTCCATCGCGACAAGGCCGTACGCGACAGACGAAGCGCCGCGAAGACCGTAGCCGTTCATGTACATGCCGAACGCGCCGAACTCGCCCACCTCGGGGAGCAGCTCGACGGGGAGCCGGCGATCTTCGAACGCCTGGTCGATGATCGGGTTGATCTTGGTCTGCGCGAACTCTCGCGCCTTGAGCTGCCACTCGCGCTCTTCTTCGGTGACGAAGTCGGCAACGTTGAACAGCTGGTCAATCGTGGTGGTCATGAGTTTCCTTTGTTCGTGGGGGTGCAGCGGAGATTAGCGTGGAAGCCAGGTTGCGCCCTGGTGCTCGCCGACCCCGGGGGGCGGGGTCTTGTAGCGCGCTGGCGTCTCGGAAAAATGGATCGGTGCGGCAACCGACCGCAGCGTGTGCTCGGAGCCGTCTGGCGCGACACCGGTGGTCTCGGCGACGGCGTTCAGGCCGAGCGACTCGGCGAGCTCAATCGCCTGCGCGATCGTGTTCACGCGACCCGCCGGAATGTTCGCGGCGGTGAAGCCCGTGATCCACTCGTCGGCGTTGCGCGTGCGAAGCCGATCCTCAAGCGCGGCGCGCAGCGCGACCCGGTTCGCAACCCGGGCGGGGTTGTTCGCAAATCGCTCATCGGTCGCGAGCTCGGGTACCCCGAGCACCTCGCAGAGCCTGGTGAACTGCCCGTCCGTTCCGACCGCGAGCGCGACCGATTGGTCGGCGGCGTGGAAGGTCTCGTACGGCGCGATCGACGGGTGCGCGTTGCCCATTCGCCCGGGCGATGTGCCGGTCTCGAGCGTCGACGAGGCCTGATTTGCGAGCGCTGAGAGCAGCGAACCGAGCAGCGTCACCTTGACGTGCTGGCCGCGGCCTGTGCCACCCTCGGTGTCGCGGGCGCGGAGCGCGGCCTGAATGCCGATCACCGCGTTGAGCCCGGTGAGGATATCGACGAGCGCGACGCCAACCTTGGTGGGCTCGCCGCCCGCGTCGTCGGCCTGGCCGGTGATGCTCATGAGCCCGCCGACAGCCTGTACGAGCAGGTCGTAGCCGGGAAGATCGCGGCCTTCGGCGTCGCCGAAGCCAGAGATCGAGCAGTACACGACGCCGGGGTTCGCGGCGGCGAGTGCCTCATAGCTCAGCCCGAACTTGTCCATGGTGCCCGGCTTGAAGTTCTCAATGACGACATCGGCGGTCGCCGCAAGCTCGGTCGCGAGTGCAATGCCCTCCTCGCTGCGGAGGTCACACACGACCGAACGCTTGCCCCGGTTGACACCCGCGAAGTACGTGCTCTGACCGATCGCGTTGGTCGGCGGCGACCATTGCCTGGTGCCGTCACCCTCGGGGCTCTCGATCTTGATGACGTCTGCGCCGAAATCCGCGAGCAGCATCGTTGCGTGTGGGCCCGCGAGCACCCGGGAGAAGTCTGCGACCCGTATGCCGGCGAGCGGACCTGGAGTTGTCATACTCTAACTGTAGGTGACTCGCCACGACCGATCGCCCAATCCTTGCACACTCTTGACGCTCTGTGCTGTGCGAGAATGACACCATGGCGACGCTCTCTCAACTGCTCGAACTGCCCGATCTTGGCCTCACGCTGCTGCAGGCGGGCCAGGGAGATCCAGAGCTCAGCTGGGCCTCCATCACCGAGCTGCTCTCGCTCAGCGACTACCTCGAGGGTGGCGAGATCATCATGACGACAGGCCTCACATTGAGCGCCGACGATCCCGGCTGGCTCGATTTCGTCGCTGGCCTCAGCCGCGCGCGCATCGCCGCGATCGGCTTCGGCGTCGGCGTCAACCACGAGCGCGTGCCGACGCCGCTGCTTCGCGCCGCGAGCACGTACCGCGTTGCGCTGTTCGAGATCCCGCTCCCCGTGCCGTTCATCGCCGTCACCAAAGCAGTTGCAGGTCTCATGCGCTCCGACGAGCTGCGCGCAGCCCGCTCGGCGCTGCAGGTTCAGCTGCGCCTGCTCGATAGCGCGCGGGGCGCGCAAGACCCCGCCGAGGTGCTCGCAAGCATCTCGCAGGCCACGGGCCGCCAGCTCGCGCTCATCGCAGGCGAAGATCGAGTACTCGCAAGCACCCAGGGGTTCCAGACCGATGGTGCCGAGCTCGTCGCACTTGATACTGAGGGAACGCTGCGGCTCGCAATCGCGGGCTCCGGCCCGCTCACTCCCGAAGGCAGCTCAGTGATCGCGGCGGGCGCGATGGCGCTCGGCTTCAGCGTACGCAGCGATAGGGCGTCAGACCGCGCGGAACGCGAACGGTGGGAGCTCCTGACGGGCAGGATCCTGAGCGGCGAGTTCCCCTCCGAAACAGCGGAGGTGCTCGCCCCTGGCCTGCAACTCCCCGCGACGCTGCGGGCCGTCGCGGTGCAGGGGGCGCCCGAGGACATCTCGGCCTGGCGCACGGAGCCACGGCTCGGCATTGACCGTCTCATCGGGCCGACCGAGGAGCTGCCGGGCGGTCTCGCGCAGGCGTGGCAAATCATCGACGGAGCAAAGCCAGAGGCCGCCATCACGCGCACAGTGCAGCACGGCCTCGACCTCGTCGTCGGGCGCGAGGTCGAGCGCAACAGCGTGCCGGTGAGCGCCAGGTCGGCCGCTTCGCGGGTCGGGGACTTGCCGGGGCGCTCGGCCCTGTACGCGGAGCCGCGGCGGGCGCAGGTCATCTGGGTCGACCGAGACGCGCCATTCCTTGAGGCCGTGCTGAGCCTCGGATTCGCTGGGCAGCCCGGCGCGACCGCCCTGAGCCGCGAGGTGCTCGGGCCCCTTTCGGCGCCGCGACCCGGGGTGACCGGGGCACCCGGGGCACCCGGGGGAACCGGGGCACCCGGGGGTGACTCTTCGGCCGCTCCGCTGACCGAGCCCGACCGTGAGCTGCTGTGCGAGACACTCGACGCACTGTTCGAGTCTGACGGCCAGCGGGGCCCGGCCGCCGCCGCACTCGGGATTCACCGCAACACGCTTCGCGACCGCGTCACCCGCATCGAACGGCTCACGGGCCGTTCGCTCGCGAGCGCGGCTGACCGCGCGGAGCTGTGGTTCGCGCTGCGGGCCGAGGAACTCTCGTAGGAGGCGGCGCGACGCGGCTCGGCCTTCCCGGCCGTCTCGTCCTTCCCAGCCTGATCCTCTCTCCCAGCTTGCTCTTCCCTCCCCTGGCCCTCAATTATTCGTTTACACCTCAAACTTCGATGGAAATTGAGGCAGAACGGATTATTTGGGGGTGGCGGAGGGTGTGGTGGGGGTGCGGAAGGTGCGGAGAGCGTCGAAAGGGCGAGCTACGCGCTGCGCTCGGCCGCGTTCGCGTCCTCTTCAATGACGGAGCCGTCAGCCGACCAGGGGAAGTCAATCCACTGATCGGTAGCTTTCCAGGCGTAATCGGGCTGGATCACTGTCGAGGGCTTTGTGTAGATCGTGACCGAGCGCACATCAGCGCCCTCAGCAGTGAGCAGCTCGACCGCGAGCTTGAGCGTGCGGCCCGAATCCGCGACGTCGTCGACGAGCAGCACGCGCCGCCCCTTGAGGTAGCCCATGTCGAGCTCCGGGGGCAGCACCTCGGGGTTATCGAGCACCGTGCCAATGCCCGTGTAGAACTCAACGTTCAGCGCGCCACAGTTCTTCGCTCCCAGCCCGTAGGCGATTGCTCCGCCCGGCAGCAGGCCCCCGCGCGCAATCGCGACCACGACCTCGGGCGCGAAGCCGTCGGCGACGATCTTCCGTGAGAGTTCGCGGGTCGCGGCTCCGAATCCGTCCCAGGTGAGTACTTCGCGTTCGGCTGTCATGTTGGGCTCCCTCAGTTATTGCGACCACAGCAGCCTTCGCTGCCATAAGGCAAGCAGTTTACCCGTATGAGCGGGGAGCACGCCGGGCCGGGCACCTGGTGCGCGGAGCTCGGGGCCCAGCCCGGCCCCGACCGGGCCAGCCCCCAAACCCGAGCTCGAGATCGAGCCCGAGCCGGAGACCGAGCCCGAGCTACGGGACCTCGTACCCCGCCGCGACGAACAGCTCGTACCATTCCGCACGGCTCAACACGATCTGCGCGCCAGCGACCGCCTCCTCGACACGGCTGACCCGCGTGGTGCCGAGCACGACGCGCATGCGCGCTGGGTGGCGCGTGATCCAGGCTGTTGCGATCGCGGTCGGCGTGGTTCCCCGCTCGGCCGCGATGCGCGCGAGCACGGCCTGCAATTCGCGCAGCCCGCCCTGTTCGAAGATCGAGCCCGAGAAGAACCCACGCTGGAATGGTGACCACGCTTCGAGGGTGATGCCATTGATCCGCGCGTATTCGAGCAGACCGCCATCTCGCACAGCCGACTGTTTCAGGCCCTCCATGTTCGCGGCGATCCCTTGCGCGACGAGCGCCGCGTGCCCAAGCCCGAACTGCACCTGGTTCACGGCGATCGGCTGAGTCACCGCCGTTTTGAGCAGTTCGATCTGCGGCGCGGTGTGGTTCGAGACCCCGAACGAACGCACCTTGCCCGCGGCTTCGAGCTGCGAGAACGCCGAAGCGACTTCATCTGGTTCAACGAGAGTGTCGGGCCGGTGCAGCATGAGCACGTCGAGGTAGTCGGTGCCGAGCGCCTCGAGTGACTCCTCGGCTCGGCGAACGATGTACTGGGCGGAGAAGTCGAACCCTCGCCCGCCCGACCTGATGCCACACTTCGTCTGCAACACGACCTGCTCGCGTTCAGCCGGGCTCAAGCGTAGCGCCTCATTGAAACGGCGCTCACACCCGTGCTCGCCCCCGCCGTAAATGTCAGCGTGATCGAAGTGGGTGACGCCAGACTCGCGAGCGCCTGCGTACAGATCGCGAATCTCGCCGTCGCTGAGGTTCTCGATGCGCATCATTCCGAGCGCAATCCGGGCGGCCTCACTCATGGCGTCTCCACTTCGTCGCTGGGTAGTTCCGTCCATGCTACTTCGAGGCTGCCCCGCCGGCGAGCGCGGCGGCCGCCATGACCGCAGCGAGCGTGGCCTTGAGCGTCGAGCGGTCGCGCCCCGCAGCCCAGGCCGTTCGGTCACCGTGTTTGAACTCGATGAGCGTAATCGCCTCGCTCGCGTTGCCACCGCCACCGCCAGCACCAGCCCCAGTCCCGGCCCCAGCCCCAGCCCCGGCCCCGATGCTGCTCTGGTGTAGTTCGAGCACCTCAATATCAATGCCCGCACCCGAGAGGGCCGCTGTGAGGGCTTCGACGGGCCCCACACCAACGTGCTCGGTCACCGTCACGGAGCCAGCACCAGCACCAGCACCAGCACCCGCACGCAGCGTCACCACGGTGCGCTCCGCCCCCTGACTACCGGAAGTTTCGAACGATTCGAGAGTCGGGGCGCCACCGCCGCGCCCGGCAGTCTCCCCCACGGGCCCGCTGTACGCCCCCTGGAAGATCTCCCAGATCGCGGAGGCAGTCACCTCGGCCCCACTCTCGTCGGTGTGCTGCTGTACCCGCCTGGCGAGGTCGATCTGCAGGCGCCGTGGCAGGGAGATGCCGTACTCGCTTTCAAGCAGGTAGGCGATGCCGCCCTTGCCAGACTGCGAGTTCACCCGGATCACCGCGTCGTAGCTCCGCCCGATGTCAGCGGGGTCGATCGGCAGGTACGGCACCCGCCACTCGAGCTCTGACTCTGGCACGCCGAGCTCGGCCGCCCGCGCGCGGTGCTCGGCGAACCCCTTCTTGATCGCATCTTGGTGTGTGCCGCTGAACGCGGTGTGCACGAGATCGCCGACGTACGGATGCCGCGGGTGTACCTCGATGCGGTTGCAGTGTTCGACGGTGCGCCTCACCTCGTCGATATCCGAGAAGTCGATCATCGGGTCGATGCCCTGCGCGTGCAGGTTCAGCGCGAGCGTCGCGATGTCGACGTTTCCGGTGCGCTCGCCGTTACCGAAGATGCAGCCCTCGACCCGCTGGGCGCCCGCGAGCACCGCAAGTTCAGCGCACGCGATGCCGGTGCCGCGGTCGTTGTGTGGGTGCACCGACAGGATCACGCCGTCGCGCCGCGCGAGATTCCTGTGCATGTACTCGATCTGGTCGGCGTAGACGTTCGGGGTCGCGATCTCCACGGTAGCTGGGAGGTTGAGGATGACGGGGCGCTCCGGCCTCGCGTCCCACAGCTCGGTCATCGCGTCGCAAACCTCGAGCACGTAGTCGGGTTCGGTGAGGTTGAAGACTTCGGGGCTGAACTGGAAGCGCACGTTGGGCAGGTCGCCCGCGAGCTCGAGCAGGTCGCGGCCGCCCGTGAGGATCAGTTCTTTCAGGGCCTCGCGGCTGTGTCCGAGAACGGCCTCGCGCCACATGGGGGCGGTCGCCGTGTACATATGGATCACGACGGGGTTCGAAATACCCGCGATCGACTCGACGGTGCGCTCGATGAGGTCTCGACGCGCCGCGGTGAAGACCACGATCGTCACGTCGTCTGGCGCGATGTCGGTCTCGGCGATAAGCCGCACGAAGTCGAAGTCGGTCTGCGAGGCCGATGGGTAGCCGACCTCGATCTCCTTGTACCCCATATCGACCATGCGCTCGAAGAAGCGGCGCTTGCGGTCGGGGTCCATCGGCTCGGCGAGCGCCTGGTTGCCGTCGCGCAGGTCGACGGGAACCCAGAGCGGGGCGGTGGTAAGGCGCCGGGTCGGCCACTCGCGCTCTTGGAGCGGCACGTCGACGCGCGAGAACACGTCGCGGTAGCGGTGGGAGGGCATGCCCGAGGGGCGCTGACGGTTCCAGGCGGCGGCAGGGTTGGCCGGGGCCGAGTTAGCCGGGGCCGTGCGCGCCGAAGGGTGTGCGGGTGTCGATGTCATTTCGGATTCCTATCGTTCGTAAAGCTAGACGACCGGCACACGCGACTCCCCACGGCGGGGAGCCGGTCTGGCTACGCCCCGCCGTGGCGAAGAAGAAGAAGGAATCCGCGAAGAAACATGCGTAGACTGTAACACAACTCCTCAGACAAGTAGCGCACTTGTCGACACACAGGCACCCGACAGAATCGAGAGTCATGGCGCAGGTACAACGATCCTCGCTCGCCGACCAGGCAGCCGACGTGCTGCTCGAACGCATCCGCGCAGTCGAGTGGGAGCTCGGGTCGAAGCTCCCCGGCGAGACCACCCTCGCCGCGCAGCTCGGCGTCGGCCGTTCGACCGCACGCGAGGCGATCCGCCAGCTCGCGGGCCTCGGGGTACTCACCTCCCGGCAGGGATCAGGCGTCTTCGTCACCGCGCTCGACGCCCGCGATGACTGGGATCTTGTGCTCAGGCGTTCCGACATCCTCGCCATCATCGAGGCCCGCACCGCCATCGAGGCTGAGAGCGCCGAGCTCGCCGCCACGCGTCGCACGCCAGCCGACCTGCGCGCTATCCGCCGCACCCTCGCCGCGCGCGCCGTGCACCGCGACGACATCGCGGCGCACGTCGATGCCGACACCGCGTTCCACCGGGCCGTGGTGCAGGCAGCGGGCAACCCGATCCTGCTCGAGCTGTTCGACGGTTTCACGCCACGCATCCGCCCCGCGATGATCGAGATGCTACGCCTGCGCGGCGCGTTCGGAAGCAATGATTTCAGCGGCTCGCAAGACCACGACCACCATGTCGACCTCGCCGACGCAATCGCGGCTCGCGACGCTGCACGAGCGGCCACCGTGGCGCGCGCGCACCTCCGCTCGCTCGGTGAGGCGCTCACCTCGCCGGGATTAGGACCAGGATCAGGATCACGCCCCGGGTCCGCCAGTGCCGTGTCGAACACCGGGGCCAGCCTGTGAGCGCGGCCGAGGTGCTGCGCCTCTCTGACGTGAGCTTTGTGCGTGAGGGGCGCGAGATCTTGCACGACGTGTCGTTCGGCATTCGGGCCGGCGAGCACTGGGCCCTCATCGGGCCAAACGGGGCGGGCAAGAGCACGATCCTGAGTTTCTGCGGCGCTGAACACCACCCCACCCGCGGCACCGTGCACGTGCTCGGGCAGCAGCTCGGACGCGTCGAGATTCGCAAGCTGCGTGAGCAGATCGGGCACGTCAATCCGCGCCACAAGCTGCGCTCCCCGCTCACCGTGCGCGAGGTCGTGCTGACCGGCGCGACGGGCACGACTGAACTCATGATGGGCTGGCAGCCCTCCCCCGAGCTCGTCGAGCGCGCGGACTACCTCGCCGATCTCCTCGGGCTCGGAAGCCGCACGGAGGTGCGCTGGCCGACGATGTCGCAGGGTGAGCGCGGGCGAGCCCTCATCGCGCGGGCCCTGCTCACTGAACCGCCGCTGCTGCTGCTCGACGAGCCATCCACTGGGCTCGACGTTGCCGCGCGCGAGCAGCTGCTCGAGACCGTCGACGACCTGCACGCGACGCACCCCGAACTTGCGACCGTGCTCGTGACGCACCACTTCGAGGAGCTCCCCGGGTCGACGACCCACGCAATGCTGCTGCGAGACGGCACGCTGCTCGCGTCTGGCGACGTCAGCGAGACACTCACCTCCGAGCTCGTGTCACAGAGCTTTGATTACCCAATCGAGATTGAGCACCGCGACGGCCGCTGGGCCGCCCGCGTGAACCGCCGAGCGTAAGGGAAGGGGCCGCAGCAACGCACCCCGGTCTGACTGATTGCCCGGGAATACGTGACGCAGGCTTTACGCTCTGGTTGAGTGGAGGCAGCGCTGGCGAAGTTCAGCGCCCGACACGTGCACAACGAGGAGGATCATGCGCCCGTATCTCGACAAGGTTGCGCCCGAAGCGTGGAGGGCCGCGAGCGCGTACTCGCAGGCCATTGCGCAGGCAGCCACCGACGGCGGCCTCTCCCCCACCGAGGGCGAGCTCATTAAGGTGCGCGCGTCGCAGCTCAACGGGTGCGCCTTCTGCCTGAACCTGCACGCGCAGGAGGCCCGCGATGCCGGCGTGCCCCAGCAGCAGCTCGACCTGTTGCCCGCGTGGCGCGAGACCACGTTGTTCTCGGAGCGGGAGCGCGCCGTGCTCGCGGTCGCCGAAGCTGCGACCCAGCTCCCGCTCAGCGAAGAGGCTCAGGCCGACCTGTTCGGCGCGCGAACCGTGCTCGGCAACAAAACCTTTGTCGCCGCCGAGTGGGTCGCTGCGACGATCAACCTCTTCAACCGCATCTCTATTTTGAGCGAGCACCCTGTGCGCCCTCGCAAGGCCTAGCGCGGTGGCACAGTCAGACGGAGTCCTCGACAGCGTCGTGATCGGGGCTGGCCAGGCCGGGCTCTCGGCGTCGTACCACCTCTCAAGGCTCGGGATCGAACACGTCGTGCTCGATGCGAACGAGCACCCGGGCGGTGCCTGGCAGCACCGGTGGGACGCGCTCACCATGCGCGATGTCCACGGCGTCGCCGAGCTCCCAGGTTCCACGCCGCCACCTCTCACTGGCGAACGCGCGAACGCCGCGATCCCCGAGTATTTCGCGGGCTATGAGACCGAGCACGAGCTGCCCGTCGTTCGCCCGGTCAGGGTCGAGCGAGTGGAGCCCGGTGACGACGGTATCTTGACCGTGCGCACGAGCGGCCGCTCGTGGCGTACCCGCACGATCGTGAACGCGACGGGCACTTGGACGCAGCCGTTCATTCCGCACTACCCCGGGGCCGAGACGCTTCGGGGCGAGCAGTTCCACACCGTCGCCTACCCTGGGCCCGAGCACTTTCGCGGCAAACGCACCCTCGTGGTCGGCGGAGGTGCGTCTGCCGTGCAGTTCCTCGGCGCGATTGCGCCCCTCACCGACACCCTCTGGGTGACCCGGCGTGAGCCCGTGTGGCGCACCGATGATTTCACTCCCGAGGCCGGCATTGCGGCGGTCGCACTCGTCGAGCAGCGGGTCGCACAGGGGCTGCCTCCCGAGAGCGTGGTCAGCGTCACCGGGCTCGCCCTCCGAGAGCAGGAGCGTGAGGCGGAGCGGCTCGGGGCCTACGCCGCGCGGCGCCCAATGTTCGAGCGGATCGAACCCGAGGGGGTGCGCTGGGCAGACGGGACGTTTGAGGCTGTCGACGCGATCATCTGGGCGACAGGGTTTCGGCCGGCGATCGCGCACCTCGCTCCGCTGCAGCTGCGGAGCCCAGCCGGAGGTATCCAGCTCGACCGCGAGGGGCGCGGAACCGGCGCCGTCGTGGATGAGCGCGTGCAACTCGTGGGCTACGGGCCGTCGGCGAGCACGATCGGTGCGAACCGGGCCGGTCGGGCCGCAGCCGCCGGGGTGCGCAGAGCGCTTCGGGTACGGCAAGCGGCCTAGTCGCTCGGGGCCTCATGTCTGAGCTGAAAGCCTGAGGCCAGTGCCCAAAGCCCGAACCCTGACCGACCGCTCCGAATGGGATCTGCACTTAATCTGCAGCGGTTCGGGCTGTGGGGGCATTGCTTTTGCAGATCCCAGACGTTGTGAGTGGGGTCTTGCGAGGCGGGGCGAAGTGGGGGCGAGGCTGCCGATACTGCGGGGGCCAGGGTACGGGGGCCTCCGGGCCTCGGCCGACCTACTTCTGAGTACGCAGCGGCGTGAGCTGTGCACCCGCCGCATTGAAATTCTGCGGCGCGAGCCAGCGCGTGAACTCCGCGCGGAGCGCCGGCCACTCGGTGTCAATGATCGAGAACCAGCTCGTGTCGCGCGACCGCCCCTTGTAGACCGTTGCCTGCCGGAACGTGCCTTCGTAGCTGAAGCCGAGGCGCTCCGCAGCACGCTTCGAGGGCGCGTTGAGCGCGTCACACTTCCATTCGTAGCGCCGGTAACCGAGGGTTTCAAAGACATACTGCATGAGCAGGAAGTGCGCCTCGGTGGAGAACACGGTGCGCTGCATTGCACGTGAGAACGCAACGAAGCCGACCTCGACGACGGCGTGTACCCGGTCCTGCCTGAGCAGTGAGAGCGTGCCGAGGGGCTCGCCCGAATCGTTCTGCACGACGGTGAACTGCAACGGATCCTGCGCGAGCGCTGCGGCCTCGGCCCACTCGCGATAGTCAGCCTCCGACGCGAACGGCCCGACCGGCATGTATGTCCAATCGCTTTCGTCTGGCGCAGCAGAGAACGCGGCGAAGAGCCCGGCCGCGTGCGCGGTGGGGTCGAGGGGCTCGAGCCGGCAGTACTCTCCGAGCAGCGTGACCCTGCTGGGAGTAGGCGCGGGCAGTGCGCGGTCGACATCGGGGCCGATTGGCTGGCCGAACTCATTCAGACGTGTCACTATTGTCCCTTCCACGGCGCTGCTTCGCCCGCCCACGGCGCCTCGTCCACGCCGCCGCCGACTCTGTTGTCAGCGCGAGCAGTGAGAGGCACATGAGCGACGCCGAGAACAGCGTACCGTTGAGACCGATGGCTTCGAGCCCCTGCACATAGCCAACGGCGACGCCAAAGATGGTCATCACGAGCAGCAGAATCAAGAGCATTCGCGACCGGTACCCGCGCTTCAGGAGCCGCCAGGCGAGGAACAGCTGCCCGAGCGTCATCGAGACGCCAAGGACGATGAGGATCGCGGCGAATACGCGCCCGCCCGCGTCGACTGCCTCGCCCCAGGCGACACGCACCTCGGGGTCGATTGCGACGGCGATGAAGTCGACTATCGCGCTCACGACGATGAGGAGCACGGCGATGGCGATGCTCAGCGGCGCCCGGTCGACAACGTCTTGGGCGGTCTGGGGCACGACGGGTGCGCGGTCTGGCGTCTCCTCGTCAGACACGACCTCGGAGACGTCGAGCACTGGCAGGTGACCGTCGGTGATGAAGCGGTCGCCGCCGCCGTTTCGGGCGTGGTAGCCGGTCGTGAAGTCACGCAGTGTCCGCGTCGTGATTTCGGGCGACGCCTCACGCACGCTCGCGACCACGAAGTCGCGCTCTTCGTCGGTGTTCTCGTCGATTCGGTGCGTGATCTGCAGGGTAAACAGCGAGAACCCGACATCGGTGTCGTACGTGCCTGCGCCGAGCCAATCCGTCTTCGCGCCACCGGGCAGCAACCAGCCGGGCGGGCAGTGCCAGAACCTGACGTGGTGGCGCTGTTTCGGGTTACCGGCGACTTCCTGCTGGTACGCGACGTCATGCCTGCGCCCGAACAGCATCAGCGGCGACACGGGCGCGGTCGGGTAGCTCTTGCGGGTGAGCGTCGACGCGATGATCCCCCACGTTGAGCGCAGCGTAATCTCGTCGGCGCGGTGCCAGCCAGCTCGCCGCATGGCGGTGTCGAGCTGCTCGCCGCCGCCGTCTACCCCGAGGTTCACGGGGTCGCCGAGCAGCCCATCGGCCGTGCGAGTGCGCCCGAAGAAGTAATCGGGCACGTACAGGTCTGAGAGCATCTTGTGGAGGCGCGGCAGCACGAGGTATGCCGTGATTGCCCACACGGGAACGAAGAGCAAGAGCGCCCAGGGCGACCGCACGCTCTGGATCGAGATGATCACTGCGAGCCACGCCGCAGCGACCGTACCGACGAGGAAGGCGGTACGGTCGAACAGCGTCGCGCGCGGCAGCGGCTGCTGCATCTGCAGCGCGAACCGCCGTTTTGAGGCGCGCTCGGGAGCGGGCGTGCCCGCCGCGCTTCCTCTGGAACTCACTGCGAGACTACGCCTTGGACTCGACCTCGCGTGCGGGCTCGTTCATTGCGAGCAGCACGGCGAACCCGGCCCAAAGCGTGACGATACCCATTGCGGTTTCCTTACCGTTCCAGGTGCTCGACTGCCACATCGCGAACCATTCAGACCCGATGATGATGAAGCCGATGAACCAGATGGCGAAGCCGAGCGCGTAGGCGGTGTATCCCCAACCGCGAGCGCGATCGTAGGTCGCGACGTCTGCGTCACGGCGGAGGAACAGCTTGACCGCCCCGATGATCGCGATGGCCGCGAAAGCGCCCTCAGCGATGATGATGCCGATGTAGCCCACGGTCCACACCCAGGGGGTGGTGATCGCGCGCCACATGAGCGCGTTGCCCTCGAACGTGGTGTCCATGGAGAGCACGTGCTTCACGAACTGGAAGTTCGAATCGTAGTCCATGAGGTTGCCGAGGAACACGAAGAAGCCGAACAGGCCTGCGAGGAACAGCGTGAACGCCTGCAGGAGGCGGAGTGGGTGTTTCATTTCTTTACCTTTCGACTGAACACCAGGTCGAGTCGCGGCTCAGTGTGCGACTCGAGCGGGATTGCCTGAACGAAGCGCCAGCCCTTGGCTGCCTGCTCGGTAATGACCTCGCGGTAGTCCTTTTGCAGCACTGCGCCTTCGCGGCGACGCTTCACCGCGACACGAACGAACGAATACTCGCGCATACAGTTCCCCTCCTTAGACCAGCGGATGGTTCTATTGTCACACCCTCAGGCGTGCTCGTGCGGGCAGCATTTACTGGTGGCCGGATTGTGTTCACACCCCGGCCTCCGCGAGGTACCCCTCGGCGGCCTCACGGATAACCGCGCCGAGCTCGACGTCGGTCGACGGCGCCATCCGCAGCCCAGACTCCCACCCGCCCGACCGCATCGAACCGATGGTGCGTTCGGTGAGGTCGTAGACGCCGAATGCAGCCTCCCTGCCGAGGTTTCGGGCAACGACATTCGCCCCGAGGGCGGCGTTGGCGACCGCGCTCACCGCGATGAGTACGTCACGCAGCCACGGAGAGTCGGTGGCAGCGACGAACGTCGCGTCGCCCGTGACCTGCTGCATCGCATAGGCGGCGAGCCGCACGCTCCCGAACAGTGAGTCGACGATCTCGCGCAGCGGCGCGAGCTGCGCAACCGGGAGGTACGTTGCCGGGCTCAGCAGCGCGTCAACGGCCGCGGTGACAGCGCCGCACTGCGAGTGCCCGACGACCGAAAACAGCTGCACGCGTGGCAGGTGCTCCGACGCGTAGTGCAGGCTCCCGAGACACTCCGCCCCGGGGACGTTCCCCGCGATCCGCACGACGAACAGGTCGTTCGCGCCCCGGCCGAGCGCGAGCTCGATCGGCACCCGCGCGTCTGAGCAGCTGAGCACGGCAGCAAACGGCTCCTGATTCAGAATGCCGTCGTCGTCACCGGAGTTCACGAAGCCAAACGCCTCGGGGTCGAGCCGCATCTCGACGTCCCCGCCGGTTGCCCCGAGCGACCCGAATGCCCTGCTGCCGGCGCTCATCAGCTCAAGGGCCTCGGCGGGCGTCGCCGCGGCGATCGGGGCGGGCCTGTCAGACTGCGCAACCCAGCGAATCTGCAAAGTGCGGTCGGGCGCCTGCTGCTGGCCCGCAGAATCTGTGTTGGCGCTGTTACTCGCATTTCCCATACTCATGGATCGTAGCCGGGGCGCCTTCGCACCAACACCTTTCTTTCTTGCACCCGCCTGTGCTCATAATGGGGGGGGGCAAACGTCACGCGGGGCAACGAGGCCCCTCACGAGTCTCAAGGGAGAGATGTATGACAAATATTGCAATGAACCTGGTCAACACCGCGTCGAAGCACTCGGGCCGGCCCGCCATCCGTCTTGGTGACTCGGTGCTCACTTACGCGCAGTTCGAGCACACCACACAGCTCGTCGCGGCCCTGCTCGAGCAGCAGGGCGTGCGGCCCGGCGACCGCGTCGCCCTCATGCTGCCGAACGTGCCGCATTTTGCACTGCTGTACTACGGCGCGCTTCGCATCGGGGCGATCGTCGTGCCAATGAACCCGCTGTTGAAAGAGCGTGAGGTCGCCTACCACCTCAGTGATTCGGGGGCCCGACTACTCTTCGTTTGGACAGGCTTCGAGCAGGAAGGGGAGGCGGGCTCCGTCATCGCCGATGCTAAAACCATTGTGGTGGAGCCCACCACGTGGCCGGGCCTGCTCGCTGGCCTCGACCCGGTGCCCGGCGTGCACGAAGCCAACGAGAACGCGACAGCCGTGATCCTGTACACCTCGGGCACGACGGGAAAGCCGAAGGGCGCCGAGCTCACGCACGCGAACATTGCGCGCAACGTCGAGATCTGCGCCGACGAGCTCATTTTCGTGACAGAACAAGACGTGGTGTTCGGCGGCCTGCCTCTGTTCCACGTCTTTGGGCAGACCGCGAGCCTCAACGCCGCGATTTACGCTGGCGCGTGCCTCACGCTCCTCCCCAAGTTTGACCCGCAAGCCGCGCTCGAGACGATCGCCCGCGACCGCGTGACCATTTTCCAGGGCGTGCCGACCATGTACACGGTGCTCGCGCACTTCCCTGACCGAGCGGCCTACGACACCTCGTCGCTACGGGTGTGTGTCTCGGGCGGCGCGGCACTCCCGGTCGAGGTGCTCGGCGCGTTCGAGTCGGCGTACGATTGCGTCGTGCTCGAGGGGTACGGGCTCTCCGAAACCTCCCCCGTCGTCTCGATCAACAGGCTCGATCGGCGCCGCGCCGGGTCAATCGGTGTTCCGGTGTCGGGCGTGGAGGTGCGAATCATCGACGAGGCTGCGGCGGACGTCGCCGTCGGCGAGATTGGTGAGCTCGTCGTGCGGGGCCACAACGTCATGAAGTCATATTGGGGGAAGCCAGAGGAGACGACGGCCGCGATCCCTGACGGCTGGTTCCGCACCGGCGACCTCGCGAGGCGCGACGATGACGACTTCCTGTACATCGTCGACAGGAAGAAAGACCTCATCATCCGCTCGGGCTACAACGTCTATCCGCGTGAGGTCGAGGAGGTGCTGTACGAGCACCCCGCCGTCGCCGAAGCGGCGGTCATCGCGTTCCCCCACCCCGAGTTCGGCGACGAGATCGCCGCGGTCGTCGCGCTCAAGCCGGGTGCCGAGGCGAGCCCCGAGGAGCTGCGCGAGTTCGTGAAGTCGCGGGTCGCCGCGTACAAATACCCCCGGGTCGTCGAGCTCGTCGCGGCGCTGCCGAAGGGGGCGACCGGCAAGATTCTCAAGCGAGCGATCTCGCTTACGAGCGTGTAGCTCACGCGCCGCGCGGCTCATCCCGCTCGGGCCACTCGTCTGGCCCAAGCTTGATCTCGGACGCCATGTCGTCGAGGAACCGAATGACGACCTCGCGTTCGGCCGGGGTGAGTCGCGCCGCAGCATGGAAGCGCTTAGCTTGCTGCTTGCCGACGGTGTTCATCGCGGCCTCCCGAGTCTCCGGGGTGATCGAGATAGTGAGCGCACGGCGGTCGGTGGGGTGTGCGCCCCGCTCGATGTGCCCTCCGCGCTCGAGCCTGTCGAGGAGCTTCGTTGTCGAGGCGCTCGAGATCTTCAGGTGGGCGGCGATCGAGCCGGGCGTCGCGAGTTCGCCACGATTGCCCGCGACGATCAGGAAGTGCAGCGCGCGCATGTCGGTTTCGTTGAGGCGCATGTACTTGAGTGAGGCGTCCGACAGCTCCTGTTCAGCCTCCCGAAGCCGCCCGAGCGCGCCCATGAGCAACCCGATGTGCTGAACCTGCGCCGGGTCAAGCCCGGCCCGATCGACGAGCCTGCCCTCTGGGTCGCTGGCGTCAACGTCGTAGATGTTTGGGCCCGCGGGGCCCCCACTCTCCAACCTGTTCGACATACCCTGATTCTATCCGATGAGGAATATTTCACCCCTAGGTAACTTCTCGGAAAGGATATTTCTTGCTAGGCTAGCGACATTCTGAGCGGCGGGAGACACACATGCACGACACATCAGCGACCCAGCACGCGGCAGGGCAGGATCCCTCGCCGTCGACCCAGCCCCGCCCACGCAGGTGGCTGCGAGCCCTACTCCCAGCGGTGCTCATTGTCGCCTGGCTCGCGGGCGCTGGCATTGGCGGGCCCTACTTCGGCAAGGTGAGCGAGGTGTCGTCGAACGACCCGACCGCGTACCTGCCCGAGTCAGCCGACGCGACTCAGGTCCGAAAGCTCATCCCCGAGTTCAGCGACAGCGACTCGGTGCCGGCGATCGTCGTGTTCACCGGAACGGAACAGCTCACCGGCGCCCAGCTCGACGGCATCTCGGCAGCACTCGTGGGCGCCGACGGCTCGGAGGGAGTCACCGAGGGCGTCTCCCCCGCGATCCCCTCAGACGATGGCCTCGCGGTGCAGGCGTTCGTGCCGATCGACGCGAACACTGATCTCAGCGACGCTGTCGCGGCGCTGGGCGAGGCACTCCGCAGCGACGCGCCTCCCGGCGTCGACGTTTATGTAACAGGCCCCGCTGGCTTCAGCGCCGACCTCTCGGCCGCCTTCTCGGGCATCGACGGGCTGCTCCTCGGCGTCGCGCTCATCGCCGTGTTCCTCATCCTCATCGTCGTCTACCGCTCACTCCTGCTCCCAATCGCGGTGCTCTCCACAAGCATGTTCGCGCTCTGCGTCGCGCTTCTCACCGTGTGGTGGCTCGCGAAGGCCGGCGTCATTCTGCTCAGTGGGCAGACGCAGGGCATCCTCTTCATTCTCGTGATCGGCGCCGCGACCGACTACTCGCTCTTGTACGTCGCCCGCTTCCGCGAGGAACTCCGCGTCACCACTGACAAGTGGGCCGCGACGCTGCGCGCCGTGCGCGCCTCGTTCGAGCCGATTCTCGCGTCGGGCGGCACCGTCATCGCGGGCCTCCTGTGCCTGTTGCTCAGCGACCTGAAATCAAACAGCACGCTTGGGCCCGTCGCCGCCATCGGCATCGTGTTTGCCATGCTCGCGGCGCTCACCCTGCTCCCCGCTATCTTGTTCGCGTTCGGCCGTGCGGCCTTCTGGCCGCGTCGCCCCGCGTACGAACCGGAAGTCGTCGCGGCCGAGCACGGGATGCCGTCGGGTGGCATCTGGGGCAAGTTTGCCGGACTCGTGAAGCGGCGCCCGCGCGCGATCTGGGTGACGACGGCGATCGTGCTCGCCATCGGCGCCCTCGGCGTCACGCAGCTAGACGCCGTCGGTGTGCCGCAGTCTGACCTCGTCATCGGCGCGTCCGAGGCGCGCGACGGCCAGCGGGCGCTCGGCGAGCACTTCCCCGGCGGCTCAGGTAGCCCCGCGACCGTTGTGGTCCCCGAGGGGAAGCTCCAAACCGCCGCCGACGTGCTGCTCGCTCACTCGGGCATCGATGGCGTGACCGTCACTTCGAAGGATTCCCCGAGCGGTTCCGCGCCGGTCACCGCCGACGGGATCACCGCGTTTGGCCCGCCCGGAACCCCGGCGCCCGAGCCGACGGTCGTTGACGGCGCTGTCATGATTCAGGCGACCCTGACGTCGGCCGCAGACTCGAACGAGGCCGCTGACACTGTCCGCGAGATCCGCTCCGAGCTGTCGACCGCGATACCGGGTGCGCTCGTCGGCGGCGTCACGGCGACGGCGATCGACACGAACACGGCGTCGATTCACGACCGCAATCTCATCATCCCGGTCGTGCTCGCCGTGATCCTCGTGATCCTCATGCTGCTGCTCCGCTCCGTCGTCGCGCCGATCCTCCTCGTGCTCACGACCGTGCTCTCATTCGGCACCGCGCTCGGCATCGCCGCGCTCGTGTTCAACGGGGTGTTCCACTTCCCCGGGGCCGACCCCGCAGTGCCGCTGTTCGGCTTCATCTTCCTCGTCGCGCTCGGCATCGACTACAACATCTTCCTCATGACACGGGTGCGCGAGGAGTCGGCGAAGCACGGAACGCGCGACGGGATCCTCCGCGGCCTCACGGTCACGGGCGGCGTCATCACGTCGGCCGGTCTCGTGCTCGCGGCGACATTCGCCGCGCTCGCCGTGATCCCGATCCTGTTCCTCGTGCAGATCGCATTCATCGTCGCGGTCGGCGTGCTCATCGACACGTTCGTCGTGCGGTCGCTGCTCGTGCCCGCGCTGAGCTACGACATCGGCGAGAAGATCTGGTGGCCTTCGAAGCTCTCGCGGGCGGGGGCGAAGCGCTAGCCGGCGCTACCCTCCGCTAGCCGGCGCTACCCGCCGCGAGGAGCGCGGTGACCCCAGCCGCCACCGCCAGCTCGGGGGTTTCGCGGTGCGCCGCGTGCAGCCTGGCGTAGGTCGGCGCGAGCACAGGGTCGATTGCCGCGGCGCGCTCCCGCGGGGCGACAGGAGCCGTCGCCGCGCTTCCGATCACCAGATTCGATAGCGCGTACGAGAGCGACAGTGGGTCACGAACGCCGCGGTCTTCGAGGAGTACGCACATGCGCTCGGAAAGCTCGAGGTATCGCGGGCCGCGCGGGGCTCGCATCGCAATCACCTGGCAGGCCCAGGGGTGCCGAACGAGGTGCCGGTACAGCGCCATCAAGAGCTCCTCGATTGATGCCCCGCCGAGCGCACCGCCGAGCTCCGCATCTGCCCCGAGGGCGTGATCGAGCGCAAGATCGAACAGATCGTCAACGCCTTCAACCCGCGAATACAGGCTTGCCGGAGCAACCCCCAACTCACCGGCAACAGATCTCAGCGTCAGCGCACGCAACCCACCGTCGTCGAGCAGCCCGGTGGCGGCCGCGGCGATATCGGTGATGGCCAGTGCGCGCTCGCGCTGCACAGGCCGCTGATGCTCCCAGTAGCTCACACCACAACCTTAATCTAACTATGTTAGTTTAAGGAAATGCTTCGCACAGACACCCTTCCCATCACCTCATCGACAGTTACGATCAGGCCCCTCGCCACGCGCGATGCCGCAGCCTACGCCGCGGGCTCCCAAGATGCCGCCGTGCGCCAGTTCGCGCACCTCCCTGAGCCCGAGTACACGACCGATTCCGTGCGCGCCATGGTTTCTGACGCCGTTGAGCCCGGCATTGCCCGAGGCGACCTCGCGATCCTGGCCATCGCCGACGCAGTCACCGACGAGTTCGCCGGCAGCCTCGTCGTCTTCGACGTGCGGCCAGAGCAGGCCGAGGTGGGGTTCTGGCTCCACCCCGCTCACCGCGGGCGGGGATTCGCCCTCGCCGCGCTCGCGGCGGCGACCGACTTCGCACAGAAGAGTGGGCTCACGCGCCTCCTGGCAGCAACCACCGTCACCAACGCCGCGTCCCAGCGCACCCTTGAGGCCGCGGGGTTTGCTCGCGGCGAGACCGAGTTCGACACCACCCCGTCGGGCGAGACGGTGGAGCTCGTTCACTTTGCACTCGAAGTGAGGCCAGACCCGAGCCCAGCGTAAGATTGTCGCATCTCACGAATGTGCCGGCCATCTCCCGTCGAGTCGTACGAGATCCAGCGTTTCGCGGCCCCTTAGTCTCGAAATAGTCGCATTTCTCGATGAGGAGGAGTTTTACATGGTGGAGTCACTTGCACAGGTCGGCGCGTGGATCGAGAAGGAGCTTCCGGCCCTGCTCGAGCAGCACAGCGTACCCGGCGCGAACATCGCGGTGCTGAGCGGTGGCGAGGTCTTCACCACGGCGGGCGGCGTGCTTAACAAGCTGACCGGCGTCGACGTCACGACCGACTCTGTCTTCCAGGTCGGCTCCATCACGAAGGTCTGGACGACGACGCTTGTTATGCAGCTCGTCGACGAGGGCCTCGTCGAGCTCGACGCCCCGATCCAGCGCTACCTGCCCGACTTCGCTCTCGGCAACGCCGAGGCCGCGGCGCAGATCACCGTGCGCAACCTACTCACGCACACCTCCGGGTTCGAGGGTGACGTGTTCACCGC
Organism: Leucobacter sp.; assembly: GCA_052094845.1. Taxonomy (GTDB): domain Bacteria; phylum Actinomycetota; class Actinomycetes; order Actinomycetales; family Microbacteriaceae; genus Leucobacter. The sequence goes on along the minus strand of JBQDKK010000003.1, from coordinate 165,262 downwards.
GACCTCGGAGGGCGAGGACGCCGTGAAGCTCTTCGTCGAAGCGCTCGGCGACATCGCGCAGCTCTTCCCGCCCGGTGAGATGTTCTCGTACAACAACGCGGCGTTCTGCGTGCTCGGCCGCCTCGTCGAGGTCATCCGCGGCGCGCACTACGAGGCGTGCCTGCACAAGTACCTCATCGAGCCGATGCAGCTCACCCGCGCGGTCACGGGCGCGAACGAGGCCATCCGCTTCCGGGCCGCGGTCGGCCACCTCACGATGGTCGCGGGCGGCGAGCCGGAGCCCGCGAAGGAGTGGTCGCTCATCCGCGCGCACTCCCCCGCTGGGTCTGTGCTCTGCACGAGCGCGGAGGATCTCATGGGCTTCGCCAAACTGCACTTGAACGGCGGGGTCGGCCCCGACGGCACCCAGATCGTGAGCGCCGAGAGCATCGCCGCGATGCAGGAGCCCCAGGTGCTGCTCCCCGACCTCGGCGACTCTCGCGACAGCTGGGGCCTCGGCTGGCGCCTCTTCGATTGGGCGGGCGGCCGCACGATCGGGCACAACGGCGGCACCCTCGGCCAGAGCGCGTTCTTCCGCGTCTTCCCCGACCACGGCGTCGCGATCGCGCTCCTCACGAACGGCGGCAACACACAGTCGCTCTACTCCGACCTCGTGCTCCCCGCCGTTGAGCGGCTCACGGGCATCAAGGCGCCGGGTGCACCCGCGGTTTCCGAAGGCACCACCGGCTTCGACGCTTCCCGGTACGTCGGAACCTACCGATCGGCCGCGGCCGACACGCACGTCACGCAGGACGAGGACGGCCGCGTCTGGGTCTCGCACGACCTCCAGGGCATCTTCGCCGAGCTCGGCGTGAAGCCGAAGCCCGTCGAGCTCGCGCACTGGCGCGACGACACCGTGCTCGCGCTCACGACCGACCAGGTCACGATGCCGCAGTACTCGTTCACGGGTGACGACGGTCATGGCCGCGCCATGTACATGAACAGCGGGCGCACGAGCCGCCGCGTCACCGTGTAGCGCGCCGCGCCGCGTTCCTCCCCGCTTCCCACCCCGCATTCCGCACGCTTCGACCAGGAGACACCCATGACACAGCGCCGTGTTCAGACCGACGAGTTCCTCGACCACCCGCTCCCCGAGCAACCCACGCTGTCGCCGGATGGCTCGCAGGTCGTCTACGTGCTGCGCACAACGAACCGCGGTGAGGATCGCGATGAGCGGTCGCTGTGGCTCGCGCCCACAGCGGGCGGCCCGGCCCGTAGGCTCACCCGTGGCACGGCCGACACGGCGCCTGCGTGGAGCCCAGACGGCACCCGCATCGCGTTCCTGCGCACGCAGAGCGGCCCGGCTCAGCTGTGGGTGCTCCCGGTCGCCGGGGGCGAGGCCGAGCAGGTCACGAAGCAGCCGCTCGGCGCGGGCCCGCCCGTCTGGAGTGCCGACAGCGCGAAGATCGCGTTCAGCGGCCCCATCGACCTCGGCGCGGCTCCGGCTGACGGCGACACCCCCTCGCCGACGTTGCGCACCCAGCCGATCGTCACTGACCGCTTGTTCTACAAGGCCGACGGCTCAGGCTTTCTTGGCGCGGTGCGCACGCACCTGCACGTCGTTGACCTCGCGGGGGGCACGACCACCCGCCTGACCACCGGCGACTGGCTCGCGGGCCGCCCCGTGTGGTCGCCCGACGGCGCGCAGCTCGCGTTTACGAGCAGCAAGACGCCGGGCAGCGACCTCGACCTCACGAGCGTCGTCTACCTCGTGCCGGTGAACCGTCCGCTGGCATCGCCGCGCGCGCTCAGCCCCCTGGACGGGCAGTACTCGGTCACGACCTGGTCGCCAGATGGGGCCGAGGTCATTGCCGTCGGGCGCGACAACACCGAGGTCGGCAATGCGAGCCTCTTCGCGATCCCGCTCGACGGCTCGCCCGCGCGTAACCTCACGCTGCCGCTCGATCGCAATGTCATGCAGGGCGCGCCGGGCTACCCGGGCGCGCTGCCGCAGTACGGCGCAGACGGCACAACGCTCGTGTTCTGTGCCCGCGAGAGCGGCTACACGAACCTCTACGTGACCGACCCCTCCGGGGCCTCCCCTCGCTCCCTCGTCGGCGGGGCAGCGAACATTTCCGGAGTTTCGGTCGTCGGGTCGCAGGCTGCCGTCGCCCTCGGCACCGAGACGAGCTTCGGTGAGATCGCGGTCGTTGACCTCGTGTCGGGCACCGTCACGGTGCTCACCGACTACACGCCGGAAGACTCGGGCGTCATCGTCGCCGAGCCGCGAAGCTTCACCATTTCTGACGGCACCACCGTGCACGGCTGGCTGCGCCGCGACCCGTCACTCTCGGGCCCGCTGCCCCTGCTGCTCGACGTGCACGGCGGCCCGCACAACGCCTGGAACGGCGTCGCCGAGACCGTGCATGCCTATCACCACGAGCTCGTGAACCGCGGCTGGGCGGTGCTCACGCTCAACCCGCGCGGTAGCGATGGCTACGGCGAAGCGTTCATGCGCGGCGTCTTGGGCGTCTGGGGCCACGGTGACGCGAACGACTTCCTTGGACCCCTCGACGCGCTCGTCGCAGAGGGCATCGCAGACGCCGACCGCCTCGCGATCACCGGCTACAGCTACGGCGGGTTCACGACGTGCTACCTCACCTCGCGCGACCAGCGCTTCGCGGCCGCGGTCGCCGGCGGCGTCGTCTCTGACCTCGCGAGCCTCGCCGGCACTTCCGACGTCGGCCACTTCATCTCGCAGTTCGAAAACCTCTCGCTCCCCTGGCAAACGCCCGAAGTGACGGCGCCCCAGTCGCCGATCACGAAGGTCGGCGACGTGCGGACCCCGACGCTCATTGTGCACGGCGGGGAGGATCACCGTTGCCCTGTCGGCCAGGCCGAGCAGTGGTTCACTGCGCTGCGGGAGCAGGGCGTGCCGACCGAGCTCGTGCTCTACCCAGGCGGGGCCCACGGCTTCCTGTCGAACGGTCGCCCCTCGCACCGCGCCGATTGGAACCGGCGCATCGTCGACTGGGTCGTTCGCTACGTACCCGAGGCGGGAAAGCCAGTGCGCACCGCTGCACTCGACGCCGCGCACTGGCAGCAGCGTCTGAGCGAGCTCGCGACGCTGCACGGGATTCCCGGTGCGACGCTCGGCATCCTGCGGCTCGGCGAAGACCCTGCGTTCGCCAGCCACGGCGTCCTGAACGTGAACACCGGCGTCGAGACGACGAACGACTCCGTGTTCCAGATCGGCTCCATCACGAAGGTGTGGACCGCGACGGTCACGATGCAGCTCATCGACGAGGGCAAGCTCTCGCTTAACACCCGGGTCGTCGATATCATCCCCGACTTCGCGGTCGCAGACGAGGGCCAAGCCGAGCTCATCACGATCCACCACCTGCTCACGCACACGAACGGCATCGACGGCGACAACTACAACGATCTCGGCCGTGGCGACGACTGCCTCGAGAAGTACGTCGCGTCGCTCGCCGAGGCGCCGCTCAACCACCCAGTGGGTGCGACGTTCTCGTACTCGAACGCTGGCTACGCGCTGCTCGGCCGCATCATCGAGGTCGTCACCGGCAAGAACTGGGACGAGGCAATGCGCGAGCGGCTGTACACGCCGCTCGGGCTAAAGCACACGAGCACCCTCCCGGAGGATGCGCTGCGTCAGCGCGCCGCTTTCGGCCACCTCGGGCGTGACGAGAACGGGCCGCTGCTCGCGCCCCGCTGGTCGCTGCCGCGTTCACTCGGCCCGGCAGGCATCATCAATTCGTCGACCGCAGACGTGCTCGAGTTCGTGCGAATGCACTTGGAGGGCGGCGTCGCTGCCAACGGCACGCGTGTGCTCTCTGAGGAGAGCGCCAAGCAGATGACCGAGTTCCAGGTGCCGATTCCCGACACGACCGTGCTCGGCGACTCCTGGGGCCTCGGGTGGATCCGCTATGACTGGAACGGGACGAGGCTCTTCGGTCACGACGGCGGCACCGTCGGCCAGGCCGCGATCCTGCGGGTGCTCCCCGAGGCCGGTCTCGCGGTCGTCATGCTCACGAACGGCGGCGCGATCCGCGAGGTGTACCGCGAGCTCTTCAACGAGATCTTCGAAGAGCTGGGAGGCGTCTCGCTGCCAGCCGCCTTCGCTCCCCCGGAGGTTCCGTTCGAGACCGATGTCTCCGAGTACGTCGGCGAGTACAAGCGGGCGAGCGTCGAGATGGAGGCGTTCGTGAAGGATGGCGCGCTTCGCGCCTCGAGCAGGATCACCGGCATCGCAGCGACCTTCGTCGCGCAGTCGGCGGCGGAGTACGATCTCACCCCGGTGAGCGACGGGCTCTTCGCGGTCGGCGGCCCCGGCGCGTGGACCTCGGTGAAGTTCTACACGCTGCCGAACGGCGACAAGTACATCCACTCGGGCGGTCGCGCGGTTCGGAAGGTCTCGAGCTAGGCCATTCGGTCGAGCACCCCACCGACCACACGTCTCACCGCACGACACCTTGCCCGCAGGCTGCCCACTTTCCCACCGCTGGAATGAGGGCGGTCTGCGGGGAAGGCGCCATTTCATGGCCGGGTGTTCCGCTGACCCCACTCCCCAGCAATTCCGGGTCGAGGTCGGGCGAACTTCGCCGCCGAAGGGGCGGCCTACGTTGGGCTCGTTGGGCGGCTGGTCGATGCGATGGTCGACTCGATCGGGGCTCTCCGATCGGTAGGCAGCTACGCACACCTGTCTGGCTCGGAGCGCGCCCGTCGTTGTCAGGGTGAGCTCGCTGAGAACCCGCGAGATGATCGCCCACCCCGCCGAACACCCCTTTCCCCGCACGACCATCCCTTCCCGACTGCTTCTAAGGGCCTTTCCTGCGGGGAATGGGGTGTCTCGAGGCGCAGGAGGCCGGATGAGGGAAGAGGGGGCAAGCAGGCCCGGTAAACTCGGTAACCATGGCTATCGGCGCAACCATGCACACCTTCGACATTCAACTGGCTGATGTGGATCGCGGGGTGTACGAAGACCTTTCGCTCCGAGTCGCACGGCATCCGTCTGAGACCGACAGGTTCATGATCACGCGCCTGCTCGCCTACTGCCTCGAGTACGAGGAGGGCATCCAGTTCAGCGCGGGCGTCTCAACGACCGACGAGCCGGCCGTGCTTGTCAGAGATCTCACTGGCGCGACGACGGCCTGGATCGAGGTGGGCGCACCCGACGCCGAGCGGCTGCACTTCGGCAGCAAGCTCGCCGACCGCACGGCGGTGTACACACACCGCGAACCCGAGAAGCTGCTGGCGGCGTGGGCGGGCAAGACGATCCACAATGCCGACGAGATCATCGTGAGGTCGTTCGACCTCGGGTTCATCGACGCCCTCGTCGAAACGCTTGAGCGGCGCAACACCATGACGGTGTCACTCACCGAGGGCCAGCTCTACGTCGACAACAACGGGGCTTCGGTGACCGCTGAGGTTCGAGAGCACCGCATCGCGTAGCCCGCGCGCACCACTCGCCCGCAGCGCTGACCAACCGCAGCGCCGGCCAACCCGCAGCGCCGGCTAATCCTCAGCGCTGATTGACCCTGATGAGATTGCCCGACGGGTCGCGGAACGCGCAGTCGCGCACCCCGTAATCCTGATCGATCGGTTCTTGCACCACCTCAGCCCCCGCAGCCTCAAGCTTCGCGAAGAAGCCATCGAGGTCGTCGGTCGCGAGCGTGAGTGCGCCGTACGACCCCTTAGCCATGAGGTCGAGAATGACCGTCCTTTCGGCGTCAGAGACGCCCGGGTCAACGGCCGGCGGGTGCAGCACAATCGAGGTCTCGGGCTGGCCCTCTGGGCCGACCGTGATCCACCTCATGTTCTCGTAGCCGACGTCGTTTCGCACCTCGAACCCGAGGGCGTCTCGGTAGAAGCGCAGCGAGGCCTCGGGGTCGGTGTGTGGCAGGAATGCGTAGTGAATGCTGATGTTCATGCGTTCAATCTACGTCGCCGAGGGCTACGAAACTTCTCGATTCCTGACCGGTCTCGTCGCCTGCTTCACGTGACAGGCAGGAATCCCGTCGGCGACCCCCGAGCTTCCGCGCTTGTAGGCGCCGGGCGAGACCCCAAGGAGCTCCGTGAAACGGGTCGTGAAGGTGCCGAGCGACGACGAGCCAACCTCGAAGCACACCTCGGTGACGCTCAGGTCGCCGCGCCGCAGCAGGGTCATCGCCCGTTCGATGCGGCGCGTCATGAGATAGGAGTACGGCGACTCCCCGAACACCCGGCGAAACTCGCGGCTCAGGTGCCCGGCCGACATGTGCGCGTCTCGGGCGAGCGCCTCGACGTCGAGCGGCTGCGCATAGTCACGGTCGATGCGGTCGCGCACGCGGCGGATCGCGACGATCGCCTGCCGCCCCTGCTCCTCGCGTGCGCTACTCACAGCACCACAGGCTACCGTGCGGCGAACGCCCTGATGCGCCTATCGCCCTCGGGGCTCTCAGACGCGACCGCGATCGTGCTCGCTTCCTCTGCAAGCTGCTCGCGGAAGGTGCGCTCGGAACGCGAGCGGATGAGACGCTTCGCTTCACCGTAGGCGTGCGCGTTCTGCGCCCAGAACGCGGCAATTGCTTCGGCCCTGGCACCGACCTGATCGTCGGCAACCTTCTCTGCCGCGATGCCCCACTCGACGGTCTCGTCGGCTGTCAGCATGCGCTCCTGTAGCAGCAGCTGCAGCGCGCGGCGCTCACCGACGGCGGCGGCAAGCTGCGCCGACACCGAGAGGTCGGGGGTCAGCCCGACGCCGCCGTAGATGCTGCCGACCCGCGATGATTCGCCAATCACCGCGTAGTCACTCGCGAGCAGAATCCCGAGCCCACCGCCCGCCGTCGTGCCGTGCGCGGCCGCGACGACGGGCTTCGCCGACTCGGTAAGGGCGAGGATGCCAACGTTGATGCGGTGCGCGAGCTCACGGATCATGCCCGAGCGCTCGCTCATCTGCGCCATTGCTTGCACGTCGCCGCCGGCGCAGAACGCGCGGCCAGCGGCGTCGACGATGATGGCCCGCACCTCGTCGGACTGGACGGCGGCCTCCGCGGCCGCCGTCCACCCCTCGGCCATCTCATCGTTGAACGCGTTCAAGCGTTCGGGGCGGTTCAGGGTGATTCGGGCGATCCCGTTGTCGATGCTCAGCAACACTGCAGTAGTCATACTGCGATCCTACGAGTGCGTACCGGGCACCCGTCAACCATCGTGTGCATTACCTCTCCCCTGAGCGCTGCTTTTAGCTGAGCAGTAGTTCCGGTCGTTCAAGAACCGCGGCAATATCCGCGATGAACCGGCTGATTACGTCACCGTCGATGACGCGGTGGTCGAACGAGCCGCCCACGGTTGTCACCATGCGCGGGCGCACCTTGCCCTTCACCACCCACGGCTTCTCCTTGATCGAGCCCATGGCAACGATCGCGGTCTCGCCGGGGTTCAGAATGGGCAGCCCGAAGTCGACGCCGAAGACGCCCACGTTTGTGATGGTGACGGTGCCCTGCTGCATTTCTGCCGGCTGCGTCGCACCGTCGCGGGCGCGCTTCGTGAGCGTGCCGATCGCCTCGGCGAGCTCAACGAGCGAGAGTTCGTGCGCGTCCTTGATGTTCGGCACGACGAGCCCGCGGGGAGTTGCGGCCGCAATGCCGAGGTTCACGTAGTTGCGCCGAATGATCTCGTCACCGGCCCAGGCGGAATTCACCTCAGGGTTTCGAGCGAGCGCCCAGATCACGGCACGCGCCATGACGAGTAGCGGTGAGACGCGCACGTCAGCGAACGCCTCGTTTTGCTTCAGGCGCTTCACGAACTTCATCGTGCGGGTCGCGTCGACCTCCAGGAACACTGAGGTGTGCGGTGCCGTGAACTTGCTCTCGACCATCGCGGCTGCGACGACCTTGCGAATGCCCTTCACGGGCACCCGCTCCTCGCGCGCGCCGCCCGATCCGAAGCTACTCGTGACTGCCGCGCGGAGCTCGCCAGCTCCCGCCCCGCCCGTGCCCGCGCCGCTCGCGGCTGCATGCACGTCGTCGCGGAGGATCTCGCCGCCCGCGCCTGATCCTGCAACGCGGGTGAGGTCAACGCCCAGGTCCTTCGCGAGCTTCCGCACGGGCGGCTTCACGTAGACCTTCCCGGCGACCGGCGGCTCGGCGGTCTCGGCCTTGCCCACGGCGACGAGCGGCTGCCCGCCCGGCCTGCGGCGGCTCTTCACTGCCCCGCCCGTGCCGTAGCCGACGAGCACCGCGCCGGAGTTCTCATCGTCGTCGGAGGCTTCGGCCGGGGCAGCCTCGGCAGCGGCCGCGGCCGCGGTAGCGGGCGCGGCAGCATCGGCCGGTGCGCTCGCAGGCGCAGGATCCTTGTCGTCGCCCACCATCCGTAGAATCGCGGTGCCCACGGGTACCGTGGTGCCGGTCTCAACGAGCAGTTCGGCGATTTCACCTTCGAACGGCGACGGGATTTCGACGAGCGATTTCGCGGTCTCAATCTCGCAGATCACCTGGTTCAGGTGCACCGTGTCGCCGGGCTTCACTGCCCAGGTGACGATCTCGGCTTCGGTCAGGCCCTCCCCTACATCGGGGAGCGCAAATTCGTTCTTACTCATGTCTTACCCTCTCAGCGCGTCGCGCTGTCTAGTAGTTCAGTGCGCGATCGACGGCTTCAAGCACACGATCAGCATCGGGCAGGTAGTGGCTCTCGTTTCCGGCGGGCGGGAACGGAGTGTCGTAGCCCGAAACCCGCAGCACCGGGGCCTCAAGGGAGAGGAAGCAGCGCTCGCTCAGGGTCGCCGCGATCTCGGAGCCAACGCTCGCGTTCTCGGGGGCCTCCTGGGCGACGACGACGCGACCGGTCTTGCGCACGGACTCGATGATCGGCCCGTAGTCGATGGGCGAGACGGTGCGCAGGTCGATGACCTCGGCGCTCACGCCCTCCGATTTCGCGATCTCGGCCGCCTGCAGCAGGGTCGTGACCATCGCGCCGAACCCGACGAGCGTCACGTCGGTGCCCTCGCGGGCGACGAGCGTCTCGTGCATCTTCGCCGCGGGCCGGTCGAGGCGCACCTCGCCCTTCTGCCAGTACTTCGCCTTCGGCTCGAGGAAGATCACGGGGTCTTCAGACTCGATCGCCTGCTGAATCATCCAGTAGGCGTCGTTCGCGTTCGCCGGGCTCACCACGCGAAGGCCTGCGGTGTGCGCGAAGTACGCCTCCGGGCTCTCCTGGTGGTGCTCGACGGCGCCGATGTGGCCTCCGTACGGCAGGCGCAACACGACGGGCATGTTCATGGTGCCTGCCGAGCGGTTGCGCAGCTTCGCGAGCTGGGTGACGATCTGGTTCATCGCGGGGAAGACGAAGCCGTCGAACTGGATCTCGGCGACGGGGCGGAAGCCGCTCATCGCGAGGCCTACCGCCGAGCCGAGGATGCCGGCTTCTGCGAGCGGCATGTCGAGCACGCGGGCGGTGCCGAAGTCTTTCGCGAGCGCGTCGGTGACGCGGAACACGCCGCCGAGGGCGCCGATGTCTTGGCCGAGCAGCACGACGCTGTCGTCCTTCGACAGCGCCTCGCGCAGGCCAGCGTTAATGGCGCGCGCGATCGCGAGCGATGTGGTCTCCTGTGACTGGCTCATGAGGCCACCTCCTCTGCGAACGACGCTTCGTAGGCGTGCATCCAGTTCTGCTGCTCGTCAAGACGCGGGTGCGGTTCGGCGTAGACGTAGTCAAAGATTTCGTCGGGCCGCGACGCGGGGAGCGCGAGGATCTGCTCGCGGACCACCCGTGCGTGGGCTGCCGCCTCGGTGTCGATCTCCGCGATCGCCTCGTCGGAGACGCCGAGGGAGCGGAGGTAGCCTGCGGCGCGGCGCAGCGGATCTTTCGTCTTCCACTCCTCAAGCTCTTCGTTCTCGCGGTAGCGGGTCGGGTCGTCGCTCGTCGTGTGCGCCCCAACGCGGTAGGTCAGCGCCTCGATGTAGCCGGGGCCGCGACCCTCGCGGGCGTCGCGCATGAAACGGCGGCCGACAGCGTACGAAGCGAGCACGTCGTTGCCGTCGATCTGCACCGACTGGATGCCGAAGCCGAGCGCGCGCCGGTAGAGCGGGGTGCGGCTCTGACGGGCGACGGGCACGGAGATCGCGTACTGGTTGTTCTGCACGACGAAGACGACTGGCGACTGGTAGCTCTGCGCGAAGACGAGGGCCTCGTTGGCCTCGCCCTGGCTCGTGGTGCCGTCACCGTAGAAGCACATGACGCCGCGGTCGGTGCGGGTGCCGGGTTCGTTCGGGTCGAGCGCCGTGTTGCCCGCCTTGCGCTTCGCGTCGAGCAGCATGCCGAGCGCGAAGCCCTGCGCGTGCTGCGCCTGCGCGCCGAGCACGACGGTGTACAGGTGGAAGTTGCCGTTCTTCGGGTCATTCACGTCCCACCCGCCGTGGGTGAGGCCGCGGAACTGCGCCGCGAGGTCGAGCAGCGGCACCCCGCGCACGTCGGCGACGGCGTGCTCACGGTAGGTCGGGAAGAGGTGGTCTTCCGGGATTGTCGAGTAGGCGAGGCCGACCTGGCAGCCCTCCTGGCCGAGGTTCGGCGCCCACAGGGCGAGCTGTCCCTGGCGCTGCAGGTTGGTGCACTCAGTATCGAAGGCGCGGCTGCGAGCCATCGACCTGTACCACTCTTGGACTTCCTCTACCGCGAGATCCTCGATCTCGCTCAGATACTCCGCCGCGCTCTCATTCGGCGCAAACGTTCCGTCTGCGTCGAGAAAGCGAATGGGTTCTGGATCATGGATATTGATCCCCATTGACGTTCACGCTCCTTGTTTGGATAGCTCGGGTGGTACTCAGAGCACGGAATGTGCTCTGCGCCTCGGCTGCAAAGATGCGTCGTCTTCGCCGTCGAAGCACACACAAGGGTCACTTGTGAGCCTCACACTATCGCGCGTGGCAGTGAAAGACCATGGCACGAACGGCCAACTTTTGCGCCCGGATTTGGCGGTGAGAACAACTCGCTTGCGGCGGGCACAAAGGGGCTACTCGGCGAGTACCTGAGCCAACAATCTCGCGCCCTCGGCGGCCTGCGCCTCGGTCGGCGCACCGAACGAGAATCGCAGAAACTGCGCCGGCGGCTCGTTGACGAAAAAGTGCCTGCCGTCGCCGACGAGCACACCCGCCGCGTAGGCTCGCTCGGCGACCTCGCGCGAGCCGAGAGGCTGTGGGAGCCGCCCCCACAGGTGCAGCCCGCCGCGCGGGATCGATTGCAGCGCGATCTCGGGGAGGTAGGTGTGGATCGCGCGCACGAGCGCGTCCCGCCGAGCGATGAGCTCGACGCGCAGCTGGCTCCGGTGCCGCTTCCAGGCGGGTGAGGTGAGCAGGGCGTGACTGATCTCCTGCGTGAGCGGAGCGACGCACAGATCCTCCGCGGCGCGCGCGGCTCGCAGCCGCTCCCCCGCGGGCCCACGCGCGATAACGGCGCCGAGGCGCAGCCCTGGCGACACCGGCTTCGAGAGCGTCATGACCGTGACGACATGGCCGTTGGGGTCGTCGACAAACAGCGGCCGCGGCGCCTGCTCGTCGAGGTTCAGGTGCCGCGCCCAGTCGTCTTCCACGATGAAGGCACCGTGCTTGGCGGCGAGCTCGATGAGCTCGCCGCGGCGCTCGGTGGCGAGCACCGCGCCCGTCGGGTTCGCGTACGTCGGCTGCACATAGACGACGCGGGCCCGCGAGCGTTCGAGCTCGTCTGCGAGCGCCTCGATCCGGATCCCGTGCGCGTCCGACGGCACCGAGCTCACCGTGAGCCCGGCGCTCTGGGCGGCGAGGATGGCACCCGGGTAGCTCGGGCTCTCCGTGATGACGTGGCCGCCGGGCTCTGCGAGCGTGCGCAGCGCGTAGGCGAGCCCCTGTTGGCCGCCCGGCACGATGAGCACGTCTCCGGGGTCTGCCCGGTAGTCGGCGGCAATCACTCGACGCAGGTCTGGCGAGCCAGCGACCGGGGTCATCTGCCAGGCGCGGGCGTGTCTCGCGACGCGCGCGGTCGCGCGCCCCAACTCTTCGTTCGGCACGAGCTCGGGCGCGAGGTAACCCCATGACAGCGGCAGGTGCTGCGGCGTCCCGTACCCGCCGAGGCGCGAGGCCCGATCGGCGTCAACTCGGGCCTGCCCGAGCGCCTGCGTCTGCCAGGAATAGTCGGCCTCGAGCAGGTGCTCGCGCCGAGCAACAAAGGTGCCTCGGCCGGGCTCAGCGCGCACGAGCCCCAGCGCGCTGAGCTCAGCGAGTGCCGCCGAGATCGTGGCGGCACTCGCATGGAAGCGGCCGGAGAGTTCGCGCACGCCGGGAAGTTTGTCGCCGGGGGAAAGCTCGGCGATCTCGGCCCGGATCTGAGCGGCAACGGCCGAGCTTCTGTTATCCTTGGACATGAATCTAGTTAATAACGTTACTGACAATTCCGCAACACCGTTACTCTCGAACGCCGCGGCCGCAGCCTTCGGCGCGACCGCGCCTGGCCACATCGCACCCGTCGTGCGCCCGCTAGCGCCGGCCGATGAGCAGCAGTGGCGGTCGCACTTCCGGGCGTACCGGGAGTTCTACAAGCTCGCCGAGTCAGAAGAGGTCGTTTCGCGCGCGTGGGGCTGGTTCATGGACCCCGAGCACGAGTGCAAGGCGCTCGTTGCCGAGGCCCACGGCGAGATCCTCGGGTTCGCCCACCATCGCCGCTTCTCGTCGCCTTACACGGGCACCACGAGCATCTTCCTCGATGATCTCTTCACCACCCCCGCCTCCCGCGGTCGGGGTGTCGGTCGGGCGCTCATCGGCCGCCTCACCGATATGGCCGCGGCCGAGGGGCGCGCTGGCGTGCAGTGGGTGACAGCGGAAGACAACCACCAGGCGCAGGCGCTGTACAACTCGCTTGCGACCCGCGCGAATTGGATCACGTACGACGCGGCCCCAACGCCCCGCGCGTAAGCCACAGAGCCCACGGGGCGCCCGAAGCACAGGGCCGGGCGCCCTTACCCCCTCAGCCGCAGCAGCGCGAGCGCCAACGTCACGTGCGCCCGCGCTGCTGCGCTACTCGCGCTCGTCTGTGTTGTTCAGGCTGACCCACTCGGCCCAGCTCGACGACTGCCCCCGCGCCTCCTCGCCGCTCTTCGCGTAGGTTCGGAGCCCGGCGAGCACGTAGTCGAGCTGCCGCAAGTGCATGAGGTTGGCCTTCTCGCGGGGCACCGTGAGCGTCGGGCGCAGGTGGGTGACGGTGAGCATGAGGTCACCGGGGCCGTAGTCGCCCGGCACGAGGCCAAGGGGTACGTCGTGAGCAATGATTGCCGCGAGCGCGCGCTCAAGCCTGTCCGAGAGCTCGTCGATCTCGTCATTGCTGCCGACCTGCCGACCGAGCAGCGGCATGAGTGGGCCTCTGGCCTCGGCGATATGGCGCCGGAGGAACAGCTCGACGGCTGACACGCGCTGCTTCGCCCCGCTCGCCTCCCTCAGGCAATCCTCGGCAAGCTCGCAAATGAGGTCGAGCGCGTACACCCGGATGGCGTTCACGAGCTCGGTCTTGCTCGGGTAGCGCCGATAGATGCTGGCGACCCCGGTCTTCGCGCGCGCTGCGACCTCCGACATCGGCGCGCTCCAGCCCCACTCGCTGAACACCTCGCGGGCGGCACGGAGGATCGCACCGTCGTTGCTCTGCGCTTCTCGGGCGCGACCGCGCAGGGGCCCAGCTTCGGGTTCTTGTGACGTCACCCTTCCAAAGCTACCCGGGTTTGCCTTACACTTCTATCGGAACGGATCATTCCGCTCCGAAGACCCAGGGCGTCGCTGCCCGAAACGAAAGTCGAGCAGCTGTGCCTCACACCGCCCCAACGCCCATCACCACCCAGCCAGAGACCCCCGCCCCAGCGCGCGGGTCTCGCGGCCTCGTCTTCGCGCTCGCGATCGGGGTGCTGAGCTTCTCGATGATGCAGACGCTCCTCGTCCCGGCGCTCCCGACTTTTATGGTCGAGTTCGGCATCGATGCGTCGCTCGCCGGGTGGATCCTCACGAGCTACCTCCTGTGCGGTGCGGTTGCCGCCCCGATCCTCGGTTCACTCGGTGACCGGTATGGCCACAGGCGGATCCTGCTCGCGACACTCGGCGCCTTCGTGGCCGGCGGCGTGCTCGCAGCGCTCGCCCCGACGCTCCCCGTGCTACTCGTTGGGCGCGTGCTGCAGGGAGCGAGCACCGCGACGTTCCCGCTCGCCCTCGCGATCGTGAGGCGTCATACCGAGGGCCAGGCACAACGCAGCGCGACCGGCTGGCTGAGCGGCACGATGGGCCTCGGGGCCGGCGCCGCGCTCGTGGTCGGCGGAGTCATCGTCGAGTCACTCTCGTGGCACTGGCTGTTCGTGACGGGCGCCGCGATGGGCATACTCTCGATCGCGCTCGCGGTCATCTTCGTGCCAGCCTCGCAGCGCGGACAAGCGGCCCGCACCGACTGGCCGGGCACGGTTCTGCTCACGGTCGGCCTTCTCGCCCTGCTGCTCGCCATCTCACAGGGTGGCAGCTGGGGTTGGGGCTCCGCGTCCGTGCTCGGGCTTGTCGCGCTCGCGCTCGCCGCGCTCACCGCCCTCGTGCTTGTCGAGCGTCGCACCGAAGCGCCCCTCATCGACGTACGCACCCTCGCCAGGCCAGCGCTCGCGATCACGAACGGCCTCACCCTGTTCCTCGGGTTCATCCCGTACCTGTTCTACGTGGGGCTCCCCGTACTACTGCAGGCCGACCCTGCCGCGGGCTTCGGTCAGGGCTTCACTGTCACTCAGACTGGCATCGCGCTCCTCCCCGGCGCCATCCTCGTGTTCCTCGGCGGCCGCTTCGCGCCCTGGCTCATCGGCCGCACGAGTTCGAAGTTCACTGCGCTCATTGCGCTCGGCGTGATGGGCATCGGCAGCCTTGGCGTCGCGCTCGCCCCGCAGAGCCTCACCGTCATCGTCGTGTTCTTCTCGCTGGTTGGCCTTGGCAACGGCATCGGCTTTGCCGTGGTGTCAGACCTCGTCGCAAGCATCGCGCCGCGCACCGAGATCGCGGCAGCGCTCGGAGTGAACGGCGTGCTGCGCACGGTCGGCTCCGCGCTCGGCGCGCCGATCTCGACGACCGTGCTCACGAGCGTCTCGGTCGCCGCGAGCGGGGCCAGCACGCTCGGATCGTTCACCGCGCTGTTCGTGATCGGTGCGGTCGTGAGCGGCGCCGGCGCGCTCTTCTCGCTCGCGCTGCCCGCGCAGCGCTGAGATGAGCAGGGGGGCGCGACCGCCCTCAGGGAGGGCCGCCCCGGGAACCCGCTACGCCCGCCGACCCCCAAGCGGCAGCACGAGCGGCGTCCCCGAGACGGGGTCTGTGATCACCCGGCACGGCAGGTCGTAGACCTGCTCGACAATGCTCTCGGTGATGATCTCACGCGGCTCCCCCTGCGCCACGATCTCCCCGTCACGCATTGCAACGAGGTGGGTCGCGTAGCGGGCGGCGTGGTTCAGGTCGTGGAGCACCGCGACGAGGGTCGAACCGCCGCGGTGCAGCTCGGCAAAGAGCTCCATGAGGTCGATCTGGTGGGCGATGTCGAGAAACGTCGTCGGCTCGTCGAGCAGCAGGTGCCCCGTCTGCTGCGCGAGCGCCATGGCGACCCAGACTCGCTGACGCTGCCCGCCCGAAAGCTCGTCAACCAGGCGCTTCGACAGCTCAGTCACGTTCGTCGCGGCCATCGCGCCCGACACCGCGGCCTCGTCTGCGCTGCTCCAGGTTCGCATGGCGTTCTGGTGTGGGAACCGGCCGCGGGCGACGAGGTCGGCAACAGTGATTCCATCGGGGGCGAGCGACGACTGCGGCAGCAGGCCGAGCCGTTTCGCGACCTCCTTCGACTTCTGCTTGTGAATTTCGGAGCCGTCGAGCAGCACGCTGCCGCTCGACGGGCGCAGGAGCCGCGCCAGCCCGCGCAGCAAGGTCGACTTGCCGCAGGCGTTTGGCCCGATAATGATCGTAAACGAGTCGTCGGGAACCTCGAGGGTGAGGCCCTGAATGACTGGGTCGTCGCTATAGCCGAGCGAAACGTCGCGCGCGCAGAGTGAGGCGGGCATGATGCGGGGTCCTTTCACGCGCGGCGCGCGTACTGGGTGGCAAGGAGCCAGGCGAGGTAGACCCCGCCAATTGATACGGTGACGACGCCGACCGGCACGAACAAGAGCTGCGCCACCGCGTCCGACACGACAACGAGCGCCGCTCCAGTGAGCATGAGGGGCGCAATGCCCATCGGCGTGTTCGTGCGCGTGAGCCGCTGGCTGATCTGTGGCGCGGCGAGCGCGATGAACGAAATCGGACCGGCCGCCGCGGTCACGAGCGCGACGAGCGCAACGCCGAGCACCATCGCAAGGAAGCGGGTGCGACCGGGGTGCACGCCGAGCGCGGTAGCTGCGTCGTCGCCCATCTCAAGCACCGGAAGGGTGCGGTTCAGGGGAAGCGCGGCGACGGCCACGACGGCGAACACCAAGGCAGCGGGAAGTAGCTGGTCGAACCCGAGCGAGGCGATCGAGCCGGCGCCCCAGGTCGCCGCCATCATCGCCTTCTCGACGCTGACGGAGATGAGGATCCAGGACGTGAGCGACCCGAGGCCAGCCGAGACGCCGATGCCCACAATGATGAGGCGGAACGACGACACGGTCCGCTTCATGGCGAGCACGTAGACGATCAGCGCGGTCGCAAGGCCCCCGACGAGCGCGCCCGCCGCCTTGAACATGTATGTGTTCAGACCGAGCACCACCATCACGAGCGTGACCCCGAACTGCGCACCGACGCCGAACCCGATGATGTCGGGTGAGCCGAGCGGGTTGCGCGTGAGCGACTGGAAGATGCCGCCCGAGAGCGCGAGGGCCGCGCCGCAGAGCACCGCGAACAGCACTCGCGGGAACCGCCACTCAAAAACGACTTGCCTGGCGGCGGGGTCGACGCTTGGGTCAACGAGAGCGCGCACCACGTCGGCGAAACTCACATCGTAGGAGCCGATGCTCATCGAGGCGACGCCAAAGACGAGCACGACGATGACGAGCGCGCCGCTCACAATGAGGGATCGGTGCGGGATAGTCCAGGCGAGCCGGGGCGTCTCAACGCGCAGCTCGCGGCGGCCAAAGTCGACGGAGCGGGCTGCGTCGCTCACAGGCCACTCACCTGCCTACGGCGTACGAGCGCGATGAGCACGGGGGCGCCGAGCAGGCCCGTGACGATGCCGACGCGCAACTCGCCGTTCGGCAGCGCGATGCGGCCAAGGATATCGGCGAGCAGGAGGAAAGCGGCGCCGACAATCAGCGAGTACGCGAGCACCCAGCGCTGGTCGGGGCCGGTGAACCAACGCACGGCGTGCGGGATCATGATGCCGACGAACCCGATCGGGCCGGCAGCCGCAACGGCCGTACCCGCGAGCAGCGTGACCGCGATGATGACGGTCACGCGAGTGAAACGAATTCTTGCCCCGAGGGCCTGCGCGAGGTCGTCGCCGAGCGCAAGCGCGTTGAGCGAGCGGGCGCTGAGCATACCGAGCAACAGCCCGAGACCGATGAGCGGCGCGGCCCACGCGAGGTTGGCGAGGTCACGGCCGGCGACGGAGCCGACGCCCCAGAACCTCATGACCTGCAGCGTGCTGTTGTTCTGCAGCACGATCGCGGTCGTAAATCCGGTGAACGCAGCGCCGAGCGCGACGCCAGCGAGGGTGAGCTTCATCGGGGTCGCACCCGACGGGCCAAAGGAGCCGAGGGCGTAGACGAGCACGGTGAGCGCGAAGGCACCGCCAAGCGCGAACGGTACGTAGGCGCCGGGCGCCGTGAGGCCGAGCACCCCGACTGCGAACGTCACGGCGAACGATGCGCCCGCGTTGACGCCGAGGATACCGGGATCGGCAAGCGGGTTGCGGGTGAACGCCTGGATCAGCCCGCCACACACGGCGAGCGCAGCGCCGATCAGGATCCCGTAGACCGTGCGGGGCACGCGGAGCTCGCGCACCATAAGGTGCAGCGGGTTCTCCTCGTCGTACGAGAACAGCGCGGCGATGACCGTCTGCGGGTCGATCGCGCGGCTCCCCACCGCGAGGGAGGCGATCACCGTGGCGACGAGCACCCCGCACACCACCAGCAGCCCGGCTCCGAGCACCCACCCCCGCCTGCGCGGTTTCGGCTCGGACGCCGCGGAGAGCGGGGCCGCCGCGCGGCCCCGCTCTGCAGCAGTCAGTGTCATTCGTTCGAGTTTGTCGGCTTGCCCTGCAGCGCGGCCGAGAGGTCTTCGACATACTTCGGCAGGATGTACTGCAGCGACAGCACGGTCGGGGAGCTGATCGCGGCGGCCTCTGCCTGATTGTTGTAGATGACGTAGGCGCCGTTCGCGATCGGGTTCCACTTCGAGACGATCTTGTTCTCGACGGTCGCAGTTGCCTCGGCCTTGCTCGCGCCCCAGGCAGCGAACAGGTCGGCCTCGACGTCGTAGAGCTTCTCAAGGCTCACGCCCGTGTACCAGTTGTCGCCCTCTGCGCTCTGGTGGAAGCTGTCCATTGCGTTCGTCGAGGTGAAGCCGAGCGACTCGGTGATGCGCACGCGCGGGTCGTAGTCGAGGTAGACCCCCAGGTCGGTGCTTCCCTCGGGCATGGTGAGGCCCCAGACAAACGTCTTGCCCGAGAATTCAGGGTGCGCTTCCGCGAGGGAGGAAACGAGCTCTTCGGTCTCTGTCACGAGTTCCTCTGCGCGCTCCTCCTCCCACATCGCCTTGCCGACGGTGCGGGTCATTTCCTCCCACGTGCTCGGATCCCACGGGCCCTTGATGTACGGAACCGTCGGCGCGATCTCGCTCAGCCGCTCGTACTCGACGTCGGTGATGCCCGTGTAGAGGCCGAGGATCAGGTCGGGCTTCAGCGCCTTGATGCCCTCGAAGTTCGGGCCTTCTTTCGCGTACGGGATGATCTCGGGAGTCTCGCCGTACTGCTCGGTCACGTACTCGTTAAACCAGGGCAGGTACCCGCTCTCGTCGGCACCCCAGACCTCTTCGATGCCAACGGGGTTCTCGCCGAGCGCCGCGACGATGTCGGGGGTCATCCAGCCGAGCGCGACGATCCGCTTCGGCTTCTCAGGGATAACGGTGGAGCCGTGTGCGTGTTCGATCGTCACGCCGGTCGCGGCGCCGGGATCCTGCTCGGTGTCAGCGGCCGGTGCGGTGCATCCGGTGAGGGCGATCGCGGCGGCCGCGATAAGGGCCGCGACCCCTGAGAGGCGTCGGGTGTGTGAGCGCGCGGAAGCGTGCAGCATTGTTCTCCTAGCGGAAAGATGGCGGGTCGCGGCCGAAGTGCGGCGGCGAAAGTTAGGCAAGCCTTACCTAACAAATCGATGCTAGAAGCCCGAGGGCATTCTGTGTGTTCCGTTGCGGACGACTTCTTGCGAAAAACCGCCAAAGGTCAGATTTACCGCCAGTACGCGCGATGCGCGCCCTCCGAGTTGGCCCGCGCCACATACTGCGTGGGCGTCACCCCAAAGCGCTCTTTGAACGCCGCGGAAAACGCGCTCGTCGAGTGGTAACCACACTTGCTACCGACCGCGCCGACCGGCGTGCCCGCGACGAGCAGCCTGGCGGCCATCGTCATGCGTACCCCGGTGCGCCACTGCCCGAAACTCATGCCAATGTCACTCACGAACACCCGCAGCACGGTGCGCTCGTGGAGCCCGTGCTGCGCGAACAGGTCACGGGCCGTGCGAACGTCGCCCGGAGCGGCGAGCACTGCCTCGACAAGGGGCCTCACCCGTTCGTCGCCGGGCAGCGGAATCTCGCCAGCCTCCGTCGGTTCGTCGGCGACGGGTTCCTGGAGCATATCGAGCAGCACGCCCTGGATGCGCACTCGCAGCTCGGGGTCCATGTCGTTCACCCCGAGGTGCAGCAGCATCTCCTGCACTGCCCGCTGCACGCGCACGCGCCGCACTTCGAGCACCGGCTCCTCGAACGCCGAGTCAGGCACGTTGGTGTAACACCCGACCGAATCCCGCTCGTGCCTGGCGGTGTGCGGAGTATTCGCCGGCAGCCAGATGCCCTCCCCCGGCGCGAGCCGCCAGATCGAGTCCTCGAGATACACCCAGACCGTGCCGCGGTAGCACCAGGCGAGCATCGGCTCAGGGTGCGAGTGCGGGGGCGCGATTGGACGTTCGGCCCTGCCGTCGCCCGTCAGCACGCCCGTCGCCATGAGAAAGGGCGCGCTGAGCGACGAGGGGCGAGACACGCTCGCACCCCAGTCAATGGGCCCAATTCGATTCATCAGATGATTAGCGTACCAGCCCCCGCTGGACACGAAACCGCACGCCCAGCCCGGGAGGCGCGCCACCCGGGGCGAGGCCTACCTGGCCAGGAAGCGCCGAGCGAGCTCGCGCGCCTCCGCGGCACCCCACGCCCGGCCCTCGACGAGCGTGCGGAACAGCGTGGGGCCAACGAGCTCCGCAACAAGCGTCTCGCGCGCCGCGCCGGCAAGGCCAACAAGGCCCCCGCGATCCTGCACCTGCGCGATCAACACCCGCGCGGCGTCCCCGAGTACATCCGTGCCCCGGAGCAGCTCGGCGACCTTCGCGTCGTGCTGCGCTTCCCCGAGAAGCGCGCGGTACGCGAGGCCCGCGTCAGACTCCGTGAGAAACCCCGAGAGGGCGGAGAGGAACGCGACGACGTCACCCTCGGCGCTCTCACTTGGCGGCACGGTAAGCTCCCGCACCGCATCGGCGGCGCTCGCCTCGAGCAAGATTTCGGCCTTCGACGACCACCAGCGATAGACGGTCTGGCGCCCCACCTTCGCCCGCTCGGCGATGCCCTTCATTGTCATTGCCGCGTAGCCCTCTTCAACGAGCATGTCATCGACAGCTCGGAGCACCGCGAGTCTCGCATCCTCGCTCCGCGGGCGGCCCAGCGGCCGTGTGCGCTCTTCCATGCCACCACCCTACACTTTCGAGACTTGCTGACCCGAAAAGGTTGTGCCTATCATTACGATACATTCTGACTCGAAAAGAAGTTTAACTATGCACACCCCACCACCAACCACCGAGCGAACCACCCGCAGGGCCAACACCACACGCGACGTCGTCGTGACGTCACGCGAGCACGTCAGCGAGCACATGATCAGACTCACCCTCGCCGGCCACGGCCTCCTCGCCGTCGTTCACGAAACCCCGGGATCGTGGGTGAAGCTCTTCATCAACGAACCCGACGGCTTCGGCGAGCACGGCCGCGCGTACACCGTGCGCGGCTTTGACCCGGTCGCAGACGAGATCATCATCGACGTCTTCCTGCACGGCGCCGGCACAGTCCCCGAGTGGGCCGAGCGCTGCGCGATCGGCTCGCGGGCCCGGGTCGGCGGCCCACGCCCGAGCGGCTGGCCGAGCCGGGGCACCGAGTCCCTGTTCCTCTTCGGCGACGAAACATCACTTCCCGCGATCGCCGCGATGCTCGAGCGCGAACACTCACACCGAAACGTGTCGGCCTTTATCGAGCTCGGCGACGACCGCGACCGCCAGGACTTTGAGCTGCCACGAACCTCCGCCGCAGTCACGACCTGGCTCACGCGTGGGCGCGGCGAGAAGCCGGGTTCCCAACTGCTCGCCGCGGCCAATGACGCCAGGTTTACCCCGGAGAGCGGCGTGTGGTTTGCTGGCGAAGCCGCCTCCGCCCACTGGTTCCGCCATAGGCTCCGCGACCGGGGCGTCGCGGAGCTCCATGTGAAGGGCTACTGGCGCAGCGGGGTCGGCGACTACCGCGAATAAGCAGCCACTCCCGAGGTGGCGGCAAGGGCCGCGGCCGCCACCTCGGCAACCGTCGTGAACGCCATGCCAGCGAAGCGCTCGTCACCCCGAATCTCGCCCGCTCGGCGCATTTCGCCGGAGTCATTCACGAGCTCAGCGAGCACCCCAGCGGGCACCATCCCAGCGAGCCGCAGCAGATCGATTGTCGCCTCGGTGTGGCCACCCCGCCCCAGTGTGCCGAGCGGATGCGCCCGGAGTGGCAGGATGTGACCCGGGCGAATGAGGTCGCCCGGCCGCGACGCCTCGTCGGCGAGTACGTTCGCTGTGCGCGCCCGGTCGGTCGCGGAGATGCCCGTGCTTTCAATGCCCCAAGCGTCGACCGTCACAGTGTAGGCAGTCCCCCGCGGGTCCTCATTGCGCGCCACCATCGCGGGCAGCTCGAGCGCGTCGGCACGCTCCGCAGTGATCGGTGCGCACAGCAACCCCGAGGTGTGCCGCACCATCCACCCGATCGTCGCTGGCGTCGCGAGGTCGGCCGACACAATCGCGTCAACCTCATTCTCGCGCGACGCATCGTCGGCAACGAGCACCACATGGCCCGCCCGCAACTGCTCAAGCACCTCGGGCATCGGGGTGAGTTCAAGCGCTTCCATCATTTTCTCCAACCTTTAACGAGACACTGTGTCTTGAATCATGTTACCATTTCGAGACACCATGGACTCTTATGAAAGAAACCCGTATGACAACATCAGCCATTGAGCCCGCGCCCACCCGCCCATCGAAGGCGGTCGCCGCGACTGCCTTCGCCTTCAGCGTCACCATGATGGGCACCACGCTCCCCACCCCGCTCTACTCGATCTATTCCGACGAGCTTGCGTTCTCAGCCCTCACCGTCACCGTACTGTTCGCCGTCTATGCGCTCGGCGTCGTCGGCGCACTGTCGCTGTTTGGCAGGCTCTCCGACGACCTCGGCAGACGCCCCGTGCTTATGCTCGCGGTGGGCTTTGCGCTGCTGAGCGCAGTGTTGTTCCTCCTCCCGCCCTCACTTCCGCAGCTTGTCGTCGCACGGGTCATCTCGGGCCTCGGCGCGGGGTTTATGAGCGGCGCGGGCACTGCAGCGATGATGGACCTGTTCCCAGCGCACCGCCGCGCTGTCGCAGGAACGGTCGCCGTCGCGGCGAACACCGGTGGCCTCGCCCTCGGCACGCTCATCGCAGGCCTCATTGCCGAATCGGCTTCGAAGCCGCTCTTCACCCCGTTCGCCGTGCACCTGGCACTGTGCGCGCTCGCGCTCGTGGGCCTGCTGGTCTGGACCCCGGCGCCAGAGCACGCCGGCAGGTTTGTCATTCGCCCGCACAGACTTCGCGTGCCCGCGGAGCTGCGTCGCGCCTTTACGCGCGCAGTCCTCGCGGCCGGGTCGGGGTTCGCAGCGACGGGCGTGCTCACGGCAGTCTCCGCGATGTTCCTCGCGCGCGAGCTACACCTCGAGAGCCACGCGCTCGCGGGCTTCGTCGTGTTCTTGGCGTTCGCGGGGATGGCCGCGGGGCAGCTCGTCGCGAGACGCCTCCGCCCGCGCATCGCGCTCCCACTCGGCTGCGTCGGCCTGATCGCTGGCGTCGCGTTCCTCGCGTGGGCGCTCGCATTCGTCACCCTCCCGCCGCTCCTCATCGCGGCGGCGACGGTCGGGGTCTCAGCCGGGCTGTGCATGAACGCCGGTATCGCCACGACCGTCGAGCAGGCGCTGCCCGAACGACGCGGCGAGGTCTCCTCGTCGTTCTTCGCCGGCCTCTACCTCATGCTCGCGCTCCCCGCGATCGGCGTCGGCCTTCTCGCGACAGTCATCGGACTGCGCGGCGCGGGCCTCGTGTTCACGGCGGCCGTTGCGCTCCTTGCCGCGGTCGTGGCGATCGCCAGCCTCGCGACGAGCCGACGGGAGTAAGTGCCGGGGCAGCCCGCTAAACCCCGGTTCCACTCCGAGGCCGAAGCGGCGGGACCCGTTGCCCGGCAAGCGATGACGAGATCAGCGCATCAAGCCGCTTCACCCGGGTTTCTTCCCGCTTTGCACTCATCACCCACCACACTGCGTCTCGCCTATAGGAGGGTGCGAACGCTTGGAACGCCTGCCACGCCGTTGCGTTCGCCGCGAACTGTCGTTCATACTCCGGGTCAAGCGTCGCCCTCCGCGTTTCGGCGGAGTAGCCGTGAGTGTCGGTGCGGCCACGGAACAGTTCCAACCCCTCCGGCCGCATCTTCCCAGCGCTGATCAACGCTTCGACTTTTCGAACGTTCACCGCGCTCCACACGCTTCCCTGCTTCCTGGGGGTAAACCGAACCTTGTAGCTGTCGCCGTCAACGCTCTTTCTGAGCCCGTCTATCCACCCGAAGCACAGCGCAACGTCCACGGCCTCAGACCAGGTCTGGCTCGCACGCCCTGAACCTTTCTTGTGGAAGAGCAGCCAGGCCTCCGAAGCGTGGGCGTGGTTGGCGTCGAGCCACTCGCTGAATGCCTCAGCCTCTGCGAAGAAAAGCGCGTCATTCATCCAGGCCCCCTAGCCCGCCGGGTGTCGATCCAGCCAGTCAAGGATCGCACGCGTCGTCTCGCGGTGGCGCTCCTGCTGCACCCAGTGTCCGCTGTCCAGGCTGAGTTCTTCGACGTTCGGGACGAAGCTCGACAGGTTCTCCGAGCGGGCGACCGCGTCGCGCATCCCGTAGACCATGAGGGCGGGCTGCTGAATGATGGGGTCGGCGTCGGCGAGCAGGTGCCAGTTACGGTTGAGATTGCGGTACCAGTTGATCCCACCAGTGAACCCTGAGTGGCGGAACGCAGACTCGTACACTGCCAGTTCGCGCGCGCTGAGCAGCGGCAACCCCGGCGGCTCTTCAGCGGGGGCGATCTCGAACATCGCCATGCCTTGAGACGGGGGCATCAGTGGCTCGTCTCGCCGAAAGAGGTTGTTGATGAAGCGCGCCGGGTTGGCATCAAAGACAGCGTCAGCGACGCCGGGCAGCTTGGTGAAATGGACGAAGTAGTACTCGCTTCCCAGCACTGCTTCCATGAAATCAAGCCAAGGCATGTCACCGCGCGCCAGGTACGGCATGCTCAGCGCAACGACTCTGTCGACCCGCTCAGGGTGCAGCAGCGTGAAGCTCCACGCCACGAACGCACCCCAGTCGTGCCCGACAAAGGTCGCGCTCGCGTACCCGAAGTGATCGAGAAGCGCCGCGAGGTCGCCCGTGAGGTGTTCGATGTCGTAGTCAGTGATGTTCTCGGGGGTGGCAGAGCGCCCGAATCCCCGCTGGTTGGGCGCGATGACGTGGTATCCCGCCGCGACGAGCTCAGGTATCTGAAAGCGCCAGGTGTAAGCGAGGTCGGGCCAGCCGTGGCACAGCACGATCGGGTTTTCCGCGTTCTCTCGGCCGGCCTCGAACACTTCGAGTTCGACACCGTTCACTGAGATCACGGTGGCTTTTGGGAAAGGGATGTCATGGGCTGTTGCGTTCATAATTCCAAGCTACTGACCTAAACAGGACACCTCTTGACCGGTTTTATGAAACAATCCAACGATGAAGTCCGACAGGCTCGTCGCTATCCTCCTCATGCTGCAGCGGCGCGAACAGGTCACGGCCGCAGAGGTCGCGCGCGAGCTCGAGGTGTCAGAGCGCACCGCCCGCCGCGACCTCGACGCACTTGGCCAGGCCGGGATCCCGATCTATTCGGTCCAGGGCCGCTCGGGCGGTTGGCGGCTTCTCGGCGGCGGCCGCACCGATCTCTCGGGGCTCACCGCGAGCGAGGCGCGCGCCCTGTTTCTCGTCGCAGGGCCCGCAGCGGCCACCGGTGCGGCAGAGCCTGAGCTCAAGGCCGCGCTCCGAAAACTCGTCAGGGCGCTTCCCGAGACGTTCCGCGCGCAAGCGGAGGCCGCGGCCGCGGCCCTCCTCGTTGACCCAAGCCCGTGGGGTTCCTCGGGGGAAGAGAATGAAAAGCCCGAGTTCTTCGACGAACTGCAGGATGCGGTGATCCGCGGCGTGCAAGTGCAGCTGAGCTACGTCGACAGCGCCGATAAGCGGTCAGCACGGATTGCGCACCCGCTCGGCCTCGTCGCGAAAGGCCCCCGCTGGTACCTCGTCGCCCAGACCGAAGCGGGCGAGCGCACGTTTCGGCTCGACCGGGTCACGGGGGTGACAGCAATCGAAGCCTCCGTTCATCGGGCCGAGACGTTTGACCTCGCAACAACGTGGCGAGGCCTCGCAGATGAGGCTGAGCGGCGGCGCACCACCGTTGAGGTGCACGCGCTGTGCGCCCCAAGCGGCCTGAACTTCCTGCAAGCCGCAGTCGGCACAACGTTGCGTGTCGAACCGACCACAAGCGACGGTCGCATCCCGGTGTCCTTCCACGCACCGAGCGAGTACGGCATTGCGGGGCACCTCGCCGGTCTCGTCGAGTGGCTCGAAATCACAAGCCCGCAGTCGGTGCGTGACCATCTCGCGAGGATCGGCGCTGCGCTCAGCCAGCGATACGCCGCAACCTAGCGCTACTTCTTCGCGGCGATAGCGGCGTCGAAAGCGTCGGTGATGTCGGTGAGGTACTGCGGCTGGAACAGCTCTCCCTCAAGGAAGAAGGTCGGAGTACCGCTCACCCCGAGCTTTTGGCCCGCTTCGAAGTCGAACTCGATGCGCTGCTGCGTCGCCGGGTCTTTCAGTGCTGCGTCGTAGGCCGCCATGTCGAGCCCGAGCTGCTCGGCGTAGCCGCGGAATCGCGGGGCCTCAGAGTCGCGCTTCTCGCCCCACTCCCCCAGGGTCTCGAACATGAGCTTGTACATCTCTTCGAACTTACCCTGCTGCGCGGCAGCCTCGACGGCAAGCGCGGCGGTCATCGAGTTCTGGTGCCCGGGGAGCGGGAAGTAGCGAATAACAAAGTTCATCTCGCCCGCGTATTCCTCGCGCAGCTCTTCCATGACCGGGAAGATCTCGCCGCACGCCTCGCATTCGAAGTCGAGAAATTCGACGAGGGTCGGCGCGTCGGGCCCGGCGTCGGAGAGCACGTGGGAGTTCTCTGCGACGACGGGCGACGTGGCCGCCGAGCTCCCCGAGCCTCCAGGCCGCGCGGCATCACCGCCTCCGCCGGGAGCCGCCGCCGGCTTCCCCAGCGAGAGCACGATGATGAGAACAATCACGCCTACGACCACTATCGGGATAGTGATGAGCGCAGCCTTCGCAGACGTGCTCATGCGTTTGCGCTGCGAGGGTTCGGTGGTGTTCGTCATGCGTGATCCTTTCGGGTGGTGCCCGCGGCCGCGTGTTCGGCCGCCCGGGCGAGGTATGCGTTGTATTCATCGAGGGCTTCGTCTTCGGCGCGCTGCCGGTGGCGCGCCCCGCGCATATCGCTGCGCCGCCACTTCGACAGCGTGACAATCAGCACGATGATGAGCGGCAGCTGGCCGTACGTCCAGACGAGGCTGCCGCTGAGCGACTGGTCGAGCGCGCGGCTCACCGCCCACCCCTCGGGCTCCTCCGAGTACCAGCCCAGCAGCCCGCTCGCGCTTCTCAGTAGCACGAGGCCGAAGAGCGCGTGAACCTGCAGTTCGAGGAACGCGCCCGCGAGCCGTACCCCGAACGACGGCTTTCGGGGCAGCGGGTCGAGCGCCCAGAGTGGCGCACCGCCGATGACGCCGAAAACGAGCAGCAGCGTAAGCAACGTCTGGTGCCCGCCAGGAACGGCCATGATCCAGCTGATCGCGTCGGTGAAGAACAGGCCGGGGAGCGCGATGACCGCGACGAGGATCGCGACGATCGGATGGAGCATGATCCGGGCCGCGCGGGAGCGCTGCGCCGCGATCGCGGCTCGCAGTATCGGGATCCCGAGCCCGCGGTGCGGGGTCGCGCGCAGCAGCAGCCTGCCGGGCGACCCCATGAGCAAGAGCGGGGGCGCCGCGACGAGCAGGGTGATGACCTGAAAGATGAGGGCGGTGATGAGGTCGCCCGCGTAGGCGTTGACGGCAAGCCCCGTCGCGGCAAACCAGACGAGGCAGCCGAGCACGAACGAGATCGTGCCGAGCACGCTCCACCGGCGGCCCCTCGCCCAGAGCGAGGCAGCACCGGCGAGGTACGCGACGAGGCAGCCGAGCGCGAGCCAGCCGAGCGGCGCGATGCGCAACACGTCGAGGGCGAACAGGTCTGCGAGCTCGAGCGTGCGCGCGGCAGCGTTTTGGGTGAGGTTCACGTGGCGAGACGCCTTTCTCAGTGAGTGCGGGAACCCGCGGTCGGAGAGGGGCGACGCGTTGGCGGAAGCCGGATGCCGGGCCTACCGCCTTGATGGCTCGGGATCGCGGGGGCGCGCGTCACGCCCCGGCTCGTCGAGCGGGTGACTCAGGTTCGGCTGACGGAGAGCAGCAGGGTGAGCGGGAAGGTGCTCCCGCGCGGCGCATCGGGCCTCGGGGTGAGCCAGCGCGGCAGGCTACGCCGCAGCGGCGCCCAGCCCAGCGTGCCGCGGACCGCGAGAAGCGCGATCGAGGCGACGAGTACGAGCACGCACACCGCGCCGAACCCGAGCGCTTGGTCGCCACTGCTTCCCGACTCACCGCGAAGCGCGGTGACGGTCTCTGTCACAGTAGCGGCGACCGCGGCTGATGCGGCCACGCTCGGCTCGGCATCCTGCTGGGCGGCGGCGACGTTCGCGGCGACGACCGGAGCCGCGTCGGCTCCGTGAACGTGCGGGCCGAGAACAGACAGCGCGAGAAACGCAACGAATGCGAGGAGGAACAGCAGGCCGCGCGCCGACACCGGCGCAACGCTTGCCTCACCAGTTCGCATCGCTCACTCACCGCCTCATACTCACGTTCACGCTAGCAGCGCCACAATGAGTGCGGGCTGAGACGCCCCCAACGCACAGTCTGCATCGCGGGGACCGCTTGCATTCAGCAGGAAACATGGGCTCTAAAAGGCGAGACAATGTCGGAATGCCAATATCTCGTTGAGTGAAACCAAATCTTCTATTTAACAAACCGGTAATCCCGCGTTCGCTGTGGGGGCACCCACTTGGTTCGCTGCAGGGAACGGATACAGCAACGATTTCCGAAGGGCTGTTCAAGCGAGCTAAACGAGCACGTCGACATCCAGACACCGACCACGTGAGTCGGGCCCGCGACTCGTGTGGGCTTTCGAAAGTCGAGTGAGAAACCGAAACGTTGCCGCTCGGTCGACAGCGATGTCCACATCAGTCTGAACACAGGTCGACGGAGTTCCCAAAAGTTCTCCTTGAGAACACGGCTCAATTTCTATCATCAAGCGAAGCTTCTAGTTCATCTCTCGCCTGATTTGCTGCGTCAGTTCGAACTAGCGTGAGCTTGGCTGTCAGTGTCTTCGCTATGGCGTCAACCTGTGGCTCAATAGCCGCCGATCGGTCGATCGTCATTCCGCCGTATTCTCGTGATTCGTCAAACACAGAATGGGCGGATCCTGCAAACCAAATTGGCACTACCGACCTGTCTCCAAACCTCGCCCTGAATTGCTTAGATTCAAAACGGGTCCAGATCCGATCGGGGTATGCCTCCCCCAAGAGGACGACCACGTAAGTTGCCTCACTCTTGTAAATTGGAGCCAAGTATTCCTCTACGTTTTGCGCAAGGATGCGGCTTTGTTCGTTTAGATCGTAGAAGACGCCAAGCTCGTACTCTGTCAATTTCTCATGGAGGAGGTCTGCAACGTCCCGATCAGCCCCTGCAAACGAAAGCGCGTAATCGTACGTTGATTCAAACGATACTTCGTAGAATCCAAGTCTCTCTGCGAACCTGTTCCACGCAAGGTGATGAATGTAAAAGTAGAACTGAGGATCTTCGGCTGCAAGGATCTTGCTCTCTGCATCGTAGTGAAGAAGTTTAGAGAGTTCGTCCGCGTTGTCTGCGAGATGCTTCTCCAAGTGCCCTTTCTCGACAATTTGGCTCACGCTAGCCCGTAGCGTCGGATGCTTCGACATCTCCGCGTTGAGGTCTACCGTCCACTCAGGCGACTGCGAGAGCCACCTAAGTATTTGAAGGTATGGGGCACGGCCCTCTCTGCGGAGCCTTTTACCGCGGGAGAACAGTTCGACGTTCCTCTGAAACAGGATCGAGAGCCGGTCCAGGACACGTTCTTTGATTAGCTCGAAAGACGCATCAATGGAGCGATACTCTGATTGTCCTTCTATTACGCTGGCAGTCAAACAGGCATCATGACACAATGCCTGCGCAATATTGAAGCTCCCTTGAGCGTTCTCGGCGATCTCTTCCCGCGCTACGAAGCTGATGTTCATAGCTTCGCAGCCGTCATCGATCAGCTGCCGAACTCGGTCGATGGGGTTCGCCCCCAACTTGATCACATCGATACGGCCACCCAAATCAGGGGCGAGCGCGATTAGCGACTCGCCGACCTTATTAATGCCAACAACAACCACCTTCGAGTCCGTCCGGCCTTCGTCCGCGAGAAGCTTGAGGAAATCTGAGATCGCGCTTCTGGAACGCTGCTCGAGCCGATGGAAATCGTCGATGATGACAGTTCCAATCGCTTCCATGCCAGGTAGCGCATCAATTAGTTCCCTGTCAGCAGGCTTGCGCGCACTTAGTTTGACAACGCCCGAATTGCCCTCAATTTCTTCCAACGCCTTCATAACAGCGCTGGTCTTTCCAATCTTCGAAGGGCCTTCGATAACTACACCGCGTCCAGGAGTGCGCAGCGCGACAACCAAACGATCAAACTCAACAGGGCGAACGAAATTTACCTCAGGTACGCCCGATAGTCTGAAGACCTTCTCGAGGAGGTACTTGCGTTCAATCTCAACTGCGGTGTCGGTCATATCCTCAAGCCTACTGCGTGATACCACACACCCGCCTTGATATTCGTGTCCTACGCGGAAAACACGCGTGATTTCGAGCGAGCTCCGGATCCGGCGAACCGACAAATAAGAACTATGAGTCCTAGCGCCTATCGCCCGAGCGAGAGTAATACAAGTTTTCTCTCAGGCTTCGCAATCCAAAAACTATTGGCCTTACTCGACTTCGCACCTACATGAGTTACGCAACCGGAAACTGGCATCCATGGATCATAATCGGCAACAAATGCCCATGCAACAACTCCCGACAGGCCAGAGTCCTCGCTCTTGCCGGGGCGCGCATGGATTCGAAAAGCAGCTACTTCGAGCTGGCGGACTGGCGTGGACGCGGGGTCGGCGCAGGGGGGGACTGAACAACCACTACCTGAAACGGTCGCGGGTTCGCGACGACCTGCTGACCTTCTTTTACCGATTGCCTAAGCTTTGGAGCCGTCGTACTGGGAGCAGGATGCTTAGCCTGGGACGTCACGCTTGACCCTTTCCTCTAGTTTCATGATTTACTGAGCAAGATACCGCATCTACCCGATAAAAGGCAGGAATTCCTTGATTCCAACAACCATCACGGGAATCGTGATTCTCTTGCTTCTGCTGTTACCCGGTTTCGTCTTCGTCACTGCCAGGGAGAGACACCAGCCCTCCCGGAAGCTGTCCGCGCTGCGTGAAACGAGTGTAGTAATCGCCGCAACCACTGTTTCGTACTTCGTTCCAGTGATAGTCGCTATTGGGCTTGCTCTTGCCTGGCCAGGCTTAAGGTCGACTTTCGCTTCCCTTCTCAGCTCGCCCCAAGAGTTCGGGGCGGATCACCCGTTTAGACTGCTAGCACTAATAGCAGCATTTACGCTGTTGGCTAGCAGTGTCTCCTACTTCGTTGGGTCAAAGCGCATGGCGAGGTTCATACCCAGGGCTGGTGGTTCTGCCTGGTGGATGATGTTCGAAGAAGCCAAACCCGCCACAAGCGACTCAATTCAAGTATCCGCAACCTTAAGTGATGGCACGATCGTGACAGGTTCTCTCCATTCTTGGAGCCGCGAGGCGGCGGATCACCAGGATCGCGAATTGGTTCTCGGGTCGCCAATTTGGTTGCAGGATTCCAACACCTCGGAGCCGTACGCAGACGATTCCCACGCGCTTTCAATCAGCGCGAGGGAGATTCGGTTCCTCTCCGCAAAGTATTTTTCGCAGGGCTGAGCACTTTGAGTCGTTAACAGACGCAGAGACAGCCTGATAGTAGGGAGGCGTCGTGTTCTGTCATCAGACTTATCGCTGCGCAGGAAGAACACTAGTAAAGGTGGGCGCGCTCGATCCACTCCCCTAGCCACCTGACTACTCATCACTAGACCAGGCGGATTCCTACTGCTAGCCCGCCCCGACATTTACCGAGTCAACACTCACTACACCAAGGTGAATAGCATTGAACATAGTTCGGGCTAGAAGTACACGATATCGCGCCGAGAAGTGGCCCTGTCCTAGCGCCCCCCGGCCTGCCGCAGCCAGTCGAGGTTGACCCTGACGGCGATGTCTTCTGGCGCGATCTCCTCCCCGGAGGGTGTTCGCGCCGCGACCGTGACCGGCTCGCCAGATTCGCCGTCGACGAGCGCGAGTGGCCCGCCGGCTGCCTGCAGATGCTTGTTGCCCCACTGCATGAGGGCAAACACCGCGGGGAAGAGGTCGCGCCCCATCTGAGTGAGCAGGTATTCGTGCCGCGTGCGCTGCCCTGGCTCACGGTACGGCCGC
Organism: Leucobacter sp.; assembly: GCA_052094845.1. GTDB lineage: Bacteria > Actinomycetota > Actinomycetes > Actinomycetales > Microbacteriaceae > Leucobacter. The sequence goes on along the minus strand of JBQDKK010000003.1, from coordinate 132,956 downwards.
TTCTCAAGCACTCCGACCTCGACGAGCTGCTTGAGGCGTGCCGCGGCAACCGCGTCGGTCACGCCGGCGAGCGCTGCGAAGTCGTCGAACCTGGTGGTGCCGTAGAACGCTTCGCGTAAGAGCACCATGGCGGTGCGGGAGCCGACCGCCTCCATCGCCTTTCCGATCGAGCATTCCTCGGTGCTCCACGAGGATCGGTCGGCGAGTGGGCCTGAGAGTTTCACGGACATGCACCAATTCTACCGCCTGGCTTGTGGAAACAATAGTCAGCATCGTACCCTCTAGCTATGGACACACATAGCCAGCCCGCCGTGGCTCCACCGCGCGCAGCCATCGACGACTTTCTCACCGCCCCACCGTTTGAGACGCGCGAGGCCCCGCGCGAGCTGTGGGGCTTCGGGGGCCTGCACGGCGGGCTGACAGTAGGGGCGATGGTCGCCGCAATGCGGGAGACGGGCGCTTCCGGTTCCCTCCGCAGCGTCTCGGGTAGGCTCCACCGCGCAGTTCGCGAACCCTTTGTGATCGACGTCACCGCCGACGCCGCGACTCGCAGCACTGCCTCCCTGAGCGCAAAGCTGCGCCCGGCACGTGCTGAGGGCCCGCAGGGCCCGGGATCCTCATTCCCCGCCGCTCCCCTCGCGAGCGCCACAGCCCTCTTCGGCAGCGACGCCCCCGCCGCCTCCCCGGTGCTGCGCCCCGCCGCCCCCGCCGTGCCGCCCTGGCACGAGGGCGGCCTCTTCAACCCGCCGCCCTCGTTTGTGCCCGTCGCCGAGTTCTACGAGCTGCGCGTTACCGGGACGAACCGGCCGTTCGCGGGCGGCACTGACCCTGGCCTCACCGCGTGGGTCCGCCTGACCGCGGACGACCTGCCGCCCGACGACCTGCGCCTGCTCTTCCTGGTCGACGCGCTCGCGCCGTCGTACGCGGCGATCTTATCGGCGCCACAACCGATTCCGACGGTCGAGCTTTCCGTCCATTTCACGGGCGAGCGGGCGGTCTCACCGTGGGTGCTGATCGAGGCCCGCACCCCCATCGCGACAGCCGGCGGTTGGATCACGGAAACCATCAACGTGTGGGGCGAAGACCTCACCCACCTCGCGGAGGCCCGCCAGCTCAGGCTAGTGCGCCCCGCACAAGCATCGTAGGCTCAACCCAGATAGGCACATGAGAGGACAGCATATGAGAGACGCAGTCATTGTCGAAGCAGTACGTACCCCGGTGGGTAAAGGGCGCCCGGGCGGCGCGCTCGCCGGCGTCCACCCCGTTGACCTCCTCGCGCACTCGCTCAGGGAGCTCATCGAACGCACTGGCGTCGACCCCGCCCTCGTCGACGACGTCATCGGCGGCGTGGTCAGCCAGGTCGGCGAGCAGGGCGGCAACATCACCCGCCGAGCGACGCTCGCCGCGGGCTTCCCCGACTCGGTTCCCGCAACCTCTATCGACAGGCAGTGCGGCAGCAGCCAGCAGGCCGTGCACTTCGCAGCCCAGGGAGTCATCTCGGGTGCGTACGACATCGCCATCGCCGCGGGCGTCGAGTCGATGAGCCGGGTGCCGATGGGCGCCTCCGTCGCTGGTGCGGCCGATATTGATGGCGTCGCCCTCGCCGAGCGCTATCCCGACGGCCTCATCGACCAGGGATACTCGGCCGAGCTCATCGCCGCGCGCTGGGGCATCACTCGCGAACAGATGGATAGCTTCGCGATCAGCTCGCACGACAAGGCCGACGCGGCCACACGTGCGGGTGCCTTTGACGCCGAGCTCGCGCCGCTCTCAGGCCTCACGCACGACGAAGGCATCCGCACGGGAAGCACCCTTGAGAAGCTCGCGACGCTGCAGCCGGCGTTTTACAACGAGCGGATGGCCGAGCGCTTCCCGCAGATCGGCTGGAACGTCACCGCGGCATCGGCAAGCCAGATCAGCGACGGCAGCGCCGCGATCATGGTGATGACGAGCGACATGGCGGCCAAGCTCGGGCTCACACCGCTCGCCCGCGTACACAGCTTCGCCGTGGCTGGCGCCGACCCGTTGTACATGCTCACCGCGGTGATGCCAGCGACCGAGAAGGTGCTCGCGCGCGCGGGCCTCTCGATCTCCGACATCGACAACTTCGAGGTGAGCGAAGCCTTCGCGCCCGTCGTGCTCGCGTGGGCGAAGGAGACTGGCGCCGACCTGTCACGCGTGAATGTACGCGGCGGAGCGATCGCGCTCGGCCACCCGCTCGGCGCAAGCGGCGCGCGCCTCATGACCACGCTCGTGCACACGCTCAAGGACACGGGCGGGCGCTACGGGCTGCAGACCATGTGTGAGGGCGGGGGTATGGCGAACGCCACGATCCTCGAACGACTGTAGCGCGCACCGTCACCCCTCGGCCCCCGCCGCCCACGCCCGCCAGAGGCGAGCATACGCTCCCCCTGACTCGCGAAGCGCGGCGGGGGCTCCGTCTTCGACAATGCGTCCGCCATCGAGCACCAGCACTCGGTCGCACCGCTCCGCCTGCGAAAGCCGGTGAGCGACGATGAGCACCGTACGCCCCACGCAGGCGGCACGCACGAGATCATCCAGTTCTCCGGCCCGCACGGCGTCAACGCCGGCGGTCGCCTCATCAAAGACCAAGACGGGCGCCCCCGCGAGCAATGCCCGCCCAAGCGCCAGGCGCTGAGCGAGACCATCAGCGATGCCCTCATCAGGCACGACGTTGGTGTCGTCGCCGCAGCCGACTCGCTCAGCAACGGCCCGAATCTCCGCATCAGATGCCGACGCACGCGCAAGCCGGAGGTTGGCCCCAACTGGCTGAGCAAAGACGTACGGCTGCTGATCTACGATCGCAACAGCCCCGGCCGCCGCGTCTCCACGGAGGGTCAATGGGTCGAACCCGTGGACTCGCACGCTGCCTGACACGGGGGCAAGTTGCCCGGCGAGCACGCGTGCGAGGGTCGTCTTCCCCGCCCCTGAAGCGCCGACGACGGCAACAACTTGCCCAGGCTCGATCGCGACTGAAACATCGCGCAGCGCTGTCACGTCGCCCAGTTGAACCGTCACGGAGGCGAGCTCTACAGCGCATTCGGCCGTTGTCGCGGGCGAGGGCCTGAAGGCGTGCCCGTCGGCCCGGTGCGGGAGGGAACCCGCTACGGGCACAGACCGCGCCCCCGCGTCGACGAGGCCAACGATCCGGCGAAGGGCGGCGCCCGCCGCAAGGAGGTCGTCGGCGATGAGCAACAGACCGCTCATGGGGGCAAACAGGGCAAGCATCACGAGCATCGCCGTTGTGGCTTCGCCGAGAGTCACGACACCGGAGCGGGTGAGCGCGAACCCGAGGAGCAAGAGCCCGATGGTTCCCAGCATCTCGGCGAGGCCAAGCCGCAGAAAGAACCTGCTCTGCACGACGCGGATTGACAGCGCGGCACGCACCACTGCCCACGACCGGCGAGTAAACATCGCGGCAGCTTGCTGCTCCGATCCGTAGGCGCGAATCGCCTCACGCGCGTGTAAAGCCTCAAACAGCCCCGAAGACCGTCGCGCGACAGCCGCGCGCTCGACATCGTACAGCCGCGGTGCGCGCCGCAGGTACCCTCGGACGGCGAGCCAGTACACGGGGGCGATCAGGCCGACTACGAGCACAAATGCCGGATGGATGGCGACAAGACCAGCGAGTGACGCCGCGACCGCGGCAGCCGAGCTCGCGAGTTGAGGGATCGGCCCTGCCACGGCCTCCCGGAGCGCTTCGATGTCGTCGCTACCGCGAGACGCGAGCTCGCCCGCAGAAATGCCATCGGCCGTTTCCGCGGAGAGGTCGAGTGCGGCCACAAGCGCGCACTGCCGAACGCGTGTGAGCACGGATTCGAGCAGAAATGTGAGCAGAATGGCAGCCGTGGTTGCGAGGGCGGCTGCAATGATCAAGCCGCCCATCGCGATCGCACCAAATGTCAACACTGCCGAGCCGTCCCCCTCCCCCGCGGCATCGACAATGCCACCAAGCGCAAACGGCAGGGCAAGGGCCGAGATTTCCGCGAGCGAAAACAGGAGGAGGGCAAGGACCAGGCGACGGCTACCGGGGCGCAGGAGAGTAAGCAACCACCGGCGCGCCCGCCCCGAGGTCGATGGGGGCAACGCTGGCGTCATCTCAGGGCCTGCCTGTAGTCGGAGTTCTCGAGCAACTCATGGTGTCGACCAGATCGCGCTGCGCCACCCCACAGGTGGTGCACTCTGTCGGTCACGGCGAGTAACGCGGGGGCGGTCGTCACAACCAGCACGGCTCGCCCGGCAACGGCAGCTCGCAGTTTGGCCGCAATACTCTGCTCGGTCACCGGGTCAAGCGCCGAGGTCGGTTCATGCAGCACAAGCACGGGCGCCGACGACGAGTAGGCGTGCGCCAGCGCAGCCCGTTGCAGTTCACCGCCCGAGTGCGGGGTTCGCACCGAATGCGCGGCCCGTCGCTCGCTCTGCCCAGGCGCCGGCAATGCCGCCCCCGCGGTGTGCTTCGGTGCGACGAGCAGGCGCGCGCTCAGCGCGTCGGAGTCGAGACGTGAGGCGTCGGACCCGCCGAGCATGACCTTCCCAGCATCCTCAACCCCACAGCGCCGCAGCCCCGCGACAAGTTCGTGTGCGCGAGCGCTGTCCGTGACGACACCGACGACTTCGCCAGCCTGCACTTCGAACGACAGCATCGCTCGCGACGAATCGCTCCTCTCATCGGTCGACCAGCGCAGCGCGAGCGCAGGCGGCTCGCCTTCTGGCTCGAACTCAGACGTGCAAAGCTCCGCCCCGGTGGCCCGCGGCTCTGGCCGCGCTGGCTGCTCGGCAGCCAGCGCGAGAACGCGCGTCGCCGATGCAAGCGCGGCGAGCCACACTGCCGCGAGGTTGATGGCGATTGCTTCAAGCGGGCCAATAACCAGCTGCACAAGCCCAACGACGATGACGAGCTGCCCCACGGAGATCGTGCCGGCCAGCGCGAGAAACGCTGCGGTGACAGCCACACCGACGACGAACACGGCGGATAGCGCCCGCGAGACGCCAACGAAACGCTGCTCGGCCGCCCGTGCTCGCTTCGTCGCAACGAGCGCGCGCTCATTTGCTGTGCTGTGAATCCCGACAGCCCAGGCACGGGCGCCAAAGCCTCGCAGCGTGTCGACGCCCGCGAGCGTGTCAGCGGCGACAGCGCTGACGCCCGCTATCGCTTCTTGCTCGACCGCTGTGCGCCTGAGGAAGGGCCGCCCAATGAACTCCATCGCGAGCACGAGCGCGAGCCCTCCGAGGAGCACGGCGCACCCGAGCGGCCACCAGATGAGGCCGAGCGCGATGGCTGCGTACGCGAGAGCAGTGACCTCCGCCACCGGGTACACGACGATGAGTACTGCGTGCGACAGTCTGGTCACATCAGACCCCGTGATCGCGAGTAGCTCGCCAACGCTGCGCGGCTGCTTCAGCCCGGTCGGCGAAAGCAGCCGCTCGACAAGAGCGCGACGCAGCTTGTGCTGCACGCTCTCCACGGCGCGGAGCCCGAGCCGCGAGCCAAATTGCTGCGCAACGACGAGAACCAGAAAATCTGCGACGAGCAAGCACGCCCAGAACACAGTGCTCCGGAGATCGCCCGTGGCGATCCCTCTGTCGATCGCGACCCCAAGCAGAACGGGGACAGTGAACTCTGCGACCTGCTGCACGGCCATGAGCGCTGCGGCGCCCGCAGCGACCCCTGGCGACGCGGCAATGGTCTGGAGCACAAGCTGCCTGGGGCTGCGCACGCCGCTGAGCGCGAGCGCGCCGCCCCTCATACTCGCGTAACGGTGAAGAGCAACTCGCCCCACCCGATCGCGCGGGCCTCGGAAGCCAGGCCGGCCGCCGCAACAACGGCCTCGAGTTCGGCCCTGGTGCGCAGCCCAACGCCCGTCAGGCAGAGCGCAGCAAGATCCTCCCCCGCGTCGTGATCGTCGATCTCGTCGATGCCGAGCAGCGTCTCGAACATGAGCAGGCGATTACCGGCGCTCGCGGCGCCCCGCAGCAAGTGCGCCGCGTCTTCATCCGGCAGATCACGGAGCGCACCAACAAGCAGCGTGGTGCCACCGCGCGCTGGCCAGGCGTCGAGCCCGGTTCCGTGCACAACTTGCACGCGGCCTCGGTGTTCCTCAGGAAGCACGGCAAGCTGGGCTGCAACACGAGAGGGGCGTTCGAGCAGTGTGACAGTGAGCGTAGGGTCGGCCTTGAGCGGGCCAAGCAGCACCGCAAGCGCCCCGTCACCGGCAGCAGTGACGTGCTCGCCAGGCGCAAACTGCACCTCGGCCGCACCGAACGACGAGGCAACGTAGCTCAGCTCATCGGCCTCCTGCGCGATGATCGCCGCATCGAGCGCCGGATCACGGTCGCGCGCTGCTTCTCGGCCGCCGCGGTCGGGTCGACCGCTGCGAACGACGGCGAGCAGGTCGGTGAGCGCGAGCTGTTCCCGCGCAAGCGGGTCGCCAAGGTCAAGACCGTGAGTCTCGCTCTCGTCATCGAGCACCCCGCCCTCGCGAGTCAGCTCCCAACCCGTGTCGCTGTGCTCAAGCAGATCAATCGTCGAGAGATACCGCAGGAGCTTTGCGAGCGCCCGCGGGTCGGCGCCGAGGCGCTCCGCGAGTTCGCCCGTTGTCCGCGGCCCACCCCGCAACGCAGGCCCGACCCCGAGTGTCGCCGCGGCCCTGAGCGCGAACGCAGGCACGAGGTCGGCGAGGTGGTGCAGGTCAACACCCTCCTCTTCGCCTGTGTCAATGTCGAGGTCATCGCCCGCGGGTGCCCGCCAGTAGCCAGTAACCTCAACCCGGTCTCGTTCCAGGCCACGCTCTTTCCGCAGGTAGGTACGAATCGGGCGAAGCACACCTGTCTCCCCTGCAAACCAGCAAAACGGTTCGCCGGGACGCCAAGGCTCTCTAAGAACCGCGTCGATAAGCACGGTCGACCGGGCTGCAGGTACGCCGTTGCGATGCAGCCAGCGAATCTCCATCCCCGACGGGTGGGCGATCTCGAACTCGCTGTCGGAGTCATCAACCTCGAACAGGGCGACGCCCTGCGTCTCCGGCGGCATCGTTTCGAGCCAGCGGGCGAGTGCGGGAAGCGCTGTGTCGTCGCCGCCGATGAGGAGCCAGTCTGCCCCCGCCGGATGCAGCCAGGCCATCTTCGGGCCCGCAATATGGATCTCAGAACCGGGCGCGACAGTTTCGGCCCAATCCGTCGCGACTCCACGCGAATGCCGGGCGAAGTCGAGCGTGAGAACACCCTCCTCAGGGTCGAAGTCGCGAACGGTGTATGTGCGTGACTCTGCCCGCGGATCGCGTGGCCAGTCGATAAAGCGGTCGCGCTGTTCGGGGAGGCTGAGCTTGCCAGTCTCAGGGTCGGGGTAGAACAGCTTGAGCTCGTCGTCAAAGCCGTCAGAAGCAAACGGCGGCAGTGTAAACCCGCCGCGCTCGCCGCCCGCGAGCTCCGGGCCCGTGAGTTCGACACGGCGCATCCCCGCGCTGATGTCATAGGCGCGGCGCACGGTGAGCGCGCGCAGGCTGATTGGATAGGTGACCTGTGGTCTGATGCTTTTCGCCATGACTCGTGACTTCCAGTTACTTCACGACGGCTTCGAGCTGAGGCACCATCCGGTCGAGCACCCACGGGTGGCTCAGCGGCGTCGGGTACGCAAGCGGCGACGCGACGTCGTCACCGAGGATGCCGTAGCGCCCCTCCTTCACCGCAGGCAACTGCTGGAACAGCGCATTGGCTTCGAGCGCCGACTGAGTGAGGATACCTTCGTCACCGAAGGGGTACCCGACGAGCAGCACGTCAGCGTCGAGCATGTCGATGTTTTCAATGCTCACCGCGTTGTTCGCATCCGAGAACTTCGATGCCTGTTCCGGTAGCACGAACCCCAGGTCGGTGAAGAAGCTCACGTCGCTTCCCTCATACGTGACGTAGCTGATCTGCGAGGGGTGCATCACGGCATAGGTGAGCGTTGCGCCCTGCCACTTCGGGTGAGCCTCAGACGCCGCCGCGAATGCGCCCTCAACGTCCGCCACAACCTCGGCCGCCCGGTCTTCGAGGCCGAGGGCCTTGCCTGCGAGCAGCGTCCGGTCTGCCCAGGTGAGGTCGGTGAGCTCTTGGCCCTTCCCCCACGTCACGACGGGCGCAATCTCGGCGAGCTTCTCGTAGTCATCGTCGAGCGTCCACCCGCTCGTCGCGAGGATCACGTCGGGGTCAGCTGCGGCGATCGCAATGTAGTCCGTACCATCAGTTGAGTCGTACGTCTGAAGATCGATGTTGTCGGCGGCGAGCTTCTCTTCAGTCCACGGCTCAAATGCGTTGTCGGCGTAGCGCGACGACAAGATCGGTTCGACGCCGAGGGCGAGGGCGATATCAAGGTCAACCGCGTCGATCACTGCGACCTTTGTCGGCTTCGTTTCGATCGTCGTGGTGCCCCAAGGGTTTTCGAGAGTCATGGGAAAGCCCTTGGTCGCTTCGCTAGTGGAGCCGCCCGCCAATTCGCCCGATGGGCTGCAGCCGGCAAGGAGCGTCATTGCCGCGATTGCGGCAATCGCAGCAGCGGCGCGTGTCTTCGTCGTGGTCATTCTTTGCCTTCTTTCGTTCACAGTGGGTTCGGCGCTGTCGCCGGGCCAGGGCGGGCTCGGCCGCGAGGAAGTATGAGGGGTGCGCCGGTGTCGGGGTCGTGAATCACGCGGGAGGCGAGCCCAAAGACATCGGCGACAAACGACTCGGTGACAACGTCGTTCGGCTGGCCGACAGCAGCGATCTCGCCCGCCTTCAGCGCGACAATCCGGTCGGAGTATGCTGCCGCCTGTTCGAGGTCATGGAGCACCAGGAGCACGGTCTTGCCGTGGTCGCGCTTCAGACTTGCAAGCAGTTCGAGGACCTCGATTTGGTGGGCAATGTCGAGAAACGTTGTCGGTTCATCGAGCAGCAGGATGGGCGTTGTCTGCGCGAGGACCATCGCAATCCACACACGCTGGCGCTGCCCGCCCGAGAGAGAATCAACCGGCCGGCCGGCAAACTCTGCAGTTCCCGTCACGTCAAGCGCCTGAGCGACAGCGTCAGTATCCCCCGCAGCGCCGCGACCCAGCGATCGCCCGTGCGGATGCCGCCCACGCCGCACGAGGTCTGCGACGGTGATGCCCTCGGGGGCGAGGGGCGACTGCGGCAAGATGCCGAGGCTGCGGGCGACCTCACGCGTCTTCATTCGATGAATGTCTGAGCCGTTGAGCGTCACCGACCCCGTCGAGAGCGGCTGGATTCTGGCAAGTGCTTTGAGCAGCGTTGATTTGCCGCTGCCGTTCGGGCCAACGAGGGTGGTGATCTGGCCCGTCGGGATCTCGAGTTCAAGGTCAGAGAGCACAGCGTGCTTCGAGTACTCGACGCTCAGCCCGTCTGCGCGGAGCGCGGGAAGCTCGGGGGTCATACCGTGGCCTTTCTTCGAACGAGCAGTGCGATGAGCACCGGCGCCCCAAATAGCGCGGTGATTGCTCCGGTGGGCACCGGGCTGATGAGGGGCATGGTCTGAGCCGCGATGTCGGTCGCGCACAGCAGCACCGCCCCAACTAGGCCAGCGGCCAGTGGCGCGTCTGGGACGCGGAGGAGACGGGTTGCGATCGGCCCAGCAACGAGCGCGACAAACGCGATCGGGCCGGTCACGGAAGTGACGACGGCGGCGAGCATTGTCGCGAGCAGAAGCGCTGCGAACCTCACGACGGGCACTCGAACGCCGAGGCCCGCGGCGAGCTCGTCGCCGAGGGCGAGGTCACCAAGACCGCGGCGGATCCAGAGCACGAGACCGACTCCAACGCAGAGCGTGCAGGTAAGCAGCGCAACGTCTCGCTCATCCGCTCCATTCAGCGAACCGATCAGCCAACGCATGGCTCGCTGCGTGCTGGCGTCATCAAGCCTGGTCACCACGAACGTGATGATTGCGCTCGCACAGGCCCCGACTCCGATCCCGATAAGGATCAGCCTGTAGCTCTGCACGCCACCTCGCCAGCTCAGGCCGTACACAATGAGTGACACGACCAGCGCGCCGAGCATCGCACCGCCCTGCACCCCGAGGCCGGTCGCGCCGAACCCGGCGATGACGAGCATCGCGCCCGCACCAGCACCGGAGGAGATGCCGATGACGTCGGGCGTGGCAAGCGGGTTGCCGAACAGCCGCTGCGCGAGAGCACCGGAGATGCCAAAGAGGGCACCGCCAAGGAGCGCGACGAGGCCACGCGGCAAGTTGGTTCGACGCACAACATAATCAGCCAATCCATCGCCGGCCCCGAACGCCGCCGGAATCACCCTGTCAGGCTCGATCTCGGCGTCACCCGTGAGAAAGAGTTGAACACCGACAAGCCCCACCGCAACGATCAGGCAGACCGCGAGCACAAGCCCTCGCCAAAGTCTCGCCGCACGCGCGTTCGTGCGCATGGTCACCGCGGTGTCACGGGCCGCGTTGCTCCGCGGGCGCATCGTGGTCGGACTCATGCGGTTCCCCTCACCCGTCGGCGCGCAAGCGCGACAAAGAACGGCGTTCCGACGACGGCCGTCATGATGCCGACCTCAAGTTCGCCGTGGCCAGGAACGAGCCTGGCTGCGACGTCAGCTGCGCAGAGCAGCAGTGCGCCGGTGAGCATCGAATAGGGCAGCACCCAACGATGCTCCGTCCCCACGAGCATGCGCGCCAGGTGCGCCCCGACGAGCCCGACGAAAGCCACGGGCCCAACGGCTGCGGTCGCGGTCGCGGCGAGGAGCACCCCAACTCCCGCCGCCCACAGGCGCGTCGGCCCCACACGCACTCCGAGCCCGGCCGCAACTTCGTCACCGAGCGCCAGCGCGTCAAGTGAGCGACCGAGCGTGACGGCAAGTCCGAGCGCAACAAGTGCGAACGGCAGAAGCTCACCAAGCACAAGACCACGCCCCACGAGTGACCCAACCGACCACGAACGCAGACTCGAATACACCGCTTCGTCACGCACGGTCAGCAGCGTCACCAAGCTCATGAGCAATGCCGCGACGGCGGCTCCGGCGATCACGAGTGATATCTCCCGCGAAGCGGTGGTCGTTGCTCGACTGATAAGGGCGACTGACGTGGCCGCGACTGCGGCACCTGCGAGTGCAAACCAGAAGTAGCCGCGGGGTTCGTGGACCCCGACGATGACGATTCCGATCACTACCGCTGCTGCCGCGCCCGCTTCAACACCGAGGATGCCGGGGTCGGCCAGCGGGTTTCGGGTAACAGCCTGCATGACTGTGCCAGCGGCGCCCAGGCAGGCGCCCACGAGAAGTCCGAGGGCGACCCGTGGCAAACGCTCTGTCAGTACGACGAGGCCGTTGTAGTCGTCCGCGGGCAGCTTCCCGAGCAGCGCATGAGTCACCGTGATCGGATCGATGTCGCGGGCACCGATAGCGAGCCCTGCAACTGCGACGCACGCGAGTAAGCACGCCAGCGCGACGAACCCTCCCCCGCGCAGCAGCGGGTGTCTCCGGGGAGTACCCACACGGCTGACCGGGGCGGTTGGGGACGTCGACAAGTGGCGCCCCTTTCTACTCTGTGCGCGGCTCAAGTGACCTTCGATGTAAGCTTAGGCAAACCTAAGTCTGATGTATCACTCTCAACGTTCAAGGTCTCACATGCAGCGCCCAACCCTCATCTCAAACACCACAAGCGGTGCCATCCCGGCCACCATCGCAGACGCTGAGGTCGACGACCTCCAGTGGTGGGGGCATGACCCGCACAGCCACGATGCCCCCCAACTGCTCTATGCCGCGATCGGCTCCTGCGTAGTCGAGGTCGATGGGGTTGAGTTCCGGGCCGACCAGGGCACTGCGGTCTGGATCGCGGCACACGCCGAACACAGCGCGCGGTTCGACGACGAGTTCGTCCCCATCAGCGTGTTGCCCGCCCCCGACCGCCCGGGCGGAGCACTCGCGTGCGCGCTAGCGATCGATGCGACACTTCGCACGCTGTTACTTCGCTACGCCAGGGTCGATGACTTCGCTGCGCTCGGGCAGCTCCTCGATCGACTCCAAGATGCCCCCGAGTTAGCCCAGCAGGAGGCCCCGCTCACTATTCCGCGTGGGCGCCTCACCGGCCCCATAGCTGCGGCTTTCGAAGCAGACCCGTCACATGACAGCACACTCGACGAATGGGCGCTGACTCTCCACTGCAGCGTCACGTCGCTCCGACGTGCCTTCCTCGCAGAAACTGGCCTCAGTTTCACAGAGTGGCGTACCCGTTTCAGAGTTGAACAGGCCATTCCGCTCCTTGAGCGGGGCGCTCAGGTCAGCCTCGTTGCAGCACGGGTTGGCATGACCCACAACGGGTTCACGAACGCGTTCCGGCGCACACTCGGCCACACCCCGGTTGCGCACCGGGCCGCCTAATCGTCCAAGGCGGCAGCGGGATGAGTAGCTAGCCTGCCGGGACCCACACCGCAAAGACGCTGGCCGGCCCCGGCACCAGCCAGGCCTCGCCTCCAAGCAGGCGTGCGTTCTCACGCACGATAGCGAGGCCGAGCCCGCTCGACTCGTTCGAGTCTGAGCGCGCCGAGTTGGCCTTGTAGAACCGGTTGAACACCTGGGATTCGTGCTCGGGAGCAACGCCGAGCCCCGTGTCGGCGACAGTCACCGTCAGGCGCCCCGACTGCACCCAGGCAGTGACTTCGACCGGCGCTTCGCCGTGGCGCAGCGCGTTATTCACCAGGTTCGAAGCGATGAGCCGCAGCCTCACCGCGTCGGTCTGGATCGTGGGTTCGCCAAACAGCTCGAACGCCACGCCCTCCCATCTGCTGCTCTCCTGCAGCCCCGCCCAAAGTTCGTTCACGTTGACGGGCCGCCGCACGACCTCGGCCTGGTTTGAGTCGAAGCGCGACATCTCAAGGATGTCGTTCGTGAGCGTTGTGAGGTGTGTGGCACTGCGCGCCGCGATCTCGCCGGCCTCACGCCGGTTCTCGGTCGTCGCGGCCTCCGTGTCGGCAAGAATGTCAGACACCGCGACGAGGGTCGCGAGCGGGGTGCGAAGCTCGTGGGCGACGTCTGCAACGAGCTGCCGCGAGGCGGCCTCGCTCTGTTCGAGCCGCACGATCGTCGATTGCAACCGGGCCTCAGAGTTTCGCATCGCGTCGAGCACGACGTTCACGTCGGGGTAGCCAGTGTCAACAACTGGCGACGGCTCGGGGCTGCCCAGCCCATCGGCGACCTCGACGAGCTGGTCGAGCGGCCGGCCGAGTTGACGCCCAACAACGAGGCCTACAATTGCGGCCGCGGCGACAAACACCACACCGACAGCGAGCCCGAGGTTCACGAGCCTGTCGATCTCCTCCTGTTGCGACTGCATGTCGAACATCCCAAACGCCGCGATCCGGTCTCCCCCGTCGCCAGCCTCCACCGCGAGGCCCGCCGTGAACGTCAGAAAGCCGTATCTGGTCTCCCGCTCATACGCAGACATTCCGCCGCTGTCGACGAGGGTTTCCAGGAGGTACTCAGGGATCTCGCTGAGTTCGAGGGTGCCACCGCTGTCAGACGTGCGCAGGTTGATGAGAACCGCCGGAACGGAGAAATCCTCGGCCGCTGCGGCGAGATCTGCCCCAGTCGGCCGCTCGGGCAGCCCCTCAGCAGCCATCCGTGCTTCGACCCGCAGCACGTCGTAGATCGCCGCCTGCCTCGACTCCAGGATAATGAGCCGCGCGTTCCAGACGAGCGCGCCCGCGGTCGTCGCGGCGACCCCCACCGCGACAGCGACGAGGGTGAGGGTGATGCGGGTGCGGAGGTTCGGCCGCCAACGATGCTTCATCAGCCGAGCCGGTACCCGAAGCCACGCACGGTGCGCAGCAGCTGCGGCTCCGCCGGGTCAGCCTCGATCTTCTGCCGCAGCCGCTGCACGGCCGCGTTCACGAGCCGCAGGTCGCCCGCCGCGGCGGTGCCCCACGCGCGGTCAAGCAGTTGTTCGCGGCTGAGCACCTGGCCCTGGTGTTCGAGGAGCACCATGAGCAGGCGCAGCTCGTTCGGCGACAGCTCGAGCTCGACGCCGTCGCGGGTGACCTCGAGCGACCCGAGGTCAACGCGCAGGCCCTCGTACTCAAGCACGGTCGCGGGCGTCGACTCCTGCGCCGCCGGCTGCCTGCTCCGCACCACGGCGCGGATGCGCGCCTCTAGCACGCCGGGCGAGACCGGTTTAACGACGTAGTCGTCGGCGCCCGAGTCGAGGCCACCGATCACGTCGCCGTCGTCGTCGCGCGCGGTAAGCATGATGATCGGCACATCGGAATCCTGCCGGATGTGCCTGCAGACGCTGAACCCGTCGATGTCGGGCAGCATGAGGTCGAGCAGCACGACGTCGGGTTCGTCGGCGATTGCCGCCCGGGCGCCACCCGCGCCCGTTCCCTCGATCTGCACGTCGTGACCCCGCTGGCTCAGCGCGAGACGGTACGCCTGCGCGAGCTCGGGGTTGTCTTCGACCACAAGGATCTTCAGCATGCCTCTCCTATCCAGTCAGCTGCCCGGCCTGCGCGCTGCGCGCGAACGCGGCCTCCACCAGGCGCGCAGTCAGCTCCGCAAACGTTACGCCGTCTACAGCAAACATACGCGGCACCTGCGAGTGCTCGGTCATTCCGGGCATCGTGTTGATCTCGTTGAAGATGATTTCCTCGCCCCGCACGAAGAAATCGACCCGAGCGACACCCGCGCAACCGACCGCGTCGTAGATCACGCGCGCGGCGCGGCCGAGCGACTCCGCCACCGCAGGCGGCAGCTCGGCGGGCACCCGAAAGTCGGGTGCCTGGTCGTACTTCAAGGCCGTGTCGAACAGCTGCTGCGCGTCCTTCCCGATTTCGAGCGCAGGCGCGACGTGGATCTCCCCGCTCGCGAGCCGCATGACGGCGACATCGATCTCGCGGGCCGTCACGAACTCTTCGACGAGCACGCGCCGGTCGAAGGCCTGCGCGGCCGAAATCGCCGAGCGAAGTTCCTCCGCGCGCTCGACGCGCGCCGCGCCGTAGCTGGAGCCCGAGGCGACCGGCTTCACCACGACAGGAAGCGGCACGGCAGCTGGGTCGCCGTGCTCGCTGGCACCGTCGATGAGCACGCCCGCCGCGGTCGCTATCCCGAGTTTTTCGGCGATGAGCTTCGCCGCCCACTTATCCATCGCAAGCGCGCCCGCGCGCACCCCCGAACCGACGTAGGGTACGCCGATCGTCTCGAGCAGCCCAGCAATCGTGCCATCCTCTGTTCCCTCGCCGTGCAGCGCGGGGAACACGACATCGCTCTCGCGCAAGCGTTGGATCGCGGCCGCAACCCCGAGCCTCGCGCCCGACGGCGTCTCCCAGCTGCCGTCACGCCGAATCGTCAGCCCGGTGACAAGGTGTCCGCTCGCAAGCAGCGCGCCTCGCACTGCGGCGGCCGACCCAAGTGAGACGTCATGCTCGGAGTTCGCCCCGCCGCCGATGACGAGGACATGCCTGGCCCGGCTCATCGCGCCCACCTCGCGTCAGAGGTACGCAGCACGCGGCTGCTGCGCACGCCGAGCCGCGTTACGAGCTCATGCTCGATCGTGCCCGACCATGCCGCCCACTCGCGAACCGTCGGCTCGCCACGGCCGCCCGGCCCCATCACGAGCGCGACGTCGCCGAGCTCAAGCTGCGTGTTTCCCACGTCGACCACCACCTGATCCATCGAAATCCTTCCAACAATCGGGAACCGGTGCCCCCGAATACTCACCTCAGCGCGACCCTGCGCCGCGCGCGGTAGCCCGTCGCCGTAGCCGAGCGGCAGAACCGCGAGCGTCGTCGCTTCGCCGGTCGTGTAGTCGTGCCCGTAACCCACGCCGACGCC
This sequence comes from Leucobacter sp., assembly GCA_052094845.1. Classification (GTDB taxonomy): domain Bacteria; phylum Actinomycetota; class Actinomycetes; order Actinomycetales; family Microbacteriaceae; genus Leucobacter. The sequence continues at coordinate 117,134 of JBQDKK010000003.1, read as the reverse complement.
GCCCGCGACCCGACGTAGCTGGGCGACGGGGGCGGTGAGCGTGAGCGCCGGGGTCAGCTCGGCACGGCCGGCCGGGTCAATGCCGTAGAGCCCCGCGCCAATGCGACTCAGCGTGAAGCGTGAGTCGGGCCGGTGCAGCGCCCCGGCCGACGCTGCAAGGTGGAGCTCGCTCGGTGCGAGGCCCCGGCGATGCGCGGCGCGCACACCGTTCACGAACCGCAGGCGCTCGACGTCGTTCTGCGTGCTCTCTGGGTCGTCGGCGCTTGAGAGGTGACCCATGATGCCGATGACCCTCACCCGGCCGGCCTCCTCGAGAGCTCGCGCCGACTCGCACAGTGCCGACCAAATCTCGGTCGGGGCGCCGTCGCGCGACATTCCGACATCGAGGTGAAGGTGGACCCGCGCGGCGCGGCCTGCTTCCCCCATAGCGGCTCCGATCGCGTAGAGCTGCTCGAGGCTCGTGACCGCGACATCGACCTGCTGAGCGGTCGCCGCTGCCCAGTCGGCATCGATGGGGTTGAGCCAGCTGAGAATAGGCGCCTCGATCCCCTGCTCGCGGAGCCGGAGCGCCTCAGGGATCGTCGCGACCCCGATCCAGGTCGCCCCGTTCGCGAGCGCGATCTCCGCGACGTCGCCGTGCCCGAAAGCGTCAGCTTTCACCACGGCCATCACCGGGGTCTGGGTGACCCAGCTGAAGTGCCTGACGTTGTGAGCGATGGCCCGGCGGTCGACGAAGATCTCTGCGAGCCTGTGCTCGGCCGGGGGCTTCCCCGTGCGCGGCGGGGCCACGGCGATCATGAGATCTCGCTCGCGTCGGAGAGCATCGGCGGGCACTCGTCGCCCGGGGTGGTCGCCAGCTCGAAGTGCCAGCTCTCGTTCGCGAACACGCGGCAGAGGCCGTAGGCGTTGCCGTACTGCTCGATCCACAGCGCCGGATCGACCTTGGCGATGTCGACGGCCTTGCCCGTGACGTGGTTTGATGCCTCTGGCGTGCTCACGAACTCCCGCGCAGCTTCCTCGCTGCCGTAGTCGTCTATCGCGTCGCGCAAGAGCTGCGCCTGGTAGTCGGAGCTGCGCCAACCCGATGTGAGCTCGATGACGATGCCGTCGGCCTCAGCGTCGGTTGCCGCGGCCTGAATCGCGTCGCGCAGCGCCGGGTCGAGCCGCGCCACCGCCGGGTGTTGCTCGTCGAACGGCGAGATCGGTTCGTACATGTCGATCTCACCGGTCTCGCCGTCGGCGGGTGCAGCCGCGTTTCCCAGCGGGCCGGCGTCGTTCGCATTCGCGATGCCCGGCAGGCTCGTCACCGAGGCCATCAGAGCGACGACGACCGCAACCGCAATTCCGGCGGCGGCGACGACCGCCGCGGAAATGGCGACAGCACGACGTCGCCGCTGAACCGCCGAAGAAGGGTAGGGAAAGCCGTGCTGCTTGGGGGAAACGTAGGTTTCTCGGGGAAGTCTCGTCACGGGTGTGCTCCTCTCGTGCCACCGAACTGGCCGCGAGCCCTGTGCGAGCCGCGTTGCACACAGCTTCTCGCCCCGCCGCGCGCGCTCTGGCACGGGACGGTTCGGTTCGGCAACGGGTGGCTGGGAGTTTGCTGCGAGCGTCTCAGTCTCGCCCCGGCCCGGGCCCTAGCCCAGTCGTCTGGCGGCTCGTCGAGCGATACTCGTCGAGCGATACTCGTCGAGGGGCTCAGAACCGCTCGTCAAGGATCGCGGGCAGCGTCAGGTCTCGCACGAACGCGGCGGGCGACAGCTCAAGAAGAGTACGCACGATCCTGACGACGTCGTGGACTGGGATGAGCGTGCCCGCCCCGCGCTCCGCCGCCTCCCGCTCGGGCACGTCGAACCCGTCCTCAGTGTTCAGGTAGCCGAGCTGCATCGTTGTCACGGCGAGCCGCTCAGCCCGGTACCCCTCGCGCAGCGCGTCGGCGATGCCGTGGATCGCGTGCTTCGAAGCGCCAAACGCGACCTCGGGCCGCCCGCTTCCCCGCAGCCCCGACGTCGAGCCCGTGATGATCACCCGGGGTTGCTCGTGGCGGAGCAACCCGGGGAGCAGCCGCCGCAGCACGAGCACGGCGGCCGTCACATTCGTCGTGATGAGCGCCTCGATCTCTGCGTCGTGTTCAGCCCCAGGAGCGGTGAAATCGTACGCGGCGCTAAAAGCGTCCCGCTCCCAGATCCCGACGTTCCAGATGATCGTGTCGACCTCGGGCCCCGCGCCCGCGGCGATGCGCTCCGCGGCTTCGCTCGGCCGAGCGAGATCCGCTGCGATCCAGCGCGTCTCGCTCGTCTCGCCCTCGGGCACCGTTCGCGCGACCCCGACGACCTCGTGGCCCGCGTGAGGGAGGCCTGCGGCGAGCGCGCGCCCCAATCCACGGCTCGCTCCAACGATCAAGACTGACATGTGATCCCCCTGGTGTTGGTGTTGTTGCGCTCCGAACATGGCGGGGCGCGGCCGCCTCGTGAGCGACCGCGCCCCGCGCGCGCAGTGAGTGTTCCTTGCGCCTACTTCTGGACAGCCGCGAACCGGCGCGCAACGTCCTCCCAGTTCACGAGGTTCCAGAAGGCCTTGACGTAGTCGGCGCGCACGTTCTCGTAGTCGAGGTAGTACGCGTGCTCCCACACGTCGAGCTGCAGCAGCGGGGTGACGCCGAGCGGCGCGTTGCCCTGCTGATCGAAGAGCTGGAAGATCACGGGGCGCTTCCCCAGCTCGTCCCACGCGAGCACCGACCAGCCCGAGCCCTGCACACCCATCGCCGTCGCGGTGAAGTGCGCACGGAACTGCTCGATCGAACCGAAGTGCGTGCCGAGCGCCTCTGCGAGGTCGCCCTCGGGCTCGCCGCCGCCGTTCGGCGACAGGTTCTCCCAGAAGATGCTGTGGTTGATGTGGCCGCCAAGGTTAAACGCGAGATCCTTCTCGAGCTTGTTCACGTTCGCGAGGTTGCCCGATTCGCGGGCCTCCGCGAGCTGCTCGAGCGCGGTGTTCGCGCCCGTCACGTAGGCCTGGTGGTGCTTCGAGTGGTGCAGCTCCATGATGCGGCCCGAGATGTGCGGCGCGAGCGCGCTGTAATCGTAGGGCAGGTCGGGGAGAGTGTAAACAGACATGGTGTTCCTTTCGGTTATGGGTATTAGAGTCGCTCGCCGAGCGCGGTGAACGCACGATCTCGGTAGGCCATCGGCACGCTCGCCGCAGGATCCTCGGGCCCGGTGTGAATCTCGAGCACCTCGGCGACGACGAGCATCGAGTCGCCGACCGCGATCTGCTGCATCGTGCGGGCGCGGAGCGCAACGCGGGCGTGCGGCAGGTGAGGTTCACCGGTCTCGAGCGTCGCCCACCCCTGCGCGGGGGTGAAGCGCTCGCCGCCGGAGAATGCGAACTCTTGGGCGATGCCCGCGTGCGCAGCATCGAGGAGGTGCACAAGAAAGGTGTCAGCGGCGAGGATGAGGCCAGCGCTGCCCGTCGTGCGCGTCACCGAGAAGACGAGGGCAGCGGGGTCAACCGCGACTGAGGCGACGCTCGACGCGGTGAGGCCGACCGGCCCCTCCGGCGTCTGGGCGGTGATGAGGGCTACGCCAGCGGGGTGGTAGCGAAACGCGGCTTTGAACTCGTTCGCGAGGGTGGCGACTGATGTCTGTGCCTTCTGGATCGTTTGTGTCATCGGGTGCGCTCCATCTCTCGTGCGTGGTCAAGCAGCTCGGCGCGATTCACGATCTTCGTGCGTTCGCGCCCGCGTTCTTCGCCGAGCCGTCGCTCAGCCTCGTCGATGCGCAGCCAGCCGTCCCAGCCGACGGCGGCCGTGAGCCGCTCACGCAGTGCGTCGGCAGCCCCGACGGGTGCGACGTCGGGCCGCTCGGCAAGATCTGCGAGCAGGCTCGAGATGGCCTCGGCGGCATCGGATTTTGTCGAGCCGATCAGCCCGACGGGCCCGCGACGGATCCACCCGGTCGCGTAAAGGCGAGGGATCGCGACCCCGTCACTGCCCAGGACACGACCGGCGGCGTCAGGGATCGTCCCGCTCACCTCGTCGAACGGTACCCCGGGCACGGGAGTCGACCGGTAGCCGATGGTGCGGTACACGGCGCCGACGTTGTGGGTGACGGTCTCGCCCGTTCCGGTGACTCGGCCGAGCTCGTCTGGGGTCGTGCGCTCCATCTCGATCGCGGTCACGCGCTGGTTGCCTGCGCCTCCGCCCCCGATGATCTGCGCGGGCTGCTGGTAGAAGTGCAGGTGAACGCGCCGGGCGGCCGTGCGGGTCGCGGGGTCAGTGTTCGCCCACTCAGCGAGCGTCTTCATGATGATGCGGCGCTGGTTGAACTGCGCGATCATGCGCTCTGCGTGCTCGTCGAGCTCCGTGTCTGCGGGGTCGACAATGACGTCGACATCGTCTCTGGCGCCGAGCTCACGCAGCTCCATCGGAGAAAACCTCACGTCAGCGGGGCCGCGCCTGATGAGCAGGTGCAGGTCGCGCACCGGGTTCTGCCGGAAGGCCGCCTCTACGTGGTCGGGGATGTCGGTCTGTGTGAGCTGGTGTGGCTGGGTAATGATCATCCGGGCGACGTCGAGTGCGACGTTGCCCGCGCCGATCACGGCCACCGACTCTGCGTCGAGCTGCCACTCCTGGGGCGCGTCGGGGTGCCCGTCGTACCAGGCGACGAAGTCGGCGCCGCCGTATGACCCGGGCAGTTCTGCCCCGGGGATGTTCAGGTCGACGTCGCGGTCGGCTCCGGTTGAGATCACGACGGCGTCGTAAGCCTCGCGCAGCTCCTCGATCGTCACGTCGGTGCCGATTTCCACGTTGCAGATGAGGCGGATGCGCGGGCTCTCGAGCACATCGTGTAGCGCATCCTGGATCTTCTTGATGCGTGGGTGGTCTGGCGATACGCCGTACCGCACGAGCCCGTAGGGCGCGGGAAGCTTCTCGAAGAGATCGATCTGCACGGTCTCGTCTCGCCCCTGCAGAATGTCGGCTGCGTAGACGCCGGCTGGGCCGGCTCCGATGATGGCGACGGTTCGATTTGGCGTCATGCCAGTGCACTCTCCTGTGGTGGTAGGGCCGCGATAAACGGGTGGTCTCCGGGGATGGGGCCGGTGCGGGCGGCGCCACCGGGGGCTCCGACGGCGTCGAAGAACTCGACGTTTGCACCGTAGTATTCCTGCCACTCGCCCGGCAGGTCGTCTTCGTAGTAGATCGCTTCGACCGGGCACACCGGCTCGCAGGCCCCACAGTCGACGCACTCGTCGGGGTGGATGTACAGCATCCGATCACCCTCGTAGATGCAGTCGACGGGGCACTCGTCGATACAGGCCTTGTCCTTGAGATCCACGCACGGCAGCGCGATGACATATGTCACGGCTATCCCCCTCGTCCAGCATTCGGCCCTCACATTTCGAGGGCACATCAGCTATGCTAAAACCTCAACCTTGGTTGAGGTCAAGGCCCGCGTGTTGGAGGCGATGATGGAACCGACCCACTCCCCCGAAGAACTGCTCAGCATCGGCGAAATGAGCCGCCGCACCGGCGTCCCCGTGTCTGCTCTGCACTACTACGAGCGAATGGAACTCATTGCGTCGCAGCGCACGGCTGGCAACCAGCGCCGCTTCCCCAGGTACATGCTGCGCCGCGTCGCACTCATCTCGGTAGCGAAGCGACTCGGTATCCCGCTCGAAGACGTGCGTGAGGCGTTCGAGGACGTGCCGCTGTCGAGCCCACCAACGCACGAGGATTGGCAGCGCGCTTCCCGCGAGTGGAAGAAGGTGCTGGAGCAGCGCAGGAAGGGCATCGAGCAGCTCGAGAAAGAGCTCACGGGCTGCATCGGCTGCGGCTGCCTCTCGATGAAGGCCTGCTCGCTGCTCAACCCCGACGACGCGCTCGGCGATACGGGCGCGGGGGCTCGCCGCATCCCGGTATAGGGAGCCCCGACCCGTCACCCAACCCTGCCCAGCCCTGCCCAGCCCCGCCCTGCCATGGGCCACCCAATGCCCTGCCCTGCCCTGGGCCACCCAATGCCCCCGGCCACTCCGTATGGGATCAACGCTTCCTATGCCAATTTCGGCCTGTTCGGGGATACCGAACGTCGATTGCATATAGACCGGGTGGGCGGCTGTGCCCCGCGCGCGGGCAGGCTGTCACTTTGCGCGGTTCGAGGCAAAGTCTCAGTTTTCCTGCCCTCCGAGTTTTCTATGATCGATGCATGGATGATTGTCATAGACCCAGGCTCACCCCAACCAGGCCGCGCAGCGCGGACCGAGAGCGGGGTGAGCATTGAGTACCGAACTCTGGGGCATCGCCATCGGCGTGATCCTCACCGTGGGCACCGGGTTCTTTGTGGCCTCAGAATTCGCCCTCGTCAATCTCAACCGCAGCGACCTTGAGCGCCGCCAGGCGGCCGGCGAGAAGGGCCTCGGCTTCACGATCTCCGCGCTCCGCGTCACCTCGACGCACCTGTCGAGCGCGCAGCTGGGCATCACACTCACGACGCTGCTCGCGGGCTTCACCTTCGAACCCGCCATCAGCTCGCTGCTGCGTGAACCGCTAAGCAGCATCGGCATCCCGGCGGCGCTCATCTCTGCCGTGGGAGCGGTCGTCGCGATCACCCTCGCGACCCTGTTCTCCATGATCATCGGCGAGCTCGTGCCCAAGAACTTCGCCCTCGCCGTCCCGCTCGCCACAGCCAAGATTGTGGTGCCATTTCAGTTGGCCTTCACGTTCGTACTGAAGCCCGTGATCCTGCTCTTCAACGGCACCGCGAACCGCGTGATCCGCTCATTCGGCATTGAGCCGAAGGAGGAGCTTTCGGCCGCTCGCAGTGCCGAGGAGCTCGGGTACCTGATCCGTCGCTCGGCGACCGAGGGGCTGCTCGATGCGAGCGACGCCGACATTCTGCACCGCACCCTCACGTTCTCGGAGCGCACAGCCGACGAGGTGATGACACCGCGTGTTCGCGTCGCGGCGCTCCCCCGCACCGCCACGGTGCAGGACGTGATTGACGCCTCTGTCGCGACGGGTCACTCGCGCTTCCCGGTGTACGGCGACGATATAGACGATGTGATCGGGATCGCCCACGTGAAGTCAGCCTTCGCCGTTGACGACGAGCGCCGGGCAGACGCCCCAATCACTTCGATCTCCTCGGAGCTCTTGCGGGTTCCCGAGTCCGCTGGCGCGGATACCCTGCTCGGCATGCTGAAGGGGCGGGGCTACCAGATCGCGGTGGTCGTCGACGAGCACGGCGGTACGGCGGGCATCGTCACCCTCGAGGACCTCATCGAGGAACTACTTGGCGAGCTTCTCGACGAGCACGACGACCCGTCGACGCTGCACGAGGGCATTGTCGCGGAGGGTGACGCCGTCGTCTTCGACGCCTCCCTCAGACCCGACGAACTCTGGTCACGCGCACAGATCCGCGTCCCCGAGAGCGACGAGTACGACACTGTCGCCGGCTTCTTCCTCACCGAGCTCGAGCGCATCCCAGAGGTCGGCGAGACCGTCGATATCGAAGGCGGCAAGCTCGTCGTCGAGTCGGTGACGGGCGCCCGCCTTGAGCGTCTACGTTTCGTCCCTTCCGACGCCCCGCACGACCATGACCGCACAGCAACACCCAAGAACACCACGGAGCACGCACGATGAGCGAATACATTCCCGGCCTTGTCTGGCTGTTCGTGCTGCTCGCCGTGAACGCCTTCTTCGTTGGCGCCGAGTTCGCGGTGATCTCCGCCCGCCGTTCGCAGATCGAGCCACGAGCGGCGGCCGGCAGCCGCTCGGCGAAAACCACGCTGTGGGCGATGGAGCACGCAACGCTCATGCTCGCGACGAGCCAGCTCGGCATCACGGTGTGCTCGCTGCTCATCCTCAACGTCTCCGAACCCGCGATCAAACACCTGCTTGAGGTGCCGCTCGCGTGGACTGGACTGACCCCCGCGATGGTGACCGGCGTCGCCTTCGGAATCGCCCTCGCCCTCGTCACGTTCCTACACGTCGTCTTTGGCGAGATGATCCCGAAAAACATGGCGTTCTCGGTACCCGATCGTGCGGCCCTCATCCTCGCGCCCCCGCTGGTATTCGTGTCGCGCATCGTGGGCCCGCTCATTCGCGCGTTGAACTGGGTGGCGAACGGCATCCTCCGGCTCTTCCGGGTCACCCCGAAAGACGAGGCGACGAGCGCCTTTACCCTCGACGAGGTCGCGAACATCGTCGAGCAATCGACGCTTGAGGGGACCCTGCTCGACGCCTCGGGCACAGTCACTGCCGCGTTCGAGTTCACTGAGAAGACCGCGGGCGAAGTGGTGCTGCCGTTCTCGTCACTCGTCGTGCTACCCGCGCAGGCCACCCCACGTGATGTGCAGCTCGCGGTCGCGAAGCACGGGTTCTCGCGCTTCGTCATTGCGGCGCCCACCGGGGATCCGACACAGTACGTCCATATCAAGGACGTGCTCGACCTCAGTTCAGCGGAGCACAGGGATGCGCCGGTGCCCGCGAGCAGGCTCCGCGACCTCGTTGATGTTGCAGCAACCGCAGAGGCCGAGGAAGCGCTGAGCGTGCTTCGCGCGAGCGGCAGTCACCTGGCTCGCGTCACTGATGCGAACGGTGAGCCCGTCGGCGTCCTCTTCCTTGAGGACATCATCGAGGAGCTCATCGGTGAGGTGCAGGACGCGGCTCAGCGCTAGCGGGGCCGGTCTTTCGAACCTTAAACCTGCAATCGGCCTAAGATATGCGCGCTCTGTAGCGGGGTGGGCATATCTTGGGCCGATCGCATACGGATGCGCTGGTGGCGGGAGGCGGGGCGCTGGTGGCGGGGGCGGGGCGCTGGTGGCGGGGGCGTGCAGCCCCTACCCCCAGAGGTCGAAGCCGAGCTTCACAATGAGCGCCGCGACGATGATGAGAAACAGGACCCGAACGAAGCGCGCCCCTCGGGCAATCGCCATCTTTGAGCCGAGCACGCTGCCCGCCACGTTCGCCGCCGCCATGAGCAGCCCGAGCGGCCACAGCACCACCCCGAGCGGGATGAACAGCAGCAGCGCGCCAAGGTTGGTCGCGAAGTTCACGATCTTCGCCTGCGCGCTCGCCATGAGGAAGTCGTAGCCGAGCAGCCCGACGAGGGCGATGACCAGGAACGTTCCCGTGCCCGGCCCGATGAGCCCGTCGTAGAACCCGATCGCAGCCCCAGCAACACCCGCCAAGACCACGTGTTTTGCGCCCGAGTACTTGAGCTTCGTCACCGCGCCGAGGGCTGGCTTGAAGATCGTGATGAGCGCGACCACGACGAGCGCGATCATGATGATCGGGGTGAACACCTCCGAGGGCAGGAAGGCGGCAAGCGAGGCGCCCCCGACCGCGGCAAGCAGCGCGATCGCGGCCATGGGCAAGGCGGTCTTCAGGCTCGGGCGCACGCTCCGGTAGTAGCTCACGCTGCTCGCTGCCGTGCCGAACACCGACGCGAGCTTGTTTGTCGCGAGCGCCTGGACGGGCGCAATGCCGGGAACGAGCAGCAGGGCAGGGAGCTGGATGAGCCCGCCGCCACCGACCACCGCGTCAACCCAGCCCGCAGCGAAGGCCGCGAGCAACAGCAAGACGAGGCCACCCCAGTCAAGCCCCTCGGGCATGAGCGTGAGTGACAGCGCCATCTGGCTCATGCGGTGTGACCTCTCAGCGTGTGCGGGTGATGTTGTGGGCAGAACGGAACGGGCCCCGCATCGCGGAGCCCGTTCTCGCTATCTTCCGCCCTGTACCGAGAGTACCTCGGTGACCGTGCCGCCCTCGTGCATGCGTGGGTCTGGCCCGCCCCGCACAAGGCCCGGCCCGATCGAGAGGCCCGCGTCACCCGTGCCACGGCTGCCGCCGAGGCGGCGTTCGAGATAGTGCGCGATCCCGGAAAGGATGAAGCACATCACGATGTAGATGCCACCGATCACGAATGCCGACTGCAAGAGCGGCCGACCGAACTGCACGTTCGAGCTGAACTGCTTCGCGAGGTACAGCAGTTCGGGGTAGGTGATGATGAACCCGAGCGCTGTATCCTTCATCGTCACGACGAGCTGGGAAACGATGACGGGAAGCATCGCCCGCACCGCCTGCGGCATCAGGATCAGGCGCATTACGCCGCTCTTGCGCAGGCCGATGGCGTAGCCCGCCTCCTTCTGGCCGCGCGGCAGCGACTCAACGCCTGCGCGAATCACCTCGGCGAGCACGGAGCCGTTGTAGACGATGAGCGCGATGACGACCGCCCAGTACGGCTCCATCTTCACGCCGACCGACGGCAGGCCGTAGTAGAGGAGCATCATCATGATGAGCACGGGCATCGCGCGGAACAGCTCGGTCACCGCGGTGACGGGCACCCGCACCCACCTGTGATCGGAGAGCCTGCCAATGGCGAGCACGAAGCCGACCACGAGGCTGCCAACCGCGGCGACGCCGAACGCCGCAAGCGTCTTGCCGAGCGCGGCAAGAATCTGCTCCCAGATCGTCGAGTAGGTGAAGAGCCCCCACTTCTGCGCGGTGAACTGGCCGGTCAGGTAGAAGCGGTAGAGCACGAAGCCGAGGATCGCGGCAACAGCCACGATCGTGAGCACCGCGAGCACGCGGTTGCGTCGAATTGCTTTCGGACCGGGAACGTCGTACAGCACTGAAGCAGTCATCGCGCGATCCTCCATTTCTTCTCAAGCCGGTTTTGCACGAGGCTCAACAGCATGACCATCGCGACGAAGACTGCGGCGACCCAGAGGAGCACCTCCATGGGGCTGCCAGGGCGGTCACCCGAGTCGTTGATCGCGGCGCGCAGCTGCGCGAGCTCGGCGATCGAGAAGCCTGCGGCGACCGTGGTGTTTTTCAGGAGCGCGATGAACACGCTCATCATTGGCGGCACGACCGAGCGGAACGCCTGCGGCAGAATCACGCTGGTCATGACCAGCCCGAACGGGAGGCCGATGGCGCGGGCCGCCTCGGCCTGCCCGACGGGCACCGTGTTGATGCCGGCGCGCAGCACCTCGGCGACGTAGGTCGCGGTGTAGACGCCAATCGCGATGATGCCGAGCACCGTCAGGTTCATCCGGCCAAGCCCGAGAGCCGGGTAGCCGAGCACGAAGAAGAAGAACACGAGCGTCAGCGGCGTATTGCGAATGAGGTTCACGTACGCGGTACCAACGCCGCGCGCGATGGGCACGGGCGATACTCGCATCGCCCCGACGATCAGGCCGAGCACGAGGGCGATCGCCCCGCCGCCGAAGAACACGAGCAGCGTGTTCCCGATCGCGGTCCCCCAGAGATCCAGGTTCCCGAAGATGACGTCCATTCGTCTTCCTTCTGTGAAGAGAGTGCCCGGGGGCGGGAGCTCCGCCCCCGGGCGTTACTGCGGTTGAAGCGTGGCTTAGTACGCGTCGACCTTGGGCTGGTCGACCTTGATGCCCGACTGGCCGAGGTTCTGATCGAAGATCTTCGTCCAGATGCTGCCGCCGTCGGTGAAGAGCTCGTTGATGTGCGCGCGGAACGCGTCGTCGCCCTTCGCGAGGCCGACACCGTACTGCTCTTCGGTGAAGACCGGGCCGCTCGTGACCTTGAGGTCATCGGGCTGCTGAGCCGCGTAACCGATGAGAATCGCCTGGTCGGTGGTGACCGCGTCGACCTGACCGTTCACGAGGTTCTCAACGCAGGCCGAGTACAGGTCGAACTCCTGCGGCTTGATCTCCTTGAAGTTCTCCTTGATGTTCTGGATCGGGGTCGACCCGGTCGCGGAGCACACGGTCTTGCCGTTCAGGTCTTCGAGCTTCTGGTAGTCGGTGTCGTCCGAGCGGACGAGCAGGCCCTGGCCCGTGATGAAGTACGGGCCGGCGAAGTCGATCTCCTGCTTGCGCTTGTCGTTGATCGAGTAGGTGCCGACGTAGTAATCGACGTCGCCGTTCACGATCGCCTGCTCACGGTTCGCCGAAGCAATCGCCTTGTACTCGATCTTGTCTTCGTCGAAACCGATCGAGGCCGCGATCCAGCGCGCGATGTCGACGTCGAACCCGGTGCGCTCCTTCGTGACGTTGTCGTAGTAGCCGAGGCCGGGCTGGTCTTCCTTGACGCCGATGACGACCTTGCCGCGCTCCTCGATCTTGTCGAAGGTCGGGCTGCCCTCGAGGGTGAAGCCCTCGGCAACCGTCCACGGGGTGCTCGTCTCGGCCGGAGCGGTGGTATCGCCGCCCTCGGGAGCCGTCGGGCTGCCGCTGTTGCAGCCGGTCAGCGCCAGCGCTGCCGCCGCAACCAGACCAGCCGCTGCAAAAGCTTTCTTGAATCGCATGTGCGTTCCTTTCGGTGGGGGTTCCGGGTCGCCCGGTACGGGCTGCCCGGCTGGTTAGTTCGTGATGAGCTTCGACAGGAAGTCTTTTGCCCTGTCGCTCTCTGGGTTCGTGAAGAACTCGTCGGGGGTCGCCGATTCGATGATCCGGCCGTCGGCCATGAACACGACGCGATCCGCGGCCTTGCGTGCGAACCCCATCTCGTGGGTGACCACGACCATGGTCATGCCCTCTTTCGCGAGGCCAACCATCACGTCGAGCACCTCGTTGATCATCTCTGGGTCGAGCGCGCTCGTTGGCTCGTCGAACAGCATCACTTTGGGGTGCATTGCGAGGGCGCGCGCGATCGCGACACGCTGCTGCTGGCCGCCGGAGAGCTGCGCGGGCAGCTTCGATGCCTGCTTGTCGACGCCGACGCGGGTGAGCAGCTCCATCGCCTCGCGGTTCGCCTCGGCCTTCGACTTGCCGAGCACCTTGGTGGGGCCGAGCGTGACGTTCTCAAGGATGGTGAGGTGCGCAAACAGGTTGAATGACTGGAACACCATGCCGACCTCGGCGCGGAGCTTCGCGAGCCCCTTGCCCTCGGCGGGGAGTTCTTTGCCGTCGATGCGGATCGAGCCGCTCGTGATTGTTTCGAGCCGGTTGATTGACCGGCAGAGCGTCGACTTGCCTGAGCCCGATGGGCCAATCACGACGACGACCTCGCCACGGTCGACCGTGAGGTTCACGTCGGTCAGCGCCTGAAAATCACCGTAGTGCTTCTGCACGTTCTCGACGACGACCAGCGGTTCGCTCGCACTCATCTATGTTCCACCTTTGGATCCTGACCGCGAGCGCGGGCTGCGCTGCGTCGGCACACTGCTTGGGTTGCCAGGTTCGAAGAGCGAGTCGCTTGCTCGTCTTTGAACCGATCAGCCCCACGCTAGTGAGCGCGAATCTCCAAAGTCACGGACGTTGAGGGTATCTTGAGGCTCGCCTTGAGCTTCTCTTGAGGTTCAGCGGCGGCGAGCGCCGCGTGCGAGGGAGCCGGCCTGCGGCTAGTGGCGGCTCTCGACGTAGTACTTCGCGGCACCCTCGTGGAGCGGCAGCGGGCTCGTGAAGATCGCCTGCCGCCGGTCGAGCAGCGCGGCGGCGGGGACGGTGCGGGCGGTGTCCGTGCGCGACTCGAACAGGGTGCGCGCGACTTCGTAGACGAGGCGCTCGGGCGCATCGGCCGCCGCGACAAGGTAGTTCGGGATCGTCATCGTCTCGACCGGTTCCACCGCCCCATAGGTGCCAACCGGGAAATCGGAGAGCCGATAGACGCCGGCGTGGCCCGAGTTCACCTTCTCAACGGTCTCGGGTCGGATCGGCAGCATCCGCAGCGGGGTTGTCTTCGACAGCTCTTGGATGCCGGGCGTCGGCACGCCGCCCACCCAGAAGAACGCGTCGATGTCGCCGCGAGCGAGCGCGGCAACCGAATCGTCGAGCCCGAGCCGCACGGGCACAAAGTCGCCCTCATCGATACCGGCGGCGCGCAGCACGCGATCGGAGATGACGGTGACACCGGAGTTCACCTCGCCTACGGAGACTCGTAGCCCCGCGAGGTCAGGGATCTGCTCGGCCGGCGACCCCTCGGGCACGACTACCTGCACGTACTCGTCGTAGACCCTGGCGACCCCCTCGATTGGCAGCGGCACATCGAAGGCCCCGACACCCGAGATCGCGTCTGCGGCCGCGTCGGCCTGCGCGAACCCGAGGATCGCCTCGCCCCGGCCGACCCGCAAGAGGTTGTCAACGGAACCTCCGGTCGTCGCGACGACGGCGTCGAGCCCCTCGCCACGGAGCTCGCCCGCGAGGGCGCCGCCGTATGAGTAGTAGATCCCTGTCGATGCGCCGCCAGCGATCGCGAGCTGCTCCGCGCTGTTCGCCGCGGCGCTGCAGCCCGAGAGCGCAAGCGTCAGCGCCGCGAGCCCGCTCAGGAGTGCGCGGCTCGCGGCCCGCCGTGAGACGTAGCCACTACGCATGCTCACCCCGGCTCTCGCTCGCGCCCGGCAGGATGAGCTCAACTTCGAGGCCGCCCCCCGTTGGCGACGACAACCGCAGCCGCCCGCCGAGCGTGTGCAGCAGGTCGGAGGCGATGGCGAGGCCGAGCCCCGACCCCGGCACGTTCTGATCTTGTGGGCTGCGCCAGAACCTCGCGGTCGCCTGCTCGAGCTGCTCGGGTTCAAGCCCCCGGCCTCGATCCCGAACTGAGATCACGTGCTCGCCCTCCCGCGTCGTGACCGAGAGGTCGATCGTGCTTCCGCGCGGTGCAAACTTCAGCGCGTTGTCGATGATCGCGTCGAGCGCGGTCTCGACTGCCATGCGGTCGGTGACGGCCCACACGTCGCCCTCGGCCCGCGTATGGAACACCACCCACGAGTCGGCGGCGCGCTCGTGCCAGCCCGCCGCGCGATCCTCCGCGAGCGCCGCGAGGTCGACGGCGACGAACGCCGAGTCCGACTTCCCATCGCGCGCGACGTTCAGCAGCGTGTCGAGGATGCGGGTCATGCGTCGGCCTTCTTCGCGGGCGTGCTCGATGTCGTCGATCCACCCCTCGTCGAGCCCCGTGGCGAGGTATTCGACCCGCATGAGGAGCGCGCCGAGCGGGTTGCGTAGCTCGTGCGACGCGTTCATAACGAACTCCTGCTGCCGCGTCATCACGCGCTCGATCTCGTCGGCCATCTGGTTAAACATGCGCACCATGCGCCGCGCCTCGGGCGGCCCCGTTTCGTCGTCAATGCGCGCGCCCATCTCGCCGTGCTCGATCGCGGCCATCGCGGCATCGAGCCGGTGTAGCGGCCGCAGCACCCAGCTCGCGAGTCGATACACCGCCCACACGAGCGCGAGGATGATCAGGCCGCTCACGATCACGAGCGCGCTCCACTGGGTAAGGATCGCGCGCCGCGGCCCATCGGTGCTCGCCGAGATGCGCACCGCACCGATCACGCTGCCGTCGTCAAACACGGGCTCAACGATGACGGTCTCGCCCTTCACCCAGGGAAGCATCTCCCCAGAGGGCTCGCCGCGCCGCCCCGAGAGCGCGAGGTTCACCTGGCTCGTCGTCTCCTCGGAGAGCGTCGGAGTTCGCACGCTCGCCGCCCACGGTGCCCCCGAGCGGTCGTAGACGACGACCTCGGCGTCGTACAGCGAGCCGTACCGCCGCAGCTCCGTCTCAATCATGGCGGGATCGCTCGCCCGTAGCGCCTGGCTCGCGCCCGTCGTGAAGTAGCTGAGGTCGCTGAGCAGCTGCGCGGTGACCTGCTGTTGAATCGTCCGCGCGGCGCTCCAGCCGTACGCGCCACCGAGCGCCAAGAGAATGATCGTCATCGGCACCAGGAAGACGATGAACAGCCGCCTGCGCACGAGCTACCCGGCCGTCAACCGATAGCCGACGCCGCGCACGGTCGCGATGAGCGAGGGCCGGTTCAGCTTCCGCCGAATCGAGGCGACGTGCACCTCGAGCGACCTGCTGAAGCCCGTCCAATCGGTTCCCCACACCTCGCGGATGAGTCGGTCGCGGGGCGTCACGACGCCCGGGTAGCGGGCGAGCACCGCGAGGATGTCGAACTCTTTCGGGGTGAGCTCGACCGGGGCCCCCTCGGCGAGCACGAGCCGGTTCGCGAAGTCAATGTAGAGACCGTCGAGCTCGACGTTCGAGCTCTCGTCGGGTGAGGGCGCGGTCGACCGGGCCCGCCTAGTGACCGCCTCGATGCGGGCGATGAGCTCGCGCACGTCGTACGGTTTCACGACAAAATCGTCGGCGCCGGCGTGCAGCCCCTTGATGCGCGACTCGACGTTCGAGCGGGCCGTGGCGATGATGATCGGCACGCTACTCACGCCGCGGATACGCCTGCACACGTCGAGGCCATCCATGTCGGGGAGCCCGAGGTCGAGGATCACTGCTTCGGTGTCTTGCCCCACCGCTTCAATGCCCGACGCACCGTCAGCCGCCCGGTGCGTCGTGTACCCCGCCTGCCGCAGGTAGGCGCTCAGCGCCTCGGCGACGCGGGCGTCGTCTTCTACGATCAGGATGTTCATGGGGTCTTCCTCAAGCGTTCAGTGACCGGGTGGGATGCGAGCCTTAAGCGTAGTCCGTTCGGGGCGTCTCATTCCCCTTCTCCTCCCTCGAGCCTAGCGAGCCTGCGGGCTATCGGAAGCGGCCGCCGTAGCGAAGTGGGCGACCAGGCGGGCCGTGAGCTCGGCGGCTCGCTGCCACGGAACTGCGTGGCCCATGCCAGGAATCGCGTACATGCTCGCGCCAGGGATCGCGGCTGCGGTCGCCTCACCCCCGGAGATACCCATCAGCGGGTCGGCGTCACCGTGGACGACGAGCGTCGGCACCCGCAGGGCACGCAACCTCTCGGTGCGGTCGCCGTCGGATTGGATTGCCGCGAGCTGCCTCGCCGTGCCCGCCGGCGAAAGCCCGCGATCCCACGCCATCTCGGCCGTCTGCCGCGCGCGTTCGGGGTCAGTGAAGAACGGCCCGGCGAGGGCCTCGTGGTAGCGCTGCGCGTACGCGAGGTAGGCGTCACGGTTGTCGGTCGGGGCTGGCGTGAGAAACACCCACTTGCTCGCCTGTTCTGGGCGACCAACCGCTCGGGCCCCCGTCGTTGACATAAGCGACGTGAGGGTTTGCACGCGCTCGGGGGCGAGAATCGCGAGGTGCTGCGCGAGCATACCGCCCATCGACATACCGACGACGTGCACGGCGTTCGTGTCGAGCGCTACGAGCAGATCGCGCAGGTCGGTCGCCATGTCAGCGAGGGTGTAGTCAGTGGGGGTGCTGTCGTTCATGCGCGACCTGCCCGCGTCACGGTTGTCGGCGGCGAGCGTCGCGTACCCGGCCTCGTGGAGCCCGGCGACGAGCTCGGGCGACCAGTCGGTGCGCTGCATCGACAGCCCCGCGATGAGCAGCACCGTGCCGTTGCGGGCTTCCCCGGTGAGCGAGTAGTTCAGCGTGCCGCTGGGAATCTCGCAAGATTTACCGCCGTCTGGTTCGAGCAGCTCCCGCAGTTGCTCTTCGTCACTGATGCGCTCCATTGCGATCCGGCTCCTTTCCGCTTCCCTGCGGGCAGGCTCGCCGACAGGTGTACTTCGACTCTGCCACACGCTGCCCCGCCCCACCCCACCCACGCACCGCCCCACCCACGCACTACAACCCAATTTCTCGAGAACACGTGTAATACCGGTCAAGTTTGGCGTGGAATCGAGAAAATGAGGTGTAGCGGGCGGGCGGTGGCGACCCGAACGAGCCCGGATAACCCCGGTGGCGACCCGAACGGGCCCGAACGCCCCGCGCCGACCCAACCCCGAACTAGCCGCACAACGCCCGCACCCAATACTCTTGAGCCAACACAGGAGGCTTCATGGGAGATGCTGAGGCGCAGCGCAGCGCAAACACTACGACGGTCGCGACCACGCTCGGAGAGGTTGTCGGCTCAGAGTCCGACGGGATTCGCCGCTTCCTCGGGGTCCCCTATGCCAAGCCTCCATTCGGCGAGCTCCGATTCCGCGCCCCCGAGCAGCCCGAGGCGTGGGATGAGCCACTCCAAGCCGACACCTTCGGCCCGACCGCCCCGCAGACGCCCTACCAGGGCAGCCTCGGCGAACTCATCAAGGTGCCCGCGATCGAGGGCACGGATATCCTGACCGTGAACGTGTGGGCGCCAGCCGACGCCGCTGGCGCGCCCGTCGTGCTGTGGCTCCACGGCGGGGCGCTCGAGCGCGGCGCCGCGGCGCAGAGCGGGTACGATGGCCGAACCTTCGCACGCGACGGCATCGTCTTTGTCTCGGCAAACTATCGGCTGGGCGCCGAGGGCTTCAGCGTGCTCGACGGCGCACCGCTGAACCTCGGCTTGCGTGATGCGCAGGCCGCGCTCGATTGGGCGCACCGCGAGGTCGCGGCGTTCGGGGGCGACCCGAGCCGCATCACTATCATGGGCGAATCGGCGGGCGGCGCCCTCGTCGCCGCGCTCCTGTCGCAGCCGCGGGCCCGGGCGAAAGTCGCCCGAGCGATCATCCAGTCGGGCCCGCTCGAGGCTGTCGACGCTGCAAAAGCTCGGCGTGCGTCTGACGCGATCGCGAAGCAACTCGGCATTTCCGCCTCGCGCGAGGCGCTCGCCGCAGCCGAGCCCGGGGACTTGCTTCGGGCGCGCAGCGAGATCGCTGCCGGGTCTTCGCCCCTCAGCGGGACACCGGGGTACGCGCTCGCTCTGGATCCGGAATCTCTCCCCGCCTCCCCCGTCGACGCGCTCGTGGGCATTGATACCCCGATCCTGATCGGCACGAATACCGACGAGTACCGGCTCTGGTTCACGCCCGAGGCGCTCGCGGGCATCAGCGGGGCGAAGGCGTGGATTGCGCGCCTCGCGATGCGGGTGCCGGGCCGGGCCGCCCGAGCTGTTCGACAGGCGTTCCCGTCGGCGACTCCCGGGGAGCAGCTCGGGCAGATCGTCACCGACAAGCTTCTCCGTGCACCGGCGACGAGGGTCGCGCGTGCCCGCACCGCGCCAACGTTCGTCTACGAGTTCGCGTGGGAGAGCCCCGTTCGCGACCTGCGAGCGGCCCACGCCCTCGACCTTGCGTTCGCGTTCGATCTCCTCGAAGACGAAGACGCCGTGCGCCTGAACGGCGAGGCGGCGCCGGCCGCCCTCGGCCGGGAGATGCACGCGGCCTGGGTCGCGTTCATCCGCGACGGCGACCCGGGCTGGCCTGCGTTTGGCGAGGGCCGCGCGACTCGGGTGTTCAACGAGCAGTCGGAAACGGTGCCGCAGCGCCGGGCGGAAATCGTCGACGCGCTCGGGTAGCGGGGCCTGCGAGGGCAGCGCGCCAACTCGGGGCGCTGCCCTCCCCCAATGCGAGACTTTTGCCGCCGCATCGTTCATACTGTGGCTATGGGATCAGCGTTGACCACCATCGGATTACCCGTCGCCCTCGGCATCATCATGCTCGGCCTCGGCTTGAGCCTTCGTGTCGGAGACTTCACGAGGGTCGCGAAGCACCCGCGGGCGGTGTTCATTGCGCTCGTGTGCCAGCTGCTCATTCTCCCCGCGCTCTGCTTTGGTCTCGTGCTCGCGTTCAACCTCTCGCCGGTGCTCGCGGTCGGCATGATGATGCTCGCGGCCTCACCCGGCGGCACCACGGCGAACCTCTACAGCCACCTGTTCCGCGGCGATGTTGCGCTGAACATCTCGCTCACAGCGCTGAACTCGGTCATCGCGGTATTCACGCTGCCGCTCATCACGAATCTCGCGATCGCCTACTTCATGCCCGGCGAGGAGACGCTTGGCCTGCAGCTTTCGAAGACGATTGAGGTCTTCGCGATCGTACTGCTCCCGGTCGCGCTCGGCATGTTCGTGCGCTGGCAGTGGCCTGCCTTCGCTGACCGGATGGACAAGCCCGTCAGGGTCGCCTCGGTCGTCATACTCATCGTCGTCATCGCGGGCGCGATCGTGTCGAACCTCGACATGCTGCTCGAGAATCTCGGTCAGCTCGCGCTCATCACGGTGCTGTTCTGCCTGCTCAGCCTGAGCGTCGGCTTCTTCATCCCGCGGCTCTTCAAGGTCGGGCGCACCCAGGCCATCGCGAGTTCGTTCGAAATTGGCATTCACAACGCAACGCTCGCCATTGTGATTGCGCAGACGGTGCTCGGAAACACCGAGCTGTCGCTCCCGGCCGCCGTCTACGGAGTGCTGATGTTCTTCGTCGCGCTCGCGTTCGGTTTCGGCCTCCGAGCGGCGTACCGTCGGGTGGACGCAGCCGAGGGGGCGGCGACCAGTGCCGCGGCGAGCTCGGCCTAGTTGAACATGAAGGTCGACGCGCAGGTGCCGAAGGCGATCACGAACACCGCGAAGATCGCCATCGTCACCCAGGCTTTCGCGGGGACCTGCTCGGGGTTATCGTCGACGAGTTCGGCCTCGGGCTGAACGCTACCGCGCTCTGCGGTGCCTGGCTGGGTGCTGTCGTTCGGGGTCATGCGGGGCTCACAATCCGTGCAATATCGGAGATCATCGCGATCGTGAGGATGACGAACACGATGACGATGAACCAGGTGTACATCCACTTGCCGCGGTGATCGCTGATCCAGAAGCGGCGCACGCTCACGACGCCGTTCACCGCTGCGACGACGCACAGCGCGATGCCGATGGGCGCGGCGAGCACGCCTGCAACGCCGAGGATCGGCACGAGGATCGGGATCAGCAGGTAGGTGATGAGGCAGCGCACGCCCGAGATGATGAGCGCGACGCGGAAGTTGCGGTGCGCGTCACGGTTGATGAACGGCGTCTTCTTCGCGCCCTCAACACGCAGGAGGCGTCGCATAAACCGGTCGGCAGCCGAGCGTTTGACCTCCGGCGCCACCGCCTCGGGAGTCGCTGTTTCGACGCCTGCGGGTGCGGTCTCGGTGTTCGCGATAGCCATTGACTCTCCTGCTTGAGCTTCGGCGGCGGGCCGCTCAGGCCCGCGTTCTCTGCGAAATCTTAACAGCCTTTCCTTGACACGTCTGATCTGGCACCCAGGTTGACGCCGCAGCTCCGCGACCGCCAAACTTCAGCGCCCCCTACAGCTCAGCGACGCCACCCGCTTCGACGTGCCAGCGGCGGTCGAGCCGCACCGTGTTCAGCATGCGCCTATCGTGCGTGACGAGCAGCAGCGCGCCCTCGTAGCTTTCGAGCGCTTGCTCGAGCTGCTCAATCGCGGGCAGGTCGAGATGGTTCGTGGGCTCGTCGAGCACGAGCACGTTCACCCCGCGCGCCTGCAGCAGCGCGAGCCCGGCGCGGGTGCGCTCGCCCGGCGACAGCTCGCCCGCGGGGCGGAGCACGTGGTCGGCCTTCAACCCGAACTTCGCGAGCAGTGTGCGCACATCCGCCGACGTCATCTCGGGCACGAGCGCCTCAAACGCGTCGGCGAGCGGCTCACGGCCCGCAAACAGTGACCGGGCCTGGTCGATTTCACCGACCGCGACCGATGTGCCGAGCGCGGCGCTCCCCGAGTCGGGCTCCTGCCTGCCGAGGAGCAGCCTCAGCAGCGTTGACTTCCCGGCACCGTTCGGCCCCGTGATGCCGACCCGCTCCCCCGCGTTGAGCTGCAGCGACACCGGCCCGAGCGTGAAGTCGCCCTGCCTGGCGACCGCGGCGTTCAGCGTCGCGACGACGGAGCTCGACCGGGGCGCCTGCCCGATCGTGAACTCGAGCTGCCACTCCTTACGCGGCTCCTCCACCTCTTCGAGGCGTCGGATGCGGCTCTCCATCTGCCGTACCTTCTGCGCCTGCTTCTCGCTCGACTCCATCGACGCCGCGCGGCGAATCTTGTCGTTATCGGGCGCCTTCTTCATCGCGTTGCGCACGCCCTGGCTTGACCATTCGCGCTGCGTGCGGGCCCGCGACACGAGGTCGGCCTTCTTCGCGGCGAACTCTTCGTAGTCGTCGCGCTTGTGCTGGCGCACGATCTCGCGCTCCTCAAGGTACGCGTCGTAGCCGCCGCCGAACACGCGGTTGCTGTTCTGCGCGAGATCGAGCTCAAGCACGCGGGTGACGCAGCGCGCGAGAAACTCGCGGTCGTGGCTCACGAGCACAGCGCCGCCTCGCAGCCCCTGCACAAAGCTCTCGAGCCGTTCGAGGCCGTCGAGGTCGAGGTCGTTCGTCGGCTCGTCGAGCAGCACGATGTCGAACCGCGACAGGAGCAGCGCGGCGAGGCCGACGCGCGCTGCCTGCCCGCCCGATAGCGAGGTCATGAGCGCCTCGGGCGCGAGCCCCAGGCCAAGTTCGGCGAGCACGGCCGGGAGGCGTTCTTCGAGGTCGGCCGCGCCGCTCGCGAGCCACCGGTCGAGCGCCGCGGAGTACACGTCCGCGGGATCCGGATCCCCCGCTCCCTTCGCGGCGGTGTCGCCGAGGGCCTCCGCCGCCCGGTCCATCTCAGCTGTCGCCTGCGTGCAGCCGGTGCGCCTGGCGACGTAGGCGGCGACGGTTTCGCCCGCGACCCGCTCGTGCTCCTGCGGCAACCAGCCGACGAACGCGTCCTGCGGCGCGAGCTGCACGGTGCCCGACTGGGGCGCGAGCTCGCCCCCGAGGATGCGCAGCAGCGTCGACTTCCCGGCGCCGTTCACCCCGACGACGCCGACGACGTCGCCCGGAGCGACAGTGAGGTCGAGGTCTTCGAAGAGGGTGCGGTGCGCGTATCCGCCCGCGATCGCCTGGGCGACGAGAGTTGCAGTCATCCTGCCAGCTTACGCACTGTCGCCAAGCCAGCCGAGCAGCCTGCGCGCCGCCCCGCGGTCGCCCCCGTCATCGTGCTCGCGCAGCCTGGTTGCCGCGTCGGGTCGCTCTTCGACGTGCACGATACGCCCGGGCCGCGCGCTCAAGACAACGATTCGATCGGCGAGCAGCAGCGCCTCGTCGATGTCGTGCGTGACGAGCAGGATCGGCCGGCCGTCGCTCGCCACGATGCCCGTGAGCCAGTGCTGCAGCTGTCTCCGGGTGAGGGCATCGAGCGCTCCGAGCGGCTCGTCGAGCGCGAGCAGCTTTTGTGGCATGAGGAAGGTGCGCATGAGCGCGACCCGCTGCCGCATGCCGCCCGACAGCTCATCGGGCCACGCCTCGGCGTTCCCCGCGAGCCCGAAGCGTTCAAGCAGCGCGAGCGCTTCCGCCCTCGCCGTGGCCCGGTCGCGTCCGCAGGTCTCTGCCCCGAGCGTCGCGTTGTCGAGCACCCGCAGCCACGGGAGCAGGGCGTCGCGCTGCGGGTGGTACGCGACCCCGCCTGGCTTACCCGAGAGCGGCGCCCCGCCGAGGAGCGCTCGCCCGGAGGTCGGTGTTTCGAGGCCCGCGATCAGTCTGAGCAGCGTCGACTTCCCGCAGCCACTCGGCCCGAGGATGGCCGTCAGTGTGCCGGCCTCGGCCTCAAACGAGACGTCCTCGAGCACGGGCACGCCGCGTCCCCGGCGCGAGAACCAGCCCGCGCCGGGCCGGGGGAACGCGTGCGAGATCGATTCGACCTTGAGGGTGCTCACGTTAGTCGCCCGGCAGGTACTCGTTGGTCCATGCACCGTCAACGGGCGAGGCGTCGTCGAGCATCTTCGCCCGCACGAGGAAGTCGGTGAACGTCTGCCACACCGTCTCGTCCATTTCGCCGAACTTCCCCTGCGCGGCGAAGCGGGGCGCGTAGTACGCGACCGCGCGCTCGACGAGCCCCTCGTCGAGCTCGGGCGCGGCTTCAAGGAGCGCCTTGGCACCCGCGGCGGGGTCACGCACGACCTCGTCGTAGCCCCGGCTCGTGGCGTCGAGGAAGGCTTCCGTGGTCGCCGGATCTTTCGCCATGTTCGTGGCGTTGCCAACGATCACGGGCGTGTACCAGTTCGGGATGCAGTCTTGGTGGCCGGCCATCGGCAGAATCACCACGTCGTCGGCTTCGGCCTTCGCGCGCTGCGCGTCCCAGCCGCCGAACACCCAGGTCACATCAAACTTGCCCTGTTCGAGGCCCGCGAGGTAGTCAACGTTGCCGATCTCGA
The DNA here is from genome assembly GCA_052094845.1 of Leucobacter sp. GTDB lineage: Bacteria > Actinomycetota > Actinomycetes > Actinomycetales > Microbacteriaceae > Leucobacter. The sequence continues at coordinate 93,337 of JBQDKK010000003.1, read as the reverse complement.
TGAACTCGACGTCCTTTGGGTCTCCGCCACCGCAGGTCGTGAGCGCCGACATGATCTCGGTCTCGAGCGCCCCGCCGTAGCCGCCGTAGGTGAGGCCGGCGAGCGAGCTCAGCTTCTCGCTGAAGCCCGAGCGCTTCACGCCCATGAGCACTGAGTCGTTCACGGGCAGGAGCGTCGCGACCGCTTCGAGGTCCATCCCGGCCGCGCGCGCGGGCAGTAGCGACTCGGCCTGCGAGATGCCGAACTCTGCTCGCCCCTCGGCGACCGAGGCGTCGGCCCCGATCCCGTCGCCCGGTTCAAGGATTTCGACGTCGAGACCAGCCTCCTCGTACAGCCCGTGATCCTTCGCGTAGTAGATGCCCGCGTGGTGGGCGTTCGGCGTCCAGTTGAGCATGAGCGTGACGGGCGTGAGCGCGGCGGCCGAGCCACTGCCTGCGCTATCGCTCTCACCTGCCCCGGGGCCCGACGCAGCGCAGCCCGCGAGCAGCAGCGAACCCGCGAGGGCCGCGGCGACCCCGGTGCGGCGCGCGCGGGCCGCTGTGGTTGTGGTTGTGGTGGTGGTGGTTGTGGTTGTGGTTGTGGTCTTCGAGAGCTTCGAGTGAGCGGCCATGATTAGACGCCCTTTCTGTTGAGTGTGGATCGGAACCGCGCCAGCACGGTGTCACCGATCAGAGATGCGAGCCAGAAGAGCAGCACCCCGAGCACGGCGATGACGCCGACCGCGGCGAAGAGCTGATCCATCCTGTAACTCGCTTGTGAACGTTGGAGGTAGACGCCGAGCCCGATTGACGAACCCATCCACTCGGCGATGATTGCGCTAAACACGACGTAGCTCGCGGCGACCTTCGCACCCGCGACGATCGCAGGGATCGACCCCGGCAGCCTCACCCGGCGCAGCACCGTGAACGGTGATGCCCCCATCGAAACCAGCAGGTCGACGAGGTACCTGTCGGCGTCGCGCATCGCAGCGCTCGCGCTAATCGCGATTGGGAAGAACGCGCCGAGCGCCACGACAAGGATCTTCGGGAACGCTCCGAACCCCATTGCAGAGATGAGGATCGGCGCGAGCACGACGGGCGGGATCGCCTGGCTCGCAATGAGCAGCGGTTCGGCCGCTCGTCGCAGGGTGGCCGACAGGCCAAGCGCGATCCCGATCGCGACGCCACCGAGCGCCCCAAGCGCGAAACCCGAGAGCGCGATCTTGAGCGTCGCGGCCAGGTGCGAACCGAGCAGCGCCCGGTCACCCCAGCCCGCCGCCCACACGCTTGCGGGCGACGGAATGAGGTACGCGGGCACGCCTGTGAAGCGCACGAGCAGACCCCAGGCGAGCACCAGGCCTGAGACGGCGAGGAGCACGGGGAGGATCTGCCGCGTGAGGATTCTCACGGCGGCCCGCGGGCTAGTGCGTGATGCGGGCGGCGAGGTCGGTCATCGAGGCTTCGATGACGTCATCCTTCGCCTCGAGGATGCGGAAGTGCGTCATCACGCGATCGGCCCCGGCCGTAAGCGTCGCGTCGTGCAGCTCGCGCATGAGCGGCCACAGCTTGTCGGCAGGCCCCTGAATGGTCGTGCCGAGCGCGCCGACCTCGTATTCGAGGCCACTCTGCTCGATGACGCGAATCGCGCCCTCGACGCAGCTGTACCGACCGTTTTCGTCTCCCATGGGAGTGGGTGAGACATGAACATGGATCAACATAGTGACCGCTTCCCTCCGCTCGTGCTAACGAGATCAGGTTCCTGGGGTGGTTCGCCTCATTCGGCAAATCTCAGCCCGTTCGGGCCCCCCCAGCGGATGTGTACTGGAACCCTCAGCATAGCGACGAACGCAGCGGTCGGGTCAAGTGCCGGTGTGTCGGCGCCGCTGGCACGCTGTCTCGCTGTCCGGCGGCCTCAGCCCTGTGCGGCGCGCTCGCCGAGGAGCGCGAGCGCGGCGTCGATGCTCGCGATCGCCGCGTCGGGGGTGACGCGCACGAGCGCGACGGCGGCAATCACGAGGCCCGTGCACACGTCGGCAAGCACGGCCACCTCGGTGTCGGCCACTGACGGCAACCGGGCGGCGACGCCGTTCTCGAAGGCCCCTCGCAGCTCAGCCCGGTAGTCGGCGATGACCCGTGAGACCGCGGCATCCTGCGAGATCGGCGCGCCCGCGGTGTTGACGAGCAGGCAACCGCTTGTCGCGGCCGTCGTGCCTGCGTCGAGGAGCGCCGCGCGCAGCCCAGTGAGGTACCCCTCGAGCGCGCCCGCGGCGACCGTCGGGGCGGTGAGGGGCGCGAGCCGGGGGCGGACGACCTCGGTCAGGTAGCTCTCGATGACGGTCTCGAACAGCCCCTGCTTCGACCCGAACGCGTGGTAGATACTCGAGCGTTTCAGCCCCGTGGCCGCTTCGAGGTCGGGGATCGAGCTCGCTTCGTACCCGTTCGCCCAGAACACGTCTCGAGCGGCCCGCACGACCTCCGCGGTGTCGAACTGCTGCGTGCGACCCATGCTGCCTCCTCAAAATGATTGCGCGAACGCCCGTCGCGTTATATTGTACTGACCGTTACAGAATATTGCGAACGCGGCCAGCGGCCGACGCCCACCGAGAGAATCGAGCCACCCATGATGATCGCAGGCCTTGTGCTTACCGGCGTTGCGGCACTCATCCACGTGTTCATCTTCTACCTCGAATCCATCGCCTGGACGAGCGCGCGGGCACGCCGCACGTTTGGCACGGGCACCGTCGAGCAGGCCGAGGCGCAGCGGGCACTCGCGTTCAACCAGGGGTTCTACAACCTGTTTCTCGCGGTCGCCGTGCTCGTCGGCATCGTCGTCGTGGCGCTGGGCAACGTGCCCGTGGGGGCAACCCTGGTCTTCACAGGCGCGGGCTCTATGGTCGCGGCAAGCCTCGTGCTTGGTCTCTCGTCACCCGACAAGCGTGGCGCTGCAGCAAAGCAGGGCGTCATACCGGCGCTCGGAATCCTCGCGCTGGCCGCCGGTCTCCTCGGGTAGCCGGGCAGCCACCGCATCCACCTCCCGCTTTCACGTACCCAGCCCCCACAAAGGAGCACACATGAGTCAGTCAACCAGCACCCAGATTCGCCTCGCCCGCCGCCCCGTAGGCTGGCCCGTGCACGAAGATTTCGAGACCGCGACGGTCGAGTACGGCGCCCTCGCCCCCGGCGAGGTGCGGGTGCGCAACGAGTTCGTCTCGGTCGACCCGTACATGCGCGGGCGCATGAGTGAGGCCCGCAGCTACGTCGCGCCCTACGAGCTCGGCGCGGTGATCTCGGGCGGGGCCGTCGGCAGGGTCGTCGAGTCAGCGAACGATGCGTTGCCCGTCGGCACCGCCGTGCTGCACCAGCACGGCTGGTCCGATGTGGCGCAGGCCGACGAGGCAAAGTTCCGGGCGCTGCCCGAGGCCACTGGCGTGCCGCTCTCCGTCCACCTGCACATGCTCGGCATGACGGGGCTCACCGCCTACGTCGGCCTCACGACCATCGCGGGCCTGCGCGAGGGCGACACCGTCTTCATCTCGGGCGCCGCGGGCGCCGTCGGCACCGCCGCGGGCCAGATCGCGAAGCTCTTGGGCGCCGGCCGGGTGATCGGGTCGGCAGGCTCGCCAGAGAAAGTGGCGCTGCTGACCGAAAAGTACGGCTACGACGAGGCGTTCAACTACAAAGACGGCCCGGTGCGAAAACTGCTCGCCGCGGCGGCCCCCAACGGCGTCGACGTGTTCTTCGACAACGTCGGCGGAGACCACCTCGAGGCAGCACTCGCCGCGATGAACGACGGCGGCAGGCTCGCGCTGTGCGGGGCGATTGCCGCGTACAACGCCACCGAGCGCCCCGTCGGCCCATCGAACATGGCGAACATGATCACCCGAGCGCTCACGATGCAGGGCTTCACCGTCGGCGCGCACTGGGACAAGCTGCCCGAGTTCACCGACCGCATGACCGCCTGGCTTGGCGAGGGCAAGATCGCCTACGACGAGACGATCGTCGACGGCATCGAAAACACCATTGACGCGTTCCTCGCGATGATGCGGGGCGCGAACACCGGCAAGATGCTCGTTCGCGTGGGGGCAGCCGAGTAAGGGCGGGGCCCGCCCAGCCTACGCTGGGTTTCCTCTCGCCCACGCGGCTTGCGTGCCACTCAAACCCAACTTTCTCTGCGTTTTGACGTAGTTGTGTGCCATTCAACTACGTCAAAACGCAGACAAAGCTCTGGGGCGCGGGGCGAGCCCCGCAAAGAATCCGGTCGGTGAAGCTACGCGGGCGGCGTCAGCCCCGACGCGACAGCAAGGTCTTGCCACGACATACCCGTACCCTTGAAGACGTTCGGGCGGCTGGGGTCGCGCGCAATTTCGCCCCGCACGAGGCCCGCGAGGGGCTGCATCGAGTCGACGTCGAGGTTGCCCTCTGCCGCCGCCATGATGACGTCGCCGGCCTCGCGCAGCGCGGTCGCCTGGTCTTCGACAATAACGAGCGCGCGGCCCATGAGGTCGCCCGGGATCTCACGCCTGTCGGGCTCGTGCGAGCCCATCGCAGCTACGCAGGCACCGTCGCGCACGAGCGAACCGTCAAACACCGGGTCTTTCGCCGAAGTCGCGCACAGCACGATGTCAGCTTCGGCGACGTCCGCGGGGGTGCCGAGACTGGCCTCGATCCCGAGCTCGGCGAGCTTCGCCAGCGCTGGGGCGGTGCGCTCAGGGTTGCGCCCGACAAGCCGAATATCGGTGAGCTCGCGAATGCGCGAGAACGCGACGACGTGGTCGATCGCCTGCGGCCCGCTGCCGAACACGACGAGGCGCTGCGCGTCGGGCGCCGCAAGCCTGTCGACCGCGACCGCGGTGGTCGCGGGAGTGCGGATCACCGTGAGCGCCGAGCCGTCGACGAGCAGCTGAGGCGTGAGTGTCTCAGCGTCCATAAGCAGGTAGAGGGCCTGGATGCGGGGCTTGCCCTTCGCAGGGTTATCCGGCGAGACCGACGCGATCTTCACCCCGACCGACTGCCCGAGGCTCGACGGCATGAGCAGCAGGTGCCCCGCCCCGGCGTCAACCGACTGCCTGGCGGGGTCGTCGGCCGGGTCAAAACCCTCAAGCAGCGCCCGCTCGATGAGGCCGCGCGCGGTGTCTGGGTCGATCTGGGCACGCACGTCCGCGGCTGAGAGGAACGGCAGTCCGGTCGGGGCAATCATGGAGTTCTCCTTGCTGGCTGGGTTGTGAAGATGTTCGAGGGGGCGGCGGCCCGAACCTAGAATCGGTTCGCGGAGACGCCCTGCAAAAGCTCAGGCACGGGGCCGCCGCCGACGAGGTCGGTGATGAGCTTGCCCGTCGTGGGGGCGAGGCTGATGCCGAGCATCACGTGCCCCGTCGCGACAAGCACGTTCGGGTGTTTCGCGAGCGCGCCGATGATCGGGAGACCGTCGGGCGTCGTCGGGCGCAGCCCCGTCCAAGGTTCGGGGGCCCCGTCGATGTCGGGCCAGCCCTCGAAGTATCCGCTCACACCGGTGAGGATACCGCCTGCGCGGCGGCGCTTGATCGACTCATCCACGCCGGTGAAGCCCATCGTGCCAGCGAGTCGCACCTTCGTGTCGAGCGGCGTGATCGCTACCTTCGCCTCGGCGAGGTAGATCGGCTTCGTCGGGCCACCGGGCACGACCGGGAAGTCGTAGCCGTAGCCCTTGCCCGACTGCAGCGGCACGCGCTCACCGATGCCGCGCAGCACCTCGTTGGTCCAGGCCCCGGCGGCGACAACGACCTTATCGGCTCGGAGCGTCTCGGCGCCCACCGTTACGGAGACGCCGCCACCGGTGGCCTGATCGAGCGATGCCGGTGTGCCAAGCCTGAGCTCGACGCCCTCGCGCTCGCAGGCCGCCGCGAGGCCGCGCACGAACGAGCCGGGGTCGACGGAGCGGTCGCCCCGCGACTCGATGCCTGCGACCACCCGGTCTGAGAGCACGGGCTTGTGCGCCTTGAGGTCGGCCTCGCTCATGTGGTTCCACGAGAACCCGGGCAGCTTGCCGTCCAAGAGCTCGAGCTCAGTGACCCGGCCCTCGACCTTGTGTCCGTCGGTGAAGAGCATCGACAGCGGCTGCTCGTGCTGCTCAAACTCGACGCCCTCAGCCGCGAGCTCGTCGAAGTCTGACAGCGCCGTAGCGCTGAGCGCGGCGAGCACCGCCGACCCCTCACGGAAACGCGCGTCGGTGCAGCTGCGAAGCATGCGCAGCATGAACCCGATGAAGCTCGGTTTGAAGGAGGGCGTCACGTACAGCGGGCTGTCGGGCTGCACCATCCACTTCATAGCCTGCAGCATCATGCCGGGCGCGGGGACCGGTGTCGACATGCTCGGAATCAGCCAGCCCGCGTTGTGCCCCGAGGCTTTCGCCGCGAGCGGTGCCTGGTCGACAACGGTCACCTCGTGGCCGGCCTTGCGGAGGTAGTACGCGGATGCCAGGCCGACAGCGCCGGCTCCGATCACGATGACACGGGTCATGCGGGTGTTACGCCTTTCGTGAGGAGGCACGCGCCTCGGAGTGGTCGGTGACGGGTTCGTCAATCACGGAGATGTGCGCGGTGCGGTCAATCGCGGGTTCGCCCTTCGCCAGGCCCACGACGTAGCCGATCACGCCGCCGAGCACCGCGGGGATGATCCACCCGCCGTTATCGGCGAACATGGGCAGCCACGAGAAGAAGCCGTTGAGCTCGTCGACGAAGTTACCGGAAGCCTTCACCGCGTCGAGGATCGCGACCGATCCTGCCCCGATCGTCGCCCCGACGTACACCGCGCGACGCCCGCCAAAGAAGCGGTCGAGGAGGGCGAGCACGATGAGGGTCATGCCGAGCGGGTAGAGCAGGAAGAGGATCGGGAGCGCGGCGGAGAGCACCGCCTGCAGCCCGAAGTTCGCGATGACGAGGCCGACGGTGGCGTGGATCCATACCCACGCCTTGTACGACACCTTCGGGAACTGCTTTGCGAAGTAGTCAGCGACCGCGGTGAGGCACGCGACGAGCGTCGTGATGCCGGTGAGGAAGATGACGAGACCGATCATCAGCACGCCCGGGTAGCCGAGCAGTGTGCGGGCGGCCTCGGCGATGACGGTTCCACCGTTGTCGGGGCGGCCGATCGAGTCGACGCTCGAACCACCGATCCAGGCGAGCGAGATGTGCAGCAGCGCGAGGCCGATGACCGTGATGATGCCGGCCTTCAAGAACGTGAACGAGATGCCCTTGCGGGTCGTGATGCCCTGGCCGCGAATCGACTGGATGAAGACGCCAGCGAACACGAGGGCCGCGAGCGCGTCCATCGTGAGGTAGCCCTCGGTGAAGCCCTTAATGAACGCGCCGTTCTTGTAGGGGTCGACGGCGGGGTGGAGCTCGCCCATCGGGGTAATGAGCGATTTCACGACGATGATGATGAGCAGCACAGAGAAGATCGGCGTGATGACTTTGCCAACGCGGTCGACAAGCTTCGATGGCGTGAGCGAGAGGTAGACGCCGAGCAGCGTGAAGATCACCGAGAAAATGATGAGCGGCCAGGTACCCTGCGTGAGCTCTGAGCCGAGGATCGGCTTCACCGAGATCTCGTACACGACGGAGGTCGTGCGCGGGTTCACGTAGAGCGGCCCGAGCGCGAGGAACAGCAGGATGCAGAACACGAACGAGTACACGGGGTGCACGCGCGAGGCGAGCTGCTCCACCGTGCCGCCGGCCATCGTCAGGGCGACGATCGCGAGGAGCACGAGGCCAACGCCGGTGATGAGGAAGCCCGACATCGGGATCCACATTTCGCTGCCAGCTGCCTGACCGACCATCGGAGCGAAGATCGTGTTTCCGGCCCCGAGGAACATGGCGAAGAGCAGCAGGCCGAGGGCCAGCATCTGGAACGGCGAGAGCTTCCGGTCTCCGGTCATCGCGCACCCCCTCGGGTCGAGCTGGTCTGTTGGGGCGCGGCGGCTGAGGGAGCCTCAGGCGCGAAAGGCGTGTGTTGCACGTTCTCCTCCTTGAGCTGGCAAAAGAAATCTGGCGGCGTGAGGGCAGGCTCAAAATGCCAGTCGTCGCCGCACGTCCGCTCAATCGAACCACACGAGGCCAGCCCCATTCCTCGGGCAAAGTACCCAATCTATCGCGATATTATTAGCACTATGTACGGAGAACTTGCGCGCGCAGAAGAACTGGCTCGCCCTCACTCGGGCGCGATCACGCTCTCCGAGATCGCGACCGCACTCGACGCCGCGGTCCGCGAACTCGTTCACGCCGGGCCCGAAGCAGGGTCCGGATCACGGCCTACGCCCCGCGTTCACACCGTTGCGCTCGCCGAGTTCGCCGACCTTGCCTCCCCCGTTCCATCCGCGCCACCTGCCGACCTCGTGCTGCCCGTCGGCGTCACAGCCGAGCACGTATCGACGTGGCTCCGCGGCCTGGGCGCGCGGTCAGATGCTGAGCGGCCCGTCGCCCTCATGGTCAAAGAGGACATCGACGGGCCCGCACTGCGAACGGCCGCGTCCGAGGCCGGTCTGGCGATGATCGTGGTCGATCGTATGGCGCGCTGGGACCTGCTGCTCGCCGCGATCCACCGACGGCTCGAACGGGCGCAGTCGCGCGAGACGGCCCCGCCCGGCGCCGACGAAAACGCCGCGTTCAGCGACCTCGCCGAGCTCGCGTCCGTGATCGCCGCGGGCGCCGGTGGCATGGTGACGATCGAGCGCCCCGACTCGAGCGTGCTCGCGTACTCCCCGTCCGACGGCACCGCCGACGGGCTGCGGGCCCGGGCGATCCTTGGCCGCATCGCGCCGGAGGACTCGATGGTGCTGCTCGGCGCCTGGGGCGTGGTGAAACGGATCCAGAACACGACGGAGGTCGTCGCCGTTCCAGCGCACGCCGAGCTCGGGATGCGGCCGCGGCTCGTCACCGGGATCCACTCCCCCAGCGGCCAGTTCATCGGCTCGATCTGGGTACAGGAGGGCGCGAACGGGTTCAGCCCCGATGCCGAGACCGTCGTGCGGGGTGGTGCCTCGGCGGCGGCGCGCGTACTCACGCGCGAGCTCGAGGCGCCGTCGGCGACGGAGCTCATGCTGCAGCGGGTGTTCGGGGAGCGCGGCGGTATCGACGCGGGCACTGCGTCGGCGTTTCTCGGGCTGCCGACGCTCGGCGACGCGGCGCTGATCGGCATCGCGTTGCCGGGCGGCGCCGAGTACGGGAGCGGGGCCGGTGTTGCCGGTGTCGCGAAGATGCTGCGGCTGCACGTCGGGGCGTTCGCGCCGCAGGCGCGGTTCGTGCTGCTTGGAGAGCGTGCCTACGTGCTGCTTCCGAATCTCTCGGGCGGCCACAGGCTTGAGGAGTGGGCGGAGATGCTGGTCGGGAAGTTCGACGCCTCCGGCGCCCGCTCGATGAGCCCCGATGCGACGCCGATGCGGGTCGCGATCGTCGCGCCCTTCACAGGCTTTGAGGAGGTCGCCGGTGCCCGCGCCGAGGCGGACCGCGTGCTCGACGCGATCGCTGGGAGTAGCACCCGCGTCACCTCCCTCACCCAGTCACGCACGTCCGTGCTGTTGCGAGAGGCATTCAAACTGCTCGGCGAGCGGCCGGAGCTCATCGACCCGCGGTTCGACACGCTGCGCGACTACGACGAGCGGCACGGGGCCGAACTTGTTGCGAGCCTGCGGCACTACGTCGACACGGGATTCAACGCGCGCGAGGCGGCCCGCATGCTCGGGGTGCACCCGAACACGCTGCGCTATCGACTGCAGCGCGCGCAGGAGGTCACCGGGCTTGACCTCAGCCGCACGGAAGACCGCCTCCTCGCTGCGCTGCAGCTGGAACTCGCGGCGCGGGCCGCGTCAGCTACCCTCGCCAAGTAGGTCGAAGAGCTTCAGCGCGAGCGAAATCTCCATGCCATCGGCACGCCTGCCCCCACGCTCAGACTCGAACTTCGCGACTCGCTGGCGCACGGTGTTGCGGTGCAGCCCGAGCATCTCAGCCGTCTTAGAAGAGTTCTCGCCCGTCGCGTAGAACGTCGCAAGCGTCTCGCGAAGCGCGGCCTGTTGCTCACCCTCGGACGCGACGTCCCCGAGCACCTCCCTGGTCCAGGTCACGGCGCTCTTCGTGTCGTGCATGAGCAGCGAGAGAAACCCAACGTCGGGGTCTCTGAAGGCCACCAGCTGGGCTTCGTGGAACCGCTGGGCGCCGAGCGCGACGAGCCTCGCCTTCGCGGCCTGCTCGTGGCTGCGCCTGAAACCCGAGACACCGCTGCCGGGCACCCCAATCGCAACTCGCACATTGTTCGCCTCGGCAGACTCGGCGAGCTTCGCGATGCGCGTGAGAGCATCAGGCGCAAGCTCGGTTGTCGGGGTCGCGACCCACGCCCAGGCCGTCGTGCGATCCGCCGCGGTGATTAGCGGCGGCTTCGTTGACTGCAGGATCGCGGCTATCCGTCTGAGTAGCTGGTCGACCTGCCGCTGATCCTCCGTCGTCGAGTTGTCGAACTCGAGCCACGCGATGAGCGCGATGTGGTGCTGATCGAGCGAGTACTTCGTGCGCGCTTCGAACCCAGCGGACGAGATCGGCTCGCCCCGCAGCGTCTTGAGCACGGCTGCCGCGTTCGTCACTGCGCGCGCTGTCCACCACTTCGCCTGCTCGGCGACAAATACGTTCGTCACGTACTGGAGCATCCAGTCGATGTAGTTGTGAATCACGTCGGTGATGCGGCGGACGAGGTTCATTTGCAGGTCTTGGTCGTCGAGCCCGAGCGCGTCGACCATGTCGATGCCTCGGCGCACCACCATCGACTGGCCCAGGTAGTACGCGCGCGTGAGTGACCCGAGCTGCACGTCGCGCTGCGCGAGACGCATGGCGTACTCGACGGCGGCCGTGCTCGGCTGAACTGATTCGATCGCGATGTCGTTCGTGAGAATGTGCCCGATGGTCCACACGTTTCCATCGACGCTCGCGCGCAGCATCTGCACGAGTTGGGCGTCTTGGTCGAGACCCGCGACCCTGTCTGACAGCAGCGCTGTCATCTCGTCGACGATCTCTGGCGTGTCCTCCTGCAGCGTGTACCCCACGCGGGCGATGAGTTCGCGCAGTTGCAGGTCGTGAGCCGCCGACTCCGGGCGAACCACCCTGCGAGGCGCGGGCTGCCCTGAACCGGCAGCGCCTTCGCTTCCCCGGCCCGTCACGCCCCTATCCTCTCGAGCGGCGCGCGGCTTCCCCGCTGCAGCACGTCGAGGGCGCGGTTCGCCGCGTTGAACCCGCCCATCCCGTGAATCCCGGGGCCGGGCGGCGTCGCAGCCGAGCACAGGTAGACACCGGGCGTTCCAGTGTCGTAGGGCTGAGCGCTGAGCCGGGGGCCGAGAAGGAACTGGAGGGGGGACTTCGCGCCGGTGAGAATGTCGCCGCCGATGAAGTTCGCATTCTCGGCTTCGCTCTCGGCCGGCGTGCGGGCACGGAGGCCGACGATCCGGTCTCGGAACCCCGGTGCGAACCGCTCGATCTGCGCGATGATGTGTTCGGTGGCGTCGCCCGGGTAGCCGTTGGGCACGTGCGCGTAGGCGTACACGGGGTGGATGTCGCCGTTCGCTCGCGCGGGGTCGGCGGCGGCCTGTTGGCCGACGAGCACGAAGGGCCGCTCCGGCATCCGCCCGGCAGCGATATCGCGCTCGGCGGCGACGATCTCTGCCGCCGCGCCACCCAGGTGGACGGTGCCCGCCTGCGCGATCTCGGGGTCGCGCCAGGGAACCCCGCCCGACACCGCGAAGTCAACCTTGAATGCCGCTGGTCCCGGCGCAAATCTGCGGTACGCCCGGCGATCCTGCTCTGGCTGCTGCTCCGCAAGAATGCCGGCGGCAGCGCGCGGGTGCACGTCGAGAATGGTGATGTCTCGCGGGGGCAACTCGTGGAGTCGGGTGACCAGTTGGCCGGTCTCGAAGCGCACGCCGAGGCCACGCAGTAGCGCGATGTGCGCGTCGGTGAATACCCCGGTGCCGCCCTTCACTACCGGCCAGCCGACGGCGTGCCCGGCGATGATGATGCCGGCTCCGATGCCCGTCACGAGCGGCTGCGTGAGCGGCTGCAGCGCGTGCGCCGCGACGCCCATGAACAGCGCGCGGGCGCGCTCCTCGCGGAAGATCTTTCCGACGAGCGCGGGCGGCGGGCCGGCGACGAGCCCCATCCGGGCGAGCAGGATCGGGTGCCGCGGCACGCGCAGCATCGGGGCCATGATGACCCCCGAGAGCGCGTCGAACGCGCGGGCCGAGGGGCCGAACGCGGCGGCCCAGCGGGAGCCGTCACGCCCGAGGCCCGCGGCGGTCTCATCGATCGAGGTCCGCAGGATCCCGGGCTCGCCGCGGTCAAGCGGGTGGGCTGCGTCGATCGGGGCATACGCCCACTCGACGCCCATCGCCGGCAAGTCGAGCGTCTTGAAGAAAGGCGATCCGGGCGCCATCGGGTGCACGGCCGCGCAGTGATCCTGCACCAGCCCCGCGAGGGGGGACTCGACTGAGCGAGCTCCCCCTCCGAGCTGGTTCGCCGCTTCGACGACGGTGACGTTGACGCCGGCGCGGGCAAGCACGGTCGCGGCCGCGAGCCCGTTGGGCCCGCTTCCCACTACGACCGCTGTGGTCATGGCTTCCTAACCTCCACGAGTTGCTCCGATTCGGCGACGAACTGGTTGAGCGCGGCGGTATCCACTCCGAGCGTCTCTGCGTCGTCGAGCGGTTCTGGCACCGCATCTGGCCCAACAATATCGGTTGCGGTGAACCGGAGCTGCTCGAATTCGGGCGAGCGCCACGTCACGGTCAGCGGGATCGGCCCATCGGGTAGCCACGGCTGGGCTGCCACGGCGTCTTTCACCCGCCAGTGGCCCCGCTCGACGACGCCGAGCGCAGCGTCGATGAGGCGGTACTCCTGCACCCCACTCCACAGTGCTTCAGACTCCACCCAGGCGACGATGAACTCCCCCGGCTCGAACTGAGCTTGCTCCTGGATCGCTGCGATGAGTTCTTCGTTGTGGAAGTGCCCCTCTCCAAAGTTGAAGCCGATCATGGCGTTGCACCCGAACTCTGCTTCGCGCACCCGGCGGTGGTCGATGTCTGGCACGTCTTCAAGAAGCACGGAGAACAGCCCGCGGCCCTGTGAGTGCAGCGACCGCCACCCGATGGTCATCTGCAGGAAGGTCTCGGCGAGCGGGTACGGCAGCCCCATCGTCTGGAGCTGGTCGATCTGGTCGGTCGTCGGCCGGTAGACGCGGTGCAGCTTGCGCTCGGCGTCGGGGTGGATCGCCCAGAGCGCTGAGGCCCAGTTGCCACCGTACTGCCGGAGCGACGCGAGGAACGACACCTTGTCGGGGCGGATGCTCCCGAAGATCACGAAGAACACCGGGATCGCGATCACCGCGAACGGCAGCCACGGCTGCGACATATCGAACACGCTGAACCCCACGCCGTTCGGGTAGCCGATGAAGAAGACGACAGCGCAGATCGCGAACAGCATGTTCCACTCGAGTGGCACGGCAAGCGGGAAGGTCGAGATGATGAACAGGCAGAACCCGACCATGAGCAGCGTCGCCAGGGTCACGGTGAGCTGACCTCCGAGCGCGCCACCCGCGACGAACAGCATCACGAGTGGTGCGCCGATCTCAACGATCGTGCCGAGCACGTGAGCGATGAGGTGCGCGGGACGGCTCGGGCGCAGGTCGCTGCCCTCGAAATCCTTGTACATCGACTTCTTCAGCCAGCGCGGCGGCCAGAACGGAGTGTTGCTGAGCATTGGCGGGATGACCAGGCTGAAGTGTCGGTTGAGCTTCGAGAAGCCGGCCCCGACCCAGACCGTGACGAGGAAGATCTTCAGCGCGATAATCATGTCCGAGACCTCGAAGAAGTTCGGGAACACGATGAAGAAGACGATCGGCAGCAGGTACTGCTCTGCGCGGGCAGCGAGGAAGATCGTCTTGTCGCGCAGACCGATGACGAGCAGCAGAGCGACCGCGAGGATGAGCGGCGTCGTCTGAATGAGCAGGAAGCTCTCGGCGTGCTGCGAAAGCCAGGCAGGTACGCCGTTCGCGGGGTCCGTGAGGAACGCCTGGAACCTGGCGAGCGCCGGTAGCTCGACAGCCGTCTGGCCCGGCATGAGCAGGGCAGTGCCCATGGCGAATAGGAACCCGTAGTAGAGGAACACGTCGAACACGGTTCGACGGTTGCCGCCAGTGAACGGAACCCACTTGTAGGGGCTGAGCTTGATCGTCCCGGGCCGCGACCAGAACAGTATCCCGCCGGTGAGCGGGCCGAATTTGCCTGCGAGCGGGCCCCACGAACCCGCGACCCCAATCGCATCGAGCAGCATCGTCATGACGAGCAGCTTCTGATACACGATGGGGTTCATCCACCACGACCCCGGATCAAGCGGGTTCAGGTGCGAGGTAAGCGTGACGAGCAGCACGCCGCCGATGAGCCACGCGCCGAAGACCTTTGCGAGGTAGAGCACCGAGATGTTTCGCGCGGCGCCGAACCCCCACTCGGCCCACTGCGTCGTGAGCACCTTCAGTCGTTCCCGCAGCGGGCGTTGAATGAATGCTTCGGGCTCCACATTCGGGAACCTCGTTTCGGTAAAACCCATGACAACTCCTTTGGTGACAGGTTTTTCTTGGATAGGACGCGGTGTTCGATCCCGTTTTGGGTACCGCAATGGAAGCCATCGACCCGAGGGCCGTGACCGGGGTGACGGGCGATTCGCCCCTAGCTGCAAGCCGCCGTCAGGCGCTCACCCGCTGACGGACGGGCTCGGCGACCGGCGGGGTCTGCCTGCGCAGTTCGGGCTTGTCGACCTTGCCGACGGGGTTGCGTGGCAGGTCGTCGACAAGCGTGAGCCGTGCCGGAACCTTCACTTTCATGAGGCCCGCCGCGCAGTGCGCGAGGAGGTCGGCGCGCGTCGCTTCCGCCCCCGGCAGCAGCACGACATACGCGACGGGCACCTCGCCGAGCTGCGGGTGCTGCGCACCAACGACCGCCGATTCGAGCACCGCTGGGTGGGCCGCCAGGTGTGCCTCGATCTCTTTCGGGTACAGGTTCTCGCCGCCGCGAATAATCATGTCTTTGATGCGGTCGACGATCCTGAGATATCCGTCTTCGTCGAGCACGCCGACATCCCCCGTGCGGAGCCAGCCATCGACGATCGTCTCGGCGGTTGCCTCTGGCCGCCCGAGGTAGCCGCGCATGATGGTGGGCCCGCTTATCCGCACCTCGCCGCGCTCGCCCGTAGGCACGGGGTTCCCGTCGGGGTCCGTGAGCTTGATGCGCTGGCCCGCGAGTGGCGGCCCGACCGTGCCGATCTTGTGGGGGCCCGCGAGCGGGATGCACGCCGACGCGCACGTTGACTCGGTGAGGCCGTAGCCCTCGATGATGTGTAGGCCGAAGCGGTCAGCGCTGAGCTGCAGCAGCTCGGCTGAGACCGGAGCCGCCCCGCAGATCACGAAGCGAACTGAACTGAAATCCACTGAGGTGTCTGCCGGAAGTTCAACGAGCTTCGCGAGGATTGCCGGGACCACCGAGAAGTAGGTGGGCCGGAAGCGTGCGATAGCGTCGATCAGACCTGTCGGCGTGAACCTCGGCATGATGACCGTCGACCCGCCGACGAGCATCGGCGCCAGCCAGCTCACGCAGATTGCGTTGACGTGGAACATCGGAAGCACGACGAGTGCACGATCCTCCGCGGTTATCGCCGTGTGGCTCGCGAGCCCGTCGGCCATCGCGTGCAGGTTCGCGTGGTCGAGCATGACGCCCTTCGGCTGCCCTGTCGACCCGCTCGTGTAAATGAGCAGTGCGAGCTGGTCGGCCGGCGTTACGGGGGTCGGGAGTGGTTGGCCGGGGCCGCCATGGCCGCTCGGGCCAACGGGGCTGTCTGGGCCGCCTGTGCCAACGGGGCCGCGGAGTCGTGCACGGATGTCGACGAGGTCGAGGCGCGCGATCGCGACTCCCGCTGCGGCAACCGACGTGTGCTCGTCTGCGATGAGGAGCTTCGCGCTCGAATCCTCAAGCTGGTAGCTCAACTCGCGCTCAGTGAACGTCGGGTTGATCGGGGTCGCGGCCGCGCCAAGGAGCCAAGCAGCGAGTATCCCGAGCAGCAGCTCGACGCTGTTCTCGAGCATGAGCGCGACCACATCGCCCTCCCCGATGCCGGCATCGGCGAGTTGCTGCGCGAGCGCCCGGGCCTTAATGTCTGTTTCCTGGTAGCTCAGAATGCCGTGCTCATCGCCGATGCAGTCGCGCTCCGAGCCAGCGGCGGGAGATTCCCAGAGCAGGTGTTTCAGCCTCATTGCCGTCCTTTCCCGGGTGGTCCGCGATGACCTCCTGCCCGGTTGCACTCGCAATGCTATGAGCCAATTTCACGCGATTTCGGGCCGTTGTTGGCCCAGCTCGCCCGCGGTGATGTGCAGTTTGCATACTGTCGCCCGACGCGCGAGCGACGACCGCCCCGCTTCGACACAGCTCCGAGGATTACTATTGCGAGCACTCGCCGAACTCCGAGGAGACTCATCAGTGGCACGAAACTTCCCCGCCCGTTCACACACCGCTAGGCCGCTCGGTCGCACGCGCCTCGTGCTTCCAGCCCTCCTCGTCGCTGGGGCAACGCTCCTCGCGGGTTGCGCCGCTGAACCCGAGCCACGCCAGCCCACCGCTTCCCCGAAGCCACCCGCGGCGACCCCGACGCCAAAGCCCGAACCCGTGCAGCCAGACCCGCAGGCAAACGCCGATCTCGCCGCCGCGGTCGCCGCGGACGATGGCGACGGAGTCCGGTCGGCGATTGAGCGGGGCGCAGACCTCGAGCTTCGGGGTGAGGCAGGCAGGACTCCCCTCGTCGCAGCAACGAAGGCGAACGCCGTCGCCGCCGCGACGGCCCTCATCGAGGCCGGTGCCGACGTGAACGCGAAGGACGATATCGAAGACAGCGCGTACCTGTATGCGGGCGCCGAGGGGTACAACGAGATCCTGCGCCTGACGCTCGCGCACGGGGCCGATTTGAAGAGCACCAACCGCTTTGGCGGTACTGCGCTGATTCCGGCCGGCGAGCACGGCCACGTCGAGGTGACCCGCATGCTGCTCGCAGCGGGCATAGACCCGAACCACGTGAACAACCTCGGCTGGACGGCGCTTCAGGAGGCCGTGCTGCTCGGCACCGACGGCCCCGATCATCAGGAGACCGTGCGGTTGCTGCTCGCAGGCGGGGCCGACCCGAACCTCCGCGACGGCCAGGGCAACACTCCCCTCGCCAACGCTCAGGCGCGTGGTTCGTGGGCGCTTGCCGAGCTCATTCAGGCCGCGGGCGGGGTGTAGGCGGGCGCCCGCTGGCGCGACCTCGCTTCCGCCGACGCGATCCCGCTTCCGCCGACGCGATCCCGCTTCCGCGCTCCCTTCCCGCCCCGCTCCCACCCAAATAATCTGTTCTCCCCCAAATACCCGGGGAGTTTGGCGTGTTCTCGAGAAATTGAGGGGGAAGGGATGGAGAGGGGCCGGCGAGCCTAGATCCACCCCTGCTGCCAGGCGTGCTCGGCTGCGTCGTACCGGTTGCTCGCGCCGAGCTTCGTCATGGCCGCGGAGAGGTAGTTTCGCACCGTCCCAGCCGAGAGGAAGAGCGCGTCGGCGATCTCCTGCACGCTTGACGACGTCCGCGTCGCCCGCAGCACGTCGAGCTCCCGGTCTGTGAGCGGGCTGCGCTCGGCGGTCAGCGCAGCCGCAGCGATCTCGGGGTCAATGTAGCGCTTGCCCGCCGCGACATCACGGATGACGTTCGCGAGGTCGCCCGCGGGTGTCGACTTCGGCACGAAACCAGCAATCTTAGCGGCGAGCGCCCTCCTGAGCACCCCGGGCCTGGCATGCCGCGTCACGATGATGACTCGGGCGGTGGGAACCTTGGCCGCGATCCGCTCGGCCGCCTCAATTCCGTCTGCCTGCGGCATCTCAAGGTCGAGCAGGCAGACGTCGGGCTGCAGCTCGATCGCGAGCTCGGCCGCACTCGCGCCATTGTCGGTTCCCGCGACCACTTCGATGTCGGGTTCGAGCCCGAGCAACGCTTCGAGCGCGCTCCGGATGAGGTGCTCGTCGTCAGCGATGAGCAGCCGGATCGGGCCGCCCTTCGGCGATGCAGTCTGCCGGCCCAGTTCTTCGCTCACGTTGTTGCTCCTTCTGGCACCCAGAGTCGTAGTTCAAAGTTGTTATTCAAGGCCTCCACCGAGAGTGTTCCGCCAAGCGCTGAGGCGCGGGCACGCAACCCTTGCAGCCCACTTCCGCTCCCCTGCTCGTACCCCTCAACAAGGCCGTTGTTCGTAACGACGAGCTCGTGACCCCCGTGGGCCGGGCGAAGCGAGAGCTTGGCGTCCGTCGCGCTGCTGTGGCGCAGGATGTTTGTTGTCGCCTCGCGAACCGCGAACGCAAGCACCCGCTGCGCCTCGCGACCCGAGGGCGTCCCCGCAATATCGAGCTCGCACTCCGCGCCCGAGAGCGTGAGCACCTCGCGGGCGTTCTCCAGCTCGACGTCAAGCGCAACCTCGCGGAGCCCTGCGACGAGCGAGCGGGTCTCCTCGAGCGCTTCCTTCGCGATGAGGCGGATCTCCCCGACCTGCTCGGCCGCATACTCGGGCTTCGCCTCGAGCGTGCGCTCAACGAGCTCTGCCTTCAGCGCGATGACCTGCAGGTGGTGCCCCTGGATGTCGTGGAGGTCGGCCGCGAACCGCAGCCGCTCCTGGGTGACCGCGAGTTCCGCGGCAAGGTGCCTAGCCTCGTCGAGCCGCCGAACGACGCGCCACAGCCAAAGGCTCGAGATCAACATGAACGGCAGCAGCAGCCCGTACATCATGACGAACGGCCCGGCGCCGCGCTCGGTCAGCTCCAGCCCCTCGTCGCCGAGGAGCGTACGCACAAAGATCGGGATCGCGGTCGCCACCGCCAGTGCGAGCATCACGAGCCAACGGAGCGCGCGCCGCAGCACGATTGCGAACAGCACGCCCGAGAACCAGAGCTGCGCCGCAGCGTAAACCGCGCCCTCTGGAAGCACGAATGCGAGCCCCCACGCGGCAACAGCGGGCGCGAACAGCGCGATCGTCCAGCCGACGTGTGGAAGGCGGCCCTCAGAGTCGCCACGCAAGAACCAGCAGTACCTGATGCGGGTGGCCGACGCCAGCACGCAGGCGGCCACGAGTGCGCGCAGCAGCATCGAACCGCTCTCCAGGTAGCGGACGACCAGGTCGGCAATAACGAGGAGGTCAAGCATCAGGAACAGGAACACAATCGAGCCGAGCGTGTAGTTCCAGGTTGCGTTCACCCCCTCGAAGGGGGTTCGTGTGCTCTTCTGTGCAGACATCAGTGTCAGCATACGGGGAGCAGTGGCACGAACGGAGCCGACAAGACTCCGCACACGCGACGCATGACAAATGTCATGGCTCGGGCCAACGGAATCTCACACGGAGCGGTGACACCGCGGCACTACTGGGGTGCCGCGGCCTGCGAAACGATTGGTGTACCGCGGCACCTCGCCGTCACACTTCGAAAGGTCATCATGCTTGAGTCGCTTCAGGATTTCACCGCGTCCCTCCCCGAGTTCCTCCAGTGGTTCGGCGTTTTCCTCATCGCAGCGATCCCGTTCGTGGAGTCGTACTTCGGGTCGGCCATCGGCGTGCTCGTCGGTATCAACCCGGTGATCGCCGTCGCTGCCGCAGTTATCGGCAACGTCATCTCAATGCTGATCTTTGTGCTCACCGCCCACGGTGTGCGCGCGAAGGCGACCCAGGGGAAAGAGGCGAAAGAGCTCACTCCGCGCCGCGCGAAGCTCAAGGAGCGCTTTGACCGCTTCGGCGTGCCCGGCGTAAGCCTGCTCGGGCAGCTCTTCCTGCCGAGCCAGATCACGTCGGCGGCAATGGTGTCATTCGGCGCGCCAAAGAACCAGGTCATCTTCTGGCAGATCATCTCGATCATCCTGTGGGGCGTCGTCTTCGGTGTGCTCGCGACGCTCGGCTTCTCGGTGTTCTTCCGCTAAACACCGGGGCATCGGCCCTGGATCGCTACCTGCGCCGCAGCCGCAGTCGCCGCCCGCCAAGAATAGCGCCGGCTCCAAGTAGCAGCGCGCCAAGGCCGCCGAGCAGGATCAGCGGGGTCTCCGACCCCGTCGCGCCGAGCACAGCCGTTTGCTCACTCTTGCCGGAGGTATCGGGGTGCTTCGGCTCTGGGCTCGCGCCATCAGAGTCATCGGTTCCGCCATCGGTTCCGCCGTCGGTGCCACCGTCATCTTCGGCTGCGACGATGACCGCCACGGTCGCTGAGCTCTTCAGCCGCCCGTGTTCGGCGGGGGTGAACCGGAGCTCAACCTCGTATTCACCGACTGCGAGCGCGGGCAGCTCGGCGCGGCCCACTCCACCTTCTACGGTGAGCGCCTCACCATAGGGCTGGTTGTCAATGAAGGCTTGAACGTAGCCGTCAACTGGTGCGTCAGGCCTATCACCGGCCCCGAGGGCGGCCACCGTGACAGACAGGGGCACGCTCATACCGGAGGCGACCCGCACGGTCTCTTCAGCCGGCGTGATCTCGGTCTCAACACCGAGGATTCGGAAATCGAACTCACCGCTTTCGGCGCCCGAGAAGCCGGGGCTGGGAAGGAAACGCGCCTGAACGGAGTGCTCTCCGAGCGAGAGTTCGCCTGCCTCGATCGCAAACTGCGCTGCACCGTCACCCTCAGCGGAATCCGCGCTCGCGCCAAGAACAGCGGAGTACTGAACGGTACCGTCGACGAGGATCTGGATCTCGCCGCGCGGATCTACCCGGCCACCCTCGCCTGTGTTGGTCACGGTTCCCCTGAAGGTCAGGGTGTCGTCGGCCCGCAGAGTGCTCGGCGGAACTTCGAGTGTCACTGCGGTGCCAAGCGCCGTCACAGACACCTGCTGCGCGACGGAAGTCGACTCGGCGAAGTTTCGGGTTTCCCCTCCGAGGAACTTGGCGCGGAGAGCGGTAGTGCCCCACGGCAGGGAAACGCCCACGAAGTTCGCGCTTCCGTCCTCGCTGAGGTCAGCGTACGCAACCGGGCTCTCGTCTGCGAAGAGCGCGACCCGCCCTTTCGCCCCAGGGACCGGAGAGGAGACTCGTGCCGAGATGTCCACCTGTTCGAAGGCCAGAACCGTGCTCGGCGCAGCAGTGATCCACGTCTCAGTCGTTGCCGGCGCGACTATCATTTCGTATGGCGCGCTCACGGACGGGAGCGCGTTGCTTCCCGTTGCCTCATCGTACGCACCCGCAAACCGGGCGATGATTGAGTGCGTCCCTGCATCGGGCACGTAGGCCACAGGGAGCAGCGAGATGAACTTTCCCCCACCTACATAGAGCAGCGGGCTTGAGCCAATGCTCACGCCGTCGGACTCGAACTCGACGCTCTGGCCCATGAGGATGGCTGGCCCCGTCGGTTCAACAATCGCAGAGAAAAACGCAAGGCCACCGTAGCTAATCGGTGCGTTGATGATGTTCAGCACCGTGGTTGTCTCCACATCAAGCACCCCTGGCGCGGAGAGCTCCGTCCCGCCTGGGCCATCGGGCGATGGCCCAGGTGACTCAGCCTGAATGGGCGCGGCGACAGCGGGTGCGGCTGCCGAGAGCCCAACCCCACCAAGGGCGATCGCTGCCGCGACGGCGAGCGCGAGCGGCGACAGGGTCTTCGTGGATACAGGCCCGGGTGTGCGGGAACGGCGAGAAATTAGGTGCATCTGAGAAGCGTAAGAGCGGCCGGGCGTGCCGACTTGCAGTCGGGCGAAACTCTGCGCAATCTGACCGCGCCGCTGCGCAAACTGCACGCCCGAAGGCCTCAGCGCGCCTCCCGGCTGGCCTCTGCGGCCCGACCAGAACGCTCGCCAGCATCATGAGGCCCAGCACCGTGAGACCCAGCAGTCGTGCGCACCGCAACCGTGGCCAAACTCTGCACCACGGCCGCGATTGCTGCGTCCGCGGAAGCGCTCGACCTGGTGAGCGCGACCAGGCTGCGCGACTGGGCGCGTGGGAGCGGCGTGCAGATTGCTCCAAGGCGCAGCGGCTCGGGTGTGAGCGCCGGAATAAATGCCGCGGCGGCGCCAGAGGCAACCATCGCGCAGCGAACGATGACGTCAGACGTCTCATGCGCGACGACCGGCGCAAACCCTGCCTCGTGGCAGAGCGCTTCCGCCCACGCTCGTTCGGGCCCCCCACGTTCCTCAAACACCCACGGGCGCTCTGCAAGTTGCGTGAGATCGGTGACCGGCCCCCACTCCGCGGGAACCGCGAGCAGCATGTCGTCGTCGCCGAGATGCAGTTCCGTCAGGTCGGGATGGGGCTCGGGGTGCTGCCCGGCGTAACGCTCAACGATCGCAACATCGATCTCGCGCGCCCGCAGAGCCACGATCGCTCGATCGGGCTCCGCCTGCGTACAGTTCACACGCATGCCGGGGTACTCAGTGCGGAGCGCCGCAAGCAGTCCGGGAAAGAGCGCGAGACACCCCGATTGGAACGCCGCAATCGCGACGGCACCGCGAACCTCTCCAGTCGTCGCAAGGGCTTCTGATCTCGCCCTGTCCCAGGCGTCGAGCACGGCGGGCCCCTCTTTTGCGAGAGTCTCCCCCGCCGCCGTGAGTTTCAGCAGCCTTCCGTGTGGCTGCACGAGCGGCACACCAATCTCGCCCGCAAGCTTCTCAAGCTGCTGGGAGACCGCGGAGGTGCTGTACTGGGTCGCCTCAGCGACTGCCGCGACTGTGCCGAGTCGCGCGAAGTCGAGGAAGGTCTGCAACCGACGAATCTCCGACACGCAAACCTCCGTAAATTAGGGACGATACTCTCCAACAATATCCGCTTTTATTAGACGAAAGGCCTTGCAAGACTTCAGGAATGCAGACATCACCTTCGCTCTATCTCAACCCGTCCGCCCGTACCGCGCGTCTCGCGCGACCCTCCGACGACGTGCGCGCCTTCCACGCTGGCTTCCCTGGCTACCACCCGACACCGCTTGTCAACCTCCCCGCGGTCGCGGCCGAACTTGGCGTTGGCCGCGTTCTCGTGAAAGATGAGTCCTCGCGACTCGGCCTCCCCGCGTTCAAGATCCTTGGCGCCTCGTACGCAATCGCCCGCGCGCTCTCCGCTCGTTGGGGCAGCGCGACTACGCTGTCCCTCGACGAGCTGCGGGCGCAGGCGCCCTCGCACCCGCCGGTCACACTTTTCGCTGCAACAGACGGGAACCACGGCCGCGCGGTCGCGCACACCGCGCGTTTGATTGGGCTTGCCTGCACCATCTTTTACCCGGACACGCTCACCGAGGCGGCGATGTCGGCGATCTCGGGCGAGGGCGCAACCACGCATCTCCTCGCGCTGCCATACGACGATGTCGTTGCCGCCATGCGAGACGCCGCAGACTCCCACGGTGACGCAGCGCTCGTGATCCAAGACACCGCATGGGAGGGATATCACGAGATTCCGGGCTGGATCGTTGACGGGTACAGCACGATGCTCGATGAGCTCGACGAGCAGCTTGCCCAGCTCGAGGTCGAGGCCGTCGACCTCGCTCTGGCTCCGGCAGGTGTCGGCTCACTCGCACAGGCCATCGTCGCTCATTTCCGCGGTGGTGAGGGCTCACCCTCGGTAGCTATCGTCGAGCCGGAGACAGCCCCCTCAGTGTTCCACGCACTCACTACCGGCGAGCCAGGTCCCGTCGACACCGCACACACCGTGATGCTCGGGCTGAATTGCGGCACAGTGTCTGACCTCGCGTGGCCCGTGCTGCAAGCGGGCGCCGATGCAGCCGTGCTCGTCACCGACGACGACGCCCGCGCCGCGGTCGCGACGCTGCAGGCCGAAGGCGTTGATTCGGGGCCGTGCGGGGCGGCGACGCTCGCCGGCGCCAGGCGGCTGTCGCTCGCCGCACGCGCTGAGATTGGGCTCACCGAGTCGAGCACCGTCGTGCTGTTCAATACCGAGAGTTTGAGCGCGAACCCGCTCTAGCGTAGCCAAACGCTGGGAGGCTGGTGGCACCAGCCTCCCAGCGTTTCACGGGCGCGTCAGCTCATCCACGAGCGCCGTCGCGCCGGTGAGAGCCCCCAACAACTGACCGTCAGCAATGGCGCGCAGTAACTCAGGTTCGCTTGCGTCGTCCTCCTCCGCCACTGCGAAGACCGCCTCGAGCGCCGCGGCCGTGAGCGAGAGCACCCCATTTGCATCGGCAAGAATAATGTCTCCGGGCGAGACACCGACCCCGCCACAGACCACGGGAACCCCGATTCCCCCGCCACCGGCGCCGAGCAGTTTCGTCGTGAGCAGGCTCGTGCCGCGCGCGTACACGGGCACGCCGATGCTTCGCAATTGCACGATGTCCGTGACCACGCCGTCTACGATCACACCGGCGGCACCACGGACGCGCAGCTGCGTCGCCACGACCTCCCCGAGCGGGGCGTGGAAACGGTCGCCTCCGGTGTCGAGCACGAGCACTTGACCGGGCTCGATCACCCCAGCAGCGTGGTGCAGCGCGGTCGAATCAGTCGCTGTAGTTCGCACAGTCACCGCGGTCCCCGCGATGTTCGCACCAGAACCGACAAGCATTCGGATTTCGGGGTCGACGAACCCCTCTTCGAGATAGTGGCCAAGCGTTGGGTAACTCAGGTTCTTGAGCGCGGAAATCTGCTCCGCGGGAAGCGTCCCGGTAAGCCGCCCGATTGTCATCCTCATGCTGTCTCGTTCTCCTCGTCTTGAGCGGTCGTCTTCGTCTTCGTCGCACCCGGTTGCCGCCTGAGCGCGCGCCGAATCTTGTTCAGGCGCCGCGACGTTGCGAGTGCCGTATCCGGGTCGACGTGTCCCACGGCGAGGACGAGTGCGTCGATTGCAACCATCGCGGGAAGGTTCTCCCCTGTCAGGCCTCCGGCAGAACTCGCGGTGCGAATGACGCAATCCACTCGGTCGACGTAAGTGTCACGGTACTTGTCCGTAAACAGCAGCGTCGAGACGCCGAGCCTGCGAGCCTCAAGGAACGCAACGTCGAGCTCGCTGAACTCACTGCCTGGAGCGAAAGCGACGAGCAGGTCGCCCGCGCGCAGCCCGAGCAGCGAGTCGGCGAACGCGAACCCCATGCCCTGTGCTTTGCGTGCCGAGATGCCGCGTCGCAAAAGCTTCACTGCGAGGTACTCGGCAGACACCGCCGAGACTCCGACACCGAACGCGTGCACCGTGCCCGCGGCACTCACGAGCCGAACGGCACGCGAGAACTCCTCGGTGTCGACGTAGTTCCGCGACGTTGCGAGCCGCTCTCGCGCCTCCTCGAACACGATATCCAAGAGGCTCCCGTGAGACTCACGCTTCGTCACGGTCAACCTGGTCGAGAGCCGCTTTGCCGGGCTCACGGTGAGAGCGAGCTGCGACCCGAGCGCGCGACGAAGCTCAGGCCATCCTGTGTACCCGAGCGAGCGAGCGGTGCGCACAACGGTCATGTCGCTCGCGCCAAGCACCTCGCCGAGTTGTACCGCGCTCATGAGCAAGGCTTGCTCTGGCTGTGCGGCAATGTACTGCGCAACCTTGGTTTCCGCAGCGGTCAGCCCGGCGAGCCGCTCGTCGATCCGCGTGAGGACATCACCCGGGTTATCCAGCTGCGGATCCTGCTCGAGATCGCTCATGGCCGCACCTGCGCAGCCCCCTCGCCCGCGGGCCTTGCCGCCGCAAGCATCTGGCGGAATGCTCGAAACGTCGGCTTCAGAAGGTGGTAGCCCTCGTGCGCAACGCCCGGCACAAGGTCGACGGTCACCTCGTTTCCGTTCTCACGCAACGACTGCGCGAGAGCTTGCAGCCGCGTTACCCGGGTGACGCCCGCAGCGTTGACGCCGGGAATGTAGACGGGGTGACTGGGGGCGACCGAGATCTCCCAGGTCTGAACGTCGTCGTCACCCACCACAAGGTTCGCGGGAACACGAGCGACCTCTGCCGCGTCGAAGGCACGCCCAAACGTGTCTTCGAGCTGCCCCACGCCGGCTGGCCACGGCCGGTTCGGGTCGCACAGCGTGACGACGCCGGGCGACACGATCGAAACCCCCGCAAGCCGCTCGGGATGAACGTACAAGAACCGGTGAGTGAAGTGCCCTCCGCCAGAGAACCCGTTCAGCAAGAACCTGTCGAAGTTCAACAGATAGATCTCTTCGATCTCCTTGACCATGTCGAGCAGCACGAGGTCATACCGAGCGTCGTCCGACGCCAGGTATTTGTAGGCGTCGAGGTCGCCGGCGGTGCCGATGCCTGCCGGGAAGAGCGGCACGAGCACGAAGCACTGCTCGGCCTCAGCGAATTCGATGAACTCGTTGCGGAGGCGAGGCGCATCGCGGCCGGTTCCGTGAATCGCGACGATGAGCGAGTACTCCCCCGGGGCGCTCTCGTCGTAGCTCTCCGGCACGTACAGGCAGTACGAGAACCGCTGATCCATCCGGCTCGCGAACACGGTCGTTGCGCCGAACTGGTAGAACGATAGCCGCTCACCGTCTGTTGTGTGTTTCATGGTTTCTCCTTCGTTCGGTCGTGAGGTCAGAGCACGGACTCAGCCGTGCCGTGTTGCTGGGGCTCTCCCGCGTCAGCGAACGAGAAGCGCCTGTACTCGTGGCGTGAGGGCGGTCCGCTCGCGACCCAGATCTGCCCGCGACCGGGTTCAGCAATCACCGAGGTCACCGTCATGTTCCGGTCTTCCTCATCAACTCCCCGATCGTCGTCTTCGGGGTAGATCGAGAGCTCGTTGCCGATGTCGCTTCGGTCACGGAGCATCTCAGCGATATCGCGCGGCGCGATGCCCGTTCCCCCGGCCGCGATCGAGCCAGCGAGCCGCTCGTAGCGAAGCTGCGAGTTCTCAAGCCACGGGTTCGATTCGTTGTGCTGCAGGCTGGGGTCGAGGTAGTGATTGGCGTGCGCGAGGAAGCCCTGGGCCGGCTGGATCGACACCATCGATTCGGCGGTGTTTTCAAGGTCGACAGCGGTACCGCCGGCATCGAGCATGATGACGTTGCGCGAGGAGGCCCGGTGGAGGCGTCGCAGCGCAGCTTCGGCCGCTTCGACTGATGCTTCGCGCAAGGCAACGCGGGTGTACAGGTAGCGGGGGAAGCCGTCGCGCCAGCTCGCGCAGTGCAAGTAGTTGCCGAACACCCCGAGCCCGGCGTTATTGATGCCGATGTACGAGATCTGCCCGGCAGGGATCACCATGAGTAGCTCGGGCTCGTCATCGACGCTCACCCGAACGACCGTCATCAGGTCGTGGTACATCGCGGGCAGGTCGGCATTCTGCCCAACGAAGCCCCGATTCTCAGAGCCGCGCTCCGGCAGAATCGCGAACGTCGTGCACTCTTGTTCGGCCCCGTGCTTGCCGACGAGCTGCACGAACACCTCGGCGCGCAGCTGCAACAAGAAGGCCGCTCCGAGTGTGATTTCGGCGCCCGCAGCAAGCCCGTGAATCTCCTCATCAAGACCAACAGAGACTTCACGGATACTTGATCGGTAGTCGAGCGCAGCTGCCTCAGCCTGCGCGATCGTGATGCCCTGGCGCTCAAACCTGCGCTGCAGTCTGTCGAGGTGCACCGCGATCTGCTGCCGCAACGCCGCCCCGTGCTGGCGCCCGACCTCGTGGTGAGAACCTGCGAAATGGTGGAATGGGAACGATACGGTCACTGAGGATTCCTTTCAGGGGTGTGCGACGCAGGCGTTGCCGACGCGCGAGTTGATGCGAGCCGAGCTCGCTGCCGAGCTCGCTGCCGAGCACGCGCAATCGTGGGGTTCGCGATCGGCACGGCGTCGATCAATGCTCGGGTGTAGTCATCGTGCGGAGACCTGATGATCTCCGCGGCCGGCCCAGACTCTACGATTCGCCCCTTGTTCAAGACGATGATGCGAGTGGCGAGCTTTCGCGCCATAGCGAGGTCGTGTGTGATGAACAGCATCGACAGCCCCTCCTGTTCGTTCAGCTCGCCAAGCACCTGCGCGATCTGCGCCTGGATCGAGACGTCGAGCGAGGCAAGCGCCTCGTCGGCGACGAGGAGTCGGGGGCGAGCGGCGAGGGCCCGAGCAATGCCCACGCGTTGGCGTTGCCCGCCAGAGAGCTCGGCTGGGCGCCTGTCAAACATCTCGTCAGCGAGGCGCACGCGGCTGAGCAGTTCCCGCGCGACCGCTTCGCGCTCACTCGCGGGGAGGGTACCGGTGATCTGTAGCGCTTCGACGACCGCATCGCCGACCCCCATTCTCGGGTTCAGCGACGAGTACGGGTCTTGAAACACCATCTGGTAATTGTGGCGGTGCGCTCTGCTTTCGCGCCCGCGGAGTGCGTGCACGTCTTGCCCATCGAAGCGAACGTGCCCGGCCCTCGGCCTCAGCATCCCGAGCAGCAGCCTGCCGATCGTCGACTTGCCTGACCCGCTCTCGCCGACGAGTGCGACGATCTCCCCTCGCCCAATGGTGAAGCTCACGTCATCGATCGCTGGCGGGGCCGGCGTGCCTCGACGGAAGAGGCCGCGCGGCCTCGGGTATGCATAGCTCAGGTTCTCGACCTCAACGAGCGTTTCTCCGGTGTTCATTACACAGCGCCTTCCGAGTCTGGGGCCCCGTCAAACAGCGTTGGAGTGGCCGCGAGCAGTTGTCTGGTGTAGTCGTGCTCTGGGGCAAAGAAGATCTGCTCTGCGCTGCCGTGCTCGACGAGCTTTCCGCTGCGCAGCACGGCAACGTCGTCTGCCAGGCCCGCGACCACACCGAGGTCGTGGGTGATCCACATCACAGTCATGTCGAGTTCTTCGCGGAGTCGGGCCACGAGATCGAGAATCTGTTGTTGGATGGTCACGTCGAGCGCGGTGGTCGGTTCATCAGCGATGAGCATCTTCGGCCCGCAACTCAGCGCCAGCGCGATCATCACACGCTGCCGCTGCCCGCCGGAGAATTCGTGGGCGTAGCGCTTCAGCTTGGACTCCGGTTCGGGGATACCAACCTGGTCGAGGAGCTCGACCGTACGCTTCCGGGAAGCGGCCTTGCTCATCCGCAGGTGCGTGCGAAGAACAAGCTCGAACTGCGTTTGGATATCGAGCGTCGGGTTCAGCGCTGCCATCGCGTCTTGCGGCACGAGACCGATCTCACTGCCGTTGAGCCGCCTGCGCGCTCGCGGGTCGAGGCTGAGTAGGCTGGTGCCGTCGAGCCTGACATCTCCACCCAAGACCGTGATTCCTTCCGGGAGCAGGCCCATGACAGCGAGCATGCTGAGCGTTTTGCCCGAGCCGCTCTCGCCGACGAGCGCGGTCGCGTTGCCCCGCTCGACGACGATCGAGACACCATCGACCAGCACGCGACCGCTCGATTCAAACCCAATCGTCAGGTTCTCAATTTCAAGATGTGGTGAACTCACGAGGTGTGCTCCTTCCGCCCCTGGATGGCCTTGTTGAGGCCCTCGCCGATGAAGTTGACCGAGAGGATCACGAGGAAGATCATGATCCCGGGGAAGAGCCCCCGCCACCATTGGCCGCCGCTGATGACGGCGCGCTGTGCCTCCTCAAGGAGGCCGCCCCAAGTTGCCTGGGGTGCCTGGAAGCCGAGACCAAGGAACGAGAGCGCCGACTCGGTGAGCACAGCAGAGGCGATACCGAGCGTTGCGGCGACAAAGATTGGTGCGAGCGCGTTCGGCAGGATGTGGAGCACGATGAGCCGGAGGTTCGTCGCGCCGAGGCCGCGCGCGGCCTGCACAAAGTCTGACTTCTTCAGGCTGAGAATGCTTGCTCGTAAGAGCCGGGCCGTCGTCATCCAGCTGAAGGCAGAAATCGCGAGGATAATCGACCCGAACCCGGGGCCGATCAGGGCGACGAGCAAGATCACGACGAAGAGCGCGGGCATCGAGTAGAACACGTCGGCGATGCGCATGAGCAGGTTGTCGACCCAACCGCCGAAGTAGCCGGCGAGCGCCCCGACGATGATACCGAGCGTGATTGCCACGCCTACGGCGATGACCGCGACCAAGATCGTGAGTCGCCCACCGTCAAGCACGCGAGCCAGCACGTCTCGACCGAGCTCGTCGGTTCCCATGAGGTGGGCGAGCGAGGGCGCCTGCCCCTTCGCCGAAAGGTCGATTTGTTCGGGGGTGAACGGCACGACAAACGGACCGACGATGACGAGCAACACAATCGATGTGAAGGCGATGAGGCCGAACCGCGCTGGCTTGTTGCGCCAGAAGAGCGCGAAGAACCCCGTATCCGTCTGGCGCCCGACGGGCACCACCTGGGTTTTTGGTGCAGCAGTCCTATTCATAGCTGATCCTTGGGTCGAGCCGGCTGTACACAACATCGGCGATGAGGTTCGCGAGAAGCACGAGAAGGGCGGCGATCATGAGGATGCCGAGGAGCACCGGATAGTCGCGCATGTCTGCCGATTCGACAAAGAGGCGCCCCATGCCGGGCAAGCCGAAGATCGTCTCGGTCACCACCGCGCCGAGGAAGAGTTCGGGGAGCATGAGCACCGCAATAGTGACGACCGGCAGCGACGCGTTCTTCAGCACGTGGCTCTGAATCACCATGCGCTCGGGGAGGCCGCTCGCCCGAGCTGAGCGAATGTAGTCTTTGTCGAGGACCTCAATGACTGAGGAGCGCACGTGGCGGGCGAGCCCCGCGATTGAGACGAGCACGAGCGACAGTACGGGCAGTACCAAGTGTTTCGCGAGATCGAGCGCCGCCTCCGCTCCATTGTGCGAGGCTCGAAGGTCGCGCAAACCCGAGCTTGGAAGCCACCCGAGGCTGTACGAGAAGATAAAGATCAGCATGAGCGCGAGCCAGAACCCTGGCACGGCGAGCCCGGCGTAGGTGAGCCCGGTCGCGAGGTGGTCAAACCAGCCGTCCTTCTTCACCCCTGACTGAACGCCAATCAGCAAGGCGAAGATGAGCGACAAGACAAAGGCGGTGAGGGTGAGCAACAGCGTTGTGGGCACCCGTTCGCCGATGACTTCGAGGACGGGGCGGCCAGTGAGGTACGAGCTACCCCAGTCACCGGTGACCACGCCTCGGAGCCAGTTGAAGTACTGCATGATGAGCGGATCATCGAGGCCGTACCGGCCGCGCAACCGTTCGAGTTGCGCGGCCGTGGCCGCAGATGCATTACCTTCTCCGACGGACATCGGCCCGCCGGGTGTCATCTGCATGAGCAGAAACACCAGCACGCTGATTCCGAAAAGCAGCGGGATCGACTGCAGAAGTCGCCGCAGGAGGTATGAACTCATCAGTGCTACTCACTCGCTCCGGCAAACGCCCAGTTGACCGAGCTCGTCGTATCCCACGGGCCATTCCACGAGTCATCGGTCACGCCCGTGAGCTCCGTCGACCATGCCCACGCGGTGGGAGCGGCATAGATCGGGATCGCGGGGCGTTCGCTCGCAAACAGTGCGTTGGCCTGGTGCACTGCGTCCTCGCGGAGGGCCGGGTCCATCTCTGACGCGACCGTAGCGAAGAGGGCGTCGTACTCGGGGCTGCTCCACCACGCGTAGGAGTAGCCGGAATCCTCGGGGCCGTCAGGAATCTGCGAGGATACGAACTCCATCATCCACTCGGTCGGGTCTGGGAGTTTGCCGGCCCGCGACATCATGATGTCGAAGTTCCCGGTCGCGAGCAGCCCGCCGTCTTTGGCATCGCCAAACATGAGGTTTGACGGCACGTTCTCAATGACGGTCTCGACCCCGATCTCTTTGAGGTTCTGCTGGATGACCTGCTGATAGAGGGCGCGCACCTCGTCCCCGCTGATCGTCTGGAACTTCACCGATGCTCGGATGCCGTCTTTGGCGCGGATACCGTCCGAGCCGAGCGCCCAACCGGCCTTGTCGAGAATCCCGTTCGCCTTGGCCGTGTCAAACGGCACCGTCTTCCTGAGCTCGCCGCCGAAGCCCGCGTACACGAGCGAATTGCTGAGGGTGCCAAACCCGCCGAGCACATCAGCAAGTACTCCTTCGCGGTCGATCGCGTAGTCAATTGCTTCGCGCATGGCGGGGTCGCCCAGCACGGGGTGGGGCGTGCCAAGCTGCCCCTTGTCTGAGTTGTTGATCCACAGCCACTCGACGAACCCTGTGTTCTCGGGCTTCTCGTGCAGTTCAATCGGCGCCCCGGAGTCGACGGCCGCGGCAACCTCGTCGAGGTCGCCCGCTGTGAGCCCGAAGACCAGATCGAACTCACCGCGCGTAAACCCGTTGACGGCGGTTGTGAGATCGGGGTTGATCTTCACGGTCACGCCGTCGAGCTTCGGCTGCGAGTCTTTACGCCAGTAGTTTTCGTTGCGCGTGAACTTGATCTCGTTGCCCGAGCTCCACTCGCTGATAGCGAAGGGGCCGGTGCCGGTCGGCTCGCGCAGCTCAGAGTCGTCAGAGCTAATACTCGTGCCTTCGAAACGGTGCTTCGGCAGAACCTGTTTGAAGAGGTTCAGGTAGTTCGGCTGCGTTGTTGTGAACTGCACCGAAATGCTCTGCGGGTCGTTCACGGTGTACGACGCGATGGCGGCGTACTCAGCATCGGGAATGGCGACCGTGTCTGGTTCTTTGGTGACATCGATCGTGAACGCGAGGTCATCAGCCGTGAACGGCTCACCGTCTGACCAGGTGATGCCCTCGTGAAGCGTGTAGGTGACGGTGAGGCCGTCGTCACTGATCAGCCCGTTGCCTTTGGTAGGGATTTCTGACGCGAGGTTGGGCACGCGCTCGCCCGAGTCGAGTGTTGTGAACAGCGGTTCGACAACGAACGCGTAGGTGAGGTTTGACCCACTCTGCGTGCTGAACATTGGGCTCAGCATCCCCGGCTCCTGCGTGAGCGCGACTACAGCAATGCCGCCCGATGCGGCCTCTTGTGTTTCACCAGCGGGTGCCGACGCGCACCCTGCCAGGGTGAAGGCCGCGGCGAGCCCGAGGGCTGCGACTTTCAGTGCTCTCGCCTTCCGGGGAGAACCGTTCTTGTGTTTCAAGGCTCCATTACCTTTCTGCTGTGCCCGCAGGATGTTCCCGAGGACCCCGGAGCGATACTCCGAGTAGCCGAACATTGTCATGTTGTGCTTCTCCACATTTCTGCAGTTGTGGAGGCCCCAATCATATGATTCGGCCGAGTCGCCAACAACGGTGCAGAACCACTTGTGTTGCGAGTTCTGCGATGTGGTGCGATTTCGGTTTCAAAAACCACGGAATTCGAAATTCGGCGGGCTTTTGCCCGCCGCCTGGGGCAAGAATGAGTGCCGTTCCCGCGGCCCTCCATGCACCCGCGGTACACCTCCACAGACGATCGGAACCTCATGAAAATTGCAGCAGCGCAGTTCGCGCCCACGGCTGACCTCCACGAAAACCTTGCGCAGATTGAAGCGCTCGCCCACGAGGCGGCGTCGGCGGGAAACCGCCTCCTCGTGCTCCCCGAGGAGGCGATGGTGCAAACGGGCCTGATTGAGGGCTCACTAGCGGCGTTTGCGGCCGACCACTGGGATGCCTTCCGTGACGGTCTCCGCCGCATCGCGAAGGAGCACGGCATCGCGCTCACTGCCTCGGGTGTCGAGCCGAGTGGTCTCAGCCGCCCCTTCAACACCATTCTCGCGGTCGACACCGACGGCACCGTGCGGGGCAGCTACCGCAAGCTTCACCTCTATGACGCGTTCGCGTACCAAGAGTCGAACCGTATCCAGCCAGGCGAAGATCTCCCTCCCGTCGTCGAGCTGGGCGGAACGCGCGTTGGGCTCGTGAACTGCTACGACCTTCGTTTCCCTGAGCTCACCCGGTCACTCGTCGACAGGGGTGCTGAACTCATCGCGGTGAGTGCCGCGTGGATGGCCGGAAGGGGCAAGGAAGATCACTGGAGCACACTGCTGCGAGCCAGGGCCATCGAGAGCACCACCTGGCTGGCCGCGAGCGGCAACTCGGCCGACGACTGCATCGCGGCGAGCGTCGTCATCGACCCCCTCGGCGTCGTGGTCGCAGCGGCGGGCGAAACTGACACGGCATGGTGCTCGGCCGACGCGACGACGTCCCGAACCGCGCAGGTGCGCCGCACTCTCCCCGCCCTCGCGAACCGCCGCATCGCGCTCGACTACTCAGTCAAGCCGAAGCTGTTCATCAAGGCCGCGGTCAACGGCGGCCGCGAGCTCACAGAAACCCCGCTCGTGCCACTCTCTGTCCAAGAGATTGCTGCCGAGGCCGCCGCTTCGGTGCGGGCGGGGGCCAACGTCGTGCACGCTCACGCCCGCACACCTGACGGTGGCCAGACGATTGATCCCGAACACATCGCTGCGATGGTGCGAGCGGTTCGCGAGCAGGATCCCACGATCGTCGTGGGCACTACAACGGGGCTGTGGACCTGCGCTGGTCACGACGATCGCATGAACAAGATCCGCTCGTGGGAGACGGAGTGGCTCCCAGACTTTGCCTCTGTGGCCTTTTGCGAGGAGGGGGCGGCTGAGGCCGCTCAGGCGGTCGTCGACCGGGGGATGATCCTTGAGAGCGCGGTGTGGTCCATGGACGACATCCCGGCGCTCCTCGCCTCGCCCACACTGCGCCTCAACGTCCGCGTTCTCATCGAGCCACTCACTGAAGACCCTGATCAGGCGGTTCGTGATTGTCGAGAGATGGCGGCGGCGTTGCGCGCGGGCGGTGTCACCGCACCGCTCCTCTACCACGGGCTCGAGGGCACAACCTGGCCCGTCGTTCGGGCCGCGATCGAAGACGGCGTCGAGGTACGAGTCGGAATCGAGGACGTCGTGAGCGACGAGCGCGGCGAGATCGCGTCGAACAGCCTGCAGGTCGCCGAGGCCTTCCGCATTTACGATGAGGTACACGCCACGAATCACTAGCGCTCGAATACCGAGCGGTCCCCAGAAGAGAAAGCCGAGGGCCAGGAGATGCTCGACGACCACGACGCATCGATCCTGACCATGCTTGGCCGCGACGGCCGAACCCCGTTCACGGCGATCGCGGCCAAGCTTAACCTCAGCGAGGCAACGATTCGAAACCGCGTGCAGCGGATGATGGACAACGATATTCTCGTCATCGTCGCGCTCTGCAACCCGATCTCCCTCGGCATGCAGGCACTGCGACTGTTCGTGACGGTCGAACACCCGTCACGCGTTGAGGAGGTCTGCCTCGCACTCGCGCAGTTGCACCACACGAACCGCGTGGCCTCTGGAGTTGGTTCGCACGAGATCTACGTCGAACTCACCTGCGGAACGCTCGCCGAGTCGCAGCGCGTACTCGACACCGTTCGCTCGATCGCTGGCATCAGCGACATCCGAACGTCAGTGCTCACGAGTTTTGAGAAGGACCATTCGTGGCGGGGCCTGCGCGGTGGAACTGGTCAACACCGCACACGCGCTTAGCTCACTGCGCCCACACATCACTGCGCCCAAACATACGAGTCCTTCACGAGCTCTCCCGTGCGAACATAATCAACCCTTCGAACGCCCTCATACGCAGGCAGCTCAATGTTGATGAATCGGTGAAAGTCGCCAAGGTTCTGAAACGCAACGTCGAGGATGAGGTCGGCAGCGCCAATCGCGGCGGCAACAAGTTTCACTTCGGCTCGTTGAGCGAGCTCTTGCGCGAGCTGCCTTGCCGCCCCACCGACGACCTGCACCGAGACGTGCCCCTCGACCGCCCCGACACCGTGGAGATCTGCGAGCCCGACGACCTGCAAGATCCCGAGTTCCGATAGGCGCGCAAACCGTGATCTCACGGTTGATTCGCTCACGCCTAAGTCTGAGGCGATCTGCCGAAACGGGCGCCGGCCGTTTGTGCGTAGGGCGTCGATGATCTGGCGATCAATCGTGTCCGCAACATTCACACTCATGGCTGCTCCCCTCCTGAGATCCGCGGTCTTGAAGATTACAGTATCGCCAAGGCCTCGACCAGAGCACTCTCGGAAGCCCACGGCGGGGTGAGCCTGACGATCAGGCCCACCCCGCCGCATCTACGCGGCCGTTCCTCGCCGCGTTCTCACCACACCAATGACGGTGTCGGCGATCACGAACGCGAGAAGCGTCCAGCCGACGAAGGGCAGCAGCACGCCAATCCCGATCGCCGCGACGGCTACGACCCCGATTCCCCACCAGGGGGCTCCGCGAACGATGCCGCGGCGCGGCGGGCTCGCGAATTCGAGCGGCGAGGTGCGCGTCGGTCGTCTGCGCCACCACATGAGGTAGCCGAGCACGACGAGGGTTGCGATGCCCGCGGCGATGAGGAACAGGACGAGCTGGTTTAAGAGCCCGAACATCGCCCCCATGTGCAGGTCGATCCCCCACCGGCTGAGCTTCGCGAGCGGCGGGTAGTCCGCGAAGTCGAGCCTGTCGACCACCTCCATCGTGCTGCCATTGATTGCGACCTGATCAACCTCCGTCGGGAACGCGGCCTGGATCTCTTTCACGACCCAGGCCTGCCCCGGCTCGGCCGGCGGTTTGATCTCGACGAGGCCCGTGTTCACGTTGATGCGCTGCGCGATCGCGAGCATCGCGTCAAACGTGTCAGGGTTCGCCTCACCGGTCGGCGCGGCGACGGGCCCGTGATGGTGGGCGTGCTCGTCGCCCGAGGACGCGGCGCCGTCGAGGTTCGTCGTGAGCGCGGGTGTTCCGCCGCCGAGCGCTGCGCGCACGACCCCGACGTTGCCGCCCGCGTACTGCGACCAGGTGATGCCGGTCGCAGACAGGAACAGTGCGCCGAGCAGTACCCAGATGCCGACCGACGTGTGCCAGCTCAGCGTCTTCCGGTACCCCCGGTACGCGCGGTTCGGGCGCACGAAATCCTTCTTCGTGCGCGACTTTCTGATGCGCACGATCCAGAGACCGAGGCCCGCGAGCGCGATGATCCCGAGCCACGACGCGGCGAGCTCGCTGTAGAAGCGGCCCGGCTCGCCGAGGTTGAGGTTGCGGTGCAGGTTGTCGACCCAGGTGCGCAGCGGCAGCGCGCCGCTCGTGCCGTAGACGGTGAGGTCACCGCGAATCTCGGCGGTCGCTGGGTCGATGAACACCGCCCGTGACTCACTGCCGCCGAGCGAGGGGTCAGCGAACAGCACCCGGGTGGTGGCGCCCGGCTCAGGCGCGGGCCGCACCGCGCTCAGCGCGACGTCGTCTCCAACGTACTGCTGGGCAGCACGAATCTGCTCGGCGAGCGAGAGCTGCGTGTCCGAGACCGGTGCCCGCAGCTCGTGCGCGTACACCGCCTTCTCGATCACGGGCGTGAGGGCGTAGAGCCCTCCCGACACCGCGGCGATCAAGATGAACGGGCCGACGAGCACGCCCGCGTAGAAGTGCAGCCGGAGGAGGAGTTGGGCGAACCAGCCCCGCTGAGGCTTTGGCCGTTGGCCGTTCGGCGGGCCGTGCGGGGCGCGCGGCACCGCCTCTGAGGGTGCGGTTAAGGGTGTCATCGCGATCCTCAGTGTCCGCTGTGCGCGTCGTGGCTACCGTGGTCGCCCTCGTAGTTCTCATTGGCGCCCGCGTAGTCCTTCACGATCGCGGTGAAGTCGAGCTTCGAGCCGTCGGCGAACTCAAGCGTGAACGTGATGTCTTCGCCCGCGGTTACGGCCTTCGGCAGCCCCATAATCATGATGTGGTTGCCCGCGGGCTCGAGGCTGAACTGCCCCTTGGCTGGGATGACGAAGCCGCCCTCGACCTCGCGCATCACCATCTGGCCCGACTCGTTCGCGACGGTCTCATGCAATTCCATCATCGGTGACGCGGTCGACGTGACCGAGACGATGTTTGCCTCGGTGTCGCTCGAGTTCTTCAGCAGGCCGAACGCGGCCGTCATCTCGCCCTGCTCGGCCGACTTGACCCAGGCTTCCTCGATCGTCACCGAATCAGCCGCCGGGTGCGCGGTGGCCGCGCCTGAGTGCTCCCCGGAGTGTGCGCCAGAACCGGTCGCGGCCTCGCCGGCCGAGCACCCGGTGAGTGCAAGGAGCGCGATGCCACACGCCACAGTAAAACGGGTCGCGCGAATATGAGTGTTCAACATTGTGTGCCTTTCAAGCATGCAAATTCTCCGGCCGCGCACACGAAATCGGCGCTGGCCGGGCGCCGCTCCGGAAGAGCCGGGCGGCAGTGGTTGGAAATGCTGAGAGGGGTCGCCGGGGCCGCGCCGGCCGGCCCAAAAGCGGGCAGACCCGAGGCTCGCACGCTCAGGGCGGGCGAGCGGGCGGTGCTAGCTGGCGATCCCTGGCACTGCGGGTGGCCCGCGAAGGCTGCGCGTTGACGCGGTGAGCTGGGTGAGTACCGCCCAGCCGGCGGTCGTGGTGGGCTGCACCGTGCGCCCCGGCAGCTCGCGGAACACGGCGGGTACGCGCAGCGGGGCCGCGAGGCCGTGCTGCGCCCACGCGATGAATCGCTCGGCGAGCGCTCGGAGCTGGTGGATCGTCTGCTCACCGCGGTAGAGGAAGAGGATCGTCACCGCGGCACCAGCGAGGTGCGAGAGCCACATGACGGCGTCGCCCTGGATGAGCATCGCGGTGTGGTCGGTCATCGCTGACGACGCGGTTGCCGGGGGCATCATCATCTGCCCGTGGTGCTGGTGGCCGCTCATCACCGCGCCGCCGGGGGTGCCGACGCCAGCAGAGCCCGCCGCACCGCCCGCGCTCGGCGCACCGAGCACGAAGAGGGTGTGGAACAGCGTCTGGCTTGCGATCACCGAGAGCGACAGCCTCGTGAGTGACAGCTTGCGGCCCGCGAGCAGCACGCTCACGAGCAGCGAGAGCACGAACGGCACGCAGATGCCGAGCGGCTCGGGCATCGCGCCGCCGGCGAGCACGTGCGAGAACAGGGCGACAAAGGTAGCGACCGCCGCCGCCGTCGTCCCCCGCACGACGTGCGGGAGGCGGGACGCGGCGTGCATAGTCACATTATTCCCTACCGCGCGCCGCTCAACGTGCGAAAACGCAGGCCGCTACCAGGCGCTCGGCTCGTAGTCCTTCACGAAGCAGCCGTAGAGGTCTTCGCCGGCCTCGCCGCGAACGATCGGGTCGTATACGCGGGCGGCGCCGTCGACGAGGTCGAGCGGGGCGTGGAACCCTTCTTCGGCCAGGCGCACCTTCGTGTAGTGCGGGCGCTCGTCGGTGATCCACCCGGTGTCGACGGCGGTCATGAGGATGCCGTCGGTCTCGAACATCTCCTCCGCGCTCGTGCGAGTGAGCATGTTCAGGGCGGCCTTCGCCATGTTCGTGTGCGGGTGGCCCGGGCCCTTGTATTTCCGAGAGAACTGCCCCTCCATCGCCGAGACGTTGACGACGTAGGTGCGGCGGGCGGGTGACGCGGCCATCGACGCGCGCAGCCGGCTGATGAGAATGAAGGGCGCCGTCGAGTTACACAGCTGCACTTCGAGCATCTCGATCGGGTCTACCTCTTGAACGTGCTGTACCCAGCTGTTCACGTGGGCGACGTCGGGCACGAGGCCGCCCGCGTCGATCGCAGAACCGTCGGCGTGCTTCTCGAGCGATGAGGATCCGGCAGCCATCGCGAGCGCCGTAAGGTCATCGGCGCTGCGGCCCTGCTCAATTCCCGCGGCGACCGTGCCCGTGAGGAGCGCCGGCGAGAACGCGTCGAGCGAGACGGCGCCGTCGACCCCGACCGACGACTGCAGCGCGCGCGGGTGTAGCTCGGCCGGGTGGCCGAGCGACTCGGTCTCGGGGAACACCCCTGCGGGCAGCGGCTGCGACTCGGCGTCGGCGAGCAGCGAATACGATCCGGGCGAGCGGCGCACGGTCTGCGCCGCGTTGTTGATGAGGATGTCGAGCGGGCCGCGAGCCGCGACGGAGTCCGCGAGCGCGACGACCTGCGAGGGGTCGCGCAGGTCGATGCCGACAATGCGGAGGCGGTCGATCCAGTCAGCCGAGTCCGGGAGCGACGCGAAGCGGCGCGCGGCGTCCCGCGGGAAGCGGGTCGTGATCGTCGTGTGCGCGCCGTCCCGCAGCAGTCTGAGCGCGATGTGCATCCCGATCTTCGCGCGCCCGCCGGTGAGCAGCGCCCGCTTGCCGGTGAGGTCAGTGCGGGCGTTGCGCTTGCCGTGGCTGAACTCGGCGCAGCTCGGGCAGAGCTGATGGTAAAACGACTCGACCTTCGTGTACGGCTGCTTGCAGATGTAGCAGGCCTGCGCTTTGCGCAGCTCTCCCACGTACTTCGCTTCCGAAGTCGCGGCGAGGGTGAGGCCGCGGGTTTCGTCGTCGATCCTGTCGGGCGCACCCGTCGCGGTCGCTTCGATCACCGCGCGGTTCGCCTCAGCGACCTCGTTGCGCTGCACCCGGCGCCGCTCGCTCTTCGCCGCTTTGTACATCGCTGACGTCGCGCGCCGGATCGTCACGACGTCGGCGTGCTCGCTCGGCAGCTTCGATGCCGCAGCGATCACGCGCAGCGCTGTTTCGAGGTCCGCGGGGTCGATTGCGCTCTCTTCGGGCGTTGCCTCAGCGGGTGTCTCGGTCATTGCGTCAATGTTACGCGAGCTGGCTGGGCGCCGAGGCCCCCGAGGCCTCGGGGGCCTCGGGGGCCTCGGGGGCGCAGCCCTAGAGCATCGCGCTGTCGCCGCTGATGTGCACCACAGTCAACCGGATGAGCCCGGGCTCGAGACCCTGCGCGTTCAACTGCACCAGTACGGCCGCGTAGACGCGCTCGAGGGTATCCACGCTGCTGGCTTCTGAGCTCACCCCGAGCTCAACTTCAACCGCGACAACGTCGTCGGTGCGTGAGACGTTCACGAGCGAACCAGGGCGCCGTTCGCCACGCAGCAGTTCGCCACTTGCCTCGATGACCTTCCCGAGCGGTGACCCGGCTCGGAACACAGCAGTCACCCCGGGAACGTCACGTATGGCGCGCTCAAGGGCCTGTTCTAGGGGTTCTTCAAGTGCCTGACTCATGGTCCGTTCTCTGTCTGGCGTGGGATGTGGTGGATGTCGTGCACAGTGACGTCCACGCCCTCAATATGCAGTGTTGTGTGGGTCGCGAGTCGCGTGTGGATCGCGTCGCGAATGGCCTTGGCTGTCGGGGGGATCGACGTCCCAAACGGCACGCTGAGCTCCACGGTTACGCGGGCGGCGCCGCCGATCTCGGTGATATCGCCGTCAAACCAGCACTTTCCGATGATCACTCCCGGCACGACTCGTTCGGCGCTGCGAACGATGGCTCTGAGGGCGCCCTCCGTGATCCCGATATCAGCGTTCGCGGCTGACGATGCGAGGGGCACCCGCCGCCCGGCCCGCGCGTCGAGTCTGAGACCCGCGAGCACCCCCTGCACCCATCCCTCATCGATCGGCGGCGCGGCCGCCGCATCGGCTTCGAGCAGCCTGGGTGTTAGTCGTTTTAACCGCTGGAGCGCGTCGAGGGCGAGCTGGCACCCCGCTGACAGTTCTATGCGTGGGTCCGGGGGCGTGCGGTTCGCCTCCAGGTAGTCGGAGAGCTCCTCGATGGTAAACCCATCAAGATCTTCGGGGCCTAGCCCGAGGAGCTCGCGATGGTCCGAAGCATTCATCGCCACTCCTCCATTCGAACAATAATGTGTTTGCGGGCACGCGCGAGTTGCCCG
Organism: Leucobacter sp.; assembly: GCA_052094845.1. Lineage (GTDB taxonomy): Bacteria > Actinomycetota > Actinomycetes > Actinomycetales > Microbacteriaceae > Leucobacter. Next base: position 51,846 of record JBQDKK010000003.1, on the reverse strand, counting down.
CGCACCGTGGAAATCGGGATCCCGAGTTCCTCTGAGATCTCTTCGTAACTGTGGCCGCCGATTTCTCGGAGCACCCAGCACTGGCGTTCACCGTCAGGCAGCTCACCCAGCGCCTCGCCAAGCGCCGCAACCCCCGCGCTTGCTTCAACGCGACGTGGTGGGTCTGATGACTGTGGCACCGAGACCTCCATCTCTTGGAAGTCGGAGTGCATCTTGGTGGCCCTGATCCGGTCGATTGCTTTCCTGCTTGTGATTCGCATGAGCCAGCTTTTTACCTGCTCTGGGCGCTCAAGAGTGGATAGCTGCTCCCATGCGGTGATAAACGTCTCCTGGACGACGTCATCGATTTCGGCTGTACCCGGCAGAATGCGCCTGGCATAGGCGCTCATCATGGGCGCGTATCTTCGCACAAGCGCGGCAAAGGCTTCGGCATCTCCGTCAGCAGCACGCCCGACCAGGATCCTGTCGGTGGCCGCAGCGAACTCATCGCGGTGCTGCTCTTCCTTCATCCATCGCTCCCCTCGTGGCAAGGGCCGTTCTGCGGAGTCTGCACACGGCCCGGAAGCCGCTACGTCCATCCTCGGTTGCTGACCGTTGAGTGGGCCTGAGTTTGTCTGTTTCCGCGTTTCGGGGCGGTTGGGGCCGCGGCGGCTGTAAGGATTCCACAGCCGCCGCGGCCTCGGGGTGGGGCTGCTTGAGCCTTACCCCGGCTGAGTTAGTCCGTGAACGTGTCCTTGACATCTTCGACGGCGCCCTTTGCCTCGCCCTTCAACTTTTCGGCTTTGCCCTCGGCAACGAGCTTGTCGTTGTCGGTGATCTTGCCCACAGTCTCTTTGACCTGACCCGCGGCTTTGTCTGCCGCGGCCTTGATCTTGTCTCCTGCGCTCATGGTGTCCTCCTGTTGGTGGTGGTGATGGTGGTGGGGGGTGAGTCGCGAGTACCGGCGCTACGCGCTCAGCACCCGCTTTTGGGCTTTCTTCACGAGACGCTGCGCGTTCTTCGCTCGCTTCTTCCGCGCCTTCGTCGCTTCCGGGCTCGTCCACAAGCGTTCGATCTGATGGCGAAGATCCTCATAGTTCTTGCCTCGTGACTTGGCGGACTCCACGCCGACCCAGTAGGCCGCCACGCCAATCACTGCGACGATCATCAAATTCTTCAACATGTTGGTCCTTTCCCTGAGCGCTCTTACCCGTCAATCTGGGGTCGTTAGCGCACCCTGGCCTGGTCTGCGGCGAGCTTCGACCGCAGGCCCGCGTGTATCGACACGAAGGTCGGCGTCTCAGCTCCGGTCAGCCTGGCGAGATTGTCGACGAGCGTCGTCACCGTCCGCGCGGTGACAATGGGTGACGCGTTTTGCCTTGGGGTCACGGCGACGTGCAGCACGTCTTCTCCGCGGATGCGGCTCGTCGTGATCTTCGCGGCGAGGATGCTCTCGTCCCCGTGAAGCGATTCCCCGAGCGCGTCTTGCGCAAATCCTTGCAGCACCGTCACGGGTCCAATCGCCCCGTCGATTGCCTCAGATCGGGTCACGGTGCTACTGCGACCACCTCCGAGCCGAGCAACGATGAGAACGGCCACGGCGACGATGACGACGAGCAGCGCCAGCGCTCCGACAGAAAGCCAGCTGAGTGTCGTCGACTCGTGAATTCGTGTTGCCGCGTCAGTATCGACGAGCCACGTCCGGGCGCCGTCAACAAACGACTCCCAATACCCTCGCACGTCTGGTGACACGGCTGCGGCCGCGGTGATCGCTCCTGCGGCGAAGAGCACGAGCCCGACGACGCACAGCACTATGCGGTTCACCGCACGATTCGTTGCGTTCATGCGGCATCTCCCTCCGGTGCCTTCGAAAGCACGCGCGCTCGAACCCGCACGCGAGGAGTGAGGCCGTACCCCGCGAGCTCGTCGGCCGCGATCTCGCGTACGCGAGCGGGCTCGATCACCTGGCCGGGCTCGGGCCGCACGGTGACGTCAGCACTGCGGTGCGCGACGCCAACGGTCGCCCCTCCCGCCGAGAGGTCGAGCTCGCGGCGTACTCTGTCGGCAACCGCCGCAGCAACCACGCCGTTGTCAACGACGACGGCGTGGGGCGGCCCCACGATCTCGTGTCGAGACCGCCGGCCGGGCGTGATCGCGAGCACGACGAGCACGAGACCGAGCACGGCGACGACGGCTGCAATGGCCATCGTTCCGGCGCTTTCCGACGGAGCCGCAGCGACCCAGTCGAGCGCCTCTGCTGGCCCTGCGAGCAACGGCGCAGCTCCGAGGAGGTGCAGTACCAGCTCGGTCCCGACGTAGACCGCCAGCGCCACAACAACACCGAGCGTGGCGACTGTGGCGACGGTGCGGGGTGAGTGTGTCTCCCGCCGCACAACCCTCGTGAGGACACTATGTGCCATTTATCTCACCCGCTTTCGTTCGGGGATAATCGCGCCTGTGACGGTCACCGAGACTCGCCGAATATCGCGCCCAGTGAGGTGAGCGAGATCACGGACGAGCGCGTGCTGCATCGCGCGAACGCGCTCAACGATGGGTGTCTCGGCTAGTACGGCCTCTGTGTGTTCGAGCGCGGGTATCGGCAGCTTTGTGGCGACCCGAACGGTCAGGGCGCCGCCCCACTCGGCGAGTTCGACTCGAACGTCGCCACGCGGCGCCCCGGCACACGTCGCCGCTGCCTCACGGACTGCTTTTTCAAGCGCTCTGGGCTGGACGCGGATGGCGCCCCGAGTGTCGCTGTGGGAATCGACCGTCGCACGGTTTGGCGCTTCAACGGTCGTGGCGTTCATGACGAGGTTCGCCTGCCTGTGAAGACACCCGCGAGTGCCCGCAGGTCAAGCTCGCCAGACACGACGCGCCCCGCGAGGGCGCCGAGGCCCATCAGGATCGCGACGAGCAGGAAGCCCCAGAACCCGAACACGAGCCCCGCGAAGGCGAGCACAGCGCCTACGGCCGCGCCGGTGACGGTGGCGCTCATGAGACGCGCGACTCTTCGTCTTCGTCAGCGTCGTCGCTTGGCAGGTGGACATCGTTCACGTCGATGTTCACTTCGACGACCTCGAGCCCGACCATGCGGCTAATGGCGCCCGCGACGGCGCTGCGCACGTTCTCAGCGACCTCTTGGATGGGTGCCGGGTAGTCGACGACGATCGTGATGTCTGCGGCGGCCTGCGTCTCACCGACCTCAACCTTCACGCCCTGCGTGAGGTCAGTCGCGTTCATTGCGTCCCTGATCGCGCCGAGCGCGCGCGCCCCGCCGCCGCCGAGGGCGTAGACCCCGGAGACCTCACGCGCTGCGATACCAGCGATCTTTGCGACGACGCCCTCTGCGACGATGGTGCGCCCCTCGGAGGCGGTTTCTTCGCCTGACGCGTGCGAGAACTGCACGCGGTCAACGCGGGAGGAGGTAGCGGGTGTCTGAGCCGAGCGTGAGGCGGCAGCGGCCTCGGCAGTCGCAGGGGCGTTGGTGTTCTTCTCTTCGGTAGCCATCAGAGTGTCCTCTCATTGGTGGCGTGGCCCGAACGGCCGCGCCGTCTGTTCGAGCGAAGAACGTCGCTCTACGAATAGGTCGTAAGAGCCAACGGATTCGTCACAAATCTCTTGCGGATGTTCTTGCGCTTCCCAGCTACTACCCAGGTACCGCTCAAGGGGCAGTATGGAGGCTCCAATGAACCCCGTCTGGATTGGTGCCCGCGCTATGTGGCCGGCTGTGCTGCAAGCGGCAGTGCGCGCTCGCTCACGAAGCATCGCTCGCTACCGTCCACGGGGTCCGTGAACCGCAGCTCGCTCGCGAGCAGTTGGAGCGGCGTTGTGAAGTCGTCGATCGCGACGTCACGGGCCACCGGGTAGAGCGGATCTCCCTCGATCGGGATCCCGAGGCTCGACAGGTGGATGCGCAACTGGTGAGTCTTCCCCGTGCGCGGGGTGAGACGATACACCGCGCGGCCTGGATCGCCGCCGAGCACGGCCTCTTCTTCAGAGGTCAGTGCACGCTCGAACTCGACGAGCGACTCCGAGTTCGGCTCCTTGCCCGCGAGCACCTCGGCCTGCATCGTTCCCGGCACCTTATGCAAGTGGTTCCGCACCGTCGCCGGGAGCTCGAGCCCCTCCAACACGGGCGCGACGGCCCGGTAGGTCTTTGTCACCGCGCCGTCTTGGAACATCGTCTGGTACGCGCCGCGGTACCTGCGCTCGATCGACATGAGCAGCACACCAGACGTCACCCGGTCGAGGCGGTGCATCGGGGTGAGCTCGGGCAGGCCGAGTTCGTGGCGCATGCGCACGACGACGCTCTCGCGCACGTGGCGACCGCGAGGAATCGTAGAGAGGAACGCCGGCTTATCCACGACAACGATGCGGTCATCACGGAACAACACCGGGATGTCACCGGGCACCGGCGCCTCGTCTGGCAGATCGCGATAGAACCACACGAACACATTGGATCGGTACGGGTCACTGGCGAGCACCGGAGCGCCCGACTCGAGCACGAACCTACCGCCCTCAATGAACGCGTCGACGTCTATGTGCGCGCCGACTCGGAAGTGCAGCCAGTCGCGCATTGAGCGCCACGCCCGCGGGTCTTCACCCGGCCGCGCCGCGCTGTTCAACCAGGCGGCGTCGAGCCCCATACGCTGGGGCAACGGAGAACGCGGGGGCACCAGACGAGCCTACCGCCAGCCGCTCCCCTCGGTCTCCGCGGGCTACGAGCAGTTACCGCAGACGCCCGACAGCGCCATCATCATGAAGCAGTTCGGACAGACGGGCTGCACGCGCTCTTGCTGGGCCGCGGGCTTCACCTTCGGCTCGGCCTTCGGCTTCGCTGCCCGGGTCCCCTTCGCACGCGATGCCTTCACCGGGCCACGCTCGGCCGCGAGCTCCTCGGCCTCGATGATCGAGCCGCGCCCGTGCAGGGGGTGGTCAACGGCCCACATCCCGGGCCGACGACTGCTGCGCCACCGCGGCGCTTCGCTGCCGGCCGCGGCGATCGCGTCCTCTTCCGACATGAAGCCGACCGAGTAGCCCTGGCGCACCTGGATGTCGGGGCCACCGTCCGACCGCACGACGGTGATGCCGCCCTCGGCGCGCACGAGCCGCTCGACCGGAATTCGGTTCAGCATGGTGCGCAGAAACACGCGGTTCGGCACCGGTGCACGCCGGTGCACGAGGGCTTCCTCTAGCGATCCGTAACGGTTCAGCGGTGATTCGTTCGTAGCCGACAGATCCATGTTGCGTGCCCTCCCCAAGGTGCGTGCGGGCGAAAATGCGCCACCCACCAGTATCCCGCACTTCGCGACTCAACAGCGAACCGGGCACGCGGGCGGGGCTGGTGCCCGGGAATGATTCCCAGACGCCAGCCCCGAACTGCCCCGAAACGGGGCCTGCACTCGGTTCGCTGCCGCTATCGCACCTGGAAGGCGCGCGCGACCTGGTTGCCTGAGCTCTCCACGAGAATCGTGTAGGTGGCGACGCCGAGCTGCACGTTGGTCGTGACCGACCAATTTCCACTGCCCGCCGCTGTGCCTTCAACGAGCGTCAGGCCTGAGACGTTGGAGCGCAGCACGACTCTCGCTCCCGGCTCGGCGATGCCCGTGAAGGTGATCGGGCCCGGGTTGACGACCGCGTTCTGAGCCGGGCTTGTCACCTCGAGCCGCCCAACGACAGGCGTATCGGAGATGCGGAACGTGCGCTCAACGCGCAGCTTCCCATTGGTCACCACAACCGTATAGGCGCCCTCACCGAGTGCGTTCGTGGTGACTGCACTCCAGTTTCCGGCTTGGTTTGTCGTGCCCTCACCGAGCACGATGCCCGAGACGTTCGAGCGCAGCTGCACCTTCGCGCCGGGGTTCGCGGTGCCGGTGAAGGTGACCTGCCCGCTCCGGATAGTGCTGCCGGCCGCCGGGGTCACGACGTCGAGCCGCTCGCCAGGCACCGACTTCTCTGCGACGGAGAACTCACGGTCGACGGTCTGGCTCCCCGATTTCACCTGCAAGAAGTAGTTGTCGACGCCGAGCTTGCGGTTCAGTGTGACCGTCCAGTTGCCGCTACCGTTCGCGGTGCCCGTGCCAAGCAGCGCGTTCGTCGTCTTGGAACGAACCTCGATGCTCGCGCCGGGCTCGGAGGTTCCCATGAACTCAACGGTTCCGGGCTCAAGGACCGCGCTCGGCGAGGGGCTTGTCACCATGAGCGGGGCGCCAACGAGCTGATCACCAATCGAGAATGCCCGCGTGACCTTGAGTGAGCCGTTCTTCACGACAATCACGTAGTCGCCCTTGCCGAGGGGACGGTTCACGTCGGTGACCCACGTACCGTCAGCCTTCGCGGTCGTGCTGCCTAGGAGACCGCCCGAGACGTTCGAAACGAGCTCGACGCGAGCACCGGGGTTCGCCGTGCCAACGAAGGTGACGATCCCTGGGCGCAGCCGCTCCCCGGCTGCCGGGGCGGTCACTTCAAGCCGCTCTTGCGCGGCCGGAGTGCCCACGGTGAACGAACGCGGGATCGAGAGCGAGCCGTTCTTCACGACAATGGTGTACTCACCCGCGCCGAGCTGGCGGTTCACGTCGGTCACCCAGCTGCCGTCAGCCTTCGAGGTCGTGCTGCCAAGCAGCGCACCTGACACGTTCGAGCGGAGTTCAACCTTCGCGCCCGGGTTTGCCGTTCCGGTGAAGGTCACAGTGCCGGGGTTGAGCTTTGCGCCCGCGGCAGGTGTTGCAACGGTCAAGCGCTCCTGAACTGCGGGGGCTTCGATCACGAATGATCGAGCGACCTCAAGACCAGCGTTCTTCACAAGAATCGTGTAATTCCCGGCGGTCAGCGCACGGTTCACCGAGGCAGACCAGGTGCCATCGGCACGCGCCGTTGTCGACCCGAGCAGGGCACCGGTCTGGTTCGAGCGGAGCTCAATCGACGCTCCGGCGTTCGCGGTGCCGGTGAAGGTGACCGTGCCCTCCTTCAGCTTCGCGCCCTCGGCGGGCGTGAGCACGGTGAGCTCCTCGTCCTTCACGCCGGGATTGATCTCGACCGCTGCGGTCGTGACGTTTGCTCCGCGACCCGTCTGGGTGACATCAAAGCTGAGGTTTCGTTTCGCGACGTTTGCGACGTCGATCGTCCACAGACCGTTCGACGCGACGGTGGTCGAGCCCAGTTGCCCGGCGACACCGCGCTGGGAGAGCACAACGTTTCCGCCAGGTACGCCGTAGCCCTGGAAGCGAAGTGCACCACCGTTGTGGACCTGCCCGTTGATCGGCGCGGAGATCGTCACCGCCGAACCGTAATCTGCGTGGACATCGACGCTGCCCGGAGCTGCCGTTCCGCCCACGACTTGCTTGACCGTGTAGGTCTTCACTCCACCGGCATTCGGCGCGGCGATACTCGCCGAAAAGTATCCGTTTGAGCCGTTCGCGTTGACAGTCGTCACACGGGTGTTCCCCTGCCAAATCTCGACCGCTGCGCCGGGGTGCGCGTAGCCAGAGATCGTCGCGTTCTGCGCGAGGTCGTTCGAGAAATCAACCTGAGCGCTGAGCGCGTTCAGCTGCAAGTTGACCTGGACTGTGGCGCTCTCAAGCCATCGGCCGCCCTCAAAAACGTCAACACGTACTGAGTTCTGACCGAGATTCAGGTTCGTCACCGTTGCAGACCAACCGTAGGGGCCAACGACTACGCGAGGGCCACCGTTCAGGCTGACCTCCGTTCCGGGCTTGCCCGTACCAACGAGAACCGCAGACCTTGCGACCGCGTCAGATGACTGGAGGCGCGCAGAGAACGCGGGGTAGTCTGGCGTCGAGGGGCTCAGCAGGTCGGTGCGCAGCTGAGACCCACCCATCACCTCGTAGTTCGCGTACATCGGCGGGTTGCCGTCCGTTGAGTTCCGCTGTCGCCCGACAATGCCATAGCCGGTCGACGCCGCAACAAGCTGGCCGTCAGCACGGAGCGTGAACTGCTGAAGATCCATGCCGTTGCAGGCCATCATGGTCATCGGCTCGGTCTGCGTCATGCAACGCCCATCGAATGCGCGAATCTCGCCAGTGTTACCAAGCCCAGGAAACGAGTACTCGCCAGCGTGCCCGACCAAGGGCTTACCACTGAGGGTGCGGGACGACGAGATCGGCGCCATTCCGTCCGGAGCGGGTTTGACTGCGTGTGAGAGCCGCGAAGAGTTCACTATGACGAACCGGCCCTGGAGCCGGTCCCCACTTGCGAAGGTTTCGGGGACCGACGTTGCCGTAGCCCCCTCAGCCTCGCCGTCGTCCGCGAGGGCCGGCGCAGAACTCAATCCGACCCCGGTGAGGGCAATCAGCGCTGCCGCGCCGCCGGCGAATACGCGCCGCAATCGTCGCTCGTGAGACATAGAAACTTCTTTCGTGTTGCCTGGCAAAGCCATGCCAGGCGCGTCGACGTCGCCGAGAGAGACGACGGGCGAACAATCCCGAAGGTACGCGCCGCAACCAGTATTTGCAAATACTGAAATATTGTCAAATTCGCATTCTCGACGGTCTTCCCCCGAGGCTAGGCGAGCCGACCGAGCCTGTACCCGCGCCCGCGAACCGTCTCAATGAGGTCCTTGTCGGTCTTCCGCCGGAGGTAGTGCACGTAGGTCTCGACCGTGGTTTCGCTCTCCCCCTGGGCGAACACGCGGCCAAGCAATTCCTCACGCGAGAACGTCCGGCCAGGCTCGGCCGCGAGTACCGTGAGCAAAGCAGTCTCGGTGCTCGTGAGCGCTACACTGCCCTCGTACGGCGACTCGATCCGCTGGTCCTCCGGCGAGAATTCCCAGCCACCAATGTCATAGCGCGGCCCCGCGCCGTCATAGCGGCGGGTGAGGGCGCGCAGCCTCGCGTTCAGCTCCTCGAACTCGAACGGCTTCACGAGGTAATCGTTCGCGCCCGCGTCGAGCCCCTCGACCCTGTCGTGCAGCTCGCCGAGAGCCGTAAGTATAAGGACGGGTGTTTGCACGCGTCGCCTACGGAGATCACGCACCCACTGCTCACCCCGCAGCCCTGGGAGGCCCCGGTCAACGATCATCACGTCGAACGGCACCACGGCGGCAAGCCGCTCCGCTTCCTCAGCGCTCGTGACGAGCTCGACCTCCCAGTTCGCTGCGAGCACGTCGCGCATGATGGGGCCGAGGCGAGGGTCGTCCTCGACGATGAGCAGCCGCAGCACTAGCGGCCCCCGGTGTGCTCGGAGAGTGGCAAGGCGAGTTCGAATGCCGTGCCGCTCGGCCCCGAGCGCGCAACAGTGACCCTGCCACCGTGCGCCGAGCACAGCTCGCGTACGAGTGCGAGGCCTATCCCCTTGCTTGTGCGCGACGCGCCCCGCGCGGTCGCCGGGGCGTCTCCCTGCGCAAATCGGTCGAACACTCGCTCGGCCGCGATCCCTTGGATCCCGTCGCCTTCGTCACTCACCGTCACAACGGCCTCGCCGCCGCGCCTCGCTCCCTCAAGCTTCACGACGCTTCCCTCCGGCGCGTGGTCGATCGCGTTGTCGACGAGCGCGACGAGGCAGCGGCGCACCACCTGGGCCGGGGCCGCGACGGTGAGCGCCTCGCTCTTCGCGACGACGGTCACCCCGAACGGCCGCGCCACCTCGCCGAGGTCGCGCGCGACAGCGTCGACGCTCTCGTCGAGGGCCGCCGTCCCTGATCCCTGCTCAGCGCCCGAGGCCGTTGCAAGCATCGCGTCGATGACACCGGCCATGATCCGGGTGTCCTGCCGCAGGTCGGCGAGCACCGATTGTCGAGCGTCACCGGGGGGTGTGAGCGCGGCGAGCTGCTGAGCGCGCGCGTCGATCACCGCGAGCGGGGTGCGCAGCTCATGGCTCACGTCGGCGACGAACCGGCGCTGCAGGCGGAAGGCCTCGTCGAGCGGGTAGACGGCCCGGCGCGCGATCAGCCGGGCTGCGAGCCCGGCGCAGATCACCGCGCCGGTCGCGAGGAGCACGGTCGCGAGAATGAGCTCGCCCGGGTCGAGTCGCACCTGAATTTCGCCGGGCTGCACGGGCTTCGCCGCCTCGGTCGGCGTCGTCTGCCAGAACACGAAGGCGAGGATCACGCCGCCACCGATCACGACGAGCGCAGCGCACACCGCCATGACCTGCCAACCGATCTGGGACGCCGACCTCCGATACGCCTCCTCGTCAGGGAGCGGTCGGGTGTTCCTCTGTGCTCTCGCCATGTCCGCCCTCCCCGCTCCGAGACCCGGTATCGGCCCCGCATACCAGTGCTGCGTCCACTTTCGCACGTTTCGACTCCCCCGCGCTATGAGCTCGCCTTGGCCGCGGCTTCCCGCACGCACGCGAGGGCAACCCCGAGGGCCAGCAGGAGGGAAAGGAGCGACGTCCCGCCAGCCGAGATGAACGGAAGCGGCACCCCGAGTACCGGCACGAAGCCGAGCACGACCGAGATGTTCACGATCATCTGCACCGACACCCAGATCGTGAGCCCCCCGAACACGGAGCGCGCGAACGGGGTATCGCAGCACGTCATGAGCGCCATGAGCACGGCGGCGAGCGCGACAAACGCGACGATTATCGTCGCCGCGCCGACGAAGCCAAGCTCCTCGCCAAGGATCGCGAACACAAAGTCGTTCTCGGCCTCGGGAAGCCAGTGCCACTTCGCCGTGGAGTTTCCCACCCCCGTTCCGAGCAGACCGCCCTGCGCGAGCGCCCAGAACCCGTTGAGGGTCTGCCAGCAGCCGACATAGGCGTGCTCGGCGTCGTTCAGGCAGTCGACCTCGAAGAAGTGCATGATGCGTACCACGCGGTTCGGCTTCATGAGCGTCATGATGCCGATGCCGAGCACGGCGACCGCGGCTATCCCCGCGAGGATACGCAGCCTGACCTGCGAGAAGTAGAGGCACCCGAACACGAGCGCGGCAAGCACGAGCAGCGTGCCGAGATCACCCCCAAGGATGTTGATGAACATTGACGCGGCGACGACGGGGAGGATCGGGATGACGACGTGCAGCCACTCGCCAAGCAGCCGCCATTTGGCGGCGATCACCGCCGACACCCACACGAGCAGCACGAACTTCATGAATTCGGCAGGCTGCATCGACACGGGCCCGAGCCGCAGCCAGTTGCGGTTACCGCCCGCCTCGTATCCGAGGGGCGTGTAGACCAGCACCTGAAGGAGAAACCCGCCTGCGAGCAGCAGCCAGGAGTAGCGGCGCAGCACGGCGGTCGGCACACGGCTGATCGCGAGCATCAGCCCGATCCCGATCACCGCGTACCCGCCCTGCTTCATTACGCCCTCAAGTGGGTGCCTGCCCGACGAGATCGCGACAACCTGGCTCGCCGACTGCACCATGAGCACTCCGACCGCGACAAGCAGTAGCACGATCGCGAGCAGCGCGATGGTCAGGGAGCGCAGCCGCCCGCGCTCTGCGGGGACGATCCCCTGCCGCTGTGGCCGCGCCCTTTCAAGGACGACGGTGTGCTGCCGCATCGCTCACTCACGCTCAGTTCACGCAGGGGATGGAGCCTGCCTTGATCGGCTCCTCCCACGAGTCGTAGCGCGCGGTGCCAGGGGCGGCGGGCTCTTCCTCCGCGGTGTCCTCCGCCTCGACTGCGGCGTCGTCCATGCCTTCCAGGCTGTCAGAGCCCTCGCCCGCGGCCTCCCCGTCATCGCTCACCGGCTCGTCAAAGTAGCTCCCGTCGAAGATCGAGGCGACGATCGCCTGGATCTCGTCGACGTCGACGAGGTTGACCTCTGCCCCGCCAACGTTCTCGAAGCCGAGGATGGGCAGTGTCACGAACTCGGCCCCGCTCTGCGAGACCTGGTGTGCGATTTTCATGAACCCGAGTACGTCGAACTCAGAGTCGAGCGCGACGTGCTTCTGTGTGACGTCGACGAGCGACCACACGGTCTTCGGGTTCATGAGCGTGCTTTTCTTCTGTAGTTTGTCGGTCAGCGAGATCATGAACGCCTGCTGCCGCCTCGACCGGTCTAGGTCGGTCAGGAAGGGGCCGTCGTAGCCGGTGTCGCGGCGCTGCCGAACGAAGCTCATCGCCTGCTGCGCGTCGATCTCCTGCACCCCCGCCTCGAAGTTCGCGCCCGAGTACGAATCTTCGGTCGCGTGGTTCAGGCACACCGAGACCGGGGCGACGGCCTCGGCGACGTGGTAGAAGCCGCCCATCGTCATCTCGACGAAGTGGTCGATGCGAACGTCGCCGAGGAAGTGTGAGACCGTCTCGATCTGGGCCTGGCGCCCAGCGGCGCGCGCCTGCTGGTAGAGCTCGTCGTCGCTGAGCTCTTCCTCGCCCCAGGTGAGCTCGTTCATCTTCTCCTGCATCGCGAGCCCGTACGCCTCCTTGATCTTCGAGTGCGTCACACCGAGCGGTGCGCCAGCGATTTCGACGTAGTCGTCGCGCGGGATGGAGATGCCGACGGTCTTCGAGCGGTCTTCGGGGATGTGCAGCAGCATGAGCACGTTCGCGTTGTACCCGCCATCGTCGGCGCCGCCGGCGTGCAGCGCCTCGTAGACACCGTCGGGCAGCGGGTTGCCGTTTTGGTCGACGCGACTGTCCATCCCCATAATGAGCACGTTCTGCTCGCCCGGTTCAGGGGCGATCTCGTCGACCTGCGGCAGCACGAATTCCGAGCGCACAATTTTGTCGGTCGCCTGATGGTAGGCGAAGACGACGGCGCCAACGCCGAGCACAAGCGCGCTCACGACGGTGGTCGCGATGACGATCGCGAGGCGCTTTCGCCTGCGCCGGCTCATGCGAGGTCGGCCAGAGGGCGCCGCGGTCTCGAACTGTGGGGCATTGCGCATGTGGGGTTCCGTTCGGTGCTTGGGTGCCGTGGGTCGGGCTCACCCGGCGAAGCAGGATCGCCGAGTCGCCACCAGCCAAGGCTCTCGCGGGCGCGCCAAGAATCCTCCAAGGAACGGGAGCAACGCGGCCGCCGCGCCGCGATCGCCGTCGCGTTGCTACAGTAAGGTCTGATGAATAGCAATGAGGTTCCCGAAGAGCGGCCAGTAAAGTTCGGAGCGCTCCGCGACCGCCGGACCGGCCCCTATATCGGGGGCGGCGCGCTCTCGATGATGGCCGACAACGTCGAGCACGTACTCGCCTACTGGGTGCTCTGGCAGACGTTCCACTCCCCCTGGCTGGTCGGGTTCCAGATCGTCAGCCACTGGCTGCCGTACCTCCTGTTCTCGGTTGCCGCCGGCGCGCTCGCCGAGCGCTTCGACCCGCGGCGCATCATTCAGATCGGCCAGGCCCTCTTCATGGCGGTCTCGGCTGCGTGGGGCTTCCTCTTCCTCACCGGCACGCTCGAGCTCTGGCACGCCTGCGTGCTCCTCGTGCTCCACGGCGTCGCGGGCTGCCTGTGGATGCCAGCCGAGCAGTTGCTGCTCTACAAGTTCGCGGGCCCCAAAGAGCTCCCCGGCGCGATTCGCATGAATGCCACGTTCCGGTCGCTCGCGTTCCTCGCCGGCCCCGTTGTCGGCTCAGCGCTGCTGCTCAGCATCGGCCCGGCCGCAGGGATGTTCGTGAACATCCTGTTCTACCTGCCACTCACCGTCTTCCTCTGGTTCGTGAAGCTCGGCCCCCGGAACGCGGAGGCCGCCGCGGCTCCGCCCACGCCGCCCCGCTCGGCCGACAAGCCGATGACCTTCTTCTCAGCGTTCAGCGTGCTCGGCACGATCCGCCGCGACCGCGAGCTGCTCGGCATGATCCTGCTCTCCGCGCTGAGCGCGGCGACGATTGGCGCCGTGATCCAAAACGCGATGCCGGAGTTCGCGGAGGGGCTCGGCGCCGGCTCCGCGGGGCTCGCGTACGGCGTGCTGCTCTTTGCAAACGGCGCGGGCGGCGTACTCGGCGGGATCCTGCTCGAGGCGACCGGGCGCGTACCCACGACGGCCCGCACGGCGGTCATCGCCGCGACCCTGCTCGGCATCACGACGATCGTGTTCGCGACGAGTTCAATCTACGCGCTGTCCGTCGTAGCGCTGCTCGTCGGCGGCGTCGCGCGCATCACGGCCGACGCGACCGAGATGAGCATCGTCCAGTTGCGCGCGCCCGACGACCAGCGCGGTCGCGTCATCGGCGCGTACACGATGTTCGGCCCGGGCATGATGACGTTCAGCGGCATCAGCGTCGCCGTGCTCGGCTCGATCTTCGGGCTGCGCGGGTCCGTACTCTTCGGGGGCACGGTGCTCACGATCGGCGCGATCGCCCTCGGCTTCTTCATCCTGCGGCCCGGGCGCCCCGGCTCCGGGGCCGAGGGCCCGGCCGACGCCGAATCCTAGCGCTCGCGCACGATCGCCTCGACGAGTGTCTGACCGCGCAACCGCTGCGCGACCACGCTGAGCCCCTCCGAGGCGTGCAGCATCTCGAGCGCGCTGTCGGTGGCCTCGGCGTCACCAACGACGAGCATGCGCGGCCGCCCCGCCTGCTCGATCAGGTTGACCGAGAGGGTGCTCCCCGCTGGTGCGCTGTACACGCACTCGACGAGTAGGGTGCCGAGCGCCTGGACGTGGCCGGATTCGGCAACTGTCGCGTACTCCGCGGGCAGCACGAGGGTCACCCCGCGACCCTCGGCCTCGCTCGCGGCGAGCGCAAACCACCAGTTCATGAGCGACGCGTCGCGCGGCAGCGTGATGAGTTGGCGCAGCCGCGATTCTTCCCGTTCGCACCGCTCCCGCGTTTCGGGGTCGGCGAGCAGCAGGGTTCCGTCGGCGATGCCGCGCAAGAGCTCGATGGCGGGCTTCAGGTTTGACGCGCTCCACTGCTTCTTCACCGCGACCGCGGCCTCGGACGCCGCGGCGTCTCGCGCGGCCTCCTCGACCTCCTGGCGCGACCGCGCGAGCTGGGTGCCGATCGCGCGGAAACTCCGAAGGAAGACGAAGAGCACGCCGATGAGGCCGAGTGATGGCGCCTCGATGAGCGCGATCGTGCACCACTCGATCTCGGCGTTTGAGCGCAGGGCTGCCACCGTGATGACACCCGTGCTGAGGAGGTGTAAGAGGATGGAGATGGCGAACGGCCGTCGGCTCGCCGAGGTGACGTAGAGCAGCACCGGGATCACTGTGGCCGCGACGGCGGGAACGAAGTAGAGTTCCCCGCGGCCGAAATCGATGCCGGCGAGCGAGCACCAGCTCACGATGGGCACGGCCAAGAGCAGCAGCAGTGTGAGCCAGGGGGGCGCCTGCCGCCACCTTCGGCAAGCGAGCCAGGTCGCGAGCGTGAGCGAGCCGAGGATCGCGACGAGCAGCAACGCGGGAAAGACCGCAGGCCGGTCGAGACGCTGCCAGCTGAACACCTCGAGGAGCGCACCGGTCAGCGTTGCGTGAAGGCCCCACACCACGCCGAGGCGAAGCTTAAAGTCGCGAATCTCGTTCCGCGCCTCGGCCGCCAGTGCGTCCCAATCGACGGGCGCAGGCTTTGGGATCGGGCACCGCAGCGTGAGGGTCGTGCCACGGCCGGGCGCCGTGCGGAGCGCAACGCGGATGCCGTTGGCCTCCGCGCGCGCGAAGATCGAGTTCGCGATACCGCGCTCCCGCACCTGCGATCTGCTGAAGCCACGCCCCGAATCAGAGACCACGACGACGAGTTCGTGCTGGACGCGGTGCACGTCACAGGTCACGTGGGTCGCGCCCGAGTGCTTCGTCGCGTTGAGCACTGCCTCCATCGCGCACCCGTAGAGCGCTTCGAGCGTCGTGCTCAGCAGCAGCCGTTCGTGAGCGCGGAGCGCCTCCTCGCGAAGCCCTGTCCATTCAATGGGCAGCCCCACGTGGTCGAGGTCGGTCAGGCTCACTGCCACGCGTTCAGCCCCCGGATGCCGTTGGAACTCTTCGACCCTGCGAAGGTCACGCCTGCACCGCTCCCTAACCTGCACGGTGTCGATTTGGCCGGTGCCGATTTGGTAGGGGTCGAGCCGCCCGATCACGCCAAACGTGTTGATAACGGTGTCGTGCAGCACCCGAATGTACTCTAAGGTCGCTTCGTCGAGCGCGCGTGACCGCAGCGCGCGGAGCTTTTGCTGCGCCGCGGAGTTTCGCTGCCCGTCGACGCCATCCGACACCCGGCGAAGGTAGCGCATGAACAGGAATGCGAGCACGATCATGATGCAGTTTGTGGTCGCAGAGGCAGCCGCAACCGACGAGTCCCAGGTGGGGTGCGATACGAGGATCAGAGCGCCAAAGCCCGCGCCGAGCGCTACGGAGGCGGTAAGGGGCCAGACGCCGCGCCACAGCATGATCGGCAGCACCACGGTCCACGACGTCAGCGGGATGAGGAGGCCCGTCAGCAGTTCACCGGGGTCGAGCGCGACGACGTAGTAGAACGCAAGCACGAGAAAGTGGCAGCCGATGAGCACGACCGCCGAGACTCGCCTGTGGATGGTCAGCAGCCCGCTCGTGAGCACGAGCACCGCCGCGATGATCGCTCCGACAGCCGGACCGCCGGTCGCAGAGAGGAACGAGGCCGCGCAGAGCACGAGCGTAACGAGCACAAGCCCGATGAGCTGCGCGCGCCTCATGGCGCCCGCGAGGGTCGACGCGATCCACGGCGAGGCGTTGCGAATATCGGCTGAGTGGTCTGGGAGGTCGTGTCGTGTGCACTCCACGTTCGTGGGGACACCGTGCCTTTCCATAGCAGAGGATTGTTGCATGCTGTGCTTAAAGCAGGAGTCTGATGAGGTGCGCTATGGCGCCTCGGCAGACAGGGTTGTGCGCCCGGCCCCTGGGAGGGTCGGGCGCACTCGCTGGGCTCAGCGCAGCCTAGGGGGAGCTGTCACAACGCCAAGCCCAGCGGCTTAGTTCACCCCTGCGCGTCGCCTCAGGGTGACGGTCATGAACGTGCCGCCGCCGAGGAGCAGCATGACGGCGAGAGCTGGCAGCCCCCAGTTCGCCGAGCCACCGGTCGTGGCGAGCTTTCCGACCGGAACGCGAACGTCATCGGTGGACTTCACGGGCTCGCCCGAGGGCGGGGTGCCGGTTGCGGTCGCCGTGTTGTCGACGTGGCCGCGATCTCGGTCGGCGTTCGTGACGGCGTACGAGGCCGTCGCGGTGACCTGCTGCCCGGGGGCGAGCACGCCCGGTTCACCCGGCCAGTCACCGTAGACGAGCGCGGTGAGCCCCTTGAGGCTGTCAACAATCTCGACACCTGAGAGCGTCACGTTGCCCGTGTTCGTCACGACGAACGTGTAGGCAATGCGCTCGCCCGACAGCTTGCCCGTCTTGGCAATCTCAATCGCCGGCGCGTGCGGCAGCGGCGTCTTCTCGGTGTCATCGTCGGTCACGGGCTCCCCCGTCGGCGGGGTACCTGTTACCGTCGCGAGGTTCTCGACAGATCCGCGGTCGACGTCGGCCTGCGTGAGCACGTAGGTCGCGGTCGCGGTGACCTTCTCGCCCGGTGCCAGTACACCAGCGGCTGCGGGCCACGCCCCGTAAGTGATCTCTGAGAGGCCCTCGAGCTTGTCAGTGATCGTGACGTCAGTGAGGGTCACGTTGCCAGTGTTCGTCGCGGTCAGTGTGTAGGTGATCGTGTCGCCGGCGGCACCGGTCCCGTTCAGCACGCCGGTCTTGACGAGCTCGATCGCGGGCTTTGCTGGCGGCTCGGGGAGCGTCACCTCGGCATCATCCTCGGCGCTCACGGGAGGGCCCGTCGGCGGGTTTCCCGTGACCGTGGCGGTGTTGTGAATCACGCGAGTGTCAAGGTCGGCCTCAACCACCGTGTACGTCGCCGTGGCGGTCACAGTCTGACCGGGAGCGAGCACTCCGGGCTCACCCGGCCAGGTGTAGGTGAGGTCAGACAGACCCGGCTTCGGGTCGGTGATCACGACGTCGGTGAGCGTGCGCCCGCCAGTGTTCGTCGCGGTGAAGGAGTACGAAACAGTGTCACCCGCAACGCCCGCGGCGCCGTCGGCAAGCACGCCATCCTTCACCAGGGTGATGTCGGGGGCAGCGGCGCAGTTGTCCGCGATGAGCGTCAGGAGCACGTCAGCGAGACCGTTGAAGTTGGTCGACAGGTAGTCGCTGCCCTCGGTCGGGCCCGAGATCTGCTCCATATGCTCACGGAACTGGTTGAGATCCGAGAGGTTGTCCGTCAGCCCCACACCCACGATGCGGGTGCCCGCGCCCTTCAGCGCGTTCGCGCTCTCGACTGCGGCGGTGATCGTCGCGGTGTCGGTCGAATTGCCCGGACCGCGCACGGGGTCGCCGTACTGCGTCGGGTTGCCGTCGGTGACGAAGAGCAGCGCATCGTAGGTCTCGGGCGCGGCCTGCACCGCCGAGAATGCGCGGTCCCAGTTGGTGCCGGCCTGAGCGCTGCTCGGGCGCTGCACGCCCCGCACCCAGTCGCCGATGGCGGCGACGCCCGCTGCGTCGAGCGCGGTGAGCGGCGTCGGAGCGTTCTGGGCGCCCGAGGTCGCGGGCGCCTTCGACGCGAAGTTATGCATCGAGACCCGCACCGGGTAGTCCGAGAGCGTGTTCGCGAGTTCGGTGACTCCGTCGCGCATCTGCTGCAGCTGCGCATCATCGATCGACTTCGACAGGTCGAGACTGACTGCGAGATCGAGCGAGCAGGTGAGTGGCATCTGCGGGTTGGGGGCAGGCGCGGTGGTCGACTCCACCGCCTGAGCTGCGCCAGCGCCGCCGAGGGTGATCAGTGAGGTGACCAGCGCCGCCGCGAGGGCCTTCCCCCCGCGTCCGCGGGTACGCTCCTGGCGGGTCGTCACCTCCCCCGAACGGGTTGGGCCTTGCTGGCCGCCTCGAAAAATACGTCGCACGTGGTTCCTTTCGCAGAACCCGGGGCAGCATTGAGCCCCGAGTGGTGAGCTACACATCTGAGCGGCTCGGCGTCTGTGACACCCCAAAGCCATCCCCCGGTTAGGAGCGTAGGTTCTGCGAAAGGGGCTGTGGGGCGGCCATGGGCCTTTGACCCCTGCCGGGGGTCACAGCGCGAAGGGGCTGACCCCAAACGGGGGTCAGCCCCTTCGCGCGGCGGTCAGAGACCTCCGTTCGGGCGCGGTGTTGGCCCGAGCGCGGTCACTCCGCGAGCGCCAAGTATCCGTCGTCGTGGGCGGCCTTCCGCCACTCGATCCGAGACGCCAACGGCCGATCGACGGCGGCGTACTTGTCGCGGACCCGCTGCAGGTATTTTTTGACAGTGTTCGGTTTCACGCCAATCGACGTCGCGACCGACTCGAGCGACAGGCCCGACGCGTACAGCACGAGCGCGCGCTCCTCCTGATCGCTGAGCGCAGGCCGTTTAGGGTCGTGGGCAATGATTTCGGCGAGCTCGGGCGACACCCACTGCCCGCCAGCGAGCACCGTGCGCATCGCAGCGAGGATGCTCGCCTCGGGGTCTCGCTTGCTGATGACTCCATGCGCGCCCGCCCGAATGAGCTGCCGGGTGAGCGGCGGCGATATCGCCGCCGAGAACACCAGCACGCGGCTCCCCTCACGGATCAGTCTGCGCACGACCTCGGGCTTCGCCGCCGGCCTGCGATCGACGAGCAAATCGAGCAGGATCAGGTCCGGTCGCTCCGCCTCCTCCGCGCCCTCGAGCCAGTTCACCAGCTCGGGCAGCTCCTCCCCCGCGAACGTGACAGCCATGTCTGGTTGTGCGCTCACAAGCGACACCGTGTATTTCCGTTGGAGCAGGTGATCCTCGATAATCGCGACCCTGTACATACTCCGCCCCTCCTCATGAGAAGCCGACCGCGTCACCCGAGCCCCCAATCGCGGCCGACACTGCCAATCTACAGTGACGAAGTGCGCGCTGCCCCAGTTCGTGGCCCGGTCGCGGTCAACGGGCCACCAGCATCGTCCCTTAGTAGGCGCCGGAACTCTTCGTGACGGCCCGAACGGTGCGGGCAAGGATCGAGAAGTCGAGCCCGATCGTCCAGTTCTCGACGTAGTCGAGGTCGAGCTGCACGCCCTGCTCCCAGCTCAGGTCGCTGCGGCCGGCGACCTGCCAGAGCCCGGTGATGCCGGGGCTCACGAGCAGCCGCCGCTCGACGTGCTCCTCGTACTTCGCGACCTCTGAGGGGAGGCCGGGCCGGGGGCCGACCAGGCTCATCGAGCCAGTAAACACGTTCCACAGCTGCGGGAGCTCATCGAGGGAGGAGCGGCGCAGGAGCCGGCCGAGCCTCGTCACCCGCGGGTCGTTGCGCATCTTGAAGAGCGGG
Organism: Leucobacter sp.; assembly: GCA_052094845.1. Classification (GTDB taxonomy): domain Bacteria; phylum Actinomycetota; class Actinomycetes; order Actinomycetales; family Microbacteriaceae; genus Leucobacter. The sequence continues at coordinate 31,715 of JBQDKK010000003.1, read as the reverse complement.
CCGCCGCCCTCGTTTTGGTCGGCGAGTTCGGCTTTCAGCGCCTCAGCGTTCGGCACCATGGTGCGAAACTTCAAGATCGAGAACGGCGTTCCGTTCCGCCCAATCCGCTCCTGCCGAAAGAAGACGGTGCCGCCATCTTCGAGCTTGATGAGCGCGGCGAGCACCGCGAAGAGCGGGCTCAACACGATCAGCCCGAGACCGGAGGCGACCCAATCAAATGCACGCTTTGCGACCCGCCGGGCCCCCGAGTACTCGGGCATCTCGACGTGCATGAGCGGAAGGCTGCCCGCCGGGCGGTGCTGAACACGCATTTGGTCAATGCCGACGAGGGGCGACGGCACGATGAGTTCGAGGCCGTGCTTCTCGAGCTCCCAGCTCACGGCGCGAGCGTTGAGGGGCTCTCCCCACACACCACCGGCGAGGATCACGGCCGATGCGTGGAGCGCTTTCGCGGTGTGCCCGATGCGCTCAACAGAGTCGCTCGCACCGACGACCTTCAACCCCGAGCGCGGTGTACCGTTGATCTTCGCGACGAGGCCATGGGTCTCGTCGGCGTCGCCGAGCACGATCACGCTGGTGAGGAAGTCGCCCTTTGCCCGTCGCCCACCGATCCAGGTGCGCCAGAGCTTGCGCGAGAGCAGCAGGGCGCCAAGGCCCAGCGGGAACGCTATCGCGAGGTATCCGCGGGCCACCTCGAGCTGGAGCGCGAACGACACGAGCGCCACAGCGACGAAGGTGGCACCGCTTGCGAGCACGACGCCCTTGTATTCCTGATCACCAACGCCCAAGACGCGGAGGTCGAGCGTGCGAAACGCCCCGAGCCCAACAAGCCAAAGCACCGAAATCACGGAGCTCACGATCAGGTAGTCGATGCCCGTCGCGCCGACAGCGAGGCTCGGCGCGACGCTGGGGCCGCCGAAGCGGAACAGCTGCGCGCCGAACGTCGCCGCGGTGATGATGATCGCGTCGGTGAGCAAGATCGCGGCGCGAACGCGGGTGAGGTCTGCCCCAAGCTGCAGGCGGGGCCTCGCAAGACTCGCCTGCAGCGCTGTGGAGTCGAGAGCGACCATCGTGGTGAATCCTTCCTGTAGCCGGGGCGTTGTGTGTGGGTTACTCGGGGGCGACGACCTCGTTCTGCTCGCCCTCGTCGGTGACCTCGGGCTCGCCCGCGGTCTCGACAGCGTTTCCGCTGGAGTCAGCAACGAATGTGATCGCGTCAACCGACGTCACCACAACTTTGTTGATTGAGCCGCCCACGGTGAGGTTCCCTACCGCGCCGTCAATCGAGACGAGCGAGTTCACGCCGGTCACATCGACCGCAGCGCAGTCACCCGAGAGGGTGAAGATGGAGTTACTCTCGGCCGCGGTGGCCTTCCCGTCCTCGCACTCAAGAGTGATCTCCTTGGGCACGAAGGTTTCTTCCTTCTTCTGCTCCGAGCCCTTGGTGTCTTTGGTGTCGTCGCCGGCGGAATCACCAGTCGTGCAACCCGTGAGCGCGAGGAGTGCGATCGAGGCTCCGGCGAGTGCGGTGAGTGCTGTGGTCTTCTTCATGGTGTTCTCCGTGATGCTGATAGTGATGGTTGAAACAAGCGGGTTTAGAGCGACATCCAGGCGCGGATCTCTCGCTGGAAGCGGTCTTCGCTGAACGCTTGAGCCTGAGCGCGGCATGCCTCGGAGTCGAGCCCTGCCGCGGTCGACACAGCCTCGGAAAGGCTGCGGCCTGAGAAGTCTGAGAGGGTCACGCCGGACTTGCCCTCGGCGAGGGACTCGGAGGCGCCTCCGGCCCCGTTCACCACCACCGGTGTGCCCAGCGCCATCGCCTCTACGGGCATGATGCCGAAATCTTCGACGGGGGGAAAGACGTACGCCGTCGCATGCTGCATAAGTGCGGCAAGCAGTTCGTCTGAGGGGCGGATCACGAAGCGCACGTCGGCGCCGCTGTCAGCCGCGACAGCCTGCAGGCGATCCTCATCTGGCCCGCCGCCGGCGATCACGACGGGGATCCCGGCAGCCGCGCCAGCCGCGATCACGACGTCGAGCGACTTGTACGGCACGAACCTCGATGCGCCGAGGATGTAGGCGTCGGGAAGCGACTCGATGACCGCGGCGTCGGCCGAGGTCAGCTCGTCACGCCAATCAGAGATTGCCTGGAGTCGCTCGACATCCACGGGCGGGTGGATGACCTGCGCTTCGACATCCCAGGTCCGCTCAATGCGATCGCGCACGAATCCGCTATTCGCGGCAACGTTGCGGTGTTTGTGGGCGGACTTGGCATCGATCGCGCGCAGCACCGGAGCGACCGCGCGCACTGCCATCGAGTCACCGCGGGCGTCGAGCTCCGGCTCCCAGAGGTAGCGCGCCGGCGTGTGGGCGTAAACAAACTTCCGATTGGGGTCGAGCCCCGGCAGGTGCGCCTGGTGTGCGAAGAGGTGCGAGCTAATGAGCATCCAGTCATAGCTGTCGTTCTGCAGGTTTTTCCACACCCGCGGCATGAACGGCGTCGCGAGCGCTTTCCGCCCACGGAGGGGGCCCCGGGAGAGCTTGCTCTCGGTGACGCGCTGGCGATAGCGACCGGGGGCATCGTTCCAGAGGCAGAAGAGGTCGGAGTCGGGGAACTCGTCGACAAACGCGTCGAGCACCTTTTCGGCGCCGCCGACTCGCTCGATCCACTCATGGACGATCAGACCAGCCAACTTGCCCTCCGCCTCCGTCAGTCGCACGCGCTACACGTTATCTTGAAATATTAGAACACTAAAATTCGATTAGGCCGGTTGATACGGTATCCTGATATTTGAGTTACTGCAAAATCGCATTTCAAATTGCTGACACGGACGTGGAACTGACATTCCTCTAGACAACGAATGCGGCATATTCGATCGAGGGGAAACATGGCGAGGAAATCTGCCGCCCGGAAGCACTTCCGCGGAGACATTCAGGGGCTACGAGCCGTCGCGGTTCTCGCGGTGCTGCTCAACCACTTCACCGAGTGGCCCACCGGCGGTTTCGTCGGCGTCGACATCTTCTTCGTCATCTCCGGCTTCCTGATTACCGGCATGCTGATCCGCGAGTACGACCGGAGCGGCACGGTCTCTTTCAAGGGCTTCTACATGGCCCGGGTACGGCGCATCCTGCCCGCGGCGATGCTCGTGATCGTCACGACCGTCGGGGTCGCCGCGCTCCTGTTCAACCAGGGCCGCTTCCGCGGTACCGTGGCCGATGCGGTGTGGACGAGCCTCTTCGCGGCGAACTGGAACTTCGCGGCTACGGGCGCGGACTACTTCCAGGCAGGTCTCCCGGTGTCGCCCCTGCGACACTTCTGGTCACTCTCCGTTGAAGAACAGTTCTACTTCGCGTGGCCATGGCTCATCTTGCTCGCCCTCACCCTCATCACCAGGAGGGGCGGCGATGCGCTTACCGAAAGTCAGCGCAGGCTTCGCCTCGGACTCACGGTCGGCGTCGTCGTCGCCGCCTCGTTCGCGTGGGCGATGTTCGAGACGCCGACCGCCCCGACCTGGGCGTACTATTCGACGTTCTCACGCGCGTGGGAGCTCGGTATCGGTGCGCTCCTCGCGATCTTCGCCACGAACTCCCTCACCATCCCCGCGTTCGCACGGAAGCTCATGCTGTACACGGGCCTGGTGGGCATCCTCGCGAGCGTCGCGCTCATCACCCCAGCGCTCCCGTTCCCCGGCCCCTGGGCACTCGCTCCGACGGTAGCGACGGCGCTCGTGATCCTCGCGGGCACCGGAAGCGACGCCCGCTCAAGCGCGATACTCACGAACCCCGTGGCGCTGTACATCGGCAAGATCTCGTACTCGCTCTACCTCTGGCACTTCCCCGTCATCATCTTCGCGCAAACGCTTCCCGGCGAGGGCCCCAAGAAACTCCTCTGGACGGTCGGCCTCATGGCGATACTTTCGATCGGGTCGTTCCACCTCTGGGAAGACCCAATGCGGAAGTTCCGGCTCCGGCCTCGCGGTTCCGCGAAGCGCGGCCCGTGGGTGAGCCGCAGAGTGGTCGTGGCGTCATCGCTCACCGCGCTCGTCGTCGCGAACGCGTTCCTGTGGACCGCCAACGATTCGCGCGCGACTGCGGATGCCGACAGGATCGCGGCGCAGACTATCGCGAGCCCCGTGGAGGCTGGCGGCGAAGTACCACCGGCCGACGGCCCCGTGACCGAGATCGACACGCTTCGCGCGGAGCTCACGGCGGCACTCGGCGCGACCAGCTGGGACGCGGTCTCGCCTTCCGTCGACGACACGCTCGCGTCTGCCGAGGCAAACTTCACCGCGACCGAGATCGCCGAGTGCGTCGCAGCGTCGCCGTTTGACCCCGAGAAGTGCACGTGGGGCAACCCCGAGGGAACGAAAACAGCTATCCTCGCCGGCAACTCCCACTCGGTCGGCATGGCGGTGCCGCTCAGGTCGATCTTTGAGGAGCGCCCAGATTGGCGCTTTGTCGTCGCATCCAAGACCGGTTGCCCATTCGTCACCGAGGAAGACCTGCCCCAGGGCGAAACGCTCGACGCCGACTGTAAGCCGCGCGCTGCCGAGGTCGTCGACGCAGCGAACTCGCTCGACGCCGACCTGGTGATCGTCGTGGGAGCCGGGCCGGGTGCCGACAAGCAGCTCGCACAGATCACGACCGGTGCCAAGTTCGCGATCATGACCCCGCCGCCCGTCGATAAAGACATCCAGGAGTGCTATACGCCCCTCACTGACCCGGAGGCCTGCGTGAGCAAGCCGCACGAGTTCTTTGGCGACCTCGAGCGCCAGGTTGCCAAGGATTCGGGGGCCGCGTACTTCTCAGCAACGGATTGGTTCTGCGTGCGCGGAATGTGCCCACCCCTGAGCGAATCGCTCCTCACGAAGGGCGACCGGGTACACGTCACCGGCCAGTTCGCCAAGCGACTGAAGCCGGTCATCGAGGAAGCGTTCATCACCGAGGACCTCATCGAACCCTAGCGACAACCCATCGGCCTTTGGCACACAAAATGCAGTGAATTTCCACAGGAAAACTCCAGTATCGAACAATGCTGATATATTAGTGAACTGTAGTATTGCTCCGCTGCTCGAAAGGCTACCCCCAATGCCCCTCGTACAACTCCTCACTCCCCCCAGGTTGCCAGGTCGGCGACTCTTGAAAGATCGCGCGCAAGATTCTATTCGCGCCGCGATTCTTCGAGGAGACTTCGGCGCCGGCGAGCGGCTTGACCACCGGGCCCTGCAGGAGTGGCTCGGGACCTCCCGTACCCCCATCCGCGACGCGCTCAACGCGCTCGCAACCGAGGGGCTCGTAGACATCCGCGCGCAGAGCCACACCTCGGTTATCTCTGCCGACCCCGGCGAGGGCGAAGACTCACTCGAGACCCTCGGGGTACTCATGAGCGGGGTCATTCGACTCACGTTGCCGGCACTCAACGACGAACAGTTGGGCGCACTCGATGCACGAGTTGCCAACGCTCAGCAGCACGTGCTCAGCCGCGACCTCTACGCGCACACGGCCGCCGTCCACCTGGTGTTCACTTATCTCCTCGACCACTGCCCCAATCGGGTGCTCGAGCACCGCACGCGTTCCGAGCTCACCCCACTGCTGTACCGCGCCCGGGTCGCCCCGCAGCAACGAACCCCTCACTGGGTTGGCGCTTCGGAGTGCTGGGCCCTGCTGCGGGCGGCCATCGAGTCGCGCGATGCGCACGCAGCCGAGGCAGCGGTCAAACAGCTCCACCACCTCCCCGCCGACGTAGGGCGCATGCCACACGGCGCATAGCAGAACGGCCGGCTAGACAGTGTTTGTCCACCCGGCCGTTTCGCCGTGTCGCACCTACTCCGCGAGCTGGAACACGCCGTTCGATGCCGCAACCGCGCGGTCAGCATCTTGCTCACGCGTCGCCTCCGCAAGTTCGCGGAGGTCAACGACGAGCTTGACGACGTTGGTCACTTCGAGAACCCGCTTCGCGCGGATCTTGAAAGCGAGCCCGTCGACAGACTCCCTGCAGAGCTGCACAAGGATCGCGTTGCCACACTCGCGCTCGTAGAGCTCGAACGTGGGAAAGCCGAGTTTGCGAATCGAGTCGTGGTCAGCGCGCTCAATCGCGTCCGCGAATTTGTCTATGCCCCCCGCAATCGACGTCGCTGTCCGCTGGCTCATCCGCGGCACTGCGAGCTGAATTACCCCCGCGTACAGCACCCCCAGTGTTTGCATGGCGAGAATAATCTCGTCCTCGCTCGGGTTTGCAACCCGCGTGTAGCGATTCGGCTCCATCTCGACGAGGCCCGACCGAGCAAGCTCGTTGAGGGCGTCACGAATCGGAGTGCGCGAGACCCCCAGCCACTCCTGCAGGTCTTTGTCGTTCAGGATCTCGCCGGGCGCAAACGTCCCGTCCATAATTCCATCGCGAAGCCTGTCGCGAACCGTGTCGCGAAGGAGCAGGCGCCGCGGCATCACTATTTGTGTCGATGTAGGTACCGGCATTGTGCCTCTCTTGCTTCAAATACTCAGCGCTGTCCGCGCCATTAGAATACTAGCCTATTAGGCTACGTGTACATCAGAATTGAGCACGGTACACGGATAATTCACACCGATTTTCTCTTGCAGCGCACCGACTACTCTTGCAAAACCCCCTACGCACCGCCCAGTCACTACGCAAATAAATACAGCTTGCACGCACGGGCCAGGGTGCTCCACACAAGCAAAAGGGTCAACACCCGGCTTTCGCCAAGTATTGACCCTTCACTTGCGACTACTCGGAGACTGCGACCAGATGCTGCAGGATCAGGGCGATACTCGCATCGACCTCCGATGCCATTCGCTCAAACGCTTCCTCCCCGCGCCCATAGGGGTCATCGATGTCAGCGCTCGGGGAGTTCACGAGCTGCGCATTCGCTGTTCGGCGCGAGAGCGCGTAGGCGGTCGCGAGCACCAGCCATTCGCCCGAGGCTACCGCGCCAGGCGCGAGTTGCAGCCCGCAGAGCAGTGCCGCGAACTCGCGCAGCGTGAACGCGCGCCGCAGCGCGAGCGGCGAGAGCTCGAGCACTTGGGCCCGCTGCTCACGGTTCGCGGTGAGCAGAAGGTCTGAGTCCGCGACGATGGCCGTCGTCAGCTGGCGCGATTGGAATTCGCTCGCTACGGGCACCCCGCGCTCAGTGAGCAAGCCGAGCGTTTCGCTGGCCATCCCCTCGCCCGCCCGTGCTCGTGTGCCGGCGCTTCCCACGGTGAGAGGCGCCGAGGTGACCGAGCGAAGCTGCTCGCGCAGGCGCGCTTCCATGTACGGCGACCTGCAGAGGTTCGCCGTACACACGACGGTAATCTGCGACTTAAACACTGGCTCCCCCTGCCCGTGCCACCGAGCGCCGTTGCTTCCGGCGGCCCGCCGAACGGCCCGGAGGTTCGGAGTCGGGGCTCTGGTAACTCGTCTCGTAGGTGTAACGGGCTTCTTCACGCCCAAGGTCAAGGTTGTTGAGCACGAGCCCGAACAGCTTCGCTCGCACGAGCCGCAGCTGCTCGAGCGAGCGCTTGAACTGGTCTTTGTGCAAGCGGCCATCCCCGCTTGCGACAAGCAGCACACCGCTCACGAGCGTCGCGAGGCCGGCGGGGTCACTCACGCTCACCAGCGGTGGGCTGTCAAGCAGCACGACCTCGTACTCCCCCGAGGCCGCCGCGAGAAGCCGCTCCATTTTCTCCGAGCCCAGCATCTCGCTCGGGTTCGGCGGAATCATGCCAGACGTGAGCACGTCAAGACCCGCACCGACCGGCACAGTTTGAACGACATCATGCAGGTCAACCCTGCCCGAGAGCACCGTCGTCAGCCCGACCGAGCCCTCGAGCCCGAGGATGTTCGCGAGGCGCGGCCGCCGAAGGTCAGCATCGATGAGCAGGGTCCGCACCCCGCTCTCGGCGAGCACAATCGCGAGGTTCGCGACTGTCGTGCTCTTGCCCTCGCCCGGGATCGACGAGGTCACCAGCATGCTCCGCATCCCGCCGTCCACGTTCATGAACTGCAGGTGAGTGCGCAGCTGCCGGTAGCGCTCGGTGCGAATGCTGTAGGTCTCAAGGTCGTTGATCACGAGCGTCCCAGCAGCGGAGTGCTCTGCGGAGAATTCGCCAAGCACGCTCGCCTCACTCAGCGCGGAGATGTCTTCTCGGGTGCGCAGTCGCGTGTCGAAGCGCCCGATCAATAGCGCGGCCGAAATGCCTGCCAAGAGGCCGAGGAGCCCCCCGAGCGCGAGGTTGCGGACCATACTCGGCGCGAACGGCACAGCGGGCGGAGCCGCTTCTTGCACCTGGGTCAGCGCGACCGGCGCAGACTGGCCGCCGATGGCGTCCACGTTCTCGACCGAGGCCACGAGCTCGACGAGCCGCTCAGCAACCCCGTTCGCAATCTTCGCAGCCTGCACCGCGTTGCCACTCGTGACGCGAACGTCGATGAGCACGGTGTTCGGCGGGTTTACCGCGGTGATCTTGCGCCGCATCTCATCAACACTGAGCCCAAACTCGTCTCCGACCTCGGCCAGGATGCGGTCGCTCGTGGCGAGCGTCACGTACGACGCGACGCGGCCCTGCGCGAACGCGTTGCCCTGATTGAGGTCACCGACCGAGTCATTGCCCTGGGTCGCGACGAAGAGCTGCGCGGTCGCGGCGTACCGAGGTTTGGTGAGGAAGGTCGCCCCCTGGGCGACGACGGCCCCCACCAATGCCAGCGTAAGGATCAGCACCCACCTCCTCCGCAAGATCCGGAAGGTGTCTTTCAAGTCCATCTGAGGTGCCATTCTCCGGCCGCGCGAGCGCGCGATCCGGCGTTGTTATTTCGGGTGAAGATGATGGGAGCGCCCACGCGATCTGGGCGCATGCCGCGATCAGGATCCACATGCCTGGCGTAGCGAGGTCGGGGAGACTGACCGCTTTTGCCGCGAGGAACGCGAGCAGGCCCCAGATTGGCGCGGCCCCGAGCGGGTGCAGTCGCGCCCGCACCACAAGCTGGAAGATCAAGATGACGAAGGCGACAGTGCCGAGTACCCCAACGCACGACACCAGCATCGTCGCGAACGACGACGGGCGGTTCGCTCCCAAACCAACGCCAAGGCCCCAGGTCTGCCAGAGCAGCTCAACCGAGAACGCGTCGCTCGAGGTTCTCACGTCCATGGACGCGGAGCCAATTTTGCCGCCAAGAATCTTCTCGCCCCAGGAAAGCACGGTGTCTCCAGCCAGCAGCATCACCAGCGCGACTCCGCCCGCCCCGAACACCATGAGGGGTGCCCCCCGCCCCGCTGCGACGACGCGCCAGAGCGCCGTGGCGGCCCCGATGGCGAGGATGATGGCCAGGCCGCCGAGCGCGGTTCCCGCCTCCGAGTTCACGATATTCAGCGCGGCGAGAGCCGCAAGCCCGGTGAGCGCTCCGCGACTCCAGCCTCGCGTCTGCATGGCAGCAACCGCGAAGAGTGCCAGCGCGGCGACAGCGAAACCGCCAAACTGCGAGGGCTCGTTAAAGATCCCGCCACGCATGCGATGCGAGTAGATCACGTTGTGCGAAGTGTCGAAAAACCACGACGGCCAGGTCAGGCCGACAGCCACCATCGCCCAGTTGATCGCGCCGAGCACGGTGGCGACAACAAAGGGCAGCATCGCAAGCCACAGTGAGAACCGGCGTCTCGCGAGGTACAGGACAGCTCCGACGGTGAGAACCAGGTAGCCGGCCTGGGCGAACATCGAGATCGTGTATTGCAGAGGCTCTTGCGCGCGAACCGCGAGGTCGATGCCGGTGCGCGGGTTGAGCACGGGCTCGCCGGCGAAGAGGAACGGACCGGCGACCGTGATGAACAGCGACCACCCCAGGAAGAGGAGGAGCGCTGGCAGCCCGGGGCGGGCGGCCCCGTGGCGCTCGTCGGGCGCCTCAAAAATCAGCAGCACGCACGCGATCGCTGCGACCAGGTGGAACGGGATGATCGAGTTGCCAGCGATTGTGACCGCCGCCGAATACGGGAAGGCCGCGGAGAGTGCAAGCACCCAGGGAAACAGGGTGCGACGGAACAGACCCACCACGATGAGGGCAGCGAAGAGCGCGCCGAGTGCGGTCATAGTCCTCTCGTCACCTCCGGCCGATGTCTGCTGTCGCCACCGCTCCGGTGTGTGGCACTTCACCCAAAGGAATAGTATACTGAAATTTCTGCATATATGAAAGATTGATGCTCCATGCCTCCCGCGAACCCCTCATCGCCAAGGCTCGCGACGGCGCTAGCTCGCGGCGGAATCAGCACCGCTATCGGTGTTTGGGGACGCTTCGTGTTGCAGTTCGGCACGGTCATCATCGTCGCGCGGATCATCGGCCCCGTTGAGTACGGATTCGCCGCAATCGTGCTCGTGTTTAGTTCGATCTCAGAGCTGCTCCGCGGCTCGGGCCTCGCCTCGGCTGTCCTGCAGAGACGAGATCTCACCGACGCCATTGCCAGCCGCGTGCACTTCATCAGCTGCGCCATCGGGGCTGTTCTGGGCATTGCGCTCATCGCCGCGGCACCGGCTGTCGGCTCGCTCATCGGTGACCAGCGGGTCGCAACGTACTCCCCCGCGCTTGCGGCCGTGCTCGTCTGCGCGGGCATCGCGGCGGTTCCGACCGCACTGTTCTCGCGGAATCTCCGTTTCCACGCACTCGCAGCGATCGACTTTGGCGCAGCCGCACTCGGGTGCGCTGTCGCAGTTGCCCTTGCGGTCACCGGCTGGGGCGCGGCGAGCCTCGTCTGGCAAGCCGTCGCGGTCGCGGCGGTGCAGTGCGGCGCGGTACTCATCGTCGGGCGGTGGCGACCAACGCGGCCCGCACCGCGAGAGGCCGCCCGCCCCTACGTGGGTTTCGGTCTCAACGCAGCGATTACGCAGACCGCGCGCTATGTCTCCCAGAACCTCGACCGTGTGCTGCTTGGCGCCGCGGGCACCTCGGCGGCCGTCGGCGTGTACGCGCAGGCGATGCAACTCATCCAGCTCCCCGTCGCCCAACTGAGTGCGCCGCTGCAGCGTGTGATCATCCCAGGCCTGAGCCGACTCCAGGGAGAGAGTAAGCGCTACCGGAACTACTTCAGGCGAGTGCTCGCACTCTTTACGCTCGTGCTGTGGCCAGTCCTCGCCCTCGTCGCGCTCCTCGCGCCAGAGATCATCGGGATCCTCTTCGGCGAGGCCTGGCTCGCGTCAGCAGGGCTGATGCGGCTGCTGCTCGGCGTCGGGTTTGCCGCGCCGCTCGTCTTCGCCGCCTCGTGGGTGTTTGTCTCAACGGGAAACGCGCGCGCGCAGTCAGCGCTCACCGTCGGCATCGCCGCGTTCACGATCCCCGCGATCCTGCTCGGCCTACAGCATGGCGCGGGCGGCATGGCGGTCGCCGTGAGCGCCGCGTCGCTCGCTTCGACGGTGCCCGCGCTCGTGCTCGCGTGCCGCCGTTCCCCGCTGCGAGCCGGTGATGTGCTCCGGCCGCTCCTCTGGCCTGCGGTCGTCACCGTACTGGCCGCGGGGGCCGCCGCGCTCGCGGTCAGCTTCGCGGAAACACCGCTCGTTCGGCTGCTGCTGGGCGGCGGGGTCGCGATGGCCGTGGCTGGCGCCGCGATTGCGGGCATCCCACCGATGCGCGCTTCGGCGCTCTCTCTTCTTGCGCTCGTGCGCAAGCGCAACCCTGACTCAGATTAATGGAGGCATTCGTGAACACGACCCGTAGGCGAGAGCTCGTCTACCTCGGCTGGCAGGGCAACGCCAATTTCGGCGACGAACTGATCTACGACTATTGGAAGGCCGTGCTCGACGCCCCGCTCGATGCGACCGCTCCCCTCAGCCTCGGCCGCTACCTCGTGAAGGATGCCGCTGCGTTCGTCCCCTCCCGGATCCGGCTCATGGGCAGCGAGCGCGCAATACTGCTGGGCGGCGGGACGACCGTCGGGTTCGGCACGTGGGCGGAGCACGCGAAGCTCGCGAAGCACATGTTCGGCGCCAGGCGGATGTTCGCGGCGGGCGCTGGCGCCGCCGAGGTTGGCGACGCGTTCACGCTCGACAGGCAGCCCCACCACTGGCAGGCCTGGCGCGAGATCGCCGGGTTCGACCTCCTCGGGGTCCGTGGCCCGCTCACGGCGTCGGCCTGCGCCGCTGAGCTCCGCCCGAGCCCAGTCATCGGGGACCCGGCGCTGGGCTACCCCGCGGTTGTCGAACTCTCCCCGCGCCGACGTGAGGCGATCGGGCTCTGCCTGGGCTCCGAGGGGAGCAGCCGGTTCAACGTTGCCGAGGTCGCGCGAGGCGTCAAAGATGCCGCTGAGCGCATGAACGCCAGCATCGTACTCTTCCAGATGACGGACGCTGACGCGCCCGTGAATGACGCCCTCCGCGAGTTGCTCGGGGACGTTCTGGTCGAGCGGTTCTCTGGCGATGTGCTCGATATGATGAACGCGATCGCTGGCACGCGCGCGTTCGTCTCGGAGCGGCTCCACGGAACCGTCGCTGCCGTCGCAGCCGGCGTCGCAGCGACTCCACTCGCATACGCGAGCAAGTGCGACGACTTCTGGCTGAGCGTCACCGGCGAGCGCACCTCGCTGCAGACATCAAGCACCGCCGCGGAGATCACGTCCGCGGTGCTTGCGAGCACTGATGAGCGCTCGCTCAGCCACATCGCCGGGCGCGTGGCCGACCACCAGCGCACCCTCGCCGAGGCCGCAGGCCACATTCGGCGATGGCTCGACGGCGAAGATCGCCCGCTCGTTCCCGCCGTCGTTGCCGCGCGAGGGGAATCGGCGTGAGGGAGTTCGACGTGAGCGTCGCGATCGTGATCCCTGTCGGCCCAGACTACGGGCACGTGCCCGAGCAACTCGCCGCGCTCGCAGGGCAAGAGGATCCACTCGAGGCCGGGGTCGAGATCGTGCTGAGCTGCAACGGCTCGGACCAAGCAGAGGTCGAGCGGCTCGCCGCTCGAGTGGGGTGGCCCGCCAACTGGCGAGTTCGCGCGATTGACTCCTCGGAACGCCGCGGCCCGAGCCACGCTCGCAACGCTGGCTGGCGGTCGACAGCGGCGGATCTTGTTGTCTTCTGCGACGCCGACGACCTTGTCGGCCCCACCTGGCTCGCAGGGCTCGCAGACGAGCTCGAGTCGGCCGAGCTGGTGAGCGGCGTTTTCGATTACAAGCGCCTCAACCCGGGCGGCGTCGGCACCTGGGGTGAGGTGGGCGTTGCTGCGCTGCCGCGAAAGTTTCGCCATCTGCCGTTCGTGCCGAGCGGCAACCTCGGGGCCCACCGGGCCCTGCTCGAGCTGCTGGGCGGCTTCGACGAGTCGTTCGACCGCAGCGAGGACGTCGACTTCTCGTGGAGGGCCCAATACTCGGGCGCGCGAGTCGCGATGGCACCGAAAGCCCTGCTTTCTGTGCGCCGACGTGAGTCAGGTGATGCGCTCTTCAAGCAGGCGAGAGAAGACGCCCACTTCGACGTCCCGCTCCTTCACCGCCACCGAGAACACGGAGCGCTATGGTCGGTCCGAGACCTGCTCCGCGAAGCAGCCGGTGTGGCCGTCGCGCTCGTGCAGGCGCCGTTCGGCGGCGGGTACCGCGCCAAGCTGTCGACGCGCTCCGGCAGGTTCATCGGGCACATACTCGCGGCTCCGCGGATGCTCCGCGGCTAGCCGGACGGAGCACCCGCGGGCGCTCACTCTCCGATTCGTGCGGCGAGGAACTCGTCAACCGTGTCGTTCGTGAGCGCGGTGCGCAACTGCTCGAGTGACGCCTCATCGAGGTAGACGACCGACTGGTCACCCTCCATGCCCGTGCCGGTCGCGGGCACCGTGAAGTAGGCGATGCTCGCGGGGTCGAGGCCACGCATGCTCATCCCGAGATCGATCATGCGCTGCGGCGTGAGCTCGGGGTCGACTGAGAGGTTCTGTGCCACCGCGGTGACGAGGTCACTGAGTTTCGCCGGGTTCGTGAATGTCCCGCGGCTCACCGCATTCTCAGCGAGCGAGCGAATGAACGCCTGCTGATTCTTGACGCGCTGAAAGTCGCCGTCCGCAAACGCGTAGCGCTGCCTCACGAATACGAGCGCCTGGTCTCCGCCCATCGTCGTTTCGCCCGCGGTAAACCTATACCCGCCCTCGTCAAACGCTTCGGGCACGTTGACCGTCACCCCGTCTAGCGCGTCCGTCATCTGCGCGAACCCGTCGAAGCCGATGAGCGCGACGTGATCAATCCGCACTCCTAGGAGCCCCTCGACAGACTGAACCGCAAGCGGCGTGCCTCCCCACGACAGGGCGGCGTTGATCTTGGCCTTACCGTGCCCTGGAACCTCGACGAAGCTGTCACGCATGATCGACATGACCTGAACCTGCGAGCGATCAGCGCTGAGGTGCACCACCATCAAGACGTCCGAGCGCTGATCAGTGGCGCTCGTGTCCTCCGGGTCCTTCGCCACCTCGGCAACGTCTCCCCGCGAGTCGGACGCGAGCAGCAGAATGTTTAGCGCGCCATCGCTGCTCGGCCCGGGCCGACCCTCCTCCGCAGGGAACACCTCGGAGGTGGTGAGCACGTCAACCTGGCCCTCAAACACGTTCACGAGGTTGTTGAGGAACAGGCCGACTGCGCCGGCTGCAATCGCGATGAGCGCGACGATAAGACCCCCGACGGTCAGCGCGATCCGCGAACGGCGGCTTCGCCGCGTGGGGGATACGGGCCGGCTGTCGTCCGCCCCTGAATCGGTTTCAAATTTCACAATGCTAATATATCATTTGCTTCCCCTGAGACCTGGAGCCCCATGCTCACCGTTGCCTTCTTCACCCACAGCGCCCGCCCATCCGGCGCCGAACTACTCGTTGGGCGAGTCGCCGCCGCCATGACCCGAGTGCGACCGATCGTAATCCTTGGCGAGCACGGGCCACTCGAGCCGATCCTGCGCGAACGCGGCATCGAGACACTGGTCGTGCCGCTTCGAGCGCGGGAAGGTGGCCGCGTGCGACCCTGGGGGTACGCACGGGGCCTCGCCGCGACCCTCCGCGCGCGCGGAGTCGAACGCATCTACACCCACTCAGCCAAGGCCCACCTCCTTGGCGGAATCGCCGGCAGGCTGGCACGCATCCCAGTCATCTCCCACGCCCACGACCTCCTGGGCGCGCCCGCCCACGGCCCGCTCCCGTCGCTCGCTCTCCGCACAGCCTTTGCCACCCTCCCATCCGCCCGCATCGCGAACTCTACGCTCACCAAGCAGTCGGCCGGGTGGGTCGCGAGGCTTGCCTGGGCGACCGTTGCCTGCCCGATCGACACCCCCAAGCAAGCAGCCCCACCCAGCGCCGAGCAGGCCCAGGCGCCGGGCCAGACGATCAGGCTCCTTGCGCTTGGGCGAATCACCGAGTGGAAGGGGCAGCATCTCGCAATCCAGGCCCTCGCGACCCTCAGAGCCGCGGGCTTCCCTGTCGAGCTCGATATCGCCGGCGGCACCCAGTTCCCGGGCGACGACGAGTACCTTGCACGGCTCGAACAAACAGTCGGGGAGCTGGGCCTCACCCCACACGTGCGCTTCCTCGGGCACGTCGACAGGCCAGACGAAATCATGCGGGGCGCCGACATCGTGCTCCACACGAGCACACGCCCCGAGCCCTTCGGCCAGGTAATCATCGAGTCGCTCGCCGCCGGGCGGCCAACGGTCGTCGCCTCAAACGCCGGGGCCGCTGAACTCCTGACGCCAGGGGTTGACTGCGAGACCTACCCAGCGGGGAGCGCGAGCGGCCTCGCCCTCGCCATCCGCCGCCTCATCAACGACCCGACGCGCCGCACGGCCGTGGGCACTGCCGCGATCGCCAGCGCCTCCCGCTTCACCACCGATCGCATCGTGCCGGAGATTGAGAACCTCCTCATAGCAACACGCAAATAGGCTTCGTTTAAATTGACAGAAATACTAGAATTTCACATACTGGATTGAGCGTGACCTGCTTCTCCGGGCAACCTCTGCGAGCGGGCGGGTTGTGCGCGTGTTGGCGCTGCCGACACGAACATGCAGTCTGAGAGGTAAAGGTATATGTCGCAAAGACAACACAAACGCCGACTCGTTGGGGCCGGGCTGGCCGCAACGCTGGCGTTTACTGGGCTTTCCGTCGGAGTCGGGCCAGTATTCGCCGACAGCACGGCGTACGCCGCGACGGGCGAGGGCCGGCTCAAGGGCAAATTTGTCGTTGACCACCACAACGAGACCCGCCTCGGAATCATGGCAGACGCCGGTGACTCCTCTGGCTCGCTCGTGGCACGAGTCGGGAGCTACTCAAGCGCGCGCGACGCGGCAGGTATCTACACCTTCCCGAAGCCCGGCACGACCGACGTCATCCGCAACGAGGCCGGCCTCTGCGCCGTCTCAGGGACCCCGATGAAGCTCGCAACCTGCAACGGGTCACCCGACCAGCTCTGGAACCTCACGACCGCCGGCATCCTCACCTCGCCCGAAGGCCGCGGCGTGCAGGGCTACGGCTTCCCGGGCACAGACCACTCGGTCATGTACGCGGCGAGCAACGCCCCCGTCCCGATCTCGCAGCTTGACCTGCGCGACATGACGCTCGAACACCCGGGCTTCACCGCCTTGGTCGAGTCGACCGACCTGCCGTCGCGCTCGGCAGTGCTGAAGGGCAGCGCCAACCCGGGTGCCTCGGTCGTGATCAACAGCACCCACGAGGTCCGGGCCGACAGCCAGGGCAACTGGTCATTCAAGGTCACCGGCCTGAAGCTCGGCGCGAACCAGGTGTTCGTCGAACACTACGAGGGCGGCACGCTCACCGACTCCGCAACAGTTGAGGTCTCACTGAGGGCTGCAGAGATCACCGCAAGCATCGACTTCGCGGGCGACGTCTTCCAGAGCGCCACCGTCTCCGGCACCGCACACCCCGGCGCCACCGTGGAGATCTGGCGCGCCGGCACGAAGGTCACCACCACGACGGCGCACGCCGTCACCGGCCGGTTCTCGACGGCGCTCCGCGCACCCGGCGCGGGCGGCACACAGGTCTACACCGTGAGCCAGGTCGTCGGCGGCGAGACCGCACCCGGCGCAATCGAAGTGCTCGGCGAGTACGGCAGCGCCGTCTCAATCGATACCCCGGCGGACGGCCAGGTCCACCCGGGCGGGCCGGTCACCTTCCAGGGGCGCGGCGTCCCGGGCGGCAGCATCCAGCTCCAGGAGAAGGGCAAGCCCGGAAGCGTCGGGAGCGCTACCGTGCTCTCGAACGGCATGTGGACCATCCAGGTCGCAAACGTGGTGAAGCGCAACGTTAGCTACGTCGCTGAGCAGACCGGTCGTGGCGCGAACGTGACCACCGCGACCGTTGAACTGAACCCCGGCATCACCGATGAGGTTCTCGACGTACTCACGCCCGCTGAGGGCGCAGAGCTGCCCGAGGGCACCGTCACCTTCACCGGCAAGGCTAACCCGGGCGCGACCGTCGAGCTCCTCTCCAACCACACCGGCGGCGTGCTCGGCTCAACGACAGCCCGCGCCGACGGCACATGGACGGCGACAACCAACCGCGCACTCACGGCTGGCCAGTACGTCGTGACCGTGAAGAACGGCGGCCTGCAGGTGCTGCGCGCTTTCACCGTGAAGGCACCCGTTGTGCTCCCGCTCACCGTGACCGCACCCGCGCAGAACGCAACGCTGAATGCGGGCAAGGTCACCTTCACCGGTACCGCAACGCCCCACATCCGTGTCGAGCTCCGCTCGAACGTCACGAGCTCACTCCTCGGAGTTGCCACGGCAGACGCGAATGGCAACTGGAGCGCAGACATCACCAAGAACCTGGGGCCTGACTTCTACAGCATTCGTGTCGTGGCAGGCACGCAGAACGTTGACCGCCAGTTCACAGTGCAGGAGAAGCAGACCCAGGGCTTCCTGAACGTCTCCTCCCCCGCACAGGACGCTGTCGTCAACCCGGGCATCGTGACCTTCACTGGCTCCGCGAACGCGGGGGCGGCTATCGAGCTGCGCTCAAACGTGACCGGCGCTCTGCTCGGCTCGGCAACCGCGAACGCGAACGGCGACTGGACCGCAGACATCGACCGCGCGCTCGGAACCTCGCGCTACATCATCGTCGTCACCAACGGCACGATTCGCGTTGAGCGCTCGTTCGAGGTTGGCGAGCAGCCGCTTCAGCGCCCGCTGAGCGTGAGCTCGCCCGCACAGAACGCCACGCTGACCTCGGGCACGGTGACCTTCACCGGTGCCGCGGCAGACAATGCGCGCGTCGAGCTCCGCTCGAACTTGACCGGTTCGCTCCTGGGCGTTGGTACCGCAGACGCTTCGGGCAACTGGAGCGCGACGATCACCCGCACTCTCGCACCTGATTTCTATAGCGTGCAGGTGGTGTCGGATGGCCAGCGGGTCGACCGCCAGTTCACCGTGAAGGAGAAGCCCGCCGAGGGCCACCTCGACGTGCACACCCCTGCCCAGAACGGCGTAGTCTCCCCCGGTCCCGTCACCTTCACGGGCACGGCTACCCCGGGTGCCAAGGTCGAGCTGCGCTCGAACGTGACCGGCATCCTGCTCGGTGAGGGCCTCGCGAACGCGTCGGGCAACTGGAGCGCGACCACGTTCCAGCAGCTCGGTGTGGCTCACTACGTCATCCTCGTGAAGTCCGGCGGCCTGCAGATCGACCGCTCCTTCCAGGTGCTGTAACTCCCTCCCCCGAAAAGGGCCTGTGGTGACTCGTCGCCACAGGCCCTTTTTGCGTCCCCGCAAGTTGTGACGCCACGCGGCGACAGTCGTCGCGATAGCATGTTTCGACCAGCGCGTGGCGATATCTCGACAGGGGCTATCCTTCGTCCGCGACCAACTCCACTGTGAATCCGGCGGATTCTCTACCCAGCCTGCATAGTGCTGCGGCCCGCCGGCATAGGGATATCGGTCCTGGTAGAGAGCCGTCCACCCGAAGCGGCCAGCCCCACTCTCTGCGGGCTAGATTGAGGTCCTCAACCCATATCTCAATGTGATGAAGCCCCGACATAAGCACAGCCTGACACCGATTGAGGTTCATGGTGCGCCACACGCGACCTTCGTACAGAGTCGCAAGAGATCACTGCGGAGGCCCGTTCTGCGGGCATTCAAAGACCCGGCGGCCGCCTCTTCAAAGGAGACGGCCGCCGGGCCATTAGGAACTAGCTCAGAGAAGAACTAGCGAACCTGGAATGCCCGTTGGACCTCCTGGTTACCTGCCTTCACCACGATGACGTAGCTTGCAACACCAAGCTGCTGGTTCGTCGTGGCGGTCCAGTAGCCCGATGCGTCTGCCGTTCCCGACCCGAGGACGAGGCCGTTGACGTTTGAGCGCAGCTCAACGAGGATGCCGGGGTTCGCGGTACCGGTGAAGGCAACCGGGCCCGGGTTCACGGTGGCGTTCTGCGCGGGGGATGCGACGGTCAGGGGCTTGTCAACCTGCGGCTCAGCCACGGTGAACGCCCTGTCGACCTGCACGGCGCCGTTCTTCACGAAGACGACGTAGTTGCCCACTGCGAGCGGACGGGTCACCGCAGCCGACCAGCCGCCAGCAGCTGACGCGGTGGTCTCGCCGAGCAGCGCACCGGTGACGTTCGAGCGCAGCTCGATCTTCGCACCCGGGTTCGAAGTACCCGTGAAGGTCACGACGCCGGGGTTCACGCGGCTACCCTCTACCGGGGTAGCAACGCTCAGGCGCGCCTCTGCGGGCGGCGCTACGACGGTGAACTGGCGGTCAACTCGCTGGTTGCCCGTCACGACGCGCAGGCTGTAGTTATCAGCACCGAGCTGGCGGTTAATATCGATGACCCAGTTGCCTGCCTGGTTCGCAGTGCCGGTGCCGAGGAGGGCGCCGGTGATGTTCGACTTGATCTCAACGGTCGCGCCCGGCTCAGCGGTACCTGCGAAGGTCACCTTACCCGGAGCAACGGTTGCGTTCTGCGCGGGTGCGGTCACCACGAGAGGCGCGTCAACGTGCGCGGCCCGAACGGTGAACGCACGCTCAACCTTGACCTGGCCGTTCTTCACAACGAGCACGTAGTCACCAGCAGCCAGCTGACGGTTCACGTCAACGGTCCAGTTACCCTGAGCCGATGCGGTACCCGAACCGAGCAGGCCGCCCGAGACGTTCGACCGCAGTTCGATCGTCGCACCCGGGTTCGCCGTGCCAGCGAAGGTCACAGTGCCGGGGAGCAGCACCTCGCCCTGGGCGGGGGTCTTCACGGTGAGCGTCTCGACCGGAGCCGGAGCCTCGACCGTGAACGAACGCGCAACCTGCAGTGCACCGTTGTGCACGAGGATGTTGTACGCACCGGCGCCGAGCGGGCGGTTCACCTGCGCGCTCCAGGTGCCATCCGAGGCGGCAACAGCCGTGCCAAGCACAGCACCCGTGAGGTTCGAGCGGAGCTCAATGTTTGCGCCAGCGTTCGCCGTTCCCTTGAAGACCACGGTGCCAGGCTGGAGCTTGGCGCCCTGCGCGGGAGTGGTGACCTCGAGCTTTTCGCCGGTCACGCCGGGGTTGATCTCGACCTTGGCGGTCGTGACGTTCGCGCCACGCCCGGTCTGCTCGACCGAGTAGCGCATGTTCTTGTTCGGAACGTTCGGCAGGTTCATCGACCAAATACCGTTCGAGCCAACAGTCGCAACCTCAAGGACGCCGGGGCGGCCTTCCTCACTCAGCAGCACACGGCCGCCTGCCACGCCACGGCCCTGGAAACGCAGGTCGCCGCCGTTGTGGATGAGGTTGTTCACCGGGGTCTCGATGGAGACGGCGCTACCGAAGTCGGCGTGAACGTCGACCTCACCGGCAGCCGGCTGATTCTCAACGGTCTGCTTCAGCGTGTAGACCTGGCCGCCAGCCACGTTCGGCGCGGGGAGCTCGGTCGAGAACGCGCCGGTCGTACGGTCTGTCACGGCACTGGCGATCATCGAACCGCCCTGCCAGACGGTGACCTCGCCACCCGGGTGAGCGGTTCCGGAGAGTACAGCGCGCTGCGAGACGTCAGTCGGGAACGAGACGCTCGCGTCAATCGCGACGACCGAGAAGTCAATCACCAGCGTGGCCGAGTCGGTGACAGCACCGTTCTCGCGGTGCTCAACGAGCACCCGGTTCTCGCCGAGGGCGAGGCCCGAGACGGTGAGGGTCCAATCGCCATCCCTGTTGATGGTGGCGGACTGGCCGCCAGCGGTCACCGTGGCGCCGGGGGTGCCGTGACCAGAGATCACAGCAGAACGCTGCACGTTGTTCGTGTTGTCGACCTTCGCGTCAAACGGCGGGGTCTCAGGGCTCATCAGCTCGAGCACGAGGCGTGACTTCGAGCTCGTGTAGTACGCCTTGGGGGTCACCTCGCCAGATGAGCCGTGAGCGATCAGGCCGCGGTTCTTGTAGGAGGTCAGCAGCCCGTACGGGTCAACGTTCCACCGCTGAGTTGTCGAACCGTTGCACGACTCGAGACGCAGGCTGAGCGTGTTCACGTCCGCGAGGCACAGCCCGGACTCGGAGCGAACCTCGCCAGAGGTGCCGAGAGCGGGAAAGGTGTACTCCTTCGCAGCGACCATCTCAGCGAAAGCGGAGGTGCCCTTCTGGGCGACAATGTTCACGCCGGGGCTCTTCGGGTAAATCCCCATGTGGTACTTGTCGTTCTCTTGGTAGATCACGAACGGGCCCTTGAGGCGGCCCTGAATGGGCGCTGCTGCCGTAGTGGCGGCGGCTTCTGCAGTCTCGGCGACCGGCGCGGGCGGAGTGAAATCCTCGACCACTGTCGCAGAGGCGGGGCTCATACCAGCACCCGTGAGCAGCATGAGGGCGGTGAGGCCTACTCCAGCTGCGCGGAGTTTGATTGGTTTAGCAAACACGCGTATCTCTTTCTATTGACTGGACGCGATGGTTCGTTTCCAGGTGGTAGCCCCCCAACCCCGGAGGCAACGGCTAGCATATGTTAATATTTCAGTATTTAGAAATCTCAAGTGCGGCACGCTCCTCTTGAGAATTTGTTCTCCCATCGGGTGAGCCCCGCGACACAAGAGTGATCAGCCGCCAGCAGTAGCCTTCGCGCCACCCAGAGAAAAGAAGTGGAATCTCGATGATCGCGCCAGAGGGCCGCAGGTATGTACGCAACACAACGGATGGCCGCCCCGCGAGTGCCAAACGTCCGCAATCGTCCCAGAGCTTTGAGGCGACGTGCCACCGAGAAGCCACGGTCGAGCGGGTGATACAGCTCGTCACCGAGCGCACGTCGGTCTCCGTCATTGGGCGTCACTGGGTCGGACGCACGGCATTCTTGCTCAGGGTTGCGGCCGCACTGAACGAGCGCGGCATCTCACCGCTACTGCTGCACGGAATTGAGCGCGCTCCCTCCCTCGAAGCGTTTCGCCTCGCCCTCCGTAGTGCTTCCCCCGCTCGGCGGCAGGAGGCGCTGGGAGGCTTCGAACTTCCGAGCTCGATGTCTCAGCTGCTGAACGACCCCCCGCCCGTCATACTCATCGACGACCTCGATGCGCTCGACGAGATGTCGTGGGTGCTCATTGAGCACCTGCACAAGTCGACGGGAGTGCCCATTGTTGGCACCTCAGAGCTGAAGCATCACATCGACCCGAACGAGCGGCTCCTCATCCGCAAGGCCCAGCCCGTCGTGAAGATCGTGCTTGAGGAGCTTCGCCTCGACGAGATCCACGACCTGCTCGAAGAACGCCTCGGCGGGCCAGTTGCGCCGTCGCTCAGCGGCCGCATCCACATCAAGTCGGGCGGCCTTCCCGGCTTCGCAATCGCGTTCGCCGACACCGCGCGCAGCCAGGGCAGGCTGCGCAAGCAGGGGGCCGTCTGGCACGACGGCCCCGACCTCTGGTCTGAGGAGGTTGACGGCGCATTCGAGTCGCTTCTCTTCAGGTACCCCTACGAGACCCGCGAGGCCCTCGAGATGCTCGTCATCACGGGACCCCTCACGATTGAGCAGGCGGCCACGCTCGTCGGGCGGGATGAGCTTGAGGCGATGGAAGGCCGCGGCCTCGTGCGCCTCATCTCTGCGGGCGACGGCACCCTCGTCACGGTTGACCCGCCAGGGATCAGCGACTACTTCAAACACAAGGTCCGTTCGGTGCGCAACCTCCGCCTCCGGGCGCGGATCGATGAAACGCTCGGGGCCATTCAGCCGTTCGAGACCGCCGAGCCGCTGCCCCCGCCGCGCCACTTCGCCGACGTCATCCCCCAGCCCGAGGTCCCGCTCATCGCCCGAGCCTTCGGGGACACGTTTACCGCTGACCTCACCCGCACTTGGGCCCAGTGGCTTGAAGAGCCGAGTGTGGAGCATGCGATCGGCGCCGCGAAGCTGCGGTTGACCGGCGAATCACCGGGCGACGAACTCGAACAGATTTTCACGCACACACGGCGGGCGAACAGTACGCCTGAGCGAGAACTCTACCTGCGCTACCTTCACGCCCGCTGGCTCGTGCTTCAGGAGGCCTCATTCGGCGACATCGAAGCGGCACTTCGGGGCACCAGCGACCTCGGCCTTCCCGCGGTGATCGAGGCGCTGACGATCGGTTTCCACGCGGAGCGCTTCGACATCACCGGGGCCGCCCTGCGCCGGATCGAGGAGATCGCTGACGGGCCCGAACTGGGCGGCACCGTCGGGGGCCTCGTCTCCGTTGCACTCCACGCGCTGAGCGGCCACCCCGGAGCCGCGCTCGAACGGCTCGAGAACCTCCCCCAATCCGGCTGGGTCGCCGGGTACACAGCCCCGCTTCGAGGGATGGCGCTGCTCGCTGCGGGGAGCCCACGCGAGGCTCTCGAATGGGCGTCGTCGCAGCTCGCCCTCGCGCGGAACAGGTTCCACCGCTCCTCGATGATCACGCACTCCTACGTCGCGGTGACCGCGCTCCTCACCATGAACAGGTCGTCAGACGCCGTACTCGCGGGGAGCATCACGGCGAGCGGTCAGTTCCGCGCCGCGAATATCCTGTTCTCGCCAGACCAGGCGCTCTCGAACGCCCTCGCCCTAGCCACCCGGCGAAACGGCCGCCCCGGGTCGGTCGCCGCGCTGCTTGAGCGCGCGCGCTCGCACGGCGGAAGCAGCGACGCCCTTCCCATGGGCGCACGCGGATTCCCTAGCGCCCTCATCGCAGAAGAGGAGCTTCCACCAGACACCAGGCCCGGCGAACACTACCGGCGTCTGGCCGACGAGCTCCAGGAACGGGGCTACAACTTTTCCTCCGCCGGACTCAGAATGTTCGCGCTCGAGGCCGACTTCGATGCCGCGGAGGCTGCAGACCAACGCCCGTTCATCGCGGCGGGCATGCACGACACGATTTACCTCGCGTACGTCGACGCGCGCCTCGCCCGGAACGGGAGTGACGCCCACGGCGTCCTTGCGGCGGCGCGGCTCATGCGAGAACAGCACGCGAACGACCCCGCGTTCAAGAACTTTACGATTGCCGCCCAGCTTTTCGAGGAGGCCGGGATGGAGGCGGAGGCATTGGAGGTGCGGGAGGAGATCGCGAGCCTCATGGCGTCGGATGACCCCGCGACCAACCTCGCAGTCGCCCAGGTCGAAGCACACCCGAGCTTCACGCACCGCGAACTCGAAATCATCCAGCTCATCGCCCGCGGCATGAAGAACTCGCAGATCGCAGAAGTCTTGCACCTCTCGATTCGCACGGTGGAGTCGCACCTGCGCAACATCCGCAGAAAGTCGGGCGCCTCCGATCGCGACGAGATCGCCGAGTTCTCACGCCTGCGGTAACCGCGCGTCGTGCGCCTCTCGCGAATCGAGCACCGTCTGGGCGTGCTCGCGGGCCCAGTTCTCGACCGCGAGAAGCACGGGCCGCAGGCTCTCACCACTCGGGGTGAGGCTGTAGACGACGCGGGGCGGGATCTCGGCAAAGGCCTCGCGCGCAACAAGCCCGTCGCGCTCGAGCGCCTTGAGCGTCTGCGAGAGCATTCTCGGCGAGATACCGGCGACGCTCTCGGCGAGCTCGCCATAGCGCGCGGGCCCCACGGAGAGAGCACCAATGAGCAAGACAGTCCAGCGATCTCCGATACGGTCCACAAGCTGCCGGCTCGGGCAGCCCGGGTCGTACGGGTCGAACTCCAGGTCTTCACTCACGGTGCCCTCCTCCTGTGTCAGTCGCGGACGCCTAGTATGCGACGCTGAAGCGCGCGCGGCGGTGCTCGCCGCGCTCGATCTCGTCGACGTAGGCAATAGCGTAGTCGGCCCCCGAGATCGTCGACGACCCGTCGGCCGCGGTGAGCAACACGTCGCCGCCGATGCGGAAGGATCCGGTGCGCTCGCCGGCAGCCCACGCGCCAAATTCCGCCGCGGGGCTGACGTAGAACCAGTCGAGCTCGGCGGGGCTCTCGCGCAGCGTGTCGAGAATCGCCCCGTGGGCGCGTGCCTCGGGCAGGTATGCCTCGGGGAAGTCGGGGGTCTCAAACAGCCGCGGGCCGTTCTCACTCACCCGGAGCGAACCCGCGCCACCAACGAAGCTCAGCGTCGCACCCTCGGCGATGGCCGCGGCGGTCAGCGCGGGCAGCGCGGTCGCGAGGGCTGGGTCGCTCTGCGCGTGCAGCGCGACGACGAGGTGGTCGGCGCCCGCCGCGACCTCACGCACGAGCGCCTCGTCAAACACTGATCCGGCCCGAACGGCCACCTGCTCACCGGCGGAAGGGGCAGTGCGCGACACTCCAAGCACCTCGTGCCCCCGCGACACCAACTCGCGAGTGATCGCGCCACCGGCATACCCAGAGAATCCAAACACTACGACTTTCGACATTTCACGCCTTTCGGATCAAGCTGTACCTTACTACCAAAAGTATAGTGACTATGTTTTTCATAGCGCAAGGGCAAATTCTGAGCCACCGGATGAATTGTGATCCACCGGGCGAATCATGAACCCACCGGCTTGGCTCCCGCAGGGGGCTCGCCCACCTCCGCGACGGTGTGCCCGCTGCACTCCTGTTGGGTGACGCTCGCCCGCTCGATGCGCGACACCACGAACCAGCGCATGGCGTCGCGCAGCTGACACCACCCAATGAGGTACCAGCTTCCCCCCGTCGCGGCGAACAGCACAGGCTCGACGTCTCGGGTGGTCGTGGCGCCCACAGCCGAGGTGTAGCGAATCCGGACCACTCGCTGATCTGCCATGGCCTGCTCGATCGCCGAGCGCACGGTGCGCGTGGGCGCGGGGTCCGCATTCACCCACACCCGATCCGCGAGCTCCGAGGCTCGCGCACGCGTGACGGGGTCGAGCACGTCGATGAGTTTGCCCACCGCGGCCCCGGCGAGGTCCGCATACGGAGCGTCGCGCGCGGCCGCGACTGCCGCCATGAGCGCGACGGCCTGGGCAGGCGAGAGTGTTACCGGCGGCAGCGATCCGCCCGGCGCGAGGCCGTAACCGCCACCCGGCCCCGGCCGCGACCAGACCGGTGCGCCGCTCCGCTCGAGCGCGGCGAGATCCCGCTTGATGGTGCGCACCGACACCTCGAACTCGCGAGCCATCCGCTCTGCCGTGTACCCGCGAGCACCGCCCCGGCGCAGCATCTCGGTGAGCGCGTGCAGGCGCTCGGCGCGCTTCATCTTCGGCCCCGGTTTGAGAGCGCGGGCGGCTGCCCGCAGCGAGTCGTCACATTCATGTCACAAATAGTGACACACAGGTGTCCCTACCCCCTGCGAGAGTGGAAACATGACGCACCGAAACACCGCACCAACTCTGATCCTCGTCGCCGGCCACTGGCTCGGCTCCTGGGCGTGGAACGACGTGATCCAGAGCCTCCCAGCGGAGCGGGTTCGCGCGCTCCCGCTAACGCTCCCCGGGCTCGATCCCGCCGACCCCCACCGCGCGACCCGCGACCTTGACGACCAGGCGAGTGCGATTCTCGCGCAAATCGCGGGCGCGGGCGGTTCTGCTGAACGACCCGTATACATTGCGGCGCACAGCGGGGCGAACGCCCCCGTCACGCTCGTGCTCGATCGCGCCCCCGAGCTCGTGGCCGGCGTGATCTGGGTCGATTCTGGGCCCGTTGGCCCCGACTCAGCATTCGCCCCCGAGCTCCCCGCCGAGGTCAAGGAACTCCCCCTGCCACCGTTCGAGGAGCTCGCTCAGCAGGCGAGCCTCGACGGGCTGTCGGCCGACGCGCTCGATCGCTTCCGGGCTCGAGCCGTGCCGCAGCCGGGCCCGGCGATTCGCCAGCGCGCACGCCTCACGAACCCGGCCCGCCGCGCCGTCCCCGCCACGTTCGTGTGCTGCTCCATGTCTGGCGACCAGATCCTCGAGCTCGCCGCGGCCGGCCACCCCATGTTCGCCGAAGTGACCGACCTCCAGCACCCCACATTCGTTGACCTCCCAACCGGCCACTGGCCCATGTGGAGCAGGCCGCGAGAGCTCGCCGCCGCTATTGAGCAAGCGGTGCGGGGCAAGAGCCGCTGATTCACACCCGGCTCCAAGGCTCATCGGGCCAGGCTGTCGCCGCGGGGTCATAGGCTTTCGTCTTCACCTCGGGAGCAATCCCACCGTCACAGCTTTGAAGGGCCCCACTTGCTCGCAACGATCCTCGTTGGATATCCATGGCTTACGCCGTCTCTGCTCGTGTGCTTCATCGCGGCGAGCCTGTTCCTCGCGCGCTGGCTGTTGCCGCGGCGAAGGCTCACCTGGGCTCTCCTCGCGGCAGCGGTCGCGGTGGTGCTCGCCCTCGTGTTCTGGCCGACCGGGCGCGAGATGACCGTGAGCTGCGCCACCTACTGGTCTATCCCGCACCCGCGCGCCGTGGAACC
Organism: Leucobacter sp.; assembly: GCA_052094845.1. Lineage (GTDB taxonomy): Bacteria > Actinomycetota > Actinomycetes > Actinomycetales > Microbacteriaceae > Leucobacter. Next base: position 3,996 of record JBQDKK010000003.1, on the reverse strand, counting down.
CTTCGCGAACCTCGTGCTCTTCGTGCCGCCAGTGTTCTTTGCCGCGGTGCTCGCGCGCCGCCTGCTCCTCGCCGCAATCGGCGGCAGCGCGGCGTCGGCAGCGATCGAGCTGACACAGGCGCTCATCCCGGCCCTTGGCCGCAGCTGCGCGACGAACGACTGGGTCGCGAACTCGCTTGGGGCGCTCATCGGCGCGGCGCTCGCCTGGGCCGCGATCGCGATCGCTACCCGGCAGGCGCGACCGTCGCCGCGATCCCCGCAAGCACGACCTCTAGCTTCGCTGAAAACCACTCGCTCGGGTCAGCGGTAATCGCGGCGTGCACCTGCGCAGAGAGCGCGGCGCGCTCCCCCTCAAGCGGCCAGCTCTCGCCGATGCTTCCGCGCCCGGGCCCTGCGGTCGGCACGAGTGCGTCGAAGTGCTCGACCCCGCGCCGGTTGTCAGTCGCAAGATCGAAGACGAGGTCGCCCGCGAGCACGGCCTGTTCGGCCGAGAAGCCAGCGCGCATGAGCGCGGCACAGACCCCGTTGAAGATCGAGGCCATCGCGGGCGGCACGATACCCCGCGCTACCTCAGTTGCCGACCCCGGGTAGGCCGCCAGGGCATGCCAGGCAGCGTGCCCATAGGCGCGAAGCATCTGCATCCACGGCCCGTCAAGAGCCGGCCAGACGGTCTCGGCGAGCGCGCGCTCGAGGCCGATGCGCACGAGCTCATCGCGATCCGGCGCGTGCCGATAGAGCGTTGATTCGCCAACGTCGAGCCGGGCCCGCACCGCCACAAACGTGAGCTCGGCAAAGCCGACGTCAAGCACCGCGCGCGCGATACTCTCGCGAGTCAGCCGCGGGGGTCGGCCCCGCTTAGCCGCTGCAGTCATACCGCTCCTTACTCCGGACTCTCACTTCTCCCCTGCAATGCTGCCAGACCGCGGAACCTGGGGTGCACCATTACGAAGACCCACACCGCCGCCATCACCGCGGCCCCCACGATGACCGGGAGCGGCTCCCACACCCCGTACAGTGCGGTGCTCACGGTTGGCGCGACGACAAAGGTGAGGCCGTTGGTCGCCCCGATCAGCCCGGCGAGCCCGCCCTGCTCTTCGCGCGACATGAGCAGCGACGGTCCCGCGGCGTAGCCCGGCATGGCGATGCCAAGCCCCAGGCCGATGAGCGCCATCGCCACCACGAGCGGCACGGGGCCCGCGCTCGGAATGAGCACCACGAAGCCTACGGCAGCGATCGCCGACCCCACCCTCAGCAGCCGGGGCGGCGCCCAGCCCGTGCGCGGCACGACGACGGTTTGCGCGAGCACCATACCGAGCCCGGCGGCAAGGAGTGAGCCGCCCGTGACGAGCCCGGTCGCCGCGGCGTCGAGCGCGAGCCGATCTTGCACGATGAAGCCCGCGATCACCTGCACGCAGCCGAGCGAGGTGAGCATGCCGAAGCCAGCAAGCAGAAATGGCCACACCCGCGCGTCGCCGACGCGAACGCGGGGCGGGTCAACGATGAGCTCGTGCCGCGGCTCGCGACGCAGCCCGAATGCCACGACGGCAAGGCCGATCGCGAGCAGGATCGGCACCACGGCAAGCGGTGTGAGAAGACCGAAGCCAGCAAGGGCACCGCCGAGCACCGCGCCGGCCATCATGGCAATACCCTGCACGGCGCCGACGCCCGCGAGCCCCTTCACCCGCGTGGCCTCGTCAGGCGTCACGTCGGCAATGTAGGCCTGCGCGGTGGGAGGAACCGCGGCGAGCGCCGTACCGAACCCCACTCCGCGCAGCAGCACGAAGAGCGCGAAGAGCGCCCCGCCGGTGAGCGCGCCGCGCATCCCGGCGGCTGCGACGAACGCAAACGCGGCCATCGAGGCCGCCGCAAGCGCGAGGGCAGCGACGAGCACTGGCTTTCGGCCCCACGACTGCGAACTGCGCCCCCAGAACTGGCTCGTCGCCACGACCATCACGGCGGCGGCACTGATCGTCACCCCGATCTGCCACTCCGCGAGCCCCACCTCGCGGGCGAGCGGCGCAATGATCGGGTTCAGCGTCATCTGCGCGAGGTAGGCGAGAAACACGGCCGAGAGCAGGAGCGGTATCTGGGGGCGGTGTGTAGTGTTGGCCGATGTCATGGATCTCCTGGTTGTGGCGGTAGCCCGAGCGAACGAAGGGCCTACTCAGATTAATGGGGGTTTACCCCCATTAAAATTCCTCGAAGCATTCACTCAGGGTTCGCGAGGCCTGACCAAAGCGTGTTATGTTGATTCAGCCGAAAAAGAATGAGGCGCCAGCCGGTGGTCTGGTCTTTGTAGCTACTTCTACGCTCTGCGTCCGCGGCATCTAACACACGACAATTTTGTCGGGTAGATGCTTGCGACCCGCAACGCTTCTTCCCGGCCTCGAAGGGAAGCAACCAGTGAACAGTTCCACTGCGTCGGCACCGCCAATTACCGCTCCGGCAGGCTCTCCTGCCGCGGCGCCGTCCACGCCGCCGGCAGCACCGCTCGCGTCGGCCGCAGCGGCGAAGGCGCACCCCACACCGCGCAGGTGGCTCGGTCTCTCGATCGTCTTGACGGCGGCGTTCCTCGCGATGGTGAGCATCACGAGCGCGAACGTTGCGCTGCCGACGATCCAGCACGCGCTCGGCGCGAGCGGATCCTCACTGTCACTCGTGCTCACCGTCTACGCCCTCGGGTTCGGCCTCGTGCTCGTGCCCGCTGGCCGCCTCGGCGATGTGATCGGGCATCACTGGGTCTTCATCTCCGGCGCCCTCATCTTCGCCGCGACGAGCCTGTGGTGCGGGCTCGCGACCGACATCACTCAGCTCATCGTCGCGCGCGCCGTCGCGGGCGTTGGCGCCGGCCTCGCCATCACACCGATCACGGCGCTCATCCAGCTGTGGTTCGCTGGCCCCGAGCGCGCGAAGCCGTTCGCTGTGATGGGCACCGTGTTCGCCGTCTCCGTCGCGCTCGGGCCGCTCGTCGGTGGCTCCCTCATCGCCGCGGCTGGCGAGGATATCGGGTGGCGCCTCACACTCGCCGCGGGCGCTCCCATCGGGCTCCTCGCTGCGATCCTCGCCGTCTTTCTGCTTCCCCGCCCGGGCAACAGCGCGCACGGCGGGTTCGACGGGCTCGGCGTTGTCTTGCTCATCGCCGGGCTCGGGCTCATCATGGTGCCGCTGTCGATCGCGCGCGACGCGATCGGCCTCGTCATCGCGTGCGCCGCGGCCGGCATCGTGCTCATCGGGCTGCTGCTCTGGTGGAGCGCGAGCCGTGAGGCCCGGGGCCGCTCGGGTCTCGTACCGCCGAGCCTGTTTCGCAGCGCGTCGTTTGACACCGGGCTGCTCGCCTCGTTCTTCGGCTTCGCGTCGTTCACTGGCGCGTTTCTCGTGCTCAGCCTCGTGTGGATGCGCGGTCAGGGCGCCAGCCCGCTCGAGGCAGGCCTCATGCTGCTGCCGTACTCGCTCGGGTCAGTGCTCGGTGCGCTCGGCAACGGCCGCCTGTGGGCGAAGCTCGGGAGGCACACGGCCACGCTCGGCCTGAGCCTCCTTGTGGTGGGGCTCGCCGCGGTCGCGCTGATCCTGCTATTCGTGCCGCAGCCCGCGATCACGCTCTGGTTGCTTGCGGCCCCGCTCGTCATCACGGGTATGGGCACGGGCCTCTTCGTTGGCCCGAACACGAATGCGACCGTCGCATCCGTTACCCCGAAGCACGCCGGCGTCGCGAGCGGCCTCATTGGCACGGCCCAGCGTTTCGGCACCGCCGTCGCGATCCCGGTACTCACGGGCATCATGGCCGCGTCAGGCGAGCCCGGGCAGAGCCTACCAACGGCGGGCGTCGCGCTTCTCGTGGCGGCCGGGTTCGCGCTCGCCGGAATCATCGTGGTGGCCGTCGACAGGAGCCCGCGCTTCGCGGCGCCGGGGCACAAGCCCTAGCGAGCCACGAGCTCCCTGAGACGCAGAGTGGGGGGGGGGGGCGGCGGCCCCCCCCCCCCCCCCCCGCGGGGGGGG